>NC_014375.1:688125-1376250 GCF_000144605.1 Brevundimonas subvibrioides ATCC 15264 | reverse complement strand
TTCTGACCGATGATGTCGATGACCTCACCGCACTTCGCGTTCACGTCGGTGTTGGCATTGGCGAGGTCGAAATAGACGATCGACTGGACGACGTTGAAGGCGGTGAACAGATCGTAGACCTCGCCGCCGCCCCCATCGACGATCTTGCCCGCAAGGGCGGAGACGCGCAGCAGCTCGAGCGTCAGGTCGAACTTGCGACGGAGCTTCTCCAGACGCTTGTTGACCAGGTTCACCAGCGTCTCGGGCCGACGGGTGCGCTGGGCCGCGGCCAGCCAGTTTCGGATGTCGTTGGCCAGCACACTGTCTTCGTGGGTGATGTTCGGGATCTTGAAGATCAGCGACTGGCCCTTGTCGCGGCGGGCGATCGTGGCCGGCCGACCCTCGTCGGTGATCGGCAGGGCGTAGATCGCGCCGCCTTCCGACACGATCTCGATATAGGCCGAAGCCAGCGGCTCGATCGGGAACATCCCGTCACGCGCCATCTGCCCGAACTGGGGCGGCAGGGTGTTGATGGACTGGGTCAGTTCCACCGCCGTGAACGGCAGGCGCAGGCCGGAGTCTTGGTTGACGACGGTCGTCGGCATGGGTCGATTTCCTTTTCGGGGTTTCGGTCGCGGGCCGAGGGCCGTCAGCGAACCGGTGAGTTCAGTCGGTGAACGCCGGCCCGCTTCCGGGCCGCTGAGTTAGATGCCGGTCTTGGCCAGGATGCCTTGAGCCAGGAGGGCGGCGAGCGCCGTGGCCTTCTGGTTGTCAGTGGCACCCGCAGGCCAGACCAGGCTTTCGGCGTGGATGATCGCGGGGCCGCGTCGCAGGTACTTGATCTCGCCGTCGACGCCATCGGCCGCTTGGGCAGGCAACAGGCTGACGCCATAGGCGACGTTGGCACCGCCCGATCCTGCGAAGTCGATCGTCTGCAGCTTCTTGCTCGCCGTGACCTGTGCGATGACGGTGAACTGGTCGATCACCCGCGCGCCGCCGGAGCCGGCCAGCAGCACGCCGTCTTCGGTCGTGAAGGTCGGATTGACCTCCCAGTGGATCAGATCGCCGAGCGTGCCCGGCTGGTTCGTTTTGATGACCTGCATGGCAGGATCCTTTCAGAGAAGCGCCGGTGCCGACCCGGCCAAAAGGCGAGGAGAGGTCAGCGACCCCGCTTGGAGGCGTCGCGGCGGCGCTGGGCGTCCGCGACCAGGGCGCCGCCCATGCCCTGGCTCCCGGCTACGGGAGCGTCCGGGGTCAGGCGGCGAGCGCCGGTCATGGCCGCGTCGAGACGCGACGGCCGATGGGCGGGACCGGCCGCGCCGGCGGAGGCCTTGAACTGGCTCAGGCTCATCCCGCTGCGAATGGCGGCCAGCGCCAGCGCCGGATGGGACGCCGCCTCGGCCGATGCCGCGATGGCCTTCGCCTCGTCGTCGTCCTCATCATCCGCATCGGGATCGGTTTCGTCGCCGGGCTCGTCTTCGCCAGGCAGCGCTGCCTCGTCGGTGCCGCTCTCGGGCGCATTGTCGTCTTCATCCTCAGCCGGGTCGGCCGCGTCCGACGCCTGCACCCTGGCCAGATTGGCCTGAGCGAGTTTCATCGCCTTTTTCGCCTGAGCGACTTGAGCGGCGCGGGTCGGCTTGCCGCCCGCATGGGTTTTCGTGGCCATTGGCCTCTCCTTCGGGGTGGAAGCCGTGCGCGCCCCTGGCGCAGCGGCGAGGGCAGGATCCGCAGGGGCGGAAACGTGATCGACCAGGGCGGCGAACGCCGCCTCCTCGGTCGCGATCTCATCGGCGAGACCGAGTGTGACGCCCGATCGAGCGGGGTCCGTGTGTTCAGCCATGAAGGCGTCGGCGCGCATCGCCAGCATAGCTTCCCGGTCCAGACCGGGCCGACCGGCCGCGACGTCCGCCAGGAACATCTCACCCACCTGGTTGATGTCGGACTGAAGCGCGGTGCGGCCACCCTCGCTGAGCGCCTTCCACCAAGCCCCCTCGGTCTTCACCCCGCCATCGGGAAACTCGATCGACGTGATGGCGACGCCATCCTGCTCAAGAGCGCCCGACCAGTCCTCGTGGACCATCACGGCACCGATAGAACCGACGTAGCCGACGCTGGGTGCCAGGATCCGGTCGGCTTGCGCAGCGATCCAGTAGCCAGCCGAGCAGGCCATGTCCGCGTAGACCCAGATGGGCTTGCCCCCGGCGCTTTCGCGGGCCTCGCGCATGAACTGGGCCAGGGCGGGTAGTCCGCCGCCGACCACTCCGCCCGGCGTGTCGAGGCGCAGGAAGATCCCGCGCACGCGGGCGTCGGCCATCGCCTCGCGCATTGCGATCAGCAGCGTGTCGTAACCGTGCCAGACCATGCCGCAGAATTCGTCACCCCGCTCAACCAGCGGCGTGTCGCAGCAGATGAGCGCGACACCATCCTTCAACGACCAGCAGAACCCTGTGTCTTCGACGTCGCCGAGCCAGCGCGGCGAATAAGCGAGCTGTTCGTCCATCGGAACGGCGGGGATGCCATCGTCGTCCATCGCCGAGATTCGAGGACGCTTGCCACCGTCGGCGAGGCCGACCCGGCGCAGGAAGGCACCGACGCGGGAAGGGCGTTCGAACGCGCGGCTGTCGATCTGCCGGACCCGGTTCGCGAGGTCGCGTGCCGCTGTTGGCGTCAGCAGAAGGGGACGTCCCGCATAGCGGGACGCCAGAAGCTGGACATCTTGCATGGTTTGTCCTCAGGCGCCGGAGCGCTGGTCGAGAAAGGCGGCGTGCTCGGGCGACCGGGCCGTCGAACGCACCCTGGCCAAAGCCCCGGGTCGGGCGTTTGCGGCGTCTTCCGCTTCGGTCTGGGTCAGCGGCGCGGTCTCGGGAGGAGCCGCTGGGTCGGGAAGTTTGAGATCGATCCGACGCTGACGCTCGCGCGCCTGTTGGTCGAGAACCTCCTCCCAATCCTTGCCCTGGTCGGCGCATTCGTCTTCCAGGGTCGAGAGGCCCGCCTCGATGCGCGCGGCGGCGGCGTCGATTTCCTTGACTGGATCGATGTAGCCACGGCCGGGGCCGATCCACTTGGCCTCGGCGTAGGCGTCGACGGCGTCGTAAAAGTCCGGTGCCCCGGCGGGCATCGACAGATACCCCCGGTCGAACGCCTCCTCGAGGAATGCGACGTAATAGGGCCTGACGATCTGGGCCTCGACGATTGAAGACAGTGACTGCGTTTCGGCCCACGCATGAACCATGGCGGCGCGCGCGGACGAATAGTTCGTCTGGCTGTAGTCCATCGACAGCTCTTCGTAGGTCACGCCTAGGGAAGCGGCGATCAGCCGGATGTTGGCGCGGACGAAGGCGTCGAAGCTGGCCACATCACGTGAGGCCGTCTGCATCTCGATCTCGTCGCCGAACGGCAGAACGGGCATGCGCGCCCCGCCGGCGAGGGAGACGGGATTGGATTCGTAGAAGCTCTCGCGCGAGGTCTCGAAGCCTTTCAGGTCGTCGACCTCCAGGAACTCGCTGACCGCTTCCGGCCCGGCGCTCGACTTCACGAACGCGACCATCAACGCGTTGATGGTCGCCGCCTGCAAGGTGGCGTCGGAGAACTTCGCCAGCGACCGGAAGCTCTTCAACGAGGCCGCGAAGCGCGAGACGCCACGGGTCTGTTCCGCGCGCTGCGGGTCGAAGGCGTGAAGCACCTGGGGGCGACCCCAGGCGGTGAAACGATCATAGCCGGTCCAGGTGAATCGCCGGCCATCCACCCCCAGGTCGGCCGGATGCCGTTCGCGGAACCAGTATCGAACCGGGACGCCGACCTCGTTGCGTTCAATGCCGCCGCGCAGGTACCGGTCATCCATCCGACCTGTCGGGTTGGAGAGCCTGTCGGGATCGACAAGCCGCAGGCGGGTCGAGTAGCGAGTGCCCTCGCCCTCGGCCCATTCGACCAGGGCGGGGCCGTCGCCGTCAACCATCAGGTGGGCCGTCGTGACGCGCAGCAGCTGCCCGAAGTTCAGTCGGCGCTCCGCATCGATCTCGAATGCGTGGCCATAGGCATGCGACCGGAACTCGACCTCCATGGCAGCGCCCAGCTCGCGCGCGACGATGGGATCGATGCCGAGGGCCCGGGCATTCGGGCGGGCCGACAATCGCCAGCCTCTGCCGATCGCCGCGTTCTGGCGGCGAGCGACGGCCGAGGCCCCAATGGGATCGTTACGAACCACGTCTCTGGCGCGCGCGACCGAGGGGTTTCGGTTCGGCAGCCACTCCATGTCCGCTGAACGGATCTGGGCGAACCAGTCCGCCATGATCGGCCCGCAGGCTCCGCCTGAATCGTAGGACCCGAAATCGAAACCTCCAGCCAGGGCGTTGGCGCGGGGCTTGTGCGAAGAACTGATCGGTCGTCCGGTGGCGTCGAGCAAGGTCATGCGGTCTCCTAGAACGTGAAGCCGATGGCTCCGCCGCGGCGGCGGCGGCTGCGCCGCTCGAGGCTGGCGATCGTCTCCTCGACGCGTGACAGACTGGCCTGGTTGAACTCTACCGAGCGCCCGCCCGAGGTCACTTTCGAAACTTTTTGTCCCGAGATCAGGTCCAGACGGACGCTCTTGAGGAGCACGAGCTCAGCCGTCTCTTCTGGAGTCAGCGCCATCACAAAACCTTCCGCATGGAATGCCAGCCCAGATCAGCGGGCGGCTCGGCTTCTTCAGGGCGCACGGCGTGCGCCGGTCGGGGACTTGCCGCGAAGATGTCTGCCTGGTTGCTCTGCGGGGCGCGGTTCGTGGAGAGGGCCTCCCAGTCGCAGGCCTCGCCAGTTCCATCTTTCCTCGGAACGCCCACGCCGAGGTTGAAGGCAAGGGCTCGGCATCCGACCCAGATGTCGACCCACTCGTTGCGTTCGCGCAGCTTTTTCCACCAGCGCTTCGTTTCGCCCGTGCGCTTGTCCTTCTCCTCGGCCAGACCCTCGGCCGTGATCTGCATGGCCCAGGCTTCGGTCTCGTTCTGGGACCAATGACCCCGACCCGACAGCGGCGTGGCGTAACCGGCCTCGACCGAAATCTTGAGCGACCAGGCCAAAGCGGCCTTCAGCTCCCAGGTGCCGGTCGGATAAAGTTTGACCCTGCCCTTGACCCGCCCGTTCTCGATCACGCGTTGCGGCTTGGGCTTGCCGAGCGCCGGCTTCTTCCAGCCTGGCTGGCCGTCCATCGCCTTGACGTTCGGCCGCCCGCGGCAGAAGGCATAGACTTTTTGGGTCCTGAACCCGGTATCGACGCCCCACTCAACGTCCAGCTCGCCGCCATCCTGATGCGGATAGGTTTTGCGGGTGATGACGTCCAAGGCCTGCCAGACCAGATCACCGGAGGTGTCGCCTTCGACGATGCCGCGATCGACCACCCACCATTCCGCGCCGGGGCCCCAGCCGATCACGCCCCATTCGAGGTAGCCGCCCTGGACGTCGCAGAAGCCGGTCAGGACCCCCGCGCGAGTTGGGACGGTCCCGAGGTCGTAATCCTCGCGGATCCGGTGCAGATCCTCCCAGGCCATGGCCTCGACTGACGGATCCCAGGCACGACCGTAGACCTGCTGCTCTAGCGCCTTCAGGTCGGCCGGCGTCTTCGCATCGGCGATCGTGCCCGCGATCTTCGACCAGCTGATGAGGCCGCACATGGCCTGCCAGATGTAGTAGCTGGGCTCGCGGCCCTCGCAGTCCCGCGACGACACCCGGTAACGACCATCGTCCGACGGCAGCAGCCAGCGGTCCAGCGCCTCTCGCGTGACGAACGCTGCGGGCGCGGGGTTATCCGGATCGTCCGACGGGAACGTCGGCAGCCAGAACCCGGCCTTGCGGAAGGCGGGCATGTCCGCCTCTTCCAGGACGCCGCCGCAGCCGCCGCCCTCTGGCGGACAGACGAAGTGGTGCGGGGTCCCTGCCCGGTCGCCGGTCTTGAAACCCTCGGGCGTCAGATTGAAGTGGCCGAAACACTGCTGGCATTCGCCATAGAAGCGCCGGCGGTCGCCTGCCTCCTCGGCCTTGGTGATTTCGCAGTCGCCCAGCTCGGCCGGGGTGGAAAGCATGGCCTCTTTGGAGCCCAGGACCGAATAAGCCGCCTGGCGTTCGCGGGCTTGTTTGACCGGAGCGCCGCGGGTGCCGACTTCCTTCAGGGCGTTCCCGACTTCCTCGAGGACCAGGTTGCCCGCCGAGATCATCTGAAGCTCTTTGGGCGAGGCCAGGTTGAACAGGGCGATCGTCGCCCCTGTCATCAGCCGTTTCTTTCGCATGCTCGAGCCTTCGCTCGATTTGGTCGAGACCGGCTTCACGCGGCGGCGCAGCTCCGGGCTGTCCTCAATGATCGGCGCAAGCTTGGCGTCGTCGTATTTCGGAATCTCGGCCGCCGACGGCAGGCCGATGGCGAAGGGTGCCGGACGGTTCACGATCGACCAGGCGATCCACAGTTGCCCGATCGAGGACTTGGCCGACTGGGCCCCTCCCCTGACCGCCACGCGCGTGCAGGGATCGTCTGGGTGAAGCCGGTCCAGCGGCTCCCGCAAGTATTCGACGCCGTCGAAGCCGAACGGCACGGGGCCATTCTGAGCCAGCGGGGAGCCGGTCCTGGCCGAGAGCATCACATGCCCCTGCTCGACCCATTCCGAGATGCTGACATCGGCCGGCGGCGCGAAGTCTTGGGCGACCGAGGCGACCACCAGCAAGGCGGCCGCCGAGAGTGGCGACGCGAACATGGTCAGGCGGCCTGGACGTCTTCGTCGACGGACGGACCGGGGTCCATTTGCTGGCCTGCAGCCTCGATCATGCGGTTGACGGCGGCCATGCGTGCCGCCCGATGGGCCTTGCGGATCTGCATGCCGATTTCCCGGCCCAGTTTCGCGGTCAGCTGGCCCTCCTGACGCGCCAGCTCGGCGGCGTAGGCTTCCAGCATGCCGGTGCAGATCGTCCGGACCTCCTCGGCGTGCACCAGCGCGCCGGTCTCGAGGGCTTCCTCGCGAAGCCGCTTGCGCAGTTCGATCTGCTTGAGCTCGAGGTTTGCGTTCGCGATGGCCGAGCCACCCGACACGGGGGCATCTTCCTCAAGATCCGCCATCTGGACGACGGCGCGACCGAGCGGAACGTGCTCGGGCGCATCGAGGTCGCGCGCTTGGCGCTTGTCCGCGACGTACAGCGACGTGTTCCGGTGCGCCTTCAGTGCGACCAGATCGACGTAGCGAAACTTTCCGACCTTCTCCTGCCCAATGTCAGGGTTGCGGGCCAGATATCGCGACACGTTCGACGCATCGATCCGATCTCCTGCCTCGGTCAGCGCCGCCGCAGCTGCGACGACGGTCACCCACCCCTGACGGGGCGCGTTCCGTGCGCTCATGCATGCAGTTCCGTGCGATGAAGTCTAACCGTGCGCGGTCCGTGCTACGCCGCAGGATTAGGCTGATTTTTGAACGTACACGCCCAGAGTTGCCGTATACGGAAGCGACCCCCCGGAAGGACCCGTGGCTTCGCAAGCTACTGATAGGTAAAGACAAACCCGCCGAGCGCGAGGCTGGCGGGCTTCTCAAGAATGGCTGGGGCTGGATGGCTACCGCACTGCGCGTCAGTCGTCTGACGGCAGCGAAATCACCTGGCGCGAATCAACGCCCATGAGCGTGAATACGACCTCCGCACGATTCCCGTCAACCATCTGCTGGAACACCACCTCGTAGTCGGCGGTCGGGCCATGCCAGCGCAGCTTGTCGCCCTTCTTGAACCGGCAGGCCACGGGCGCAGGCCCGGCCTTGCGCGCTTCCGGCAGGATCACCAGGCCATTGACCTCCCGCGCGCGGATCTCTTCGATGAAGCGGGTCGGGATCGCCCGAGGCCGACGCCCTTCACCAGTGCCCGACGAGATGACCTCGCTCACGCCGAACGTCGAATAGATCGCAGGCCAGCCCGGCTGGTCCAAGTCGACCTGGACGAACAGGTAGCGCGGGATCATGGGCCGGACCGAAGGCGGCACCCCGTTGCGCATGCGGGCGCGAGGCGACGGCGGCACCATCGGCATGTAGACCGCATGGCCCTGGCGCTCGAGCTGGTACTTGGCCAGCTTCTCCTGGTTCACGTGAGTGATCACCACGAACCAGGGCGCGGCGGGCTTCGTGTCTTCGACCATGAGGGCGGTCACAGGCGGGGTCCTTTCAGGGCAAGGGTCCGCCCAGTCAGGCCAGAGCGCGCCGTCCCGCCCTGTCCCGGTTTGGCGTCCCGGTTATTTCTTTGGTTCACTTGAGAAAAAGAGAGAGTGGGACGCGTGGGACGCATGGGATGCACCTGTGGCGTCATGTGCATCCACGGGTGCGCGCCTGCACAGGAGGGCGGCGGATCAAGCGTCCCAACCGTCCCATCGTCCCGAATCACCCTGAAAGCCCCGTCAGTCATGGCTTTCCTCATGGGACGCAGGACGGGACGCAGGGCCGAACCGGGCGTCCCAATCGGGTTCGTCGAAGGGGGACGCAGCCCTGGGGTCCACCCCCACGGCGACGGGCTTCCCTAACCAGGGGGTCAGGGGGACGGCGATCGCGCGGCTCTGGTGAAGCCCGAACCGCTTGGCCGTCGGCAGATGTCGTGGCGCATAGGCGTCGCCCAAGTCGGCCAGGTGCTCGAGCACCCCGCGCCAGTTGGCGTACTGGGTCCCCGCCAGCCCCTTCACGAGGGCGGGATGATTGGTCGAGATCAGTAACCACGGCCCCGGCCGCTCGGCATTCGCATGCCCATTCTCGACGATCAGCCCGAACGTCTTCAGGACCTTGTCGTGATACCCCGGAGAGGTTGCCTCTTCTTCGATCATCTCCCCGATCGTCAGGTGTCGATCTTTGACATGCTGCCCAGAGTTCATGGCCCAGATCCGCGAGATACAGCCCTGCCCCGGGTTCTGCGCCGACGACGTCTCCTCCCGCCCCTGGATCAGTGCTGACCACAGGCGCACCTCGTCTCGCGCCCCCTCGAGCGACAGAGCCTCGTCGCTAAGCAGAAGCCTTCGCCCGGCCGCCAGGGCCGCGATCAAGTCGGCCGCGCGCGGCAGCGAGCCACCCTCGCCCAACGCCGTCTTCAGCATCCCGGCATCGGCCTTGAAGCGATCAGCCAGGCGCACGGCGCGCGCCAGCAAAGCGGGCGACGCCTCCCGCGCCCAGTCGATGGCGGCGCTTAAGTCGCCGTCCGCGCCGCCCTTCGCCTTGCCCAGCGGCCTCAACCGGACCTCGACCATACGGGTGGCCATGGCGTCGCCTAAGGCCACCGGGAAGATGCTGGCCAGATAGGCGCAGCCCACGGCCGTGGTCGCGACGGTCCTGCCGCCGACGTCGCCCTTGCGCCCCGACGACCCGTCGCCGGTCGACATCCGGCGTAGCACTTCCATGACCCGCTCGACCGGCCCCTGTCCGTCCGGACTGGGCTCGGCCTCGTCCATGTAGAGGCCCCTCGCCTCCCCGGTCAGGCTGTTCTTGATCCCCGCCTCGGTGAAGGTGTCGAGCAACTCGCCGGCATTGGCGCTCCCCGCTGCCTGCATCAGGCGCGACAGGGTCGTCTTGCCCGTCCCTGCCCCGCCGCTGACCGAGATATGCGGTCGGAAACTCGGCACCCCGCCCAGCAGCGCGACCCCCTGCCAGCCCATCAGGACGTCGGCCTCCGACAACCCGCCAGACCCCATGGGCGCGAAGGCCCACCGGTCCAGATGGCCCCTCAGGGTCTCGCCGTCCGCGACCGTCGCGGGCTTGCCCGGGCGGGGGACCGGGGGCCGCAAAAGCCAGATGGGTCCCGATCCGGTTTCGCGCAGCGCCGTCGCGACCGGCTTCCAGTCGTCCTTTCGGAACGGGGCCCGGCCGACCGCGTCGCCGGCGTGGACGATCGGCCCCTCTGCGCTGGGCCAGACGCCGTATCCACGCTTCGGCCGGTTGTCGTCCCATCGCCCGGCTTCGCGACAGGCGTTCACGAACCACTGGGCCGCAAAGTCCCGCTGAAACCTACCCTCGCTGTCGCGCCAGTGGATCAGGAACTGTCGCCCGGCCTTGGAGACGTACAGGTCGGTCTTCAGCATCGCCGGGATCTTCGCCGCCGGCTCCTCGCGCAGCTCGCCCTCAGGCAGGGCGAAGACGACCTTGCCGCCATAGAAGCCCAGGGGGATCACGGGCGAGGTCGCCGGATCCACCTCGACCCACAGCGAACCGGCCTTCAGCTCGGTGTCCGGATCCGCATCCGGCATGTCATAGGATTCGCTCACGCCATCGCCCCCGTCTCGCCCGAGGCCGTCGCCTTCAGCACATCATTGAAATCCAGCCCCAGCGGCGACCGCGTCGCCTTGACGACCGTCCCGCTGTCCGGGGCCAACCGCCGACGCCAGCCTGCGACCCCCAGGGCACCACACACCCGCGCCCGTTCGGCCGAATGCCGCTCGAACGTCGTCAGCTTGGTCTTTTTCTTTCCGGCCCAGCCCTTGACCTTGACCGGGCTCATGTCCCCGTCGGTCGCGACCTCGACCAGGCCGAACGGGTGGGCCGGATCTTCCGGCCAGGTGAAGGGCGGGCGCAGCGGGTCAGGCGTCACCGACCAGACGTCCCGCGCGCCCGTCTTCGGATCGGTCACCTCGAACCCGGCCAGCCGGTCTAGCGACCCTGCGGCCGCGGCTCGCACAGGCAGACTTAGATCACCGGCCAGCAGCATCGCCCGTGACAGGGCGTTTTCGATCCCCTCCGCGACCACCAGAGGACCGGGCGCGTCCGGGCGCGTCAGCCAGATCCCGCCGGGCACGGACATGGTGTCGTCGCCGACCGCGACGCGGACGCCCTGCGGACCCCACATGCGCTTGGCGGGGTCCCGGTGCGTCTTCCGCTTCCCGTCTGGGCTCAGATAGGTGACGTGCACGCCGCCTGTCGGACCGAACTCGGTCATGATCAGACCGATCATCGCAGGCAGGCGCACGCCGTGCGTCGGGTCGCCGCTGTGATAGGCGGCGGGGTGGAACCTCAGCAGGGCCAGGGCCCGCGCCGCCACTGGCCCGCGGATCGCCCGCGCCTCGAGATAGGTCTGCGCCGGAGATCCCAGCGCCGCCCCGGCTTCCCGCCACAGGCTCCGCGCCAGCTCCGTCTTCCAGGCCGCATCGGCCATGGCCTCTTCTTCGGCCTGTGCGCGTGCCTTCGATCGACGCTCGCGGCTTTCCGCGCTCTCTTCCTGGGCCACCCCGCCGACCAGACGCCGGGCAGCATCGGCCAAAGTATCAGAGCCGCTGGAATACAGACGATGCTCCAGATCGACGACGTCGCCACCCTTGGGATCGCAGGACCAGCACTTCCAGCGGCGGCCGCTGTCCAGCACCGCGAAGGGCTGAGCCTTCGAGTTCGCGCCGCAGCCGTTCAGCGGACACACGCCGCGCCCCTTGCGCAGCACCGTGCGCCCGCCCCGTTCCGCCACGTCTTCGCAGGACACGGCGGCGCTGGCGCGATCGAACAGGCTGGCGTCCATCAATCCATCACCAGGCTGTCGGCCGTCCACTGGATCAGGATGCCCTCAAAGGCATCGAGACCGGGATGCTCCTTGGCCCAGAACGCAGCCAGGTCACCCCAGTCCGCGAACCCGTCGGATCGCGCAAAGTGATCAAGGCCGCCGGGACAGGTCGTCACCCCGATACCATGCAGATCGATCGACGGATCCTCACCGAACCGGAAGCGGATCGTCGACACCTTCAGGCAGGTCGCCGTGGCCAGCAGCTTGCACGACCGCGTCCGCATGCCGGTGTAGAGCTGCAGCGTCTCCCCGGCCCGCGCATGCCGCTTGCGGTCGGCCCGCACCGTCTGCGTCTTCACGCCCGACCGGATCAGAGGTCCGAACCGCGCCTTGAACGAATACGCGACCATCAGCTCAGCCCCGCCAATTCAAGCTGGGCCGACGGAGCCTCGCCGGCGAACGTCTCACGATCGTGGGGGCGCGAAAGCCGATCGCATGTTCCCGGCGGGATGAGCCGCTCGAGGGTCGCGTCCATCGCCCAGGCGGCCTCGATCGCGTGGCGGAACGGGCTGTCCGCCAGCGCGACAGGATGCATCCAGACGAACCAGGCATAGGCGGTCGCCGAGGACAGGTCGGGGTCCCAGCTGCCCAGCTGCATCGGGACCCGCTCGGCGAACGGGGCGGTGACCGCCTTGCGCAGCATCAGCGGGTATCGGCCAACACTCTCAGTGAACGCCAGACGGCAAAGCACGGCGACGCCCCGTCGCGCCACCTGCAGACCACGCTGGACGAAGGCTTCGGCCTTGGCGAACGGAGGGTTCGTGACCACCCAGTCGACACCTGCACCCTTCACGGACGGCAGGGCGCCGCCAATGGCTGACGGATCGAGAAAATCCCGCACGACGTTCCGGCCATAGGCGTGCACGTCCGAAGCGAACACGTGATCGAAATAGGCCTCGAGCGGCAGCGCCATGTGCAGCTCGCCGCAGGCGGGCTCCCAGACCGTCAGGGGTTCGGCTGGGGACGGGTCCAGCATCCGGACCAGTTCGCCGCCGGCCCGCGCCGCCCACGGCGGTGTGGGGAAGAAGTTCAGCTCGCGATACAGCGCCGTCTGCGGATCATCGCCTGCGATCAGCGCTCCGGCCCGACCCTCCATCCCAAAGGGCAAAGAGGGCGCCGACGGCGCCCCATGTCTCGGATGCTTGGCCCCTGTGATCGCCCGGCTCATGCCGCCACCGCATCGATCAGGCCGTCGGGATGCACGCCGAACAGATCCGCGACCTCCTCGGCCGTCCAGATAGGCGAGGCCAGGAACCAGCGGGCCCAACGGGCGATGTCCGTCGTCACGGGCTTCAGGCGCACGACGTGCGCAGGCTTCATCGGCTTCGGCTGCGCCGACGGAGGCCGCGGTGCTGGCAAGGGCCGGGCGGCCCGATCCGGCGTCGGATGCGGCCTGGACCGCGCGCAGCTCAGGTTGTCGGGCAGTCCGACAGGGCGGGGCGCGCTGGCCTTCGGAGCCTTGCGCTCCCGCGGAACGAAGGGCGGGGGCGCGGCCGGGTTGAGGCCCCCCGTGATGGCCCGGACAGGCGCGGGCGGCGACATCGGCCGGACTTCGACAGTGGCATCTACACCGTCCAGCGCCTCGACCACGCTCAGCATGTCGTCGGTTGTGATCCCGGCTTTCGCGAGCATCGACGGAGCCAGTTCCGGGCCGTGAAGGGTCAACCGTTCGGCCAAGGCCAGGTTCGCGGTCCCGAACCGCGCATGCAGGGCGGCACCGGCCAGCTGACGCGCACGACGGCCATCCAGACCCCTGTCGTTGACCTTGCTGGCATCGACGCCGCGCAACCGGCAGGCGGCCGTCACGGCAGCCGCGACGATCGCGTCTGACGGCATGACACCGCGACCGGGTTTCACGGCGCCGCTCACAGTTCGGCCTCCGACAGCATGCGCGCGATCCGCGCCGGACCGGGCGGCGGCGGCTCGCCGCTGAGAAGATCGAACTCGTCGCGCAGCGCCTCCACCCTCTGCCGCTTGACGGCCTCCCTCACCGGACACACTCCCGGGCTTCGGGCTTCGGGCTTCGGGCTTCGGCGCGGCCGCTTCGACGGCCTGAACCGGGGGCGTGGGGGCCGCGCCTTCCAGGTCGCGCCGCATTCGAACGACCCATCCGACCGAACGCCCCAGGATCAGGCCGCAGCTGGCGTCGCTCATGCCGGACGTCAGGGCGCCCATCTGCTGATCGGTCAGACCCCTCATCCGTCGATGTCCTTGCGAAAGGCCGGGGCATTGGCCCCTTCGTGCGCGGTCAACGCCGTGTCGGCACGCCGCGCGGCGGAGGCCAGATCGCCCTGGATGTCACTCCGGCTGGCGGCGTTCGCCTCAGCATAGCGGCGGGCTGTCTGGCCCAGCACGAAGAAAGGATTGCCCGCCGCTTCCGCACCCGGCGCAGGCACCTTGGCCGCGCGCTTGGCCTGCCGCGCCAGCCCGGGCGCGGGCTGCACTGCGGGCCCGCGCGCCGCACGCTCGGCCAGCCGGATCAGGCCGCGCCAAAAATCGAGATCCTCCGGCGTGATGATCGCCCGTTTGGCCCGGTTCATCCTGCACCCCGCGAACCGGTTTTGCCCGGTTTAAGGCGGGCGGCCGCGTCGGCCGCCTCCTGGATCTCGCGCAGCGCCTTCTGGGTGACGTGCTGGACGTTCCGGATTTCCGCCTCGGTCCGCTCGCCGTCGGCCTCCATGGCGTGGACGGCCCCCAGGGCCTCGGCCGCGGCCTGGACGGCGTCGACGACGGCCGCCGACAGGGTCTCGTCTTCCTCGCCCTCGATGGCGCGCGCGGCAGCGCCCGTCACGATCGGCGAACCCGCCACCGCCTCCAGCGTCAGGATCTGGCGGAAGCTGGGCATGTCCGGCGCGTTGATGTTCTGCAGCAGGCTGACGCGCTGATGCTTGCAGGCAAGCTCGACCCCGCACGCCTCGACCCCGCCGCAGGCCTTCACCAGCTGGCGGAACAGGGCCTTGATCTCCCCGTCGGTCAGGGCGCGGCTCATTGCAGCGCCTCGCCGACTCGGGCTTTCGTTTCGGCCCAGGAAACGGACAGCGCATGCCACAGTCGGACAATCAGCGGATCGCGGACCTCGAGCGCCGCTTGGGCACGCTCGAAGAGGAAGCGGGCGCACTGTGGCTCATCATTCGGGTGTTGGCCCAGCGCCGGACAACCGAGACATCCCTTGAGCTCGCGTCCGTTATTCAGGCCTGTGCCGCAGCGTCTGCACCATTCCCGGTCGCCTACGACGCGCTCACCAACCTGCTCGACAGCATCGAGAACGCCCCCCGGCTGTAAGGGGCCAACATCTCCCTTCCGGCAGGTCAGCCTCACGTCCACAGAGACAAGATCGAGCTTTGCCCCTACCCCGCGAGCACCGGGCTTTGGAAGGAAGCGGACATCCAGCGCCCGCACTTCGGCCGCGATTGTCATTGCAAGGCTCCGGATTTTGCACCGGCGCCAGCGGGCTCGGTCGGCGCCATGGATGGGGCCTCACCAGAAGGGGCCGCCTCATGCTCACGACGCTCAACCCGACTAGCAGCGGCGACCGCCAGATCGCTCAACGTGGCGACCCCCTGCTCGGCCAGAGCCTTCCAATAAGGGGCTGGAATGCTGTCGTTTCGACGCCATTGCTTGATCGTCCCGGCCGAGGCCGAGACGATTTTGGAAAGAGCGGATGGCCCGCCGGCGTCGCTGATGATCGAGGCATGAGTTCGCATGGTGGCGAACGGTATGAATTATACCCGATTCGTGTCAACTCATCTGGCAGGTCTTATACCCAATCGGGCGGTATCTTTTGTGCCATGTCCGAACGACACGACCGACTCCGCAAGGCCCGTATCGACGCTGGATTTGTTTCCCAGGCAGAAGCGGTGCGTCGGTTCGGCTGGAACGCCAACACCTACAAAAGCAACGAGAATGGCAACGCCCCCTTCTCGTTTGATCAAGCCGTCATTTACAGCAAGGCATTCAAGGTCCGGGCGGAATGGCTCTACTCCGCGCACGGGTCCATGAGGGCCGACAGCCAGATTCCCATAATCGGGCGGGTCGGCGCAGATCCAAACGGTCGCATTATCCGCACCGCGGGTCAGGCCGCTAACGACACGGTACCGCAGCCAGTCGGGGCTACGTCCGATTCAGTCGCAGTGGAGGTGGATGGTCACTCCATGCGAGGTTTTGCCGACGATGGTGCCCTGGTCTACTTCGAAGATCAAAGCACACCACCCACAGAGGACATGATCGGCGAGATCGTGGTGGTTCAGGTTGCAACGGGCGAAGACCCCAGCGACGACGAAGACATCCTCATCAAGCGCCTGCAGCGCGGCAGCCGGGACGGTCTCTTTGACCTCGAGAGCATCAATGGCCCGCCGATGCGGGACGTGAGGATCCGCTGGGCGGCCGAAATCATTCAGATCACGCCTCCCCGACAGGCGCGTCGCCTGATCCGCCGAGGACTGGCCTAGCCTCCGCCCGCGTCGAGTTCGGCGATCCGCGCTTCGATCAACGTTGCGAACTGGTAGATTTCGGTCAGGTCGCTGATGAGGTGGCGCTCTTCCGCCTTATCCTTGAACGTGCCGATATACTTGGCCGTCAGCCCGTTGAAGTGCAGGCGCGCCAGAGTCTTTCGATTGTTGTCGTCGAGCAGGATCGCGCAATAGGACTTGGCATCCCGCATCACTACACGCTTGGGCGATGTGACCTTGGACGCGATAGCCTGGATGATGTGAAACCCCGACACCTCTTCGGCTGTGGTCACCACTGCGTCCTGCCCATCGGCCTCGGGCGGAACGCCATCATCGGCATTGGCCACGGCCGAGGTTGCGTTGAGCGCAGACGAAAGCCGATCGTTTACGGAGTCGCGGACGATCGCAGAGAAGGTCGCGGCGATCATTTTCCCAAAGCTGTCACGAACCTGCGCAGTGATCCGCCCTTCGTGCACACGGGGTGCCAGGAGCTTGACGAGATCGTCTGACGGCTCGGCCATCTCCCGCTCGAGCTCCTTCCGCAGGAGCGACTGGGTTTTCAAGTGGCCGGCTTCGCGCACGATGTTCTCGATGTCGAAAGCGCCTTTAGTGAACTTCTCGATGGTGCGCGCGTCGCCGGGACGAATGCTGTCCATGCTGAAGGTGAAAAACGGACGCTCGTCCATGCGGTTGGCCGCTTCTACGTCGGTATAGAACTGATAGACCACGCCATTCGTGAGCACTGCCAGGCGAGCGTCGGTGACGCCGAAATATCGGAACAACTGGCTGGCGTGGTTGACGTTAAGGGCGACCGAACTCGGTTTGCATTCGATCAGTATCTTGACCTTGCCACCCTCGCAGATGGCGTAATCAACCTTCTCACCCTTCTTGGTTCCAACGTCGGCCGTAAACTCTGGAACCACCTCGGCAGGATTGAAGACGTCGTACCCGAGGGCTTGGATGAACGGCATCACCAGCGCCGTCTTGGCGGCCTCCTCCGTGAGTAGCACTTCCCGGTGCTGAGCCGTCCGCGCTGCCAGTTCCGTCAACTTCGCCTGAATGTCCACTTAGCACCCTCCCTGATTGCCGAGACGCTACGGGGGCAACCCCGGTTGTGTCGAGAGTCATCCGGCCTTCGGACCAATCGGGTATTATTTGTACCTTTCTTATTGACGTAATAAGGTATGTTTTATACCCTTATGCCGTCCCGCACCGGTCGGGGCGATGAGCGAGCCGATCGGTGCGGGCGCCCTTTTCACAGGAGCGCCCGCGTGTCCCAGACCCCCATCCCCCTGTCCGCCGACCCGGCGCACGCCGTGCGCCGTCCTATTCTTCACCCCGCCGACGACCTGTTCGCCGAGATCATCCACGCCCTGAAGGCCGGCCCCCTGCTGGGCTTCGACATGGGCTCCGCCGCCGTCGTCGGGGCTTCGGGCGTCGAGGGTCGCGTCTGGATCCGGGTCGGCGATGCCCGCGCTCAAGCAGCGAGCGGCCGCGCCGCGAGCGATAGCGCACTGCCCATGCGCACATTCACCCTGACGACGCTGGACGCGTCCCTGCTGGCTCTGCTCATCCGGCTGGACGCCATGCGCGGCGCAGACCTTTTCGCCGATGCCTTGGTGTGCGGCTCGATCGATGCCGAGCGCCGGGTCGAGGCCATCCACCGCTGGTCCGGCCGGATCCGCCCGACCGAGGACGCGGAATGAGCACCGCGACCACCCACGTCTCGACCGTGCGCACCCTCGCGCCACCGGCGACGGTTGATGTCGATGCCTTCGGCGATCAACCCGCCGGGGCCGACGCCTTCCGGCCACTGGCCGAACAGCTGGCCGACCCCTGCGTCATCACCGAGTACCGGCCGGGGTCGTGCAGCACGGCCCGCACCGAATCCTTCGGCGGCCCCATGGGGCCCCTGCCGGTCGAGGTCGCCAAGACGATCCTGCGCTGTCTGGACCGGCGGCCCGAGGCGGTCCTGTGCGACCCCGACCCCGCGGGCGTGCCGAACCGGGCCTATGTCACCGACGGCCAGGGCGCGCCCTTGGCCCGCGTCACCGGCCTGACCCCCGACCAGTTCAACGACGCCCTGCTGTCCCTGGCCGTCGGCGGCTGGGAGCCCGGCCGCAATCGCGAGGTCGTCCGCCCGATGACGGCGATCGCCGCCGACCGCATGCCCGCCGGGCGCGTCGGACCGGGAGGTCCGGAACGGCCGACGACCGCGCCCCACCAGCCAGCCCGTCAGTCGAGGTTCCTGTGATGCGGCGCGGCCCCCTGCTGTCCGACCGTGGCCGCCAGTGGGCGGCCGTCATCCTGACCGCCCTCGCCGCCCTGGCGATGGCCCTGCTTTGCGGAGATCCGTCGTGATCGAACCCAACATCCTCGCTTTCCAGAACGCCGAGCTCCTGCAGGCGATCGAGGACGCACCCCTCGGCCAATGGACCAAGCGCGGCCTGGCCGAGCATCTGAAACGGGACGAGTCCAACCTCGGTAAGACGCTCACGCGCCTGACCAGCGAGGGCATCCTCGCAGATCCGCCGCTCTCTGGCCTGACCGACGAAGGCCGCGCGCAGCTGGCGGCGTTCAAGCGGGCCCGGCACGGCGGCGAGCGCCGGAAGGCGAAGGGGCGCTGGCCTCTGGACAAGTTCCGGCGCAACCCGTCGAACCGCCGCATCGATCCGGAGGCCGTGCTGGGGCTCGCCGACGCCATCGCCGGCGTGGGCGACATCCTGGTCCCGCTGATCGCATCCATGCCCGACGACGACGGCATCCGCACAATCTGGGCGGGCGAACGCCGGTGGCTGGCGGCCACGCGTCTGGCCCAGACCGATGGCCTGCCCTCCGCCCTGCTGGAAGGCCTACCCTTCAACGAACGCGAGGCCGACGCCGGCGAGGCCGCGCTGATCACCCTGGTCGAGAACGGGGCCCGGTCGGACCTGACGCCTTGGGAAGACGCGAAACAGCTGCGCCTCGCCGCCGACGCCACGGGCCTGAACGGCACCGAACTGGCCCGCCGCATCGGCCGGGCCCGCGAGGGCGATCGCGGTGGGGTCCGCGACGTCCAGACGAAGCTGAAGGTGGCCCGAGAAGCGAGACCCGACGCCATCGCCGCCTATGAGGCCGACCCCGCGGCACCCGGTGCCTGGGAGACCTTGCGCAACAGCGTCGTCGACCGCTCGGGCAACAGCATCGTCACGACCAAGGCCCAGCGCCTGGCGCTGGCCGAGCTGCTGCACAAGGCGGGCGGCCACTCCGGTCAGGCCGTCGCCATCCTGCCGGCAGGCCACGCGGGCGACGGGCAGCGCCTTGTCCAGTACGGCCTTGCCATCCTGACCCGCGCGGTCACTGGCGACACCGCCCAGGTGACCCGGGTAGGCGTCGACTATCTGCAGGCCGAGGGCCTGACCGGAGGGATCGAGTACGCCCGCGAGAAGCTCGGCTTCCCGGGCGGCTACGGCATCGCCCGCTATCGCACAGAATGGCTGAACACGGCGGCGGCGACGACGGCACCATCGACCCGTCCGGATCCCGAGGTCGCAGCGCTGGCGGGCATCGAGCCGATCACCGTCAGCCCGCTGATCGGCTACACGCCAGGCCAACCCTACCCCCGGCGCTTCGATCGTCACAATCCGGCGACGAGGGTCCGCGACTTCGTCCCCGCCTTCGATGATGCCCTGCCGCTGTCAGAGCAGATCGACCAAGGCTCGCTGGAAATCTTCACCCTTCCCCATTCGTCCGCGAAACAGGCGCAGTACGCGAATGGCTATCCCCGGGCGCAAATCAAGATCGCGCGTTTGGCGGGTGGCGACGCCTGGATCTATCGCGCGGGGTACAGCACGACCGCTGCCGGCCATCACGAGGACCTGGAGCGGGTCTGGGCCAGCCAGGAGGCTTTCCCCGATCGACGCACGGCGCTCGAGGCCGGCGTCGACCTGATCGCCGACTCCCTCGGCAGCATGATGCGCGGGACGCTCCCGGTCGACATAGCGACATGGCTCGCTAACCCAAAGGTCGCCAGCCCGCATGTCGTCCGGGGCGTCGATCATCTGAACGCCGCGCGGGCGGGCGAGGCGAGGCGTGCGGCTGGACTTGAGAAAACGCACGCCAATTATGGCAGCGGCGACAGCGCACGCCGTGCGCCGAGCCAGCAGGGCGTCCTTCAGGAAATGACCCGGGCCGCCATGGCCGAGGGCGAGCAACCCAGTGCGGACACCCCCTCGCTGGAACAGCCGGAACCAGAAGCCGCAGACGCAGACGCCGGCAAGGCGGCCGAGACCCTTGCCCAGGTCCGCGCCTTCGTCGCCGAGGACGGCTTGCGCCAGGCCTTCGGCGGCTGGCGTTTCCGCCAGCTCGCAACGCCAATCGGGCTCACGGGCCCGTTCGTCTCCTCCGGATCCGGCGGATCAGATGACCCCGAGGAAGCTGGTATCGTCTGGACCTGCGATGGGTCCGCGATCGCGACCTGCGACCCGACGGGCGAATGGGCCGTCGACCATGCCGAGGCCCAGGCCGAACTGGTCGCCTATGCCCTGAACGTCGCCGGGGCCATGGCGCCCAGCCTGGTCCCTGACTTCGCGATCGACTGGCCGGACGAGCCGAAGGACGAAAGCCCGGATCAGGCCCTTGCGAGGATCGGCAACCTGGTCCTGCAGGTGCTGTCCCACAACGCCACGACCGTGGCGGGCAGCGAGGATGTGCTGGTCGAGATCGCTCGCCAGTTCACCCGGACCGTCCGCGCCGCCGAGGACCGCCTGCGCCGCGCCGTCGATAGCAGCACCCAGGACGCCGCCTGATGCCTCGGCCCTGGATCGAATCCGCCGCCCTGCTCGCCTTTACCCCGCCGGGGCCGCCGCCCCGCCCCCGCCTCAAATATCGGAGACCCCGCATGAACGACCTTCGCTTCGCCCTGATCCGCCAGGGCCCGGCCGACCTCGACACCACCCCGATCGGCCAGCCCGACCTGTCGTCCCTGGCCCGCGCCATCGAGCGCGAGCGCAAGGGCCGCACGATCGAGCTGGTGCAACGCGACGACTTCGAGTTCGAGACCGATCGCGAACTGCACACCGTCGTCGAGGTCTGGACCCTCGACATGGGCAACAGCCGCGACAGCCGCATCGCCGTTGCCTGGCTGAACGAAGGCGGCCGCGAGAGCCTCGAGCCCGCCCTGCTGGCTGCCCGCACCGACCGCCCGCGCGCGCAGCCCCGCCAGAGGGCCGCATGACCGCCTTCGATCCCATCCCCGGTCGCCACCCGCGCCTGCCTGTCTGGGCCGCCCACTTCCGGCGCAGCGGATGGTCGCTCGCCCGGGTCGCCGCCCTTTTCAACATCGACACCATAGAGCTGACCGATGCCGGAGTGCGCTGATGCTGGTGCGGATCGGCGACGCGATCCACCGCCTGCTCCTCAGGGCGCGAGGCTGGGCGCGCCTGCTGTGACCGACCTGATGCCCGAGGGCCGCTGGGCGAAGATCCTCGACCTTGCGTCCGATCGCGCGGTCCGTCGGCCCGAGATCTACCACGCCACCCGCAGCGGGCGTCACCCGGGCAAGCTCGAGCGCGTCAAGATCTGGCGCGCGATCGGCAACCTGACCCGCGCCGGCCTTCTCACCCACACCCGCCAGGGCTTCCTCGCGACCGACGACGGCCGCCGGGCCCTGCGCGAAGCCCACCGAGGCCAAAATGGCTGAACCGATCGAGCCCCAGCACCACAAGATGATGAACGATCTCGCGCACGAGCTCGACGGCCGCTTCAACCCGCCGATCCTGCCCGGCCTTCCACGCGGCGAGCGCAAGACCGGCTTCTTCCTCGCCGTCTTCGACTTCAACACGAACGGCGAAGGTGGCCGCTTCAATTACATCAGCAACGCCGACCGGCTCGATGTCCGCGTCCTGCTTCGAGAGATGCAGGCCCGGTTCGAGGGTCAGGCCCAGACCTCAGGGAGGGCCTGATGGCCGACAGCACCCACATCGAATGGACTGACGCGACCTGGAACGTCGTGACCGGCTGCAGCGTCGTCTCGCCTGGATGCACCAACTGCTACGCCATGCGCCTCGCCGGCGGCCGGATGCAGCACCATCCAAGCCGCGCGGGCCTGACGATCGAGACCAAGGCCGGGCCCGTCTGGAACGGCCAGGTGCGGTTCAATGAGGCGTGGCTCTATCAGCCGCGTTCCTGGAAGACGCCCCGACGGATCTTCGTGGCCGCCCACGGCGACCTCTTCCACGAAGGCGTGAGCGACGGCCAGCTGATGCGCATCATGTCGGTGATCGCCGAGACGCCCCACCACACCTATCAGATCCTGACCAAGCGCCCGGAGCGGGCCCGTGATTTTCTCCGGCAGTTCGCGGACGTCGCCGAAGGCAGTGGGTTCGTGGGCGCACGGGGACCGGAAGCGACCCGGGCGGCGCACAAGGATGGCAGGGGCCAGCTCTTCGCCGACATGCTCGAGGCCATGGGAACGCCGCCGGAGGGCTGCGCCTATCCGACCTACGACTGGATGAACGGGATGCAGAGCCTGCCCGACTTTTTGCCGAACATCTGGCTCGGAGTTAGCGTCGAGGATCAGGTCCGGGCCGATGAACGCATACCGATCCTGCTCGACACGCCGGCAGCCGTCCGCTGGATCTCGGCCGAGCCGCTGTTGGGGCCGGTCGATATATCGAAATGGCTGTTCGGTCGATCCGAGCCATGTGCGCAATGCCCAAAGGATCTGGACTGTGAATGCGGCTGGGCTGGACGCCAGATCCTGGAGGGCGAGGCCGCGTTACATTGGGTGGTCGTGGGCGGAGAGAGCGGGCCCGGCGCGCGCCCCATGCACCCGGACTGGTCTCGTCAGATCCGCGATCAGTGCGCGGCGGCCGAGGTCCCCTTTCTGTTCAAACAGTGGGGAGCCTGGGAGCCACGCGCCGCGTGGTCGCCCGGGCCCGTCACCCAGCGCGCGATCATGCTCGATGGCTCGCCGTGCCCCGACGATGTCGCTCCCCAGGACGTCGGCGCGCACCGCTTCGTCTCGGTCGGCAAGAAGGCCGCGGGCCGCCTTCTCGATGGCGTCCAGCACGACGGCTATCCCCAATGACGGCCGTCAACGAACCCGTTCGCCGGGAACTCTTCATGCAGTTCCAGATGGTCGCCACCGGGCACCCGGCGATCGACGCCCTGGCCGCGTGCTACGACCTGACCGGAGCCCTGACCGCCTTTTGCTGCGACACGCCCGAAGAGGCGGAGCGCGTACTGCGACAGACGGCCGACGACATGATCCGCGACGTCCGGGCGAACTGGGCGACCTCGCGCGAACAGCGTGCGCAGAGCTTCGTTTCCTTCAACGGCGGAAGGACGGCCCGGGTATGATCGTCGTCAAGGTCGAACTCTGGAGCGCGATCGACGGCTCGAAGACCGAGCTCGCGCGCATGCACATCTGCAATGACGGCCGCCGGACAATCGCGAACCCACGTCTCGGCGACTACACCGGCCAGACCTTCGTCGGCCGCGACACCGCCACCCTCGACAAAGGCCGCGTCTCGAAGTCGGGCGAGGTCCGAGACTGGCACCGTCACGACTTCCACGTCTGGAACCTCGTTCGACGCATGCTGGCCAGCATGGGGTACGACAAGTGACCCGCCCCAGCTGCAGATCCTGCCTCTTCGCTGGCCTCGAGCCCGCGACTGAGGCCGACGCCTGGCGGCGCGGCGGTCGCTTCATTCGGACCTGCGCCTTGGGCAAACGCCCGGCCGCCTGCCCCCAGGGCTGCGCCAGCTGGGCCGCGGATCCCGGCGAATCCATGCCGCCCGCCGCCTTCACCCGCGCCGTCCACCACGCAAGACAGCTCCGCCCCGGACCATGACCGCCTCGCCCACCGCCGGAGATCCGCGACGCATCCCGGAGGCCTGGCCTCTGATGCTCAGCCGCGACCAGCTGTGCGCCTATATCGGCGTCTGCGAGTCGACGCTGATCCGGATCTGCCCGGTTCGCCCCCGCGACCTGGGGGCGAACGTCGTGCGCTACGACCGCCGGCAGATCGACGCCTGGGTCGAAGGCCTGCCGCCCCGGTTGATGACGCCCCGGACAGCGGCCTTGCCCAGTGAGACCCAACCGAGTCAGGATGAGGCCGCGCCCGATCCGGCGCAGGATCAAGAGGATCGCGCCGCCGCCGCGCTCGAGCGGGCCAGGGCGCGAGCCTCCGGAGGGCGAAGCCAATGGCGCAGGACGGGGTGAAGGACGATCCGGAGACTGTCCGCGTCCCCTTCGTCCAGCGCGTCCGCAAGCCCAATGGAGACGTCCACCTCTACTTCCGTCGGGGAGCATTCCGCGAAGGACCGCTGAAGAGCCCGGACGGGTCGCCCGAGCTCAAGGCCGAGATCGACGCCATCCTCGAGCGGGTCCGCAAGGCCAGCGACGCGATCGCCCGGCCTGCCGCCGGCACGGTCGGCGGAATGCTCAAGGCCTACAACAAGTCGGCCGAGTTCCTGTCGCTCGCCCGGATCACCCAGCGCGGCTACCAGGACTATATCGACGAGCTGATCGCCGACACCGGCGACCTCTTGCTGTCGGAGGTCACGCGCAGCTGGGTCATCGGCATGCGCGACGCCTGGGCGTTGCGCGGCCACAACGCCGCGAACAAGCGGATGCAGGTGCTCAAGAACGCCCTGATGCCGGCGATCGAGGACGACACCGACCAGCGCATCCAGGGCGACCCGTTCCACAAGGTGCGCAAGGTCCGTCGGCCGCACGACGCCGGCGAGGCGCATCCCGCCTGGGAACTGGCCGAGGTCGAGATCGCCATCGAGGAAGCCATCCGTCGCGACCAGCCGGGGCTCGCGCGCGCGATCGCGCTCGGCCGGTATGGCGGCTTCAGGCGCGGCACGATCGTGTCGATCCCGCTGAACGCACGCACCCTCGGCCGCGACGGCCGGGGCGAGCCGGAGACCCGCCTCGTCTGGATCACGTCCAAGCGCCAGGTGCTGTCCGACAAGCGTGAGGATGCCCGGCTCGCGGCCGTCATCGCTCGGACCCCGAACCGCGCCCTGACGATCGCCTACAACAAGCGGGGCGATCCGTTCAGCGTCCGCCAGTTCGACCAGGCGCTCGAGCGCCTCCTCGATCGCCTGGCGGCCGACGGGAAGATCCGCGCGACGATCAAGCGAACGTCGGACGGCCGCGACGTCGTCGTCTGCCCGCTGACCATCCACGGCCTGCGCCACGCCCGGGGCGTCGAACTGGCCGAGGCAGGCGCGTCGGATGCCGAGATCATGGCCCAGCTCGAGCACGCGTCCGACGCCGCGGCGAAGATCTACCGCCGCCAGGCCCAGCGCCGGAAGATGGCCGACGCCGGCCAGGACCGGATCGACAATGTGGTGAAGCTGAAGGCGCGTCAGGCGGCCCGAAAGGCCCGGAACGGCGCATGAACGCCGACTGTAAACCGGGGTGTAAATCGGCTGTAAACGCCCCCGGATGCAGCGGCCTATGCTGCCACCTAAGGCATTGAAAAGGCGATGGTACGTCCTCTCGGGCTCGAACCGAGGACCCTCTGATTAAAAGTCAGATGCTCTAACCAACTGAGCTAAGGACGCATATCGCGGCTGAACGGCTTGCCGTTTCGCGGTTGCGCCTTCTGGTGCATCGCGCCCGCCGGGTCAAGGGCAGTCAGGCCACGTTCTGGACGACCGTGTCGTTCACGGCTCCGGAACAGGCCTCCGCCAGGGTTTCGGCCAGCAGGACCGGGTCGATCGGCTTGGTCAGGAAGGCGTGGACGCCCGTCGCGTCCCAGGCGGCCCGATGAACGTCCATGGCGTTGGCCGTGAGCGCGATCAGGGGCGTCTGGCGGTTCAGCCCGTGGAGACGGATCTGGGCCGAAGCTTCCAGCCCGTCCATGACCGGCATCTGCATGTCCATGAGGATGGCGTCGAACCGCTGGGCCGCGGCCGCCTCGACCGCCTCGGCGCCGTTTTCGACAAGGACGATGCGGCAGCCGTGCGGCTCCAGCAACAGCGTCAGGATCCGGCGATTCACGGCATGATCATCGGCGGCCAGGATCACCTTGCCCGCCAGGGCGTCATCAGCCATCGCCCGCCGTTTCGGTTCGACGACCGACGCCTCGGCGACCTCGACCGGCAGGCTCAGGGTGAAGACGGAGCCCTCGCCCTCGACGCTTTCGGCCGTCAGGCGACCGCCCATGATCTCGGCCAGGCGTCGACTGATGGCCAGGCCCAGGCCTGTGCCTCCGTATTTGCGCGTCGTGCCGGCGTCGACCTGTTCGAAACTGTCAAAGATGTGCGCGAGCCGATCAGCGGGAATACCACAGCCGGTATCCGCCACGGAGACGATCAGGCGACCGTCCTCGGCCCGCCAGTCGACGGCGATCGAGATCGTGCCGTCCTCGGTGAACTTCACGGCGTTGGACAGCAGGTTGAACAGCATCTGTTGAAGGCGCAGCGGGTCCGTGCGGATCCGGGCGGGTGCCGCGTCGTCGATCAAGACTTTCAGGCGTACGCCATTGGCGCTGGCCTTGGGCTCCCACAGACGGATCAGCGATCCGATCTTGTCGCGCAGATCGATGTCCTGGGCTTCCAGCTGCATCTTGCCGGCCTCGATCTTGGAGAAGTCCAGAACGTCGTTCAGAAGCCCCACCAGCACATCGCCGGCGTCCAGCAGCATCGACACGTGCTCGCGCTGTTCGCGGTCCAGCCGCGTCCGTCGCAACAGGTTGGCGGCCGAGATGACGGCATTCATGGGCGTACGGATCTCGTGGCTGACCACCGCCAGGAAATCGGACTTGGCCGCGCTGGCCACTTCGGCCTTTCTCCGCTCGGCTCGCGCCTCGTCGTTGGCGTCCTGCAGGGCGCGCGTGGTCATCGAGCTCTGACGAACCGCGACGATCAGATGGGTCATGTAAAGAACGCCGCCGATCGCGATCAGCACGTCCTGCGGCTGACCGTCCAGAACCGCGCCCATGATCGGTAGGCCCAGAAAATAGAGGCTGTGCGGAACGACCGCCGACAGCAGCAACGGGCGCACATGGTGCATGTGCAGGCTGACGTGCAACAGACCGCCCGCGACCTGGATGATGGCGAACAGCCGCCCGGCCTCCCCGCCCGTCATCCAGAGGTAGGCCGAGATGGCCGAGTACACGACCACGTTCAGGGTGGTGGTGAGGCACATGACCACCCGATACGCCCGTGACAGCGGCATCTGAGTGTTCAGGCGCGTGGGGCGAAACACCAGCCAGTCGATGAACTGCGTGACCACGACGACGGCGAACCAGCCGATGGGCCAAAGCCCTTTGGTCAGAAACCAGGCTGTTCCGGCAATGAACAACGCCAGTCCGACGCGCGTCTTCAGTTCGCGAAAGCGAACCTGCGCGATCATGGCATAGCCGTTGGTGGTCATGGGTGCCCCTCTTCACCGAACAGCATGCGCCGAAGAAACAAAGGATTGGTTTCCGTCAGGCCGATCCGACGTGACCACGCGCGTGTGGCGCGTTATGGAACGGCGAGGCGCACGGTGCGTTCGAACGCCGGATCCCGGGGGAGATGTAGATGAAGTCGTTGATGATTGTTGCAGCCGTCGGCGCTGCCCTCGCGCTGTCGGCCTGCGACGAGCCCTATCAGGAGCAGACGGAAATCGCTCCGCCCCCGATCGAAGAACCCGTGGCCCCCTCGGCAGCGGATCAGACTGCGCCGGTTGCCGACACGACCGCCCCCACGACGGCCCCGTCGACCACGACCCTGCCGGCCGATGAGCGGTCTTCTGAACAATCGGTCCAGCCGGAAAGCGAAACCCTGTTCTATTGAGCCCTCGCCCCAACCTCGTCGTGATTGGGTCGCACAAGCCGCGCCCGTCGGTCATCGGGATCGATGATGAAGGATCGGGAGTGAGGGTGCGTCGTTACCGTTGCGCCTCGTTTGGTCTGGCTGCGATGGGCGCTGCCTGCCTGTGGCTGGGTCATCCGGAGGCCGCCAGGGCCGATCCGCGTGCCGAGGTCCGCGGCGATCTTTCCGCCGATCTGCGCACGCGTCTCGTGCAGGCGATCGGCGAGACCGACGATCCGCCGGCGAACCGCTTCGAGGCGCGACGCCGCGCCCGGGCCGCGATGGAATCGGCCGAGGCCGTGCTGCGGTCGGAGGGCTACTACCAGTCCATCCTCGAGGACATCGTCGAGGGTGAGGAAACGCCCGTCGCCATCGTCAGCGTTCAGTCGGGCACCCGCTTCGCCTTGGCCCCGGCCACGATCCAGTGGGTCGCGCCAGAGCCGGAGACCGAGGTCATCCAGACCGCCCAGGCCGACATCGGGCTGACCCCCGGCGATCCAGGGCGCGCCGCAGAGGTCGTCGCCGCCGAGGGGCGGATCATCGCGAGCCTGACACGGGAAGGCTATCCGGACGCCGCGACCCGGCCCCGGCGCGTCGTGGTGGATCACGCCGCCATGACGGTGCAACCGACCTTCAACATCAGCTCCGGCGCCCTTGTGCGACTGGACGGCGTGCGCGTGCAGACCCGCGGACCGACCAACCCCGACTGGGTCGCCAATCTGGCACCCTGGAGCCCGGGGCAGCGCTACGACCCCGAACTGGTGGGCGAACTGGAACGGCGTCTGCTGGAGACCGGCGTCTACGACGGGGTCGCGGTGGCCCTGACCGGCCCGGACCAGACCACAGCCGACGGCAACCGCCCGATCGTGGTGACCCTGACGGATCGACCCCGCAAGATTCTGGAGGCGGGTGCCACCTTCTCGACCGCCGACGGGTCGGGCGTCGAGGGTCTGTGGACCTGGTACAACCGGTTCGGCCGGGCCGACACCCTGCGATTCCAGGCGCGTATCGCCAACATCGACAGCCGGATCGGGGCCGACCTTTCCCTGCCCCACTGGCGCGCGCCGGGCCAGACCCTGGCCCTGTCGTCCGCCGTGGTGAACGAGGATACCGACGCCTACATCCGCACCGCCGGGGTGCTGTCGGCCGACCTGCGACAGCGTCTGGGCAAGACGTCCTGGTACAGCTACGGCGTCGGTCTGGATTTCGGGCGGTATAACGAGAGCCGTTTCGATCCGGTGACCCAGCTGCCAGTCAGCCTGGACCGCGATCTGGCCATCTTTACCGGTCGCGCCAGCGCCTACATCGACCAGTCGAACGACCCGCTCAACCCGACGAACGGCTGGCGGCTGACGGTCAACATCCAGCCGACCGCCGTGGCGGGCGAAGACACCATCCTGTTCCTGCGCAGCGAGGCCCAGGCCACGACGTATCGGTCCCTCGACTCTCGCGCCAGGACGGTCCTGGCCGGACGCATTCGGCTGGGATCGATCATCGGGGGCAGCGAGCTCAGCGTGCCGTCGGACCGCCTGTTCTATTCCGGCGGCGGCGGATCCGTCCGCGGCTATCAGTACCAGGGTGTGGGCCCGCGTCTGCCCGACAACACTCCGCGCGGCGGCATCTCCCTGTTCGAGGTGTCCGCCGAGGTGCGGCGGGATCTGGGCAGGAACTTCGGGGCCGTGGCCTTCGTCGACGCCGGTGCGATCGGGTTCGACGAAACGCCAGACTTCTCGAACCTGCGTTACTCCGTGGGCATCGGCGGGCGCTACAACCTGTCCTTCGGCCCGATCCGCGCGGACATCGCCATTCCGCTGGACAAGCGTGACGGCGACGCCAGCTTCCAGGTCTACGTCAGCATCGGCCAGGCGTTTTGACCGACCCGACCCCCGACACAGCCGAGGTCGAAACGCCGGCGAAGGCCGAGAAGCGCCGTCGCACGCGACTGCAGGCCTTCGGCTTCATCGCCGGTTTCGTGCTGGTCGGACTGGCCGCCCTGGCCCTGATCCTGGCGATCGGCGGGCGGATGTATCTGGTCTCGGGTCCGGGCCGCGACCTGGTCACCAGCTTCATCGCCGGCAAGAAGATCAGCCGCTACGGCCGCATCAATGTCGAAGGCCTGTCGGGGGACCTGTTCGACGACTTCACCCTGGCGCGCGTGACGATCACCGATCAGGACGGCGTATGGCTCGAGGCGCGCAACGTCCGGGTCGACTGGGACTACTGGCCGCTGGTCACCCGGCGTTTCCACGCGACCGACATCAGCGCGCAGTCCATCCGCCTTCTGCGCCGTCCCACGCTGGATCCGCCGGACGGCAAGCCGCCCCAGCCCAGCCCGATCAGCGTCGACATCGACCGCTTCTCCGCCAACGTCGAACTGCTCGAGGGATTCTCGAAGGAATACGGCAAGTGGCGGTTGACGGGTGACGCCCTGATCCCTCGTTTCGGCAACAAGACCGCCTCGCTGAACGCCTACAGCCAGAACCGGCCCGGCGACTATCTGCGGGTGACGACGACCTTCGGCGGGAAGGTCGAGGACCTGCGCCTGAACCTCCAAGCCAGCGAAGCCCAGGGCGGCCCCCTGGCGGGATCGCTGGGCTACTCGCCGGACCAGCCCTTCTCCGCCGTCGCCCTGGTGAACGGCGAGATCGTGAATGCCACGGTCCGGACGGGCGAGTTCGTGCCTCTCACCGTGCGCGGCCGGTATGGCGTGGGCGGCTCGCGCATCTCCGGCTATTTCGACTTCAGCGGCTCGGACCTGCTGGAACCCTTCGTCCAGCGCATCGGCCGGACGGCCCGGTTCGGTTTCGCGTCCGTGCCCACGGCCGACAACAAGGATGTTCAGGGCCTCGCCTGGCGGCTGATCTCGGACAATCTGACGTCCAGCGCGCGCGGGGTGATCGACCTCAAGAACCAGACCGCCGACGACGGCGTCGCGGTGTCGGTCTCCACGGGATCCGTGACCCGGCTGGTCGGGACACCGGTCGGCGGCGCGGCGACCTACTCTGCCATCTTCAAAGGCTCTGCGAAGACCTGGTCCCTGGAGGGAGACATCCGCCTGTCGAACGCCGACGTCGCCAGCTATGCGGCCAGCCAGGTATCCGGCCCGCTGAATCTTTCCGCCGACGATGGACGGTTCGCGCTGAGCGGCGACCTGTCGGTGGCGGGCGGTCGCAGCGCCGGAATCATCGGGGCCCTGCTGGGGGCCCAGCCCCGCTTCAAGTTCGCGGCCGCCCGGGCGAAGGACGGCGCGCTCCTGCTGGAGGACATCGACGCACGGGGGCAGGCCCTCACCCTGACCGGGTCGGGAGGGCGCAATCTGCTGGGCGGTCTGGGTTTCCGGGGTCGTGCCGAGATCACGGACGTCAGCCGGATCCGGCCCGGCGCGCGCGGGACCTTCGGCGGACCAATCCAAGCCTCGATGGCCCGGACCGGAGCCCCGTGGCGACTGACCTTCGACGGCCGGGCGGCGCGTCTGGCCACCGGCATGGCCGAACTGGATCGCCTGCTGGGAGCCACCCCTCGCCTGCAGCTGGCCGGGGCGCTGAACGGCGGCCGGATCGAGGTCGAGCAGGGCCTGCTGACCGGTGCCGCCGGCCGGGCCAGCGCCCGCGGCCTGATCGAGCCCGCCGGTCGCCTGCGGCTGGCGCTCGACTGGAATGCGCAAGGCCCCTTCGGCGTCGGACCGGTGGCGATCGACGGTGCCATGACGGGCAACGGAGCCCTGACGGGAACCCTGGCCCAGCCCCGCGCCGACCTGACCGCCACCTTCGCCAGCGTCGCGGCCGGTCCGCTGACCCTGACCGACACGAACCTGATCCTCAGCTTCCGGAAGGGCACGGACGCCTCTGACGGCCGGGTCGTCCTGACGGCCGGATCGAACTATGGTCCCGCGACCGCATCGGGGAACTTCTTCCTTGGCGGCAACGCCCTGCGCCTGACCGATGTCGATCTGAACGCGGGCGGGATCACCGCCCAGGGCGCGCTGGCGCTGAACAACAACACACCGTCCAGTGCAGACCTGACCTTCACCGCACGCCCCGGGGCCTTCCTGACGTCGGGGACGGCAGACGGCCGCATCCGCCTGACCGACGGCCCGGGCAACGAGAGCGCGATTCTGGACGTCACCGGGCGGGACCTGCGGTTCTCGGGTTCGCCCTATGTGATCCGTCGCATCAGCCTCGACGGGCGCGGCACGCTGGACCGCCTGCCCTTCAGCATCGTGGCCGATGTCGGGGGACCGACCCCGGTCTCGTTCGATGGCACCGGCGTCTACGCGCGCCAGGACACGGCCCAGAGCGTGACTCTTTCGGGCAACGGTCGCGTACGGGAAGTCGCCTTCGCCACCCGCAGCCCGGCCGTCGTCGCCCTGGCCGGGGACGGTCGCGTGGTCCGGGTCGACATGACGGTCGGCGGCGGAGTCCTGCTGGGCGAGATGCGTCAGGACGCCGACGCCGCCGTGATCCAGGCCGACCTGACCAGCGTCGAGCTGGGCTCAATCGCGCCCGATCTCAGCGGTCGCGTCACGGGGCGGGTCTCCCTGCGCGGATCGGGCGACGACCTTTCGGGGTCCGCCAACGTGACCCTGGCCCAGCTGCGCAGCGTCGACGCCCCGCGCGGCCTGTCCGTGGACGGCACCGTCAACGCGACCCTGGTCAACAACACCCTGCGCATCCAGGCCAATGCCGCCGGCACCGACGCCGTGCGCGCGACGGCCGACGTGACGCTTCCGGTCGAGGCCTCCGCAGCGCCGTTGCGGCTTGCCATCAACAAGACGCGGCCCATGTCGGGCGAAGTCGTGGTCAATGGCCAGATCCAGCCGATCTGGGATGTCTTCTTCGGGGGTGAACGCACACTGGCGGGTCAGGTCGACGGCCGGGCCATCCTGAACGGCACGATGAACGCGCCCCTGATCACCGGTCGCCTGAACCTCGCCCAGGGCCGTTTCCGTGATAACGGGACCGGTCTGGTGCTGAACGACGTGACCCTGGCCAGCCGGTTCGACGACACGACCGCCCTGATCCAGACCTTCACCGCCACCGACGGCTCGGGCGGCACCGTGTCCGGCGACGGCCGGATCGGCCTGCGTCAGGGATCGGGATCCAGCTTCGAGCTGGCCCTGACCCGCTTCCAGATCATCGACAACGACATCGCCCAGGGGCGCGCCACCGGCCCGCTGACGGTCACACGCGGCACCGACGGCAACATCCAGCTGGCCGGTCAGATGACGATCGACGAAGCCCGGATCGAGGCCAACCCCCCGGTGCCCAGCGGCGTGACGGCCATGGACGTTGTCGAGATCAACCGCCCGGGCGGCGACCCGGCCGAGACCGAAGAGGCGACGAGCAGCCGCGGTCCCCAGATCGGTCTGGATATCCGCCTGCGCTCGACCGGCAACGATGTCCGCGTGGTCGGCCGCGGCCTGAATGTCTATCTGAGCGTCAACGCGCGCGTCCGTGGCACGGTGGCGCAGCCCGTCCTGAGTGGGACGGCGCGCATCGTGCGCGGCGATTACGATTTCGCCGGCAAGCGCTTCGTGTTCGACGACCGGGGCACCGTCGCCCTGTCCACCGATCCGACCCGCATCCGGCTGAACCTGTCGGCGGTGCGCGAGGACCCGGCCCTGACCGCCACCATCCGGGTCACCGGCACGGCCGCCCTGCCCGTCATCGTTCTGACCTCGACGCCGCAACTGCCCCAAGACGAGATCCTGTCCCAGGTGCTGTTCGGCCGGTCGGCCTCCCAGCTGTCGCCCTTCGAGGCGGCGCAACTCGCGGCGGGGGTCGCTTCACTGGCGGGCGGTGGGGGCTTCGACGTGATCGGCAACCTGCGCGAACTGGCCGGTCTGGACCGTCTGTCGTTCGGTGGAGAGGCCTCGGCCCTGACGGTCGCGGGCGGTCGCTACATCACCGACGACGTCTATCTGGAGATCATCGGCGGCGGAGAGGGCGGAGCCGCCGTCAACGTCGAATGGCAGGTCCGCAGGAACGTCGCCATCAGCTCGCAGTTCGGCGGTCAGGGCGACGCCACCCTGTCCATCCGTTGGCGGCGGCAGTCCCGGGTGCCGGGCGCGGCCGCCGGTGAAGACGACCGCCGCCCGAACCGGCGCGCGACGCCCTGAAGCCTGATCGGCACGAAAAGGATCAGGCTCCGGGAACAGGCGAAGGCTTGATTGACGCTTTCGGTGGACCCACGGAGTGGGTCCACCTCAAACGATCCAGCTCTAGCGGGCGCCTTCCATCTGCAGCCGGTCCAGCCGGCTGATGCCGCGCAGGCCCGCGATCAGCAGGATCAGCTGCACGGCCATGACGACCAGCGAAAGCGCGATCTGCCACATCGGCGTCACCGGGATGTTCGGCATCGCGCCGGCGATCAACGGGGTGGCCGCGGTCGACACGATGCCGAACAGCACGAGCACCAGGAACAGGATCGCCAGCAGCTTGCCGGGGTTGCGCCACTGGACCAGGCCTAGGATCAGCTGAAGTACCGCCAGGCCCCCGGCCAGCCACAGTCCGACCTGGGCACCCGCCGCAGCGGCGGCGGCGGCGTCGGGATTGGCCTGGTTGACGCTGTCGAGCGCCGCCTGGATCTCGCCCGGATTGGCCAGCGTCCACACGACGCTGACGACGCCGACGGCGGCTCCGATGAACATCGCGACCGCACTGGCGCGGGCCGCGCCCTCGGCCTCCGCCTCTGTGGTGATCGGGCTGGTGGGGTTAAAGGCCTTGATCCAGTCGCTCATCGTTCGTCCTCCCAAAATGACAAGCAGGCTTTACACTCAGTCCGGGCGTACCGCAAGCCTTCACCTTTCCGGTCGACCCGTCTAAGGTCTCACAATGCGGATTCTCCCACAGGATCATGCCGCCCTCGACCTGGTCGGGCGGGGCGAGGCGATCCTGATCGACCGCGCGGTTGCCTGGTCGAACGTTAATTCCGGCAGCGACAACCCCGACGGCCTGAACGCCATGCTGGACCTGCTGGAGGCCGAGGCCGCCCGCCTGCCCGCCGAGGTGATCCGGGTCCAGACCCAAGGCTTCTCCACCGTCGCCGACGACGGCACCGTCCGTCCCCAGTCGCGCGCGGATGCGTTGAAGGTCACGGCCCGGCCTGACGCCCCCATCCAGGTCGTCCTGACCGGCCACTATGACACCGTCTATCCGGCCGACAGCGCCTTCCAGACCGTCGCCCACCGCCTCGACGGGGCCCTGAACGGCCCGGGCATCGCGGACATGAAGGGCGGCATCTCCGTCATGCTCGGCGCGCTCGAGGCGTTCGAGACGCATCCCGACCGTGCCAATGTCGGCTGGACGGTCCTGCTGTCTCCCGACGAGGAGATCGGATCGCCCGCCTCTGCCCCCCTGCTGGCCGAGTTGGGCGCGCGCGGCCATGTCGGCATGACCTATGAACCCGCCCTCGCCGACGGCACCCTCGCGGGGGCGAGAAAGGGCAGCGGCAATTTCCACCTCATCGTCAGGGGTCGGGCCGCCCACGCGGGTCGCGCTTTCCACGAGGGCGCCAATGCCGTCGCCGGGGCAGCGATCGTCGCGGCGGCCCTGCACGGCCTGAACGGGCGTCGCGAGGGCGTGACCGTCAACGTCGCGCGCATCTCCGGCGGTGGAGCCCTGAACGTTGTGGCCGACAACGCCGTGGTCCGCTTCAACGTCCGCGTTCCGGACGCCCAGGCGGCCGCCTGGATCACGGACGCAATTGCAGAGATCGCCGCGACGCCCCCGTTCGACGGGCTGATGCTGGACCTGCACGGCGGCATGACCCGCGCGCCCAAGCCCATGGACGCCTCCCAGACCGCCCTGTTCGAGGCCGTGCGCGAGACGGGGGCCCTGCTGGGCCAGACGATCGCCTGGTCGCCCAGCGGCGGCGTCTGCGAGGGCAACAACCTGCACGCCGCCGGCCTGCCCAACATCGACACCCTGGGCGTGCGGGGCGGCCTGATCCATTCCCCCGAAGAGTTCGCCTGGCCCGAGAGCTTCGTGGAGCGGGCCCGGCTGTCCACCCTCATGCTGTGCAAGATCGCCTCGGGCGAGATCGACGCGCAGCGCCTGAAACGCCTGCGTCTGGAGACCCTGTAGTGCTCGTCGTCCGCCCCGCCGGCCCCGCCGACCTGGATCACCTGCTGGAGCTGGCCATCCTGTCCGGGCCCGGTTTCACCAGCCTGCCGGAAGACCCGGACCAGCTGTCCGAGCGCCTCGACATCAGCCGGGACAGCTTTGGCGGGACCCTGGCCCCGCAGGCCCGCTGGTACACCCTGATGATGGAGGAGACCGACACCGGGGACGTGGACGGCATCGCCTCGGTCAAGGCGGCGGTGGGCCTGAACCGCCCCTTCTTCTCGTTCCGCGTCGTGAACAACGCCTCGTCCTCGCCCTCGCTGGACATCAAGCTGGAGCACCAGACGCTGCAGCTGGTCAACGAATGCACGGGCTGGACCGAGGTCGGCTCGCTGTTCCTGAAGGCGGACCGGAGGAAGGGCGGCGCGGGGCGGCTGCTCAGCCAGTCGCGCTACATGCTGATCGGGGCCCAGCCCGATCTGTTCGCCGAAACCGTCTTGGCCGAGCTGCGCGGCGTCTTCACGCCCGACGGGGCCTGCCCCTTCTGGGACCACGTCGCGCACAAGTTCTTCCCCATGCCGTTCGACCAGGCGGACATGATGACGGGCTCGACCGACAAGCAGTTCATCCTCGACCTGGCTCCGCGCCATCCCATCTACATCGAGCTGCTGCCCGAGCCCGCCCGCGCCGTGATCGGCAAGGTCCATCCGCAGGGAGTCGCCGCCATGGCCCTGCTGGAAAGCGAGGGATTCCGGCCGAACGGACTGGTGGACATCTTCGATGCGGGGCCGACGGTCAGCTGCCCTCGCGACCATATCCGCACCGTCCGCGACGCCCGTCGGCTGACCGCATCCATCGTCGAGGACGTCGAGGCGGAACTGCCGTCGCTGGTCTCGACCGACAGTCTCGACGGCTTCCGGGCTGTTCGGGCCAAGGCCGCGATCGACGGCGACACCGTGCGCCTGCCCGCCGAGGTGGCCGACGCCCTGAAAGTTCGCACGGGCGACACCGTGCGCGTGAAATCCTGAGGCACCCATGACCGACGGCAAACTTTACATCGACGGCCGCTGGACCGACGGCGAGGGCGACGGCTTCGCCTCCTTCGACCCGGCGACCGAGGCCCGCGTCTGGCGCGGCAACGAAGCCTCGACCGGCCAGATCGGCGCCGCCGTGGAGGCCGCCCGCGCCGCCTTCCCCGACTGGGCCGACCGCCCCCGCGCCGACCGTATCGAGGCGATGAAACGCTATCAGGCCGCGCTCAAGGCCCGCGCCCCCGCCTTCGCCGAGGCCATCTCCAGAGAGACCGGCAAGGCCCTGTGGGAGACGACCGCCGAGCTGGGCTCCATGGCCGGCAAGGTCGACCTGTCGATCCGGGCCTATGACGAGCGCACTGGCGAGCGCACGGCCGAGACCGCCTTCGGCCACGCCACCCTCCGCCACCGCCCGCACGGCGTGGCGGCCATCCTCGGCCCGTTCAACTTCCCCGGCCACCTGCCCAACGGCCACATCGTCCCCGCCCTGCTGGCCGGCGACACCGTGGTGTTCAAGCCGTCGGAGGAGACGCCCCACACCGGCCAGCTGATGGCCGAGGCGCTGCAGGAGGCCGACCTGCCCGCCGGCGTCTTCAACCTGGTCCAGGGCGGCCGCGACGTCGGGGCCGCCCTGCTGGACCAGCCGATCGACGCCCTGATGTTCACCGGCTCGGGCGCAGCCGGGGCCCATTTCCGCAGGAAGTTCGCGGACGATCCGCACGTCATCCTGGCGCTCGAGCTGGGCGGCAACAATCCTCTGGTGGTCTGGGATGCTGCGGATGCCGAGGCCGTCGCCAGCATCGTGGTTCAGTCCGCCTTCGTCACCACCGGCCAGCGCTGCTCCTGCGCCCGTCGCCTGATCGTGCCGGAAGGTCCTGCCGGGGACGCCGTCCTCGAGGCGGTCATGGCCCTGATGGACCGTCTGACCATAGGCCCATGGAACAGCACGCCCGAGCCCTACATGGGTTCGCTGATCTCGGAACGCGCTGCCGACCTCGTCCTGGGTCAAGCCGTCGAGCGCTGCAATGCCGGGGCCCGCGTCCTCAAGACCTTCGGTCGGGTGGATATCCACAGCCGCGCCTTCGTCCACCCCGGCCTGATCGACGTGACGGGCGTGGATGTCCCCGACGAGGAGATCTTCGGCCCCATCCTGTCCGTCACCCGCGTCCCGACGTTCGAGGCCGCCATCGCCGCCGCCAACGCCACCCGCTACGGCCTGTCCGCCGGCCTGGTCAGCGACAACCCGGCGAACTGGGATCACTTCATCCGCCGCATCCGCGCGGGCGTCGTCAACTTCAACCGTCCGACCACAGGTGCCGCCGGCGACATGCCCTTCGGCGGCCTCGGCGCCAGCGGCAACCACCGCCCCAGCGCCTACTACGCCGCCGACTACTGCGCCTATCCGGTCGCCAGCTTCGAGGCCGGGGCGGTGAGGAACATCGAGGGCGAGATCCGGGGGCTCAAATGAGCGCCGTCGAAGCCAATGCCGATGGTCTGATCGGGCCGACGCACTCCTACGCCGGGCTCAGCCCCGGCAATCTCGCCTCCAGTCTGAACAAGGGCGAGGCGTCGAACCCGCGCGCGGCGGTCCTGCAGGGGCTCGACAAGATGAAGCGGCTGGCCGACCTCGGCCTGCCGCAGTTCGTCCTGCCCCCGCACGAACGCCCCGACATACCGTTCCTGCGCTCGCTGGGTTTCACCGGCTCCGACGCGCGCGTGCTGGAACAGGCATGGAAGGAGGCCCCCAGCTTCGCCGCCGCCGCATGCTCGGCCAGCCCCATGTGGGCGGCCAATGCCGCCACCGTGACGCCCAGCGCGGACAGCGCCGACGGCCGCGTCCACTTCACGCCCGCCAACCTGCACACCAACCTGCACCGCAGCCTCGAGCACGCCCAGACGAAGCGATCGCTGGACGCCCTGTTCCCCGATCCGGCCCGCTTCGCCGTCCACCATGCCCTGCCGGCAGTGGGTCACCTGGCCGACGAGGGGGCCGCCAACCACGTTCGCCTGTGCGCCGAACACGGCGCGCCCGGCGTCAACCTGCTGGTCTGGGGCCGTGATGCGTTCGAGGCCTGGGATGGGTCGTTCCCCGCCCGCCAGACGCGTCAGGCTTCCGAGGCCGTCGCCCGCCGCCACGCCGCTTCGGGTGCCGTCCTGGCCCAGCAGTCCCGCGCGGCCATCGCCGGAGGCACCTTCCACAACGACGTGGTCTGCGTGGGCGCGCTGGACACCCTGTTCCATCACGAGCTGGCGTTCGAGGACACCGCCGCCACCCACACCGCGATCCGCGCGGCGGCGCAGGGCTTCGAGCCGATCTTCGTCGAGGTCTCGTCTGGCGACCTGCCCCTGGCCGACGCCATCTCCAGCTATCTGTTCAACTCCATGCTGGTGCAGATCCCGGGCGAGGACCGCCTGACCCTGATCTGCCCGACCGAGACCCGCGACAACCCCCGCGCCCACGCGGTCGCGCAAGGGCTGACCGCCTCCAACGGCCCGATCGGCCGAGTGGAGTACGTCGATGTGCGCCAGTCGATGCGTAACGGCGGCGGCCCCGCCTGTTTGCGCCTGCGCGTCGTCCTGACGGAGGCGGAACTGGCTGCGACCAACCCCGCCATGCGCCTGACCGACGCCCTGCACGCCAGTCTGTCGGAATGGGCGAACAGGTGGTACCGCGACACCCTCGCCCCCGCCGACCTCGCCGATCCGGCCCTGATCGACGAGACGCGTGGGGCCCTCGACGCCCTGACCGGTATCCTGGATCTCGGTCCCGGCTTCTATCCCTTCCAGCGGGGCTGACGCGGTTCCGAAGCCTGCTAGGCTGTCCCCCAATGGAGGCGATCATGGATGACTCACGGCCGGACATCGCGCGAGCGACCCTGAGCCACCGCCTCGCCACCGAAGCCGACATCCCCGCCCTGCACGCCCTGATGGAGGCTGCCATCTCGGGCCCTCTGGCTGCCTTCCTGACCCCGGAGCAGGTGCAGGCGAGCCGTGCCATCATGGGCGTCGACAGCCAGCTGGTCACCGACCGCACCTATTTCCTGATCATGGCAGACGGCGTCCCGGCCGGCTGCGGCGGCTGGTCCCACCGGATCACCAGCTACGGGGGCGACCACACCCCGGGCCGCGAACCCGCCCGACTGACCCCCGGCGTGGACGCCGCCCGGGTGAGGGCCATGTACACCCACCCCGCGTTCGTGCGGCGCGGCATCGGCCGGATGATCCTCGACCTGTGCGAAACCGCCGCCCGCGACGCCGGCTTCGACCGGGTCGAACTGGTCGCGACCATGGGCGGCGAGCCCCTGTACCGCGCCGCCGGCTACACCGACATCGAGGCCTTCGAGGACGACCGCGGCGGCGTCCCGGTGCCGCTGATCCGCATGGGCAAGCCCCTGTCCAAGGGATTTCCTGCATGACCGACGTCCCCATGACCCCTGCTCGGCGCCTGAAGAACATCGTCGGCGGCTCTGCCGGCAATCTGGTCGAGTGGTTCGACTGGTTCGCCTATGCCGCCTTCACCGTCTATTTCGCCCCGGTCTTCTTCCCGGCGGGCGAGCCGACGGCTCAGTTGCTCAGCACCGCCGCCATCTTGGCGGTCGGCTTCCTGATGCGCCCCGTCGGGGCCTGGGTCATGGGGGTCTATGCCGATCGCAAGGGGCGCAAGGCCGGCCTGACCCTGTCGGTCAGCCTGATGTGCGCCGGGTCGTTGCTGATCGCCTGCACCCCAGGCTATGCGACCATCGGCCTGCTGGCCCCCGCCCTGCTGCTGCTCGCCCGCATGATGCAGGGCCTGAGCGTCGGCGGCGAATACGGCTCCAGCGCTACCTATCTGTCCGAGATGGCCACCGCGAAGCATCGGGGCTTCTGGTCCAGCTTCCAGTACGTCACCCTGATCTCGGGCCAGCTGCTGGCCCTGATGCTGCTGATCGTCCTGCAGCGGACGCTGGGCGAAGACGCCCTGTCCGACTGGGCCTGGCGCATCCCCTTCTTCGTCGGGGCGGCTCTGGCGGTCGTGGTCTTCTGGCTGCGCCGGGGCCTGGACGAGACCCGCGCCTTCAACGATCCGGCAACCCGCGCCGCGCCCAAGTCCAGCGCGCTGGAGCTTATCCTGCGCCATCCGAAGGAGGCACTGATCGTCATCGGTCTGACCGCCGGGGGGACCCTCGCCTTCTATACCTATACGACCTACCTGCAGAAATTTCTGATCAACACCTCCGGCTTCACCAAGGCCCAGGCGACCGAGATCTCGGCCGCCGCCCTGTTCCTGTTCATGCTGCTTCAGCCTGCCGTGGGAGCCCTGTCGGACCGGGTCGGCCGAAAGCCCGTGATGATCACCTTCGGCGTCCTGGGGGTGGTCTGCACCGTGCCGATCATGAGCGCGCTCGCCGTCACGACCGATGCCTTGACCGCCTTCGCCCTGTCCCTGTCGGCGCTGGTGATCGTGTCGGGCTATACCGCCATCAACGCCGTGGTGAAGGCCGAGCTCTTCCCGGCCCACATCCGGGCGCTGGGCGTCGCCTTGCCCTACGCCCTCGCCAATGCGGTGTTCGGCGGCACGGCCGAATACGTGGCCCTGTGGCTCAAGGACCGGCAGGTCGAGAGCCTGTATTTCTGGTACGTCACCTCCATGATAGGGGTGTCGCTGATCACCTATGTGCTGATGCGCGACACCCGGACCAAGAGCCTGATCGTCGAGGACTAGGCGGCCGGCGGCGTCTTCTCGGGCAGGGCCTCGTCGGCATCCGCAGACGGAGACGGCGGCACGGTTGATGGGACCTCCGCAGGGGTCGCGGCATCCTCGTCGTCGGCCAGATAGACCACCCGGCACTCACCCTCGACCGTGGTGTAGCGGCCGTTGGCGGCATCGACGAACGAGACCCGTCCGCCGTCGTCGTACTCGACCTTGCCGGTCGAGCGACCCCGGAAGTTCTCGGTGCCATAGGTCCAGCAGGTGATGTCCGCGGGCTTGTCGCCCCAGGTCGCGGCGTTACGCGCCCGCTTGCTGTCGGTGCAGCCGGCCAGAGCGAGGGTCGAGAGGGCCACAGCCCCGATGATCATCTTCATGCCGCGAATCTCCCGCCCTTGTCCGCATAGGTCTGGGTACCGCGGGTTATGACCCGGTCATAGGGCTGGATCGCCGTTATCCCGATGTCGCTCTGCCCCTTGAGCCGGTCGTAGATCGGGCCGAAGTCCTCCAGCGTCGCGTCATTCAGTGCCTCGATCGAGGGGATGACGAAATAGACCTGCTGGAAGTCGTCGATGCGGTAGTCGGTGCGCATGATCCGCTCCAGGTCGAAGGCGATGCGGTTGGGCGACGGATCCTCGACCGCGAACACGCTCTCGGAGGCCGACGACACGATTCCCGCGCCATAGATGCGCAGGCCGTCGCCCTGGTCGATCAGGCCGAACTCGACCGTGTACCAGTACAGCCGGGCCAGATTTTTCAGCATGCCCAGCGACTGGGCCCGCTGCCCGCCCTTGCCGTAGGCCTGCATATAGTCGGCGAAGTCGGGGTCGGTCAGCATCGGCACATGGCCGAAGACGTCGTGGAAGATGTCCGGTTCCTGCAGATAGTCCAGCTGGTCCGGGCGGCGGATGAACTGGCCCGAGGGGAAGCGACGGTTGGCGAGGTGATCGAAAAAGACCTCGTCCGGCACCAGGCCGGGCACGCACACCACCGTCCAGCCGGTCAGGGCCTTGAGTTTCGGATTCATCAGGGCGAAGTCGGGGATGCCGCCGGTGTTCAGGTCAAGCGCCGACAGTCCCTTCAGGAAGGCGTCCGAGGCCCGGCCCGGCAGGATCTCCATCTGGCGCGCATACAGGGTGTCCCAGGTGTCGTGCTCGACCTGGGTGTAGGCCCGCCAGTTCTGGCTGATCGTCCAGTCGGCGGCCGCGCCCTCGGGCGGGCTCTGAAAGACGTGCTCGAAATCGGCCATGGCGATACTCCCTTGGCGTCAATCTAGAGGCGGCCCGCCGTCTGTCCAAGCGCGAACGTCAGTGGATCGGCTGGGCCCGGGGCGCGCGGTGGCCCGCATCGTCCATGGTGAACCACTGTGCCTGGTCCGCGTCCGTCAGGGGCGCGACGTCGGGGTCGTGCTCCAGCACGGCCTCCGCCGCGTAGACGAGGAAGCCGGTGTCCTCCCCCATCGCCAAGACCCGGTAGAAGGGCTGGTCGCGGTGGTCCGGGCCGGGCTCGTTGGACGGGCCGGCATAGGTGGCATCGACGTCGACGACCACGCCGCGGAAGGAATCCTCGCGATGGCGGACGATCTGGCCGAGGCCGAATTTGGCAGTCAGGGACTGGGTCATGGCGAACGATTACGCCCCCGGGCCTGAGCGGGACGCCGTACGACCTGTTCATCTTCGCGTCAGATAGGCTTGGCGCGGACGATCAACGCGCATTAGGTTGATCGGGACGGGCGCCCGTCCCGGTTGCGCCCATGCGAAAGTTCGGCCCATGCCGGCACCCGAGGGCGCGCCCCGGCGGCGCGACGAACGGTCCCGGGTCCAGCGGGCGTCGAGGGGGGAAACGTCGGGTCGCGACGGTCCCGTCTATGGCGCGCTTGATCTGGGGACCAACAACTGCCGCCTGCTGATCGCGCGCCCGGCGCGGGACGGCTTTCGTGTGGTCGACAGCTTCAGCCGGATCGTGCGCCTCGGCGAAGGCCTGTCGCGCACGGGGCTTCTGGACCAGGCCGCCATGGACCGGGCCTATGACGCCCTGGCCCTGTGCGCCGAGCGGGTCGTCCGGCGCGGCGTCGACTCGACCCGGCTGAGCGCCGTCGCCACCCAGGCCTGTCGGCAGGCCGAGAACGGGGCCGCCTTCGTCGAGCGGGTCCGCATCGGCACCGGTTTGAAACTTCGGATCATCGACCCGGTCGAGGAGGCCCGTCTGTCGGTCGAGGGGTGTCTGAACCTGTTCGATCCGGGGGCCGAGGCCGTGCTGGTCATCGACGTCGGCGGCGGTTCGACCGAACTGTCCTGGTTGCGCAAGTCAGGGGCCGAAATGAAGACCGTGGCCTGGCTGTCGGTGCCGCTGGGCGTCGTCACCCTGGCCGAGCGCCACCCCGAGCCGGAAGCCTCGGGCGAGGCCTGGTACGAGGCGATGGTCTCGGACATGACGGCGGCCCTGGCCGCAGGCAGCTTCAACGACCCGGAGTTCCGCCGACTGTATTCAAGCGGCAGGGGCCATCTGGTCGGGACGTCGGGCGCGATCACCTCGCTGGCGGGCGTGCATCTGAACCTGCGCCGCTATCAGCGGGATCTGGTCGACGGTCTGTGGATGACGCGGGACGAATGCGACGCCGCGGCCGCCCGGCTGAAGGCCATGGGCCCGAGGGGCCGCGCCGCCGAATCCTGCATCGGTCCGGACCGCGCGGATCTGGTGCTGGCGGGCGCGGCCATCCTCGATGCCGTGCAGCGGGCCTGGCCCAGCGACCGGGTCCGCGTCGCCGATCGGGGGCTGCGCGAGGGACTGCTGCTGCAGCAGATGCGTCAGGCCCGGCGGCCGGTCCGCCGCCGTCGCGGACGCAACCGGTCTCAGACGGCCGGGGCGGCCGGTCCCGAGACCTGAACGGGCAGGTCCACGTCGCAGATCGAGAAGTCCGCGCCGCGCGCCGTCCGCACGCCGTCGACCAGGGTGCGGAACGCCGCCGAGGACGCATCCATGACCTGGATCACCGGCCGCTCGGTATCGGGCAGGTCCGAGGCGATCCGAACCCGCGTCATGCGGTCCGGATCGGCGGTGACCATGCCGTTCTCGCCGTCGCCGACCTTGATCGCCCGCACCACGTCCAGCCCCGACACGACGCGACCCCAGATGGTGTAGCGCTTGTCCAGCGCGGGATAGGGCTGGCGCATCAGGAAGAACTGGCTGTTGGCGCTGTCGTTCGCCTCGTCGCGCGCCATGCCGGCGACGCCCGGACAGTAGGTGCCCCAGCCGTGGACCTTTCCGTCGGCCGTGGTTGCCATAAGCGCCGTCGGCTGGGTCTGGATCGGCAGGCTGTTGAGGAAGCCCAGCGCCGCCCCGGCCGGGGCCGCGACCTCGGCGAACGGGGTCTCGGGCGCCCGCCGGAAGGTGAACTCGGCCTTCAGGTCGGGGTACGGGCTCTGACCCTCGCCGGTGCCCAGCGGATCGCCGGTCTGGGCCATGAAGCCGTCGATCACGCGGTGGAAGACGATCCCGTCGAAGAACCCGCGGCGGGCCAGCACCCGCATCCGCTCGACATGCAGGGGCGCGGCCTCCGGCGTCATCTCGACCAGGATGCGGCCCCGGTTCGTGTCGATGACCAGCAGGTTCTCGGCCGGGACCGTGCGCCAGTCCGTGGCGACGGCCATCGGCGCGTCGGCGGCCAGGGTCGCCGCCTCCTGGGCCTGGGCGGTCGACGCCCCGGCCAGCAACAGCAGCGCGAGCGCCGACAGACGGATCATGGCGCGACCACCTCGGTTACCGGCTGGACGTCGCAGACGCTGAAGGCCGTGCCCTTGGCCGCCCGGGTCTCGGCCACATGGGCCTGGAAGGCGGCCGAGCGCGGATCCAGCACCCGGACCGACGGGCGTTCGGCGTCCGGCAGGGTCGAGGCGGTGCGGACACGGGTCATGGTGTCGGGGTTTGCGCCCACCTTGCCGTCTTCGGCCTCGGGGCCCGACTTCAGGCGCGACACGACGTCGAGCCCGGACACGACCCGACCGAAGATGGTGTAGTTGCCGTTCAGCGTGTCGTTGCGTCCCATCATCAGGAAGAACTGGCTGTTGGCGCTGTCGGGGCTGCCGGCGCGGGCCATGCCCAGGACACCGCTGCAGAACAGGCCCGTGGCCGGGGTCTTGAAGTCCGCCGTGACCATCATCTGGGCGTCCGGCTGGGTGACCACCGGGATCGAATGGATGAAGCCCACCAGGCCGGTGCCCCCGCCCTCGACCGGGGCGAAGCCGGCGTCGCGTCCCCGGCGGAAGGTGAACTCGGCCGGGACGTTGGGCAGCTCGGAGCCGCCCGCGCCGGTGCCCAGCGGATCCCCGGTCTGGGCCATGAAGCCGGTCAGGACCCGGTGGAACGTCAGCCCGTCGTAGAAGCCCTGGTCCGCCAGGGTGCGCACGCGCACGACATGGTTCGGGGCGACCAGCGGATCCAGCTCCACCAGGATGCGGCCCTTGGACGTGTCGATCACCAGCAGGTTCTCGGGCGCGATCGTCCGCCAGTCGGTCGCGGCGGGCGCGGTCTGGGCGGTGGCGGTCAGGCCGGGCGCCAGGGCGGGCATCAGGACCGACAGGGCGGCGGCGACGGCGAACGGCGTGAGCTTCAAGCGGGGCATCCTGGGGTTAGCGTTTGACTCTGGCGCGCACGGCGGCGGCGACGGCGGGGCTGACGAAGCTGTCGATGTTTCCGTCCAGCCGGGCGATCTCCTTGACCAGCCGCGAGGCGATGGCCTGGTGGCGCGGATCGGCCATCAGGAACACGGTCTCGATGTCGTCATTGAGGCGCTGGTTCATGGCCGTCATCTGGAACTCGTACTCGAAGTCCGCGACGGCGCGCAGGCCCCGGACGATGACGTTGGCGTCCAGATGCTCGGCGAAATGCATCAGCAGGGTCGAGAAGGGCTGGACGTCGATGTCGCTTCCCAGTCCGGCGACCTCGGCCCGCACCATCTCGACGCGCTCGGCGGTGGTGAACAGGGGCCCCTTGTCGTCGTTCTGGGCGACGCCGATGACCAGCCGGTCCACCAGCTTCACGGCCCGGCCGATGATGTCCAGATGCCCGTTGGTGACGGGATCGAAGGTGCCCGGATAGAGCCCGATGCGCATGGCGTTATGTTCTCCCCGGACAGGCTGATCTAGCACCCGCCCGCCGATCCGGTCCAGATGAAGACGAGGTCAGCCGAGCGGCCGCACCCGGTTGACGTGACCCATCTTGCGGCCGGGCCGGGCGTCGGTCTTGCCGTACAGATGCAGGCGCTGGTCCGGCCGGGCGGAGACCCGGGACCACTGCTCGACCTCGTCGCCCAGCAGATTGGTCATCTCGACCCGGGCATGGGCCGCCGTCGGCCCCAGCGGCCAGCCCGCGATGGCGCGGATATGCTGCTCGAACTGGTCGCAGACGCAGCCGTCCTGGGTCCAGTGTCCGGTGTTGTGCACGCGGGGCGCGATCTCGTTCACCAGAAGCCGGCCATCGCCGAGATCGAACAGCTCGATGCCGATGACCCCCACATAGGCCAGCCCGTCGAGCACGGCGGCGGCGATGGCCTTGGCACGACGCTCGGTCTTCGCATCGATGACGGCCGGGGCCTGGGTAGTCCGCAGCACGCCGCCCGCATGGCGGTTCTCGCCCAGCGGATAGACCGCCACCGATCCGTCCCGCCCGCGCGCCGCGATGATCGAGAGCTCGCGGATGAACGGGGCTTTAGCCTCCAGGATCGCGGGGCGCCCGCCCAGCGACGCCAGCGCGGCCCCGGCCTGTTTCGCCGACTTGATCCAGACCTGGCCCTTGCCGTCGTAGCCGTCGCGGCGGGTCTTCAGCAGCGCGGGCAGGCCCAGCGCCTCCAGCCCCGCCGTCAGGTCGTTCAGCCCGTCGACGGCGACGAAGCCGACGGTGGGCGCGCCCACGGCGTTCAGGAAGGTCTTCTCGTCCACCCGGTCCTGGGCCACGGCCAGGGCCGTCGGGCCCGGCGCGACCAGGGCCCCGGCCTCGGCCAGCCGTTCGACCGAGCTGGCCGGCACGTTCTCGAACTCGAAGGTGACCACGTCGCAGACGCGGCCGAAGACGGTCAGGGCCGTGGGGTCATCGTAGGCGGCGACGATCTGGCCGCGCGAGACCCGTCCCGCCGGACTGTTCTCCTCCGGGTCCAGGATGACCACGTCGAAGCCGAGGCGCGAGGCGGCCTGCGACAGCATCCGGCCCAGCTGTCCGCCGCCCAGGATGCCGATGGTCGACCCGGGGGCCAGGGGGGAGACGTCAGCCACGGCGCGCAATCAGTCCTCGACCGTTTCGTGCACGGCCTCGGTCTGGGCCTCCAGGAAGGCCTCGAGCCGACCGGCCAGCCCTTCGTCGGACAGGGCCAGGATCTGGGCCGCGAGGATGCCGGCGTTCTTCGCGCCCGCCTCGCCGATGGCCAGGGTCGCCACGGGCACGCCGCCCGGCATCTGGACGATGGACAGCAGGCTATCGAGCCCCTTCAGCGCCTTGGACTGGACCGGCACGCCCAGCACCGGCAGGGGCGTCATCGAGGCCGCCATGCCGGGAAGGTGCGCGGCCCCGCCGGCGCCCGCGATGATGACCTTGTAGCCCGTCGCCCTGGCCGTGGTCGCGAAGTCGAACAGGCGTGCGGGCGTCCGGTGCGCGGAGATCACGCGCGCGTCCCAGGCGACCCCCAGACGGTCCAGCGCGTCGGCCGCGTGTTTCATCGTCGGCCAGTCCGAGCGGCTGCCCATGATGATCGCCACCGGCGCGGTCGTCGTCGTCATGGTCTGGAAGGCCCTTGGCTACGAAAGCGGCCGGTTACAGCACGCACGTTGCGCCCGCAACTCACGGCGTTAGCCTAGCGGTGTGCCTCACCTGTGTGAGTCGCGCACCCCCCGGAGCCCACGCCCCTCGTGACCGACGCCGCCGAAATCCACAGCGCGAGCGATCCCCATGCCGAGATCGCGCGCCTGCGCGCCGAGGTCGAGGCCCTGCGGGCCCAGACGATTGACCTTGCCAGGAGGGCCGAGGCGGCCGAGGCCGCGGCCGATCACGACGTCCTGACGCCCGTCCTGAACCGGCGCGGCTTCGTCGCGGCCCTGCAGCGGGCCATGGCCTACTGCACCCGCTACAAGGTGCCCGCGGTCCTGCTGTATCTCGACCTGGACGGGTTCAAGGGCGTCAACGACAGCCTGGGCCATGCGGCCGGCGACGCCGCCCTGGTCCGGGTGGCCGAACTGCTGCTGGAGAATGTGCGCGCCACCGATGCCGTGGGCCGGCTGGGCGGCGACGAGTTCGGCCTGCTGCTGCTCAACGCCGGGATCGACGAGGGGCGGGAGAAGGCCGCCGGTCTGAAGGCGGCGCTGGCGCAGGCAGACTTCCGCTACGAGGGCCAGCCCGCGCCCCTCGGGGGGTCGTTCGGGGTGCGGGCCTTCACCGGCCAGGCCGATGTCGAGACCTGGCTGGCCGAGGCCGATGCGGCGATGTGGGTGCGCAAACGCGGCCGATAGTCTTTGTTTATCAGATGGATAGCGACGCTAGTGGCGTTTTCGCCCGAGGTCGCCGACGCGTCGAAATGGACTCTGAAAAACCGAGTCCAACGTGTGCAATGTCAAAGATTTCAATCGCTTCTCTGAAATCCGTTGGACTCATGGAGTCCAACGGGTTCAGGCGATGATGTCGGGCAGGATCCGGCTCTCGATCTTCACGATCTCGTCGCGCAGAAGCAGCTTCTTGCGCTTCAGGCGCGCGATCAGCAGCTGGTCCGGGATGGGCATGTGCGAGAGGGCCTCGATCGAGGCGTCGAGGTCCGAATGCTCCAGCCGCAGCAGCTTGACCTGGGCCTGCAGCGCCAGTTCGTCTTCGGACAGAAACGGTTGGTCGTCGTTCATCGGATACCCTGCGCGCGCCGGCTTATACCGCTTCGCCCCTCACGCCGGAAGCCGTTCGGCGAGCGCGATCAACGCGGGCCGGGGCACCACGCGGCTCCAGACCCGGGCCACGGCGACCAGGCCTTCGATCGCCGGACGGCGCGGGCCGTCCGGCGTCGGCGTCAGGGCCTCGAGCCCCGCCAGCAGATGCCGTTCGGCGGCCAGTTCGACGGCCTTGACCTGATCCCGCAGGGTCTCGCGCGCGGCATCGTCGATGTCCGGCACCGGCAGTTTCAGCGTCCTGCGCATGGCGCGCAGCGGGGTCACCGCGACCCGGTCCCAGGCCCGGGCGGCATCGCAGCCCGCCTCGATCGTGTCCTCGTCCAGCGACCGGCCCGAGGTCGCGGCCCAGGCGGCCCAGAGCAGCAGCGGGACGTTCTGGCCGTTCACGTCCTGGAGACTGAGGCAGACGTCCGCCACGCCCTCTGCGCGGTAGGCCTTCAGGGCCCAGGGCCAAAGGGCCTGTTGGGCGCTATCGCTCGCGACACGGTCGCTCCCTGCTTGAGCGCGGCTCGGGGCGTCTTCGCTCATGCGGGGTCGGTCGCCGGGCCCTTGAGCCCGTCCCAGCGCCGGACCGATCCCCAGTCGAGACCGAACAGGTCCAGCGCCCGGCCCACCGACTGGTCGACGATGTCGGCGATGCTCTCGGGCCGCGCATAGAAGGCCGGCAGCGGAGGCGCGATGATCGCCCCCATCTCGGTCAGGGCCGTCATGGTCCGAAGGTGGCCCAGGTGGAACGGGGTCTCGCGCACCATCAGGACCAGCGGCCGGCGCTCCTTCAGCACCACGTCGGCGGCGCGGGTCAGCAGGGTCGAGGTCACGCCCGTGGCGATCTCGCTCATGGTCCGCACCGAACAGGGGGCCACGATCATCCCCAGCGTCCGGAACGAGCCCGAGGCGATGGTCGCGCCGACGTCGTTCAGCTTGTGAACCACGCTGGCCCGGGCCGTCAGCTGGTCGGGCGTGAGGTCGGTTTCCTGCGACAATGTGAGCAGGGCCGCGCGGGTGACCACAAGGTGGCTTTCGACCCCGAGTTCGTTCAGCGCATCCAGCACGCGGGCGCCGTAGATCACGCCCGATGCCCCCGCAATGCCGACCACGAGGCGGCTGGGCGGGTTCCGTACGGCTCCGTTCACATCATGGTCCATATTGGTGGTCAGGCTGCCCGCGTGTCCGGGAAATTAACGGTCCGTTGACGTCACCGAACCGTGATTTCACAGACCGCAATTCCGGGCGCTCACTGTGTGGTCCCTTAGACATGGAGGCGCAAGCCATGACCATCGAAGCTCGTATCCGCGAACTGGGAAATCGTCACCGCCAGCTGGACGAGACGATCCAGCGGGAGTTCGGACGGCCCGCCGTGGATGAGTTGCAGGTCAGGGAGCTGAAACGAAGGAAGCTCCGCCTGAAGGAGGAAATCACCAGCCTGGAGGCCAGGGCAGGCTAGTCCCGGTCTCCGCCAAAGAAACGAACGGCCCCGGGAGCGATCCCGGGGCCGTTTTTCGTCAGGCGGGGCGGGGCGACCCGGCGGTCTCGAGGGCCCGGGCCCGGTCCAGCGTCATGCGATCCCGCGGCAGGGCTTCGGGGCATTCATCGCGCATGAAGGCCAGCATCTTCTCGCGGATCTCGCAGCGCAGATCGAAGGCGACGGGGGCCGAGCGCGCGCTGGCCAGGCAGCGGACCTGGGCGACGCGGTCGGTGATGTCGGTGACCTGCAGGTTGACGACGTCGCCGTCCCAGAGAGGCGACGCGCGGCAGATGCGTTCCAGCTCGGCGCGGAGCCGGTCCATCGGGGCCTCGTAGTCGACGTACAGCATGGCCGTGCCGATCAGGCGTGAGGTCTCGCGCGTCCAGTTCTGGAACGGGGTCTCGATGAAGTAGCTGAGCGGCAGGATCATCCGCCGCCAGTCCCACAGCTTGACCACCACATAGGTCGAGGTGATCTCCTCGACCGTGCCCCACTCGTTCTCGACGATGACGGCGTCCTCGATGCGGATCGGCTGGGCGGTGGCGATCTGGATGCCGGCGATCAGGTTCTTCAGCACCGGCTGCAGGGCCAGACCGGCGATGATGCCGACGACCCCGGCGGAGGCGAGCAGCGAGATCCCCCACTGGCGCACCGCCCCGATGGTCATCAGCGCCAGGGCCACTGTCACCGCCCCGATCAGGATGATGGCGGCGCGCTGCAGGATGCGGGTCTGGGTGATGTGCTTCCTGGCGACGAGGTTGTCCTCGGCCGCCATGTTGAACTTCCGCATGTAGACGATCGCCCACATGTCGACCGCGCCGGCGACGATCCAGCCCAGCACCAGGATGGTCAGGAACAGCAGGACGGCGCGGACGCTGGCCGAGGGGTCCGGGTCCAGCGGCGAGACGGTGATCGAGAAGCCGATGGCGATCAGGATGATCAGGATACGCAGCTTCTGGCGCGCCCGTTCGACCACGCCACGCCAGAACAGGTCGCGGTTCTTCACCAGCCGACGCAGGATCGAGAACACCACGCGGTGCACGAGCCATCCCGCGCCGGTGAAGACCGCCACGACGATGGCCACGACGGCCCATTCGGGCAGCCAGTAGAACTGTCGCCAGAGGACGGCGATCCGGTGGGTAAGGTCGACGATTTCAGGGGGCATCCGGTCACAAACGCACGGCCACGCTTATGGTTCGAACGCGACCGCCGACGTGTCCCCTACATGTTCGGGTAGTTCGGGCCGCCGCCGCCCTCGGGCGTGGTCCAGACGATGTTCTGCGACGGATCCTTGATGTCGCAGGTTTTGCAGTGGACGCAGTTCTGGGCGTTGATCTGGAAGCGCGGGTCCGACTTCGTCGCCTCGTCGGCGTACAGCACCTCGTACACCCCGGCCGGGCAGTAGAGCCGCGCGGGTTCGCCGTATTTCGGCAGGTTCACGCGGATCGGCACGGACGGGTCCAGCAGCTTCAGGTGCGCGGGCTGTTCCTCGGCGTGGTTGGTGTTGGAGATGAACACCGACGACAGCTTGTCGAAGGACAGCTTTCCGTCCGGCTTCGGATAGGTGATCGCCGTGTGCTTCGAGGCCAGTTCGGTCGAGGCGGCGTCGGTCTTGCCGTGCTTCTGGGTGCCGAAGACCGACAGGCCGAACAGGTGGTTGGTCCACAGGTCGAAGACGCCGAAGGCTCCGCCCAAGGTCGTGCCGAACTTCGACAGCAGGGGCTTGGCGTTGCGGACGCCCTTCAGCTCCTTGAACACCCAGCTGGCCTCGTAGGCGGCCTGGTATTCGACCAGTTCGTCCCCGCTGCGGCCCGCGATGACGGCGTCATAAGCGGCGTCGGCGGCCAGCATGCCGGTCTTCATGGCGTTGTGGCTGCCCTTGATCCGGGGCACGTTCACGAACCCGGCCGAACAGCCGATCAGGGCACCGCCCGGGAAGGCGAGCCTGGGCACCGACTGCCAGCCGCCCTCGGTGATCGCGCGGGCGCCGTAGGAGATGCGGGTGCCGCCCTCCAGATGCTCGGCGATGGCGGGGTGGTGCTTGAAGCGCTGGAACTCGTCGAACGGCGACAGGAACGGGTTCTTGTAGTTCAGGTGCACGACGTAGCCGATGGCCACGTAGTTATCGCCGAAATGGTACATGAAGCTGCCGCCGCCGGTGTGCTCGTCCAGCGGCCAGCCGGTGGTGTGCTGGGCGAGGCCCGGCTGGTGCTTCTCGGGCGGGACCTGCCACAGCTCCTTCAGGCCGATGCCGTATTTCTGCGGCTCCTTGCCGTCGGCCAGCTTGTGGCGGGCGATGATGGTCTTGGCCAGCGAGCCGCGGACGCCCTCGGCGATGAAGACGTACTTTCCGTGCAGCTCGATCCCGGGCTGGAAGTCGCCGGTCGGCTGGCCGTGCTTGTCGATGCCGAAGACGCCGGCGACGACGCCCTTCACCCGGCCGGTCGGCTCGTCCCAGACCACGTGGCTGGCGGCCATGCCGGGATAGACCTCGACGCCCAGGGCCTCGGCCTGCTCGCCCAGCCAGCGGGCGACGTTGGCCAGGGAGGCAATGTAGCAGCCGTCGTTGTGCATCATGGGCGGCAGGGCGAACATGGGCAGGCTGACCTGGCCCATCGGCCCGAGCACCATGAACCGGTCCTTGGTGACGGGCGTCTCCAGCGGTGCGCCGCGTTCCTTCCAGTCGGGGAACAGCTCGCGCAGGGCCTTCGGATCGATCACGGCCCCGGACAGGATGTGCCCGCCGACCTCGGCCGATTTCTCGAGCACGGCGACGCTGATCTCCTTGCCGTCCTTTTCCGCGCGCTGCTTCAGCCGGATGGCGGCGGACAGGCCGGCGGGGCCGCCGCCGACGATGACGACGTCGTATTCCATGACCTCGCGCTCGACGCCCTGGAGCGCTTCCAGCGGCGGCAGGTTGTCGATGATGGCTTCCTGCGCCGCGGTTTCGGCGCCGCCTTCGACAGCTTGTTCGGCCATGGGGTCGGGAATCCTTGGTTTTGTCTGTGCACCCGCCTTATCGGAAGGTGACGCGAGGGCGGTCAAGGCCTATCCCTGACGCATACGACCATGAACGCCCAGCCCCGTGAAACCGCTGCGATCGAAAGCCTGCTCGCCTTCTGGCGCGACGCGGGGGTGGACGCCTGTTTCGAGGATGCGCCGCAGGACCGGACGATCGTGGTGGCCCCGGCGCTCAAGGCGGTCACCAGGGCCACGGCCTCGGTCATGCCCGTGGTCGACATGGGCGACGCCACGGCCGACGCGCGCCGACTGGCGAACGGCGCGGACACGATGGAGGCCCTGGAAGCCGCGGCGGCGAGCTTCAGGGGCTGCGAGCTGGTCGGCATGGGCGCGCGGGGCTGCGTCTTCGGGCGCGGCGACCCGCATGCCCCGGTGCTGGTCATCGGCGAGGCACCCGGCGCGGAGGAAGACGCCACGGGCCAGCCGTTCGTGGGACAGCCCGGCAAGCTGCTGGACAAGATGCTGGCCGCGGCGGGTCTGGCCGACAAGGTGTTCATCACCAACACCGTCTTCTGGCGGCCGCCCGGCAACCGGACGCCGACGCCGCAGGAACAGGCCGCCTGCGCGCCGTTCGTGGAGCGGGCCTTCTTCCTGATGAAGCCGCGGGCGGTGCTGCTGCTGGGGGCGGCCGCAGCGCGGTCGGTGCTGCGCACCGAGGACGGAATCATGAAGGTCCGGGGCCACTGGCGCGAGTGGCGGCTGACCGAGGGCGATGTGACCGCCCCCGTCATCGCCACCCTGCATCCCGCCTTCCTGCTGAAACAGCCGCAGGCCAAGCGTCAGGCCTGGGCGGACATGCTGGAACTGGCCGCGCGGCTGGAGGCGGACGCCTGAGGAACCGGCGTGTTCTGACGGCTGACGTCGATGTGATTGATGCAGCGCACGGATTCCGGCATAGTCCCTGCTTGACGACCGATCGCAGACCGCGCGTTTGATCCCGAATTGAAACGGGGGACGCGTCGCACGAGGGGGCCGCCGCCTTGTTCAGTTTCCGCCGCCGCGCGTACCTCGCGCCGACGTTCGCCCTCGTTCTGGCCGCCCTGTCAGGCGTCGCAGCGCCGTCGCTGGCTGCCACGGACGCCGCTACAGGACCTGAAGGCGCCGCATCCGGCGCGGATGACGAGAACGGCCCGCGCATCACCCCGACCGCGCTGTCGAACGCCGACCGGCTGAGCTACACCACCGCCTTCGACGCCCTGCGGCGCGGCGACCTGGCCACCGCGCGGGCCGCGGCAGCGGCCGCGGGCGACCACGTCCTGGTCGGTCAGGTCGAGTTCGAGCGCCTGTTCCACCCCGACTATACCGCCACCTACGAAGAGCTGGCGACCTGGCTGCAGACCTATGCCGACCTGCCCTGCGCCCAGAGGGTCTATGCCCTGGCCATGCGGCGTCGTCCCGACGGGGCCGAGGAACCGCGCCGTCCGACCGGCACCTTCTTCAGCCGCACCTGGGATGCTGTGGCCGCAGGCGGGGGAAACTCCGAGGCCGATCCGGCCAAGGCCGCGCGCGTCGCCCTGAACCACGACGACCTGACGAGCGCGCTGACGCTGGGCGAACAGATCGGCGACTGGTGGACGGTGGGGCTCGCCGCCTGGCGAACCGAGGATTATTCGCGCGCCTTCACCGCCTTCGAGCGCGTTGCCAACGATCCGACGGAGGACGCCTGGACCCGCTCCGGAGCCGGCGTCTGGGCCGCGCGCGCCGCCAGCCGGTCCGGCCGCCAGGACCGGGTCCGCGAGTTTCTCACCGTCTCGGCCCGCTGGCCGGCGACCTTCTATGGCCAGATCGCCCTGCGTCAGCTGGGCGAGGAGCCCGCCGTGCTGAACGGCGGCCCGGTCCCCTACTCCGCCGTGGCCCAGGCCATCTCGGTCTCGGACGAGCCGGTCGGCATCAACCAGCGCGAACTCGACAACTTCGTGCGGAACGACCCGCGCGCGCGGCGCACCGTGGCCTTCTTCGAGATCGGCCGTCGCAGCGACGCCCAGGACGAGCTTCGCAACGGCCTGCGCACGGCGACCGACCGCTCGCGCCGGCTGTGGACGGGCCTGGCCCGCGTCATGGCACCCCGGATCATGGGATCGAACGGCGGCGACGTCAGCCGGATCAATGCCGAGAACTATCCGATGCCGGACATCGTGCCGGAAGGCGGATGGACGCTGGAACGCTCGCTCGTCTATGCGATCGCGCGCAAGGAAAGCGGGTTCAACGCCCAGGCGAGGTCGCCCGTGGGGGCCTACGGCCTGATGCAGGTCATGCCGACGACGGCGGCCGAGATGACCGGCGACCGCAGCTTCGTGTCCAGCCCGCAACAGCTGTTCCAGCCGGCGACCAATGTGCGCCTCGGCCAGACCTATGTGAACCGGATGCTGGCGCGACCCGAATTCCAGGGCGACCTGCTGCGCGCCGTGTCCAGCTACAACGCCGGGCCGGGTCCGATGCTGGGCGCGCTGCGCCGGCTGGGCCCGGATGCGGATCCGCTGCTGCTGATCGAGATGATCGACGTGCCGCAGGCCCGCGAATACGTCGAGAAGGTCGTGGCGGCCTACTGGATCTATCAGCGGATGACGGGCGGGCCGCTGAACACGCTCGATGCCCTCGCCGGCGGCCAGACCCTGATCCCGATCAGCCTGGACTATGTGGCACCGCCGCCCCAGCCCCTGGCCCCGCCGACGACGCTGGAGGCCGTGCTGATCGCCTCGGCCAACACGCCGACCGGAACGCGCTGACTACAGCAGGCTGCCGACCAGCGAGGCGCACAGGCAGCAGCCGACAAGAATGAACATCGCATAGCTCATCAGCGTCGGACGACGCTGGGCGACCGGCGGGCTCAGGTTCGGAACGACGGACGACGGCGCGGACATGAGAACATCTCGTTGAGCGGCACACGATAACGGCGTTCCCTTAAGGTCGGGTTCGCAGGTCTCGTTAATGCAGGTGACGTCCGCTCAAGGCTGCTTCGTGGCCGCCAGTTCCGTCCACTCCAGGAAATCCGGCTGTCGTAGCAGTTCGGCCACATAGCTGGCCGCCGTGCCGTCGTCGCCGAAGGCGGACAGGTCGAACTGGTAGTGACGGAAGCGGGTCGCCACCGGGGTCAGGAACGCGTCGGGCATCGACCATTCGCCGAACAGATACGGCCCGGCCGCGCCGAACCGGCCGCGCATCGTGCGGATGATCTCGACCAGCCGTCGCACATCGGCCGCGACCGCCTCCGACGTCGGGGTCGGGGCCCGGTCGGGGCCGACCATGGTGTGGATGACGCCGCCGGCATCGGGCCCCATGCCGCATTCGGTGCGCAGGGCCATGAAGGACGAATGCATCTCGCAGGCCACCGAGCGGGCGAGCCAGCGGGCGTGACGGTCGGACGGCCAGAGCGCGGCGTCCGGAAACATCTCCGACGCCCAGACCGAGATCGCCATCGAATCCCAGATCGTCTCGCCCTCGACCTTCAGCACCGGCACCTTGCCGGTCGGCGAGTGCTGGGCCAGCAGCCGCGCCGAGTCGGGGCCGTAGAGCGGCACCTCGGTGGTGGTGAAATCCGCCCCGCAGCGCTTCAGCACCAGCCAGGGCCGCAGCGACCAGGTCGAGAAGGCGATGTTGCCGACGATCAGTTCCATGGACGCTCTCTTCCTGTGAGTGTGGCCCCATCCTGTACCCCGGAAACGACCGGGGTCGAGAGGGAGCCCCCTTGTCGCGCGATAAGGAGAGTTGCCGCGCGGCTTGACTCCCATGCCGGTGCGACCGACACGCACGGCCCATGATCACGCGCTATTCCCGCCCCGAAGCCGTCGCCATCTGGTCCTCCGAGACCAAGTACAAGATCTGGTTCGAGATCGAGGCCCACGCCGCCACCAAGATGGCCGAGCTGGGCGTGATCCCGACCGAGGCCGCCGAGGCCATCTGGGCCAAGGGCGAGCACGCCGCCTGGGACAGCGACCGGATCGACGAGATCGAGCGCACCACCAAGCACGACGTCATCGCCTTCCTGACCCACGTCTCCGAGACCGTCGGTGAGGAAGCCCGCTTCCTGCACCAGGGCATGACGTCGTCGGACGTGCTGGACACCTGTTTCGCGGTCCAGCTGGCGCGGTCGGCCGATCTGCTGATCGCCGGCACGGACCGGGTCCTGGCCGCGCTGGAAGCCCGGGCGAAGGAGCACAAATACACCCCGACCGTCGGCCGCAGTCACGGCATCCACGCCGAGCCCGTGACCTTCGGCCTGAAGCTGGCCGGCTATCACGCCGAGTTCCAGCGGGCAAAGCGCCGCCTGATCACCGCCAGGGAAGAGATCGCCACCTGCGCCATCTCGGGCGCCGTCGGCACCTTCGCCAACGTCGATCCGGCGGTCGAGGAATACGTCGCGGAGAAGATGGGCCTTCAGGTCGAGCCGGTCTCGACCCAGGTGATCCCGCGCGACCGCCACGCGGCCTTCTTCGCGGCCCTGGGTGTCGTCGCCTCGTCGATCGAGCGGCTGGCGGTCGAGATCCGCCACCTGCAGCGCACCGAGGTCCTCGAAGCCGAGGAGTTCTTCGACAAGGGCCAGAAGGGTTCGTCGGCCATGCCGCACAAGCGCAACCCGATCCTGACCGAGAACCTGACCGGCCTGGCCCGTCTGGTCCGCTCGGCCGTGACTCCGGCGATGGAGAACGTCGCCCTGTGGCACGAGCGGGACATCAGCCATTCGTCGGTCGAGCGCGGCATCGGCCCGGACGCCACCATCCATCTGGACTTCGCCCTGAACCGCCTGGCCGGGGTGATGGAGCGGCTGCTGGTCTATCCGGACAACATGCAGAAGAACCTCGACAAGCTGGGCGGCCTTGTCCATTCGCAGCGCGTCCTGCTGGCCCTGACGCAGCTGGGGCAGTCGCGCGAGGACAGCTATGCAGCCGTCCAGCGCAACGCGATGAAGGTCTGGCGCGGCGAGGGGAACTTCCTCGACTTCCTGAAGGAAGACCCGGAGGTCATCGTGCCCGACGCCGACCTGGAGGCCCTGTTCGATCTCGGCTACCATACCAAGCATGTGGACACCGTGTTCCGGCGGGTGTTTCCCTAGATAAGGAACCGCGATGCTAAGCCTGGCTGCCATCCTGCTGGCGTCGCTCTTGCACCCCGCTCAGGACAGCCAAAGTCCCGAAGAAGGCATTGAGCTGACCCGGGACATCAACTCCGCCGAACTGACCCGCTGCATGGGCAACATGGTCGGGTTCCGGAACATCCGGGTGACGTGCGTCGTCGGGCCGGACGGCGTACCCGAACAATGCCAGGTCGTCTCGACCAATCCGACGGTGCTGCGATATCGAAGCCGATTCGAATGCATGGGCAGGGCGATGCGGATCACGATGCCCGACGGCTCGTCTGCCGCCGGCCGAAGGTTTTCCTTCAGACTGCAGGGCAGATCGGGATGACGACGCCTTGCCGAACCGCATGAGTCGGATCACGGGTGGCCCGGATAGGTCCCTGCGGTCAGGACAGACGAGACGCGCTAACCGACCCTGCTTTCCCTGCGCCCCCTGCCCGGGCGTCGTATGATCAAACGGGCCTTCCCCCCGGTCGTCGACGCCGACACGCGCCTGCTGATCCTGGGCAGCCTGCCCGGCGACGCCTCCCTGGCCGCACAGCAGTACTATGCCCACCCGCAGAATGCCTTCTGGCGGCTGGTCGGGCGGGTCGTCGGGCGGGATCTGGTCGCCCTGCCCTATCCCGAGCGTCTGGAGGCCCTGCAGGCGGCCGGCATCGGGCTGTGGGATGTCATCGCGGGCGGGGAACGCAGAGGCAGTCTCGACGCCGCGATCCGGAACGCCGAGCCCGCCGACCTGAAGGCCCTCATCAGCACGCTGCCAGCGCTTCGCGGCGTGGCGTTCAACGGGGCCCTGTCGGCGCGGAACGGGCGGCGGTTGCTGGGCGAACGCGCCGACCTGACGCTGATCGACCTGCCCTCGTCCAGCCCCGCCCATGCCCGCCCGTTCGAGCAGAAGGCGGCGATCTGGGACCGTCTGGCGGTCACGCTGCGGTAACCTGTCGCGCCGGAAAACGTGATCGGGCAGGCATCCTTTATGTCCCCCAACCGTCTTTACCCCGGAGCCGCGACGCAAGCGGCAATCCTCAGGAGAAGACGCCATGAACACCCGCATGCTGACCCTTACCGTCGCCTCGGCCGCCCTGCTGGGCCTCGCCGCCTGCAACAGCGGCGCCGAGACCGAAGCCCCGGCCGCAGACGCCACGGCCACCGACACCGCCGCCATGGCACCCGCCACCACCGACCCGATGGTCGGCGGCGCGTCCATGAGCCCCAACGAAACCATCGTCGCCAACGCCGCCAAGGCCTCCAACCTGACCACCCTGGTCAGCGCCGTCCAGGCCGCCGGTCTGGCCGAGACCCTTTCGGGCACCGGCCCGTTCACGGTCTTCGCGCCTGACAACGCCGCCTTCGAGAAGATCCCGGTCGCGACGCGCGAATCGCTGATGGCCCCGGCCGGCAAGGCCGATCTGACCAAGATCCTGACCTATCACGTCGTCCCGGGTCGCCTGACCGCGGCTGATCTGGCCACCCAGGCCCAAGCCAACGGCGGCAAAGTCGCGCTGAAGACGGTTGAAGGCGACGAGCTGACCGTCACGGTCAACGCCGATGGCTCGGTCACCCTGACCGACGAGAATGGCGGTTCGTCCAAGGTCACGCAGGCCGACGTGCTGCAATCGAACGGCGTCGTGCACGTCATCGACACCGTGGTCATGCCGGACTGATTTTCCGGTGAACCTTTCGCGTCGTCCCGCATTCTGAAGGGGCGCTCAACACGCGAAGCCGTCGGGTGAGGCTATCCCCCCAGCCCCCGACAAAGGAAGGGCCGCAGTTCCCCCACTGCGGCCCTTTTCTTTTGGCTGGTTTTCGAGGCGGCCTATTCGCCGGCGCGGACCTGGTCGCGGGCCATGGATGCCAGTTCGTCCATCTTGGAGCGGATCTCGCCCTCGGACACCGTCAGGCCGGAGCCCTTGAAGTCGCCGGCGATCTTGCGGAACACGTCTTCCTCGCCCGGCTGCTCGAAGTCGGCGCGGACGACGGCCTTGGCGTACTCCTCGGACGAATCGGCGCTCAGACCCATCTTCTCGGCCGCCCAGAGGCCGAGCAGCTTGTTGCGGCGGGCCATGGCCCGGAATTCCTGGTCCTGATCGAGTGCGAACTTGGACTCGAAGCCCTTTTCCCGATCGTTGAAGGTCGTCATCAGTCGTCAATCGCTCCGTCGCGGGACGAAACACAGGGCATCCCGCGTCGGTGATCTACAGCCGCGCCCCGTGCGAACGCAACGAATAACGGCGCGTGTCGTGCTCGCCCGCGACGGGAAGTTCGGCCCTGTGGCTGCGATGCGCCTGCGGCCTGCCGTTTGTGTCGCATGCCGATTTCCGTTATGGGACCAGCAACAAATCTCCGCTCAGCTCGAGGCCGGATCGCGCCGCCCAGACGTCCCTCTGGCAGCGCGATTTTCGTTTCTGGCGAAGGCCTCATCCCGTCAGGGACCACGATGATGAATTCGAAGCGCAAGAAGATCTACGAAGGCAAGGCCAAGATCCTGTACGAAGGGCCGGAGCCCGGCACCCTGATCCAGTACTTCAAGGACGATGCCACCGCCTTCAACGCGCAGAAGAAGGCGACCCTGGAAGGCAAGGGGGTCATCAACAACCGCATCAGCGAGTTCGTGATGAGCCGCCTGAACGGGATCGGCGTCACCAACCACTTCATCAAGCGGCTGAACCTGCGCGAGCAGCTGATCCGCGAAGTCGAGATCATCCCGCTGGAAGTGGTGTGCCGCAACATCGTCGCCGGATCGCTGGCCACGCGCCTGGGACAGGAAGAGGGCACGCCCCTGCCCCGCTCGATCATCGAATTCTATTACAAGAAGGATGAGCTCAACGATCCGATGGTGACGGAAGAGCACATCACTGCCTTCAACTGGGCTAACACCCAGGAGATCGACGACATCCTGGCCACCACCGTGCGCGTGAACGACTATCTGTGCGGCATGTTCGGCGCCGTCGGCATCACCCTGGTGGACTTCAAGATCGAGTTCGGCCGGGTCTGGGAGAACGACTTCAGCCGGGTCATCCTGGCCGACGAGATCAGCCCGGACAGCTGCCGCCTGTGGGATACGGCGACCGGCGAGAAGATGGACAAGGACCGCTTCCGCCGCGACCTGGGCCAGGTGATCGAGAACTACACCGAGGTCGCGCGGCGTCTGGGAATCATGAAGGACATGCCGACCGTCATCCAGGGGGGGCTGCACTGATGGCCAAGGTCAAGGTTCACGTCTTCCTGAAGCCCGGCGTGCTGGACGTTCAGGGCAAGGCCGTCGAAGGCGCGCTGAAGGGTCTCGGCTGGGCCGGCGTCGCCAACGCCCGCGTCGGCAAGCTGATCGAACTGGACCTGGATGGCGTGGACGATCCCGCCGCCGAGGCGAAGAAGATGTGCGAAACGCTGCTGGCGAACACGGTGATCGAGAGCTACCGGGTTGAAGTGGCCTGAGGCGGTCATTCTTCTGACGATCGGCGGGGCCGCCGCGCTCGGCGCGTGGTCGGCTGAGAGACCCGGCGTGCCGCTGCATGAGTGGCAGTCGCTGGATTGCTCCAAGGGCTTCGAAGCCTTGGTTGCCAAGATCAAATCAGAACCTGGCACGCTGGACTGGGGATCTGACGATGAACCGACCCGACTGATTCAGCAGTTCGGCAAGGAGCAATACTACATCGTCACCAACCCCACCCACCCGGCCCATCCCGCGATCATTCACCGCGGGCCGCTCGTCTATTCGGAAGGGGTCGGGATGATCCTCGAAGGCTGTGCCTTCGGTGACCGGGCGGCGCTGGACGACGACTTGCGGGCCTACGAGCGCATGGACCAGGCGATGGATGCGGAGTTCAGCTGCGCTCTCTGCTCCCCGCGATGGCGTTCCCCCGCACTCCTGCGCAATATCGAGTCCCACGCGACCCCGCCGCCGCTCTAGGGCCTTCGCTTTGCATAAGGCGCAACGGCGTCGCGCACGACGCGTTCAAATGCCCTGTCTTGAGGAGCGCACCATGACCTTCACCCTGACCTCGAACGACTTCAAGGATGGCGACACCCTGCCGGATGCGCAGGTGCAGTCGAAGGGCGATACCTCGCCGCATCTGGCCTGGTCCGGCGCACCGGAGGGCACGAAATCGTTTGCCATCACCGTCTTCGACCCGGACGCGCCGACGGGCTCGGGCTTCTGGCACTGGACCGTGGCCAATATTCCCGTCGACGTCACCGAAATCCCGGCGGGCGGCCCGCTGCCCCAGGGGGCCGTGGAGGGTCGCACCGACTATGGCGAGCCCGGCTTCGGCGGGGCCGCGCCGCCGCCCGGCCATGGACCCCACCGCTATGTCTTCACGGTCTTCGCCGTGGACACGGACCGGCTGGAGGTGACGCCGGAGGATTCGGGCGCGAAGTACGGGTTCAACCTTCATTTCCACACCCTGGCCAGGGCGTCGATCACGGCGACCTACGAGAACAGGGGCTGAGGCTAGCGGACCGTCCAGATGAACCGCACGCCGGCGATCAGGATGGGGTCGCGGTCCTGCTCGCCCCCCGGATGATGGATCCACTGCAGGTCCGGCTGGATGGTGAACGGACCGAGGGTGTCGGCATAGGTCAGTTCGATGCCGCTTTCGGCGCGGGCGAAAGCCGTGCCCGCGTCGACGGCGTTGGCGCGGGCCTTGTCCGACAGAAGGCCCTGGTGAACGCCCAGGGACAGGGCGCTGTCGGGTCGCCCGGGCATGACCGAGTCCAGTCGCAGGCCCGCCTGCCAGCCGCCCCTGAAGTCGGTGGTGTCGCCATCCGAGACACCGACACGGGCGAAGGCTCCGAGCGTGCCGCCCTGGGGCAGGGTCACGACCGTGCCCTCGGCGAGCAGATAGGCTCCCTGGGCCCGGCTTCGCGCGGGATCGCCCGAGGGCGCGAGACGGCGGATATCCGGCTGGGTCTCGCCATAGCGCCAGACGCCGGCGGCGATCCGCACCGGACCTGACCGGCCCGCCTCGGCCAGATACAGAAGCCCGTCATCGAGCGTCGTATCGACGCCATCGACATCCCCGATCGTTCCGGCGCGGGCATTGACGGCCGCCACCTGAACATAGGTCGCGTCGGCCGCACCGACCCGCAGCCGGACGGCGAGCGCCGTGGACGGGAAGATGGCGGGGCCGTTGGGACCGGTCGAGGCCAGTTCCGACCCTGTGCCGAAGGGTGGCGCCAGAAGCAGGTCGGAGGTGCCGGTGACGTAGAACTCGCTGTTGACGTCGTAGAGCCCCGCCAGCACCGACCCCGCCCCGGCGACGTCGTGCTCGACCCAGGCCTCGTAGAGCCGCACCTTCTGGGCGGCGACCTCGATGTTGTCATAGCCCTGAAGGGTGCCGGCGACCGCGTTCGGCTCGCCGCCGTGGTTGGCCAGAAAGCTGAAATGCACGCGCGTGCCGGTCCAGCCGAACTGGCGTTCCAGATCGCCGTCCACGCCCACGGAGAGATCGTCGAGGTACCGGCCCGCGCGCGGCGCGTCGCCGGCCACGACCCCGATCACGTCGGCCGTATAGGCGGCGTCCCAGACCCAGGCGGGATCGATCCCGGCGTCCTGGCCCCCGGCCAGAGCGGGGCTCGCTGCGGCCCCGACCGACATCGCACCAAACCAGATCAGACGCCGTACGTCATCAAGCCTGAACATCATGTCAGCCTCTACTGCCGCCCGTCGCGGCATCGCTCCGCGCCCTCGTGAAGCGTTCCCATTGTCGACAGCAGGTCTGAACAGCCCATCAATAACAACACCCCTATATCATAGGTATTACCACGTACTAGAGACTTGATATTGTTGTTAACACTGGATTGCCATGATGACAGCTGAACCGGGAGCCAAAGATGCTTTTGACGATCCGATCCAAGGTCCGTTTTGCCGGACTGTTCATGGCGATGCTGTGCACCCTCGGCCCCGTTGCAGGCCTGTTGGTGGCCGGGGCCCTGAGCCAGGCCATGGAGGACTCCGCGGCCGGCGCATCGATCATGCGCAGCCATATGGAAGCCGACATGATGCACGACGCGCTGCGCAGCGACGTGCTGGCGGCCCTTCTGGCGGCCCAGCAGGGCCGGCAGGATCAGATGCCGGCCATCCAGACGGTTCTCGACGAGCACTCCGAGACCTTCCGCGCGGCCATCAGGCGCAACCAGGAAACGGCCGTCGATCCCGACATGGTCGAGGCACTGCACACGGTCGATGCGCCCCTCGAGCAATACATCGTGGCAGCGCACGCCCTCGTCGATCTCGCCGGGCGCGACGGGGCGGCGGCCGAGGCGGCCCTGCCGGGTTTCACCGCCGTCTTCACCGAACTGGAAGGCCGGATGGCCGCGGTGTCGGAGCGGATCGAGGGCGCCCTCGCGGCCAGCAAGGCCCGCGCCGATTTCCTGGCCGTGGCCGGGATGGTCGTCATGGCGGGGGTCATCCTTCTGGGCGTCGTGATGAGCCTGGTCATGATGCGGGTCTCGGTCCGCGCGGTCACGGCCCCCATCGGCGTCCTGGATGACGAGATGGCCGCCCTCGCCGAGGGCCGGACCGACGTGGTCCTGACCAGCGCGGACCGGGCCGACGAACTGGGCGCGGTCGGCCGTTCGGTCGTGGCCCTGCAGGCCCTGATCGTCGAACGGGCGCTGAAGGAGGCCCGGCAGCAGGACCATGCACGCGCCGAGTCGGCCGAGCGCGACAGGGCCGAGGCTGCGGCGCGGGAGGAGCAGCGACAACGGACCGAGGAGGCCCAGCAGGCCGCCGCGCGCCAGCAGGCCCTGGTGGTCAACGCCATGGCCGAGGGGATGGATCATCTGATGCGGGGCGACCTGACCCACCGCATCACCGAAGCCTTCCCCCACGGCTACGAAAAACTGAGGGACGATTTCAACGCGGCCCTGCAGGGCCTCGAGCAGACCCTGGCGTCGGTCGACGCCAATGCGGTGGCGATCCGTACGGGCGCCGGAGAGGTGGCCCAGGCCGCGGACGACCTGTCGCGCCGCACCGAGCAGCAGGCGGCCAGCCTGGAAGAGACGGCCGCCGCCCTGGAAGAGATCACCGCGACCGTGCACCGGTCGGCCGAAGGGGCCAGGGCCGCCGCCGATGCCGTGGGCGAGACCCGCAAGGAGACTGAAACCAGCGGCCGTGTGGTCGGCGAGGCGGTCTCGGCCATGGACGCCATCCATGCGGCGTCGAACCAGATGAGCCAGATCATCAGCGTGATCGACGAGATCGCCTTCCAGACCAATCTGCTGGCGCTGAACGCGGGGGTGGAGGCGGCGCGCGCGGGTGACGCCGGCCGCGGGTTCGCCGTGGTCGCGTCCGAGGTCCGGGCCCTGGCCCAGCGCTCGGCCGAGGCGGCCAAGGAGATCAACACCCTGATCTCCGACTCCGGCCGTCAGGTCACCCTGGGCGTCGATCGCGTGCGCGAGGCCGGCTCGACCCTGGACCGGATCGCCCGCCGCGTGGCCGACGTGGGGGCCCTGATCACGGAGATGGCCGCCGCCAGCGCCGAACAGTCCACCGCCCTGCGCGAGGTCAACACCGCCATCGGCCAGATGGATCAGGTCACCCAGCAGAACGCCGCCATGGTCGAGGAAACCACGGCCGCCAGCCACGCCCTGGCCCAGGAGACCGAAACCCTGAGCCGCTCGGTCGGTCGGTTCCGCCTGTCGGACCGTGGCGGCCAGCGGTCCAATCGCCTGCGTTCATCGATGCCGCAGGTTGCCGCCTGACGAGTCCCGTTAGCAAAGCGTGATCGAGCACCGGGGACGTTACGGTTGAAGGTAACCGGCGATAACCTATCTTGCAGTGCAGCAATTCTCTGCCCTTCGAGATCCCCATGCCGACCGATACGACCTGCAACGCCGGGCCACCGCCCGCGCTGACGATCCGCGCGCCCAAGGCCGTCCCGCTCGTTCTGCTGGCCCTGGCCATGGGCGGGTTCGCCATCGGGGTGACGGAGTTCGCGGCCATGAGCGTGCTGCCGGACTTCGCTACGGACCTGGGCGTCGATACCCCGACCGCCGGCCATGCGATCAGCGCCTATGCCCTGGGCGTCGTCATCGGCGCGCCGGTTCTGGCCGTCCTGGGCGCGCGGGTCGCGCGCTGGAAGCTGCTGATCGGCTTCATGGCCCTGTTCGCCATCGGCAATGGCCTCAGCGCCCTGTCGCCGAACTTCCAGTGGATGCTGGCGTTCCGCTTTCTGAGCGGCCTGCCGCACGGGGCCTATTTCGGCGTGGCGGCCCTGGTCGCCGCGTCGATCGTGCCCCTGGCCTGGCGGACCCGGGCCGTGTCCTCGATCCTGCTGGGGCTGACGGTGGCGACGGTCATCGGCGTGCCCGTGGCCACCGCCATCAGCCACAGTTTCGGCTGGCGCTGGACCTTCGCCATCGTCTCCGTCCTGGCCCTCGTGACCATGGCCCTGGTCGCCCTGTTCGCCCCGCGTGATCCAGCCCTGGCCGACGCCAGCCCGATGCGGGAACTGGGGGCCCTGAAGCGCCGACAGGTCTGGTTGACGCTCGGCATCGGCGCGATCGGCTTCGGCGGCATGTTCGCGGTCTATGCCTATCTGGCCTCGACCCTGACCGAGGTCACGGGCGTGGGGCCGGCATTGATCCCCTGGGTCTTCGCCGTGTTCGGTTGCGGCATGCTGGCGGGCAACCTGATCGGCGGCTGGGCGGCGGACCGGTTCGGCATGAAGGCCGGGGCCGTGATGCTGGTGTGGAGCGTCTTCGCCCTGATCGGCTACTTCTTCGCCGCTCCGCACCTGTGGGCGGTGCTGGCGGTGATCGTCCTGATCGGCACCGGCATGGGCCTGGGGCCGCTGCTGCAGACCCGGCTGATGGACGTGGCCGGCGACGCCCAGACCCTGGCGGCGGCGCTGAACCATTCGGCCTTCAACACGGCCAATGCCCTCGGTCCCTTCCTGAGCGGCCTGGCCCTCCTGGCCGGGTTCGGTCTGCCCTCCACCGGCCTGGTCGGGGCGGCTCTGGCCTTTGGCGGCCTGCTGATCTGGGCCTGGGCGATGTGGGACGCGCGACGCAACCCCGCGGCATGAGCGACAGACGGCCCGCGAGCGCTCGCGGGCGTCCACTCTTCAGCGGATCGCCCTGGCGCAGGGTGGTGCGCAGGCGGCCAGGCGGCGCAGGTGGGTCCTGACATCCGGCGCGAACCCTGCTAGACGCCCGCCGCATGAGCGCAGCCGTCATCGTCTTTCCGGGGTCCAACTGTGATCGTGACTGCAAGGTCGCGATCGAACGCTCGACCCACGAGCGGGTCGAGATGGTCTGGCACCAGGAGACGACCCTGCCCGACGGGCTGGACCTGATCGTGCTGCCGGGCGGTTTCTCCTACGGCGACTATCTGCGCTGCGGGGCCATGGCGGCCCAGTCGCCGGTGATGCAGGCGGTCAAGAAGGCGGCGGACGACGGCGTGGCCGTGCTGGGCATCTGCAACGGCTTCCAGATCCTGTGCGAGGCCGGCATGCTGCCGGGCGCCCTGCTGAAGAACGCCGGGCTGAAATACGTCTGCAAGCCGATCAGCCTGGAAGTCGCCAACGGCCAGACCCGGTTCACCGCCGGCTATCAGGGCCAGCGCGAGGTGGTCATGACCCAGGGCAATGGCGACGGAAACTACTTCGCCGACGCCGAAACCCTCGCCCGGATCGAGGGCGAGGGTCAGGTCGTGTTCCGCTATGTGGACAATCCGAACGGCTCGGTCGGCGACATCGCCGGCCTGCAGAACGCGCGGGGCAATGTGCTGGGCATGATGCCCCACCCGGACCGCGCCTTCGAGGCCGAACTGGGCTCGGCCGACGGCGCGGTCCTGTTCCGCTCGATCTACGCGGCCGCCTAGATCGAGGGATCCCCCTGGACCGCCGTGTCGCGGTCGATGGGGTCTTCGTCGCCCTCGCCCTCATCCTCGTCCGGCGTGACGATGCCGCCGGGATCGCGCTGGGCGGCCAGTTCGCGCGCGCCGACGCCCAGGCCCTGTTCCATGGCCAGATTGGCCTCGACGTCGCTGGTCTCGAAGTGGGGGGTTTCGGTCGGGGTCTTGGCTTCGTCGGCCATGGTCGTCTCCTGGGTTGAACCAGAAGAACAGGGGCCGGGCCGCGCGGTTCCGCCGCGACGATTTCCGGTGAACGATCCCGCCGTCCGCGCGTACTGTCGGCTGCAATGCTGAAGCTGGACTTCAGCGACCTGTCAGAGACCGCTCATGTCCTCCATCGTCCGGGCCACGCCCGCCCAGAAGACCCGCCGCCTGATCGTCCTCGGCGCGACCGCCTTTGCCGTGATCGCGGGCCAGCTCCAGCAGTTCGGCAACATCGGCCAGAGCCCGGCCGAGTTCTCGGCCGACAGCGACGCGACGCTGCGGGTCGTGGGTTGGGCCTTCGCCATCTGGGGACCCATCTATCTGGGGCTGATCGCCTATGCGATCCGTCAGGTCCTGCCCCAGACGGGCGAGAGCGACATGATCAACCGGTTCGGCTGGCCCTCGATCCTGGCCCTGTTCGCGATCGGCGGCTGGATCCTGGCGGCCGCGGTCGACGCGGAGCTGGCGACCATCGTCCTGATCTTCGGGGCGCTGAGCGTGCTGATCATCCCCCTCCTGACCAATGCGCGGCTGATTCGAAGCCTGCCGCGCTGGGACCGCGACCGCTGGCTGGTGGCCTGGCCGCTGGGCGCCCTGGCCGGCTGGCTGACGATCGCCTCGCCGGTCAATCTGCTGACCGTCGCCACCGGCAATGGCGACCTGCCCGCGACCCTGGCCCCGACCGTCTGGGCGCTGATCGCCGTGGTGGCCGTCGCCGCCTTCGCTCTGTTCGTGACCTGGGCGACGCGCCTGCTGGCCTACCCCCTGCCGGTCGCCTGGGGCCTGCTCGGCGTGTTCGCGGCCGAGCAGGAGAAGGGCAATGTGACCTTGGCGTTCGGTGCCCTGGCGTTCTCGCTGATCGTGCTGGGTGCCGCGCTGTGGATCACGCTGGGCCTGCGGCGGGACATCGCGCGAGAAACCGTAGCCGCCTGATCCGGGGGCGGGCTGACAGTCCGGCCGATCACGGCTAGAAGCGCGGCCCATGAGCGCCCCGCAAAAGACCACCGCCGAACTCGCCGTCGAATACGGCCTGGCCCCCAACGAGTATCAGGTGATCCTGGACCGGCTGGGGCGCGAGCCGAACCAGCTGGAGCTGGGCGTCTTCTCGGTGATGTGGTCCGAGCACTGCTCCTACAAGTCGTCCAAGATCCACCTCGGCAAGTTCCCGACCACCGGGCCCCGCGTCATTTGCGGCCCGGGCGAGAACGCCGGCGTCATCGACATCGACGACGGCGACGCCTGCATCTTCAAGATGGAGAGCCATAACCACCCGTCCTTCATCGAGCCCTATCAGGGCGCGGCGACGGGCGTGGGCGGGATCATGCGCGACGTCTTCACCATGGGCGCGCGACCGGTGGCCCTGCTGAACGCCCTGCGTTTCGGCGATGTCGGGCACGAGAAGACGAAGCGGCTGGTCAAGGGCGTGGTGTCCGGGATCGGCGGCTACGGCAACTGCGTCGGCGTGCCGACGGTGGCCGGGGAGACCAATTTCCACAAGGGATACAACGGCAACATCCTGGTCAACGCCATGTGCGTGGGCCTGGCCAAGTCCGACAGCATCTTCTACTCGGCCGCGCCGGGACCGAACATGTCGGTGGTCTATTTCGGCTCCAAGACCGGCCGCGACGGCATCCATGGCGCGACCATGTCCTCGACCGAATTCGACGACGAGTCGGAATCGAAGCGCCCCACGGTGCAGGTCGGCGACCCCTTCGCCGAGAAGCTGCTGATCGAGGCGACGCTGGAGCTGATGGCCTCGGGGGCCGTGGCCGCCATCCAGGACATGGGCGCGGCCGGCCTGACCTCGTCGTCGGTCGAGATGGCCGGCAAGGGCGGCGTCGGCATCGAGCTCAACATGGATGCGGTGCCCCAGCGCGAAGAGGGCATGTCGGCCTATGAGATGATGCTGTCGGAAAGCCAGGAGCGGATGCTGGCGGTGCTGAAGCCGGGCCGCGAGCAGGACGGCTACCGCATCTTCGAGAAATGGGGTCTGGACGCCGCCGTCATCGGCATGACGACCGAGACGGGCCGTCTGGTGCTGAACCACCATGGTCAGGTGGTCTGCGACGTGCCGCTGGCCCCGCTGTTCGACGACGCGCCGCTGTACGACCGGCCCTGGGTCCAGCCGGACCTGCATCCCCGCCTGTCACCCGGAGAGGTGCCGGCCCCGACCGTGTGGGAAGACGCGGTGCTGAAGGTGCTGGCCTGCCCCGACATGGCGTCCAAGCGCTGGATCTGGGAGCAGTACGACCGTCACGTCATGGCCGACACCCTGCAGGATTCGGCCACCGGCGCCGATGCCGGCGTGGTCCGGGTCCACGGAGCCGACAAGGGTCTGGCGGTCACATCCGACTGCACGCCCCGCTACGTCCAGAACGACCCCTATGAAGGGGGCAAGCAGTGCGTCGCCGAAGCGTGGCGCAACCTGACCGCCGTCGGCTCGCGTCCGATCGCCATCACCGACAACCTGAACTTCGGCAATCCGCAGCGGCCAGAGATCATGGGCCAGATCGTGCGCGCCATCGACGGCATGGCCGAGGCCTGCCGCGACCTGGACTTCCCGGTCGTGAGCGGAAACGTGTCGCTCTACAACGAGACCAACGGCGTCGCGATTCCGCCGACGCCGACCGTGGGCGCGGTCGGCCTGCTGCCGAACTATGACGTCGTGGCGGGATTCTCGACGATGGCCGAGGGCGACACCCTGGTGCTGATCGGCGAGACGGTCGGCGAGCTGGGCGCGTCGCTGTACCTGCGCGAGGTGCTGGGCCGCGAGGACGGCGCGCCCCCGCCCGTGGACCTGAAGCTGGAGCGCCGCACCGGCGACTTCATCCGCGGCGAGATCGAGGCCGGGCGGCTGACCTGCGTCCACGACCTGTCCGACGGCGGCCTGATCGGGGCGGCGGCGGACATGGCGCTGGCATCGGACGCCGGCGTGGTGCTGGACGCGAGCAGCGAGGCCCACGCCCATGTCTTCCTGTTCGGAGAGGACCAGGCCCGGTATCTGGTCGCGGTCCCCAATCCGCAGGAGGTCCTGGCGGCGGCGCGCGAGGCCGGGCTGCATGCCTCGGTGGTCGGGCATGCGAAGGGCGACGCCTTCGCCTCGACCGGCCTGTTCAGCATTCCCCTGAAACACCTGCGCGAGATCCACGAGGGGTGGATGCCCGGCTGGATCGAGGGCTAGGCCCTATTCCATGAAGGCGACGACGACCGGGACGCCCTGGGCCGCATCGCCGACGGCCCCCACGTGGATCCTGTAGGTGCCGCTCTGGGCCGTGTTCCAGTTCACCCGGGGGTTCAGCCCGTCGGTGTCGTCATTGCAGTACCAGCGACCGTTCGGGGCCTGGACCACCAGGCTGGTGTCCATCTCCGAATAGGCGCTGATGACCAGCGGGCCGCCATAGGCGGTGAAGGACAGCGTCACCTGGGGCGTCTCGCCCACCATTCCGGCGCATGTGGTGGCGATGGATGAGCCGTCGATATCCCCTCCGGCATAGGCCGTGACATTGTGCGACTCGGGACCGAAGCCGCCGGTCAGTTCCACATATTCCTGGGCGGCGGCCGGGCTGACGAGGCAGAGCGCAAACGCGACTCCGCAGATGGCGGTGACGTAGCTCACAGGGGATCTCCTGCCTGTTGGTTGAATGCGGCCATAGCCACCCCGGTCGATCCGCGCCGACGTTGCGACGGCGCGGACCGGACGGACCTGAACCGTCACCCGCCCGGGGCGGGGGACGGTCCGCGGCCGGATCAGGGCGTCTCGGTGATGTAGAGGGTCGCCGACGCGGCATCGCCGACGGCACCGACCCAGATGTCGTAGGATCCGCTGCCGGGACGGCCCCAGGTCAGTTCGGGGTTCAGGCCGTTGGTGTCGTCGTCGCAGTACCAGCGGCCGTCGGGGCCGTTGATGATCAGGCTGGTATCGCCCTGCGACCGGACCTGGAAGCTCAGCGGGAACGACCCAGCGGTGTAGGTGAACTCATAGTCCGGCGCGCCGGCGATCATGCCGACGCAGGAGCCTCCCAGGGTATCGGATGCGTCGATACCACCACCGGAATAGACGTTGACCGTGATCGGATCGGGCGTGAAGCCGGCGTTCTTGCGGCTGGCCCCGCCGGCATTGGCGCTCGGGTCCTGGGCGGCGGCGGCGCCGGCGGCCGAGAGGGCGGCGATGACGGCCACGATGGAAAGCACGTTACGCATGGAAATCTCCTGACGATTTTCAGCCCGCTCGGCGCTGAGGCGGGATGCGGTGTGGTGGGTTTGAAAGACGAGCTTCAGGCGGACGCGGAACCACCGCATCGCATCGGCGCGACACCGAAAGCGATTGAAAAACAGTCGTTTCTCATTGGCCCCTCCCAAGGCAAAGCAGCCCCCGCTGCCGTCTGTCGAACATGACTCGGTCAAGCCCGGGCACACAACCCTCTTATTTCTGACGCGCCTTCGACGAACCGTCACAGGCAGGCGATAGTCAGGTCATCCGATCCCGTGAGGCCCGATATGTCGCTATTGCTTTCCCGACGCTCCCTGCTGGCCAGTGCCGGTCTCGGTGGAGCGGCCTTCGCCGTCGGTCGCCCGGCCCTGGCCCAGGCGGTGTTCGAAACCAACCCGTTCCAGCTGGGCGTCGCCGCGGGCGATCCCCTGCCCGACGGCTTCGTGATCTGGACCCGGCTGTGCCCGCGCCCCCTGGAGCCCGATCACGGCATGCCGTCCCAGCCCATGGCCGTGACCTGGGAGGTCGCGGCCGACGCCGGCTTCGGCACCATCGTCCGCACCGGCGAGGTGGTCGCCCGGCCCGAACTGGGCCATGCGGTCCATGTCGAGGTCGCGGGGCTGGAACCCGCCCGTCCCTATTTCTATCGCTTCAGGGCGGGCAGCGAGCGCAGCGGCGTCGGCCGGGCGAAGACCACGCCTCTGGTCGGGGCCTCAACGGCACAGGTCAAATTCGGCGTCGTCGGCTGCCAGGCCTTCGAGAGCGGTTACTACACCGCCCACCGCAAGATCGCGGCCGAGGACCTGGATTTCATCTTCTTCTACGGCGACTACATCTACGAGGGTCGCGGCAACCGGATCTACGGCACCACGACGCCGAACGAGAACCTGCGGGTCCACGAGGGCGGCGAGGTCTACACCGTCACCGACTATCGCCAGCGCTATGCCCAGTACACGATGGACGCCGACCTGCAGGCGTCGCGCCAGTCGGCCGCCTGGTTCACCGTCTGGGACGACCACGAGATCGACAACAACTGGGTCGCAGACCTGGACCAGGACGGCACCGATCCGGCGGTCTTCGCCCTGCGCAAGGCCGCGGCCATGCAGGCCTTCTACGAGCATATGCCGCTGCGGCGGTCGTCCTTCCCGCGGGGATCGGCGATGCAGCTGTATCGACGGGCGACCTATGGCGACCTGCTGGACGTGCATCTGCTGGACACCCGCCAGTACCGCAGCGACCAGCCCTGCGGGGACCAGTTCAACGCCGGCTGCGACGCCATCAACGCGCGTGAGGCCCAGGTGCTGGGCGAGGCGCAGCAGGCCTGGCTGTTCGACGGCCTGAACCGGTCGCAGGCCACCTGGAACACCCTGGCCCAGCAGATCATGGTCATGGATCTGGACCGGAACCCGGGTGATGACTACGGGGTCAATCCCGACAGCTGGGCCGGCTACCGCGTGCCCCGCGCGCACCTGCTGGAGCACATCCGGGACCGCCGCATCGACAACGTCGTCGTCCTGACCGGAGACGAGCACCAGAACTATGCCGGCGAGCTGCATATCGACGGGCGCAATCCCGAGGGCGAGCCGATCGCGACCGAGTTCGTGGCGACCTCGATCAGCTCGGGCGGGGACGGGGTCGACCAGCGCCCGGACATGGCGCGCATCCAGGCCGCGAACCCGCAGCTGAAGTTCAACAACTCCCAGCGCGGCTATGTCCTGTGCGACGTGACGCCGGAACGCTGGCAGACCGAGTTCAAGGTTCTGGACCAGGTCCAGAACCGCAACGGGGTCCTGACGACGCGCGCGAAATACGCGGTGGAGGCGGGCAAGCCGGGGCTGGTCAGCGCCTGACGGCCGCCTTCGCGGGCACGACCTGCTCCACCTCGCCGTCGGGGACGAACTCCAGGATGTCCGCCGGCGCGCAGTCCAGGTAGCGGCAGATGGCGTCGAGGGTGGCGAGGCGCAGCCCCCGCACCTTGCCGGACTTCAGGAGGCTGAGATTGGTCTCGGAGATGCCGATGGCGCGCGCCAGCACGTTCGAGCGCACCTTGCGCCGGGCCATGACGACGTCGAGGCGGACGATGATCGGCATCAGACGAACCGCGAGGCGTCGTCGGCGACCTCGGCTCCCCAGCGCATGACCCGGGCCATGACGAACAGCACCAGGCCGAGCCCCAGCGCCTGCAGGCTGTCGAGCCTCAGCCATCCCTCGTCGTCGAACCCTGCCGCCTCGACGACATAGTGTCCGAGGGTCGGGGCCACGGCATAGGCCACCAGCCAGCCCGCGATCAGGCCGATGATCCGCGCGTTCTCCGACCCGAGGATCGTCCCTGATCCATAGAGCCGGAACAGTCGCCGCAGCTGCCACAGGATTGCCAGCGCCGGCACGATCATCAGGCAGGCAGAGGTCGCCAGGGCGATCTTCCGGATCGGGGGAATGACGCCGACCGTGGTCCAGCCTGGCGGAGGGGGCGGCACAACGGCCTCGACATAGATCTGCATGCCACCGGGCCGGATTTGCAGCCTGTCGCCGGCGTAGGCCAGCACGGCGACCACGGCGATCGCCAATAGCACGGCCCCGACGACGAACAGGCCCGTGAACAGCCACTCCAGCGGCCGACTCAGCCGCCGGATACGTCCCAGCAGGGGAGCGTCCCCGGGAAGAGGCGGCGGGAACGGGATCACCTGATTGACAGACATATTTTTATGTATTTCGATATGACCATTCTGGCAAGCGGGGTGAGCGATGCGACCGATCCTTTCACGACGCACAGGCCGTGTCGCCCTGTGCGCTGCGGTTCTGGCCAGCGTCCTCTCGGCCTGCGCCACCCCGGCCAGCCACCATCCGACCCTGCCGTCCGATCTCGGCGTCGCGTCGACCGCAAGCGCGCTGGAGCCCAGTCTGGCGAAGCCGGGCCTCGTGACCTTTCGACGAATCCGGTTCGCCACCTGGACCGGGGGCCGGGGCAGTTTCATCGACCGCGACGATCCGCGAACGGCGGCGGTTCCGGCCGGGACGGAAGAAGCCACGATCTATGCCTACGTCATCGATCACCCCACCCGGGGACGGTATCTGATCGACGCGGGCGTCTCGGCCGGGCTGGAGCCGCAGCTCAACTGGGTCATGCGCCGGGGTCTGGCCGAGATGAACGTCCGCATCGCCCAGACCACCGCGGCGTGGCTGACAGGCCAGGTCCAGCCCCGGGGCGTCTTCCTGACCCATCTGCATTTCGACCATATCGGCGGGCTGATCGACCTGGAGCCGGGCGTCATGATCCACGGGGGTCCCGGCGACGCGGCCGAGCGAAGCTGGACCAACACCCTGGTCGGGCATCCGGCGGACGTGATCCTTCGGGGCCATGGGCCGCTGAGGGAATGGGCGTTCCGGGCCGATCCCGACGGGCGGTTCGCCGGCGTCCTCGACATCTTCGGCGACGGATCGGTCTGGGCCCTGCACGTGCCCGGGCATTCGCCGGGTTCGACGGCCTATCTGGTCAATGCGATCGACGGACCAAGGCTGGTCGTCGGCGACGCGGTCTCGACCCGGCTGGGCTGGGACGACGCCATGCCCCAGCCGGTCCCGGCGGCGGCGCGGGCGGATGCGGAGACCTCGGCCGAACGGCTGCGCCGGTTCGCCGCCGACCATCCGGCGGTGGAGGTCTTCCTCGGCCACCAGTCGCGCGCGGGACAGGCCGAGGCGGAGATACGCTGACCGCTGCGGCATCATCAGGGGCAGACCGGCGACGGGCTTTGCGGCAAAGGAAGTGCCTCGCCTTCCCTTCGGACCCTGCCCATGACCCTGCGCCGCCTCGTCGTCCTCGCCGCCCTGCCCCTTCTGCTCGCCGCCTGCGACGGCGGGGGGGATCCGGTGCAGCAGGCCCTGCTGGAAACGTCGTCCAAGAACCAGTCCGCGACGGTCGTGGAAGGAGAGGTGTCGGGGCCGAAGGACCATTCGGCGCACGGCTCCGCGACGCCGGGCGCGACCCCGGGCGCGGGCGATGAGGCCTTCGCGGCCTCGGAGGCGGAGATGCATCGACTGATGGGCGCGGCGTCCGGCGCGACGGTCGACGAGGCCTATGTCGCCAAGATGATCGCCCATCACCAGGGTGCCATCGCCATGGCCGAGGTCGCCCTGCGCGAGAGCCGCGACCCGGAGGTCCATCGCATGGCCCAGGGCGTCGTCGCCGCCCAGACCGCCGAGATCGCCGAGATGCGCGACTGGCGGCCGGCCACCGCCGACTGAGCGTCAGGCCGCTTCCGGGATCGCCTGTTTCAGCCGTCCGCCGACCCGGATGGGCTCGATGCGCACCGCCAGACCGGTCTTGTCGTCGGTCTCGACATAGACGCCGCAGATCGTGGCGGGGCCGTGGGCCGGCGTGTAGCGCCCCTGCGAGATGCGGGTGGTGAACCGGCGCAGCGGCTCTTCCTTCTCGTTGCCGATCACCGAGTCATAGTCGCAGCAGCCGCCCGCGTCGGTCTGATAGGCCGTGCCGCCAGGAAGGATCTGGGCGTCGGCGGTCGGGACGTGGGTGTGGGTGCCGACCACCAGCGACGCGCGGCCGTCGCAGAAATGGCCCATGGCCATCTTCTCGGAGGTGGCCTCGCAGTGCATGTCGACGATCACGGCGTCGGCGACGTGACCCAAGGGGGCGGCGTTCAGCTCGCGGTCGACCGCCCCGAACGGATCGTCGACAGCGTCCATATGGATGCGGCCCAGCACGTTCATGACCAACACGGTCTTGCCCGACGGGGTCTCGAACAGATTGGCCCCCGCCCCCGGCGCGTCCATCAGCCGGGGATAGTTGGCCGGGCGGATCAGGCGGGGTTCGCGCACGATATAGGTCAGGGCCTCGCGCTGGTCCCAGGAGTGGTTGCCCAGCGTCAGGCAGTCGGCCCCGGCCATGAACAGCTCCTTGGCCGTGTTCTCGGTGATGCCGAAGCCGCCGGCGGCGTTCTCGGCATTGACCACGACGAAGTCGAGTTTCAACACCCGCTTGAGGCCGGGCAAATGGTCGGACAGGCCGTCGCGACCGGACTTGCCGATCACATCGCCGAAGAAGGCAAGACGCATGGGGAGTTAGACCTTTCGGGCGGCGGTATAGCCGACCTCGGTCAGAACGCCATGCAGGCGCACGTCGTGCGACTCCATGGGCAGCCGCTCCACCCGCTGACCGGAATAGCCAAAGCCGATCCGGATGACGCCAGGGCGGGCCGCAAAGGTGCGATCGTAGAAACCCCCGCCCTGTCCCAGCCGGCCGCCGTAATCGTCGAAGGCCAGCAAGGGCGTGAGGATCAGGTCGGGATCGACGACCTCCGCCAGAGGCAGGGGGGCAGGGCACCCGGCGGCATCCTCTTCCAGAGGCTCGCCCGGCGACCAGCAGCGAAAAATCATCGGGGCGTCGCGCTCCAGCACCACCGGCAGACAGGTTTTGACGCCGGCAGACCAGAGGGCCTGAACGAGCGGTTCGGGATCCATCTCCGATCCCATGGCGCGGTATACGGCGACGACAGTGGCGGGCGGCAGCTCGGCGGCAAAGACTGCGGCACGCTCGGCGGCCAGCGGTTCGCACCCGGCGAGACGACGGCGGGCGTTGCGCGCTTCTGCGCGCAGAGTGGGTTTGTCAGGGAGGGTCAGACGCCTGTCCGGGCGTTCTTGTCGTAGGTCCGGGCGATCACGACCAGCAGGAGCGCGATCTCGACCAGCATGAGGGCCCAGCGCCAGACTGGATCATCCACCAGATAGCCCGTCACGCCCATGGCCAGAACGAACACGCCGATGACGGCCCAGCCCTCCGCAGTTGCAGGCGATGCGCCCCAACCCCACCGCTTCGGACCGAACCAGCCGCGCTTCATGGCCTGCTCCTATCTGCATCGCAGACTAGGCCCGCAGTCTCGCGCGCTCAAGCAAAACCGGCGGCGCACTCCACGCGCTCGATCAGTCAGCGACCGCGTCTGGAGCTCTGATGAGGGAAGAGGTTGGCGGCGCCGTAAGAGCCGTGAAGGACGGTTTAAATCCTCTCGAGCCTGGGTAGCCAGGTGGGCTCCGTGTACCCGACCCCACGAGGTCAGACAGGGACAGATCCCTTCGAGTGAATTAAGGCCGCGAGGATATGTTGCCTTCGACGTGAGCCACAGCATGACCCGCCGCTCAGCAAGATAGGCGTCCCATCGCGCTTCGGCAATGGCGGCCCATCGCGCCTTGCGCATCCGGCCTCTAGATCGCCTGCGCGATCTTCTCGATCCGGGCCGCGACCGCGTTCAGCGCCTCGGCCACGCCGGTCTCAGAGGCCGCCGCGGCCGGGGTCGGCAGCGCGACCTCTCCAGCCGTGCCCAGCCGGGCCTCGTGCAGTTCGTCGGCCAGGACCAGCGCCGCCATCAGGAAAAGACGCAGGTCGCCGACATGACCGACGTCGGCCGCGACCTGCCGGACATTGTTGTCGAACTGTCTGGCGAGGACGCGAACACGGTCTTCCTGACCGTCGGCACAGCCCACCGCATAGGGGCGTCCGTTGATCTCGACCGTGACCGTGGCCATCAGTCGGCGCTCTCGGAAAGAACGGCCCGAACCGCTTCGGCGGCCTGCGCCAGAGCGCGCGACGCCTCCTGCCCGGCCGCCTCCAGTTCCGCGATGCGGGCCTTGTCGGCGGCCAGTCCAGCGGGCGACGGCGGCAGGGCGAACAGATCGTCTTCCGGCGCGACGGGCGCGCCCTTCAGGTCGTTGATCCGGCGTTCGAGCAGGGCCAGGGCCTGATCGATCCGGTCGCGCGCGGCGGTGGTGGCGTCGGCCATCGGTCGCTTCCTCCAGTTTTCGTATAGAACCCGCCCACGCCGCGCGGTAAAGCGCAGCGCCCGCCTTTTCCGCCCCCAGACGAAAGATTTCCCGTGGCCGAAGCCAAGACCGCCCCCGACAAGGCTACCGTGAAACAGATGGCCGACGCCATCCGCGTTCTGGCGATGGACGGCGTGGAGAAAGCCAACAGCGGCCACCCCGGCATGCCCATGGGGATGGCCGATGTGGCGACGGTCCTGTTCTCGAAGTTCCTGAAGTTCGATGCGAGCCGCCCGGACTGGGCCGACCGGGACCGGTTCATCCTTTCGGCGGGCCACGGCTCGATGCTGATCTACGCCCTGCTGCACCTGACCGGCTACAAGGCCGCGACCGCCGAGCAGCTGTCGAACTTCCGCCAGTGGGGATCCAAGACCGCCGGCCACCCCGAGTACGGCCATATGCCGGGCGTGGAGACGACCACCGGCCCCCTGGGTCAGGGCCTGGCCAACTCGGTCGGCTTCGCCATGGCCGAACGGCATCTGGCGGCGAAATACGGTGACGATCTGGTCGATCACCGGACCTGGGTCATCGCCGGCGACGGCTGCCTGATGGAAGGGGTCTCGCAGGAAGCGATCGCCCTGGCCGGTCGCTACGGGCTGAACAAGCTGACCGTCCTTTGGGACGACAACGCCATCACCATCGACGGGGCCGTGGCCCTGTCGGACGCCACCGATCAGAAGGCGCGCTTCAAGGCCGCCGGCTGGGCCGTCAAGGCGATCGACGGTCACGACACCAAGGCCATCAAGTCGGCGCTGCAATGGGCGACGAAGCAGGACAAGCCGACCCTGATCGCCTGCCGGACGAAGATCGGTCGCGGCGCGGCGACGATGGAAGGCAGCCACAAGACCCACGGCGCGGCACTGGGCGCGGCCGAGATCGCCGCCACCCGTCTGGGCCTGGCCTGGGACCACGAACCCTTCGTCATCCCCGAGCCCGTCGAGAAGGCTTGGCGCAAGGTCGGCAAACGCGGCGGCAAGGATCGCAAGGCCTGGGAGGCGCGCCTCGCTGCCTCGTCCCAGGCCCTGGAGTTCACCCGCGCGATGGCGGGCGACCTGCCGGAGCGGGCCTTCGACGCCCTGAACGCCGGCATCGCCCAGCTGGTCGTGGACCAGCCCGCCCAGGCGACGCGGCAGTCGTCCGGCGCGGCTCTGGAGACCCTGTTCGGCGCGGTACCGGAGATGATCGGCGGCTCGGCCGACCTGACCGGATCCAACAACACCTTCGTCAAGGGCACGCCGATCTTCGACGCGCCCGGCTATGAGGGGCGCTATGTGAACTGGGGCATCCGCGAGTTCGGCATGGCCGCGGCCATGACCGGCATGGCCCTGCACGGCGGGATCATTCCCTACGGCGGCACCTTCATGGTGTTCTCGGACTACAGCCGCCCGGCGATCCGGATGGCGGCCCTGATGGGCGTGCGGGTCATCCACGTTCTGACCCACGACTCGATCGGCCTGGGCGAGGACGGCCCGACGCACCAGCCGGTCGAGCATCTGGCGGCCCTGCGCGCGATCCCCAACCTGCTGGTCTTCCGCCCCGCCGACACGGTCGAGGCGTTCGAGTGCTGGCAGCTGGCCCTGCAGCACAAGACCACGCCCTCGGCCATGGCCCTGTCGCGCCAGAAGACGGCCGCCGTGCGCACGACCGCCTCGGACGACAACCTGTCCGCCCGGGGTGCCTACGAACTCAAGACGGCATCCGGAGAGGCCCGGGTTACCCTGTTCGCCACCGGCACCGAGGTTCCCCTGGCCCTGAAGGCGGCGGCGACGCTGGAGGGCGAAGGCACGCCGACTCGTGTCGTTTCGGTCCCCTGCTTCGAACTGTTCGAGCAGCAGGACGCCGCCTACCAGGCCTCGGTCATCGGGCGGGGTACGGTGCGTGTCGCCGTCGAGGCGGCCATCCAGCAGGGCTGGGAGCGGTTCATCGGCGAGGACGGTGCCTTCGTCGGCATGACCGGCTTCGGGGCCTCGGCCCCCGCGGAGACACTCTACCGCGAATTCGGCATCACGGCGGACGCCGTCGTCGCCGCCGTCAAGGCACGGCTCTAGGCGATGGCGGGCACCCCCAGCCTCTACGACTGGCTGGGGGGCCGCGACGCCCTCGTGACGCTGACGACCGAATTCTATCGCCGGGTCGCGCTGGACGAGGTCCTGTCGCCCGTCTTCGCGCACATGGATGCCGACCATCCGGACCACGTCGCGGACTTCATCGGCGAGGTGCTGGGGGGACCTGCGCTCTATGACCCCTCGGGCGACGGCCACGTCCGGATGATCGGGCACCATCTGAACCGGCACCTGAACGAGGCGCAGCGACGCCGCTGGTTCGACCTGCTGCTGACGACTGCCGACGACGTCCATCTGGCCGACGATCCCGAGTTCCGCTCGGCCTTCGTGGGCTATCTGGAATGGGGATCGCGGCTGGCGGTGATCAACTCCCAGCCCGGCGTGCCGCTGCCGTCGTCCTCGCCCATGCCGAAATGGACGTGGGGCGCGCCGGGCGGCCCCTATATCGCGGGGGCGGAAGGATGAGCCGTCTCGGCTCGGTCAGCCTGCTGGTCCGCGACTATGACGAGGCCATCGCCTTCTTCGTCGGCAAGCTGGATTTCGGCCTCGACGAAGACACCGACATGGGCGGCGGCAAGCGCTGGGTGCGGGTCACGCCGCGCGGTGGCGACACCTCCCTGATCCTGGCGCGGGCCACGACGCCCGCCCAGATCGCGGCCGTCGGCGCGCAGGCCGGAGACCGCGTCTGGCTGTTTCTCGAGACCGACGACTTCGCCCGCGACCATGCGGCCTGGCGGGCGGCCGGGGTTCACTTCCGCGAAGCGCCGCGCCACGAACCCTATGGCACCGTCGCGGTGTTCGAGGACCTGTACGGCAACGCCTGGGACCTGATCCAGCCCGCCGGCTGACGATCGTCAGGTTCGAAGACTGGCGATGATCGGCCACAGGGACCAGGGTCGACCCCTGTACCGGGGGACCCCATGACCGTCAGAACGACCACTGCGCTCGGCCTCACCGCCCTCGCCGGCCTCCTGCTCGCCGCCTGCGGTTCGGGCGATGCGGCCCGCGCCGGCGCCCCGCCGACCCAGACCACTGACGCGGTCACCTTCGTGGCGAAGCCGGCCCTGTCGCCGATGGCGGAGGCCCTGCCCCGGCTGGCCGGCGACAGCATCCAGATCCGCAGCATCAACGCCGACCTCGACACGGTCGACGCCCTGGACGCGGGCAATCTGACCGACTGCGATGGCGGAGACGGCGAGTGGAACCGCGCCGTCCTGAAGCCCATGACCGGCCCGGGCTACGTCACGTTCTCCATCGCACAGGACTGGTATTGCGGCGGAGCCTATCCGGCGAACAGCCAGACCGCCCTGACCTATGATCTGGCCACAGGACAGCGGATCGACTGGGCCCGGGCGATCCCGGGGCTCAACCTGACGACCGACGCGCTGGAAGGGCTGCCGGACGGCTATGTCGTGAATGTTCACTCGGCCGCCCTGGCGGGGTGGTACGGGCCGAAGATGCTCGCCGGCTCCGATCCGGAATGGGTCGAACAGTGCGCCTCGACGTTCGCGCCGGACATGCTGGCCGATCAGGGCTTCAAGATCTGGGCGGATGCGGAGAATGGCGGCGTTTCGGTCGCCCCCGACTTCCCGCATGTCTCGCAGGCCTGCGCCGAGACGGCGACGATGACCGCGGACGACCTGAAGGCCTTCCGCGCCGATCCGAAGCTGATCGAGGCCATAGACGCAGCACATGCGGCGCAAAACTGGGTCAGCGCGGAATAGGCGGAGGCGCTGGACTACAGGTCGGGTCGCCGGGCGGCGGCCTGGGCGCGCTGCACCGCGTCCGGCTGGGCCAGGGCATGGATGGCGGCGTCCAGCGCGGGGTCGCGTCCGGCGCGGAGGTCTTCGGTGGAGCGCCGCGCCACGATGTCCGGCTCGACGCCGTTCTTCTCCAGGCGCACCCCGCCCGATGTGATGTAGTCGGCCCGACTGAGGGTCAGCCGCCCGCCGTCCGGAAGCCGCATATCCTGTGAGATCAGGACCGCCCCCGCCGTGTGCTCCCCGATCACCAGGGCCCGCCCGGCCTCCTGCAGGGCGGCAGGCGTCAGCTCGGCGGCGCTGCGGCTGTTGCCATCCACCAGCAGGGCCACATCGTTGGCGATCGGGGCCTGCAGGGGCCCGCATCCCGGCATGACCGACAGCGTTACCGGCCGCCCCGATCGTGAAATCCGCGTCGCCCAGTCCTGCCGCGCGGGCAGGAAGCACGACAGGGTCGCGTCGGCCTCGAGCAGAAGGCCGCCGGGGTTGCCGCGCAGATCGAGGATCACATCCGTCTCGGGTGACAGTCGGGCCAGTTGCTCGCCCAGCCAGCGGCCCAGGCCGGGTTCGAAACCCTCGGCCCGCAGCACGACCACGCCCGGTCGGCTGTCGTCCAGGCTGAAGGCCGGAATAGGCTCCATCTCGCGCGGGACGACGGTGACGGTGTGCAGCGCGCCCGCCTCGTCGGTGAGGTCCAGGCGCAGCGGACGACCGTCCTCCACGGCGAAATCGACGCCCCAGGACTGGCCATCCACGCTTTGCAGCCGCCATCCCGGCTGGATGCCGGCCTCCTCTGCCGGCGACCCGGCGCGAACCGTATCGACGCGCCAGACATCCGAGGTCTCGCGCGACAGCACGACCCCCATCACCGCCCGTCGCGTCCGGGCCACGTCCTGACGCCGGGCCATGGCGGGAGAGATCGCGCCCGCGTGCTGGTCATCCAGCAGATCCAGCATCTGGCCGATCGCGCGGTACAGCAGGCGATCGTCCGTCGCGGCCAGGGCCATCGGCCGATAGGTCCCGCGCGCCTGGTGCCAGTCCACCCCGTGCAGCCCGGGGTCGTAGTACTGGCGACGGACCGTATTCCAGACCGTGTCGAACACCCGGGCGTTCATCCGCGCCCGTGCGCGCGGCATCGGCACCGGAGCTGCGACCACCTCATCGACCGCGACGTGCGCCGATGCCGGGACAGCGGCCGTCAGGCCGAAGGCCAGCGCCAGCGCCACGGCGAGACCTCTGGCTGTCGAACGCGGGTGGCGGGCGGGGAGCGTCATCCCCGCCAGCCTAGACCGGGGCAAGCCCGCCTCTCAAGTCGTGATGCCGCGCTCAGTTCGCGGGGGCAGGCGGCGGTGGCGGCGGGCCGTGCGGCTCTTGGCGGTCGTCCAGCGCGCCGTCACGATCTTCGTCCATCGAACGGAAGGCCTCCCGCATCGGGGCGAGGAACTCGTCCTCCGAGACCTTTCCGTCGTTGTTGGCGTCCATCGACCCGTGGCCGTCGGGGCCGCCGAAGCGCCGGATCTCGATGCGTCGCTCGCCGGGTCCACCGGGACCGGGCGGCGGACCGCCCTCGGGGCCGCCCTCGCGGCGGAACATGAAGACCCGGGCGTCGTCGCCTTCCCGTCCACCCCTGAAAACCATGGGACCACCACCCGGGCCACCCGGTCCGCGCATGGTCATCACATGAACCCCGGGCCCATCAGGGCCCTCTTCACCGGGACCCGCCGCCAGTTCCTCGGTCGTCAGACGCCCGTCGCGGTCGGCGTCCAGGCGATCGAAGGCCGTCGCCATGGGCGCGGAGAACTCCTCGCGCGTGACCACGCCGTCGCTGTCGGCATCGAGACGCCCGGGACCGTGGCCCTCCGGTCCACCCAGGGTGACGATGCGGACATCCGCGCGCGTCTCGGTGCGCGGCGCGTCCTGGTGCAGGACGGGAATGCCGCTCAGGGCGGCGACAAGGGCGATGGCGGCGATGGTCATGGAGGCGGGTCCTCGTTTCTGGTTCCCCGCTTGGACCATGCGAGGCTTGCAGCCGTATTTCACGCCGCGTGCGGATTGTTTCAGCGTTGAAATGACGCGGCGCCGTTGGGATGGCATCAAGGCGGTATGAGCGACACGCCCGCCCGCATCCTGGTCGTCGACGACGACCCCGGCATCCGCGAGGTGCTGTGCGAATACCTCGGCCAGCACGGCTATGAGGCGCGCGGGGCCGCCTCCGCCGCCGAGATGGACCGGGCCCTGGCGTCCGGGCCCACGGATCTGATCGTGCTGGACCTGATGATGCCGGGCGAGGACGGCCTGTCGGTCGTGCGCCGCCTGTCGGGCACCCCGCCGGTCGTCATGCTGTCGGCCATGGGCGAGGACACGGACCGGATCGTGGGGCTTGAGCTGGGGGCCGACGACTATCTGGCCAAGCCCTGCAATCCGCGCGAGCTGCTGGCCCGGATCCGGGCCGTGCTGCGCCGCCCCCGCGACGACGACACGCCGGCCGAGGCGGCCCTGACCTTCGACGGCTGGACCCTGGACCTGGTGCGGCGCGAACTGAAGCGGTCCAACGGCGAACCCGTCCAGCTGTCGGCCGGGGAGTTCGGCCTGCTGCGGGCCTTTGTCGAGCGGCCCGGCCGGGTCCTGACCCGCGACCAGTTGCTGGAGGCGGCCCGCGGCACCGAGGCCGACGTCTTCGACCGCGCCATGGACGTCCAGATCAGCCGCCTGAGAAAGAAACTCGACGACGGCTCCGGCCGCGACCTGATCACCACCATCCGGGGCGAGGGCTACCGGTTCGACGCCCGCGTGCGAAAGGCCGAACGCGGTGGCCGGGCATGAAGAACCCCCTGTCGTCCCTGTCGGTCCTGGTCCAGGTCGCCTTGCTGGCCGTGTTCGCCGTGATCGCGACCCAGGCCGTGACCTTCGCCGTCGTCCTGCTGGCCCCGGCCCCGCGACCGGCCGGGTTCAGCATCTCCGCAGCCGCCGATGCGCTGCAGGGCAAGCCGGCGGAAACGTCGGACGGGCGCACGCTCAGGCGATCGGTGTCGGCGCAGCCGGGCGTGACCGAGGTCGGCCCGGGACCGATCGAAACCGGCATCACCATGGCGCTCGCTCAGCGGCTGGGGGTCCCTGTCAGTGCCGTAAAGGTCCGCCTGGCCCCCGAGCGCACCGAATTCGGCAATCAGAGGCGAGGCCCCGGCCCCCGATTGCTGGACGGTCAGCGCGACGGACGGGTCGAGATCGGCGAACGCCGCATGGAACGCTTCGTCATCACTCAGGCACCGGGCCAGGTGCCGCCCGGACCGCCGCCGACGCCCCCCGACCGTCGGGCCCTGGAAGAAGCCCTGGGACGCGCCCTGATCCGGTTGGAGCCTCTTTCGACGGGCCAGGCCGGGCCAAACGCGACGCCGCCGGAGGTTACGGTTCAGTTGGCCGCACCGGGCGATCGCCAGACCCGGTTCACGGTTCTGGCCGACCGGCTGACCTTCACGCCCTTCGCCGCCTCGCTGCGCCTGCCCGACGGGCGCTGGGCGACGGTGGAGCCGCCGCATGGCCTGATCGATCCCTGGCAGATGCGTCTGCTGATCGCGCTCGGCATCACCGCCCTGCTTCTGGCCCCGCTCGTCTGGCTGATGGCGCGTCGGCTGACCCGGCCGATCCGCGTGTTCGCCCAGGCGGCCGAGCGTCTGGGGGCCGATCCCGATGCCCCGCCCCTGACCCCCGCCGGGCCCAGCGAGGTCCGCACCGCCATCACCGCCTTCAACGACATGCAGGCCGCGATCCGTGGTCATATGCGCCAGCGCACCCAGACCATCGCCGCCATCGCCCACGACCTGCGCACTCCGCTGACCCGTCTGAGGTTTCGCGCCGAACAGGCACCCGATGCCCTACGCGACAAGATGGCGTCGGATGTCGAAGAGATGGACGCCCTGATCGCCCAGGCCATGGCCTTCGTTCGCGGCGAGGCCCAGACCGAGCGCCGCGAGCCGCTGGACCTCGCCGCGATCGCCGAGACCTGCGCCAGCGGGTTTGCCGAGACCGGAGCCGCGGTCGCGTTCGTCGGCGGCAAGTCCCTGCCGGTCACGGGCGACCCGGCCGCGCTGCGACGGGCCGTCGCCAACCTGATCGACAATGCCGTGAAGTTCGCCGGCACCGCGCGCGTCGAGGCCAGTCGACAGGGCGACCGTGCGGTCATCACCGTCTCCGATGGCGGCCCCGGGCTGGCCGACGACGAACTGGACGCCGTGTTCGAGCCCTTCCACCGAGGGGAACGCTCGCGCAATCGCCAGACGGGCGGCGCGGGTCTGGGTCTGGCCGTGGCGCGTCAGGCGGCGCGGGCGGCAGGGGGCGACGTGACCCTGTCAAACCGGCCGGGCGGGGGTCTGGAGGCCAGGCTGTCGGTGCCGCTGACCGGCTGAGCGATACAATCCTTCACGCCATGTGACGCCTGCGGGGTTGATCCCCGCGCCCTTGGGTTCCATTGAAGCGCCAACCGGAAAACACCGCTTCAGGAGACCTCGCCCATGACCGTCCGCGTCGCCATCAACGGTTTCGGCCGCATCGGCCGCCTCGTCCTGCGCTCCATCGTCGAGCATGGCCGTCGCGACATCGAGGTGGTGGCGATCAACGACCTGGGCCCGGTGGCGACCAACGCCCACCTGCTGAAGTACGACAGCGTCCACGGCCGCTTCCCCGGCGTCATCAGCCACGGCGACGACTGGATCGACGTGGGCCTGGGCAAGATCAAGGTCACGGCCGAACGCGATCCGGCCAACCTGCCGCACAAGGACCTGAACGTCGACATCGCCTTCGAGTGCACGGGCATCTTCACCGCCCGCGACAAGGCCGAGGCGCACCTGAAGGCCGGCGCCAAGCGCGTCCTGATCTCGGCCCCCGGCGACAACGCCGACAAGACCATCGTCTACAAGGTCAACCACGACACCCTGACGGCCGAGGACATCATCGTCTCGAACGGCAGCTGCACCACCAACGCCCTCGCGCCCGTCGCCAAGGTCCTGCACGACCTGTTCGGGATCGAGCGCGGCTACATGACCACGATCCACTCCTACACCGGCGACCAGCCGACGCTGGATACGATGCACAAGGACCTGTACCGCGCCCGCGCCGCGGCCCTGTCGATGATCCCGACCTCGACCGGTGCCGCCAAGGCGCTGGGCCTCGTCCTGCCGGAGCTGAAGGGCAAGCTGGACGGCTCCTCGATCCGCGTCCCGACCCCGAACGTCTCGGTCGTCGACCTGAAGGTCGTCGCCGGCCGCGAGGTCACGGTCGAGGAAATCAACGCCGCGCTCCAGGCCGCCGCCGACGGCCCGATGAAGGGCGTCCTGGCCACCACCGACGAGCCCCTGGTCTCCCACGACCTGAACCACATCGCCGCCTCCTCGACCGCCGCCCTGCCCCAGACCCAGGTCGTCGACGGCAAGCTCGCCCGCGTCCTGACCTGGTACGACAACGAGTGGGGCTTCGCCACGCGGATGGCCGACACCGCGCTGGTGATGGCGAAGCTGATGTAGACCGCGTCTCCTCCCCGTCGCCTCCTGGCGATGGGGAGGGGGACCGCCGCGCGCTTGCGCGGGGGTGGAGGGGCTCTTGACGCCTCTCCGAACTCCGGGGTGAAGAACCCCTCCGTCACGGCGCAAAGGGCGCCGCGCCACCTCCCCATCGCCTGCGCCGACGGGGAGGAGACAGGAGCAGACCATGACTTTCCGCACCCTCGATGACGCCGGGTCCCTGGCCGGCCAGACCGCCCTCGTCCGCGTGGATTTCAACGTCCCGATGGAGGGCGGCAAGGTTACCGACGACACCCGCCTGCGCGTCGCCCTGCCGACGATCAACAAGCTGCGCGATCTGGGCGCCAAGGTCGCCCTGCTGGCGCATTTCGACCGGCCCAAGGGCAAGGTCGTCCCGTCGATGAGCCTGCAGCCGGTCGTCGACGACCTCGAGCACCTGCTCGGCGCTCCCGTCCGCTTCGCCACCGACTGCATCGGCGACGAGGCCAAATCGGCTATCGCCGACCTCGACGCCGGCGGCGTGGTCCTGCTGGAGAACGTCCGCTTCCATGCGGGCGAAGAGGCCAACGACCCTGCCTTCGCGCAACAACTGGCCGACCTCGGCGACCTCTACGTCAACGACGCCTTCTCCGCCGCGCACCGGGCCCACGCCTCGACCGAGGGCCTCGCCCGCCTGCTGCCCGCCTATGCCGGCGAATCCATGCGCCGCGAGCTCGAGGCGCTGGACGCTGCCCTGGGCAATCCGAAGAAGCCGGTCATCGGCATCGTCGGCGGGGCCAAGGTCTCGACCAAATTGGATCTGCTGAAGAATCTCGTCGGCAAGCTGGACCGGCTCGCCATCGGCGGCGGCATGGCCAACACCTTCCTGTTCGCACAAGGGGTCGACATCGGCGGCTCGCTGGCCGAACGCGACATGGCCGACACCGCGCTGGAGATCATCGCCGAGGCAAAGACCAAAGGCTGCGAGATGCTCCTTCCCGTCGACTTCGTCGTCGCCACCGAGGTCAAGCCGGGAGCCGCCAGCCGCGTCTTCATGGCCGGTGATGCCCTGTCCGCCGACGACAAGATCCTGGACGCCGGTCCCGCCACCGTCGCCCGCCTGGTCGAGGCCCTGACGGCTTCGAAGACCCTGATCTGGAACGGCCCGCTGGGCGTGTTCGAGGTCCCGCCCTTCGACACCGCCACAGTCGCCGTCGCCCATCACGCGGCGGCCCTGGCCAAGGCGGGCGTGCTGGTCGCGGTCGGCGGTGGCGGCGACACCGTCTCGGCTCTCAACCATGCGGGCGTCGTCGACGACATGACCTTCGTCAGCACCGCGGGCGGGGCCTTCCTGGAATGGATGGAGGGCAAGCCCCTGCCCGGCGTCGAGGCGCTCCGCGCCTGAAACGCATGTAACACGGCGTGACTTGAGCGCGTGCGCCCGCTAAAGGCTGGGCAAAACACAGTCTCAGGGGATTTCTCATGGCGCGCATCACGCTGCGACAGCTTCTCGACCATGCGGCCGAGAACGACTACGGCCTGCCGGCCTACAATATCAACAACATGGAACAGGGCCTGGCGATCATGGAGGCGGCCGAGGCCGTCAACGCGCCGGTCATCATCCAGGCCAGCCGCGGGGCGCGCTCCTACGCCAACGACATCGTCCTGGCCAAGCTGATCGACGCCCTCGCCGAACTCTATCCGCACATCCCGGTCTGCATGCACCAGGACCATGGCAACGGCCCCGCGACCTGCGCCACCGCCATCCAGTACGGCTTCACCTCGGTGATGATGGACGGCAGCCTGAAGGAAGATGCCAAAACCCCCGCCGACTACGACTACAACGTCGACGTCACCCGCCGCGTGGTCGAGATGGCCCACAGCTGCGGTGTCTCGGTCGAGGGCGAACTGGGCGTGCTCGGCAGCCTTGAAACGGGCATGGGCGAGGCCGAGGACGGCCACGGCTTCGAGGGCGTTCTGGATCATGCCGCCCTGCTGACCGACCCCGATCAGGCCGTCGATTTCGTCAGCCGCACCAAGGTCGACGCCCTGGCCATCGCCATGGGCACCTCGCACGGGGCCTACAAGTTCAGCAGGAAGCCCGACGGCGAAGTCCTGGCCATGCACGTCATCGAGGAAATCCACCGCCGCCTGCCGGACACCCATCTGGTCATGCACGGCTCGTCCAGCGTGCCTCAGGACCTGCAGGACATCATCAATGAGTACGGCGGCCAGATGCCCCAGACGTGGGGCGTGCCGGTCGAGGAAATCCAGCGTGGCATCAAGCACGGCGTGCGCAAGATCAACATCGACACCGACAACCGCATGGCCATGACCGGCGCGATCCGGAAGGTGCTGGCCGAAAAGCCCGGCGAGTTCGACCCGCGCGCCTATCTGAAGCCCGCCAAGGAAGCCATGCGCAAGCTCTGCGCGGAACGCTTCCAGCAGTTCGGCTGCGAAGGCCAGGCCTCCAAGATCCGCCCCATGTCCACCGCCCAGATGGCCAAGCGCTATGCCTCCGGCGCGCTCGATCCCGTCTATGGTCGCGAGACCGTCGCGGCCTGATCCAAAAACACGAAAGGCGGCCGATTTCGCATCGGCCGCCTTTTTCCTGAACGCCTCGCGTGTGTCGGACCGTCAGACCTGGACCAGATCGCCGAACTGGCCCCGGCCCTCGGCCCGGACCTCGTACCGGCGCACCACCGTGGTCGTGTAGGGCTTGGAATCGATCGTCGAGACGCCGATCAGTTCCGCCCGGACGGTTTCGGGCGTCAGGGTCAGGGCGATATAGCCGCGCGGTCCGAAATCGACGTACTCGACCTCTTCGTTCTGGGCCGCCATGACCTGAGCCAGCTGGGCCTCGGGCAGTCCCAGGAAACCGGCGGGACTGGGGCTGGTCACGCCCGTCGTGCCGAACTCGATCCCGGCCTTGGCCCCTGACGCATCCTTCAGCGCATCGACCCAGAAGGTGTGGCTGTCACCGGCCAGAACCACCGGGCGTGCCCCTGCCCGCTTCAGGGCGGCATACAGCCGCTCGCGCTCGGCCGGATAGCCATCCCAGGCGTCCAGATTGAAGGGCACGTCCTGACCAAACAGGGCGACGATCTGGCGTACCCTTGTCTGGATGCCGGGAGCCAGGGTGGAGATCGCCGCCTCGATGGTCTCTGCCGGGACCATCGCGCCGATGTTGGGGCCCTTGACCCGCGCCATCACGACCTGATTGCCGATCAACTGCCAGGCGCAGCCCGCATCGACAGCGGCCTTGGCGTCACGCTCGATCCAGCTCAGCTGTCGGTCGCCCAGCAGACGTCGCTCGGGGTCGTTCAACCTGGCGAAGAAGGCGTCGCGGTCCGGGGTCGGCTTGCCGTCCGCGCCCGGCACATAGAAGTCGGCCGCGTAATCCAGCTGTTTTGTGCGGGCCAGCAGGCGCGTCTCCACCATGTGCAGCGAGGCTGCGCGCCCGAAGCGGAAGCTGCGTTCCGTCGCCTCGGCCAGGCCCTTGCCGGCCTCGGGTTCGCGGATCGGCATCCATTCGAAATAGGCCTGAAGCGCGACGGCCTTGCGCGTCGACCAGTCGGCCTCGCCTGCCTCGTTGTTTTCGGCCCCGCCGTCATAGCTGTCGTTTGCGGTCTCGTGATCGTCAAAAACCACGATCCACGGTGCCCGCGCATGGGCGGCCTGCAGGTCCGGGTCGGCCTTGTACTGGGCGTGACGGGCCCGGTAGTCGGCCAGGGTCAGGATTTCGTGGGCGGGCTCGGGGATACGGTTCAGCCTGCGGCCGTTAGCCATGCCGTAGTCGTTCTCGCCCGCACCATATTCGTAGATGTAGTCGCCCAGGTGCACGACGGCATCCAGACGTTCCATGTTCGCTATGGCGTCATAGGCGTTGAACAGGCCGTTGGGATGCAGGGAGCAGGACGCCACCGCCAACACAACCGGGGCGACCGATGATGCGGCCGGCAGGGTCCGCGTTCGACCGACCGGCGAGGTTTGGCCGCCGTCCGACACGAACCGATAGAAATAGTCCCGGCCGGGCTTCAGCCCCCCGGCAATCACCTTGACCGTGTGGTCTCGCGCCGCCGACGTGGTCGTCGTGCCGCGCGCGACGATCGTTTCAAATCCCTCGTGCTCGGCGACCTGCCAGTCCAGATCCAGGGACGGCCGCTCCGTTCCGACCCGCGTCCACAACAGCACCGAGGTTTCGGACGGGTCCCCCGAGGCCACGCCGTGGTCGAAGGTGACGGTCTCGGCCTGGCCGCCCGCCATGGCCGACGCGCCGGTCGCGGCATAGCCGGAAGCCCCCGCTCCGACGCCCAGCAGACGAAGGACTTTACGGCGATCAATGGCCATGACGGAGCTCCACAGAATAGATGTCGGTGTGTCGTCCGCGACCGGTCCGTGCGGACCGGTCGCGGCCGTGGCGTCAGTAGCTGACGGAGAAGCCAACGCCGTAGTAGCGCGGCTCACCGGCGATGAAGGTGGCGATACCGAACGCATCGCCCGTATTCCCGGCGTCCTTGATGTACTCTTCGTCCAGAAGGTTCGATCCGAAGGCCGATACCTGCCAGTTCGCATTGTCCGGCGTGTAGGTCAGGCGCAGGTTCATCAGACCATAGGCGTCCTGGAACTCGTCAACGATCCGGTCCGCGCTCTGCAGATCGGTGCGGTCGTTGTTGTTGTCGAAGAAGACCTTGGACTGCCACGTATAGGTCGGGGTTGCCGCGAACTCGCCTCCGAGAGCCTTGGCCGATACCCGGGCACCGACCGAATAGGAGTGATCGGGCGAGAGCCGGAACCGGTTGCCCTCAAACGCCCCGCTGTCGAACCGCGAGTGGTTGTAGGCATAGGTGGCGAAGGCGGTGAACATGTCGCTCGGCCGCCAGGAGCCCTGACCTTCATAGCCGTAGGACGAGGCTTCACCCGCATTGATGGTGATAAACTGCACGCCGTTGCGGCCCGTGGTCTGGAAGTTGGAGTAGTTGTAGTCGTAGGCCGAGCCCTCGATTGTGAGGGTACGACCGAAGAACTCGCCCTTGGCTCCGATCTCCAGGCTCTCGACTTCCTCGGCGGGCAGTTCAGTGAACCGGACATTGCCCCGAGGTGCCGTAGGGCCGGCCACCGACAGAACCTTCGGCCGACGCCCCGTCGCATAGGACGCATAGACGTTCAGCGTATCGGCCAGCTCATAGCGGGCCACGGCGCGATAGGTCACACCGTCGTCCTCGAGCGACTGGTACTGGGCCAGCCCGTTGAGAGTGGGCTGGATGATCAGGCCCCGCGCAACCGTGGACGTGCTTCCGCCGGCCACCGAGCCACCGTTGTTCAACTGGGCTCCGTATCCGGATTCCTTGTCCTCGCTCGTGAACCGCACACCGGCCGTCAGCTCCAGCCGGTCGGTCACAGCCCACGTGGCGTCGGCAAAGAGGTCGATCGCCTTGGTCTCACCGTAGTTTGTGTAGGTCTCGGTGTGGTTCGTCTTGAGCGGTGCCAGGGTGGGGATTCCGTTGACGAACGGCATCGACAGACCATTCGGCCGCGGCAGGCCACCGCTATTGAGCAAGGCGAACAGCCGCTCATTGGTCCGCAGCGGCACGCTCTGCGAACCTTTTTCCCAGAAATAGCTGGCACCGGCGAAGGCCGTGATCGTGCCGCCGTTATCGTAGTTCAGGCGCAGTTCCTGGCTGGCCATCTCGGCCTTGGCCGTTTCGGCGAAGACCAGAACCGGCAGGGAGAAGCCGTCGGGATCGAACACCTCAGTCCCGTCGAACTGGCGGAAGGCCGTGATCGACGACAGGCTGAAAGCGTCGTTGATCTCAAAATTCAGCAGCCCGGTCACGCCATAGACCGAACGGTCCAGTCCCAGCGGCTGGTCGTCCTCGAAACCGGCCGCCGTTGTCAGCGCCGCTCCCGAATTGCGTCCCAGGTCGCCGATCACCGCACCCGTATCGGGATTGGTCGGAGCGTAGGTCAGAGATTTGAACGACGTGCCGCTTGGGTCGTCGAACTGCACGTTGACGATGACGTCGGCCGTCAGACGGGGTCCCAGCTGTCCCCGTAAGGCGGCGCGAAACGCCAGCGTGTCCGTGGAGTTGAAGTCCTCACCGCCCAGCAGGTTCTCGACAAAGCCGTCGCGCTCTTTGACGCGGCCGGCCAGCCGCAGCGCCAGGCCCTCGCCCAGCGGTACGTTCACCGCTCCGCCCATCATGTAGTAGCCGTAGTTGCCGACCTCGGCTTCAGCGTTCCCGCCGAGCTCATCCAGCTGCGCCTTGTTCTGCACGACGTTGACCGCGCCGATCAGGGCGCCACGGCCGTACAGGGTCGATTGAGGGCCCTTCGCAATCTCGATCCGTTCATTGTCGAAAAGCTCGATGTAGGAGCCGCGCGAACGCGAGATCGATACGCCGTCCTGAAAGACCGACACGCGCGGCTCGTTCGTAGCCTCGCCCGAATCCGAAGTGATGCCTCGGATCACGAAGCCGGGGTTGTTGGGCGACTGGTTCTGAACCTCGAAGCCGGGGACGAACAGCGACAGTTCCTCGAACTCCTGAACCCCGATTTCCTTCAGGAACTCGCCCGAATAGGCGGTCAGGGCGATCGGCACCTCTTGCGACGACTGCTCGCGCTTCTGGGCGGTCACGATGATCTCGGCCAGATTGGTAGGGTCCTGATCGGTGGCCTGCGCCATGGCAGGAGCCGCGGTTGAGAGGGTCAGAAGGCTGGCGAAGGCCAGCAAACCGGATTTCGAGTTCTTGACGATCATGGCGTATGGTTCCCCAGCCCGGATGGGCTCCAACGGCGCCGCTTAGGGGCTGGCCACGTCACGCACACGACGCATCGATGAACTCAAGACGAACGATTGACGATGGATTTGCCCGATCTTGATCCCATTACAGATGATCAGGTGATCGTCGTTCACCTCGACGCTGGCATGGTCGGCGACCGGCTGGACAAGGCATTGGCGCGTGCCCTGCCCACCTTGTCCCGGGGGCGGCTCCAGGCCTTGCTGGCCCAGGGTGCCGTGTCACATGACGGCGCTGTCGTCACGGACGGGTCGTCGCGGGCGATCCCTGGCGACTATGACATCACCGTTCCGCCGGTCATGGCGGCCGAACCCCGGGCCCAGGCCATCCCGCTGACGGTCCTCTATGAAGACGCCGACCTCATTGTCATCGACAAGCCTGCCGGCATGGCCGCGCACCCCGCGCCGGGCACGCCCGATGGCACTTTGGTCAATGCCCTGCTCCATCACTGCGGCGCGACCCTGTCGGGAATCGGCGGCGTGGCGCGGCCCGGCATCGTCCACCGGCTGGACAAGGACACCTCCGGCGTCATGGTCGCCGCCAAGTCCGACCGCGCCCACGCTGGACTGTCCGCCCTGTTCGCGACCCATGACATCGAGCGCACCTATATCGCCCTGACCCGTGGTGCCCCGTCCCCCACCCTGGGCCGAATCGAAACCCTGATCGGCCGCTCGTCATCCGACCGAAAGAAGATGGCGGTGCTGAAGTCGGGCGGCCGAAATGCCATCACCGACTATGTGGTCCAGGCACGATACGCCGTGCCCGCCAAGCCGGGTGCCGCTCCGCTCGCCGCCCGTGTCGCCTGCACGTTGCAGACCGGCCGCACCCATCAGATCCGGGTGCACATGGCCTCGAAGGGGTCTCCCATCCTCGGGGATGCGACCTACGGATCGGGCAGTCCGGCCCTCAGCGTACGCGCCGCGATCGAGCAGTCGGGACTGACCCGCCAGGCCCTGCACGCGGCTGTGCTGGGCTTCGTCCATCCCGTGACGGACGAGGCGCTGCGTTTCGAGACCTCGCTGCCGGCGGACATGGCCCGGCTTGAAGGATTGCTGGCGGCCCTCTGAATGCCACGCGCCGCCGGTAACCGGGGCGACGGCGCCGGCGAACATGACTTCGGAACAGGTCGCGCAGACCGGACGGCCTAGTAAGTCTTGATTAAGGACGGACTATCCGCTATACGAGCCTTCGAACGGTGCAAGTGGCGCCTGGGTCACGGTCGCAGGTCTCTGTGACGATCCGCCTCTGACAAGTGCGGCAACCCATCGCTATCTGTCCGGTTGAGGGGTGAGGAGACGGTGCACATTCGGTGGCCGCCTGCGTCGAGCCTGCTCTTTCTAGGTTCGGAGGGACCAAACATGGCTGCAATGAAATCACTCGCGGTGATGTCGCCTGAACAGGGGCTGTCGCGCTATCTGACGGAAATCCGCAAGTTTCCGATGCTGACCAAGGACGAGGAGTTCATGCTCGCCAAGCGCTGGTCCGAGCATCAGGACTCTGAAAGCGCCCACCGCCTGGTCACATCCCACCTTCGTCTCGTCGCCAAGATCGCCATGGGCTATCGCGGCTACGGCCTCCCGATCGGCGAGGTGATCTCCGAAGGCAACGTCGGCCTGATGCAGGCCGTGAAGAAATTCGATCCGGACAAGGGCTTCCGCCTGGCGACCTACGCCATGTGGTGGATCCGCGCCTCGATCCAGGAATACATCCTGCGCAGCTGGTCGCTCGTGAAGATGGGCACCACCGCCGCGCAGAAGAAGCTCTTCTTCAACCTGCGCAAGGCCAAGAGCCAGATCTCGGCCTTCGAGGAAGGCGACCTGCGCCCTGAGCATCTGGCCGCCATCGCCACCAAGCTGGGCGTGTCAGAGGAAGAGGTCACCAACATGAACCGCCGCCTCGGCGGGGACGCGTCGCTGAACGCGCCCCTGCGGGTCGACGGGGAAAGCGAATGGCAGGATTGGCTGTCGGACGACAACGCGGTGTCCCAGGAAACGGCCCTGGCCGATTCCGAGGAGAAGTCGCTGCGCATGGGACTGCTTCAGGAAGCCATGGGCGAGCTGACCGAGCGCGAGAAGCACATCCTGACCGAGCGCCGTCTCAAGGACGACCCGGTTACTCTGGAAGAGCTGGCCGGCCAGTATGGCGTCAGCCGCGAACGCGTGCGTCAGATCGAGGTCCGGGCCTTCGAGAAGCTGCAAAAGGCCATGCGTGCCGCGGCCGAGGAACGGAACCTCGTGGACGCCTGACAGCGTCCAGGCAGCGGATGAAACCTGCCTAACCCGCCCGGGCCAGCGTCTCGGGCGGGGCCAGCGCCAGGATCGCGCTGATCGGCGCGGCGAGACCGGCCTTGGTCGGGGCCCCTTGCGCCAGATAGCCTTCGAGTCCGGCGGCCGCGACCGCGAGGCGCGCGTCCGACGTCTTCATGGCCAGCGCCTTGAGCGTCTCGGCCTGCTGCTTGACAGCCCTGGCCGCCTGCATCGGGTCGTTGTCGAACTGGGCCAGCGACGCTGCCAGAATGCGAAATGCCTGGTCCTTCACGGCGACAGCCGCCTGGGCCGCCGTCGCCGGCTTGTCCGCCGTCCGCTTCTGGGGTCCCGCATATTCGCCCGAGTTGAATCGGCGCCGGTCCGGCCCGACATAGCCCACCGCCTCGATCCAGTCGCGCGGCTTCAGCGCCACGTTCTCGACCCGCTTGAACAGGTCGGCGCTGGTGAAGGGCTTGCGCAGAAACTCGTGAATACCGGAATCGCGCGCGCCCTTGATCGAGCTGGCGGTGGCATCGGCCGTCATCATGATGATCGGCGCCCGGCGACAGGCCAGGTTCGAGCGGCGGATCCGCCTCGCCAGCTGCTCGCCGTCCAGTCGCGCGCCGCTGCGCTCGGTGAAGATGAGACCCGGTTCCATTTCGCGCGCGTGGTCCATCACCCGGTTCTCGTCGGACTCGGTCACGACCTCGCGAGCCCCCAGGCTCTTCATGATGTCCAGCAGCAGGCGAGCGGAGGCCATGTTCGGATCGGCGATCAGCACGCGGCGCACCACGGGCTCGATCCGGCTCAAGGTCTTGGCGTCAGCAGCGAACACTCGGCGGCTCCGGAAAGTCTGGAGCCAAGTACGTAAACGGTGCCGGTTAAGGCCACGTTGAACCGAAACGGGATTCTCAGCCCAGGAACGGGTCCCGGATCATGATGGTATCGTCACGCTCGGGGCTGGTCGACAGCAGGGCCACCGGTGCCCCGATCAGCTCCTCGATCCGCCGCACGTACTTGATCGCATTGGCGTTCAGGTCCTTGAAGCTGCGCGCCCCCGCGGTCGTCTCGCTCCAGCCCTCCAGCTCCTCGAACACCGGCTCGGCGGCCGCTTGGGCGTGGAGGCTCGACGGCAGGTAATCCAGCACCTCGTCGCCGACCCGGTACCCGACGCAGATCTTCAGCGTCTTCAGCCCGTCCAGAACGTCCAGCTTGGTCAGGGCGATGCCGTCGATGCCGTTGATCGCCACAGACTGGCGCACCAGCACCGCATCGAACCAGCCGCACCGCCGCGCCCGTCCCGTGTTGACGCCCACCTCGCGCCCCACGGTCGCAAGATGCACGCCGACCTCGTCGCTCAGCTCGCAGGCGAACGGCCCCTCTCCGACCCGCGTCGTGTAGGCCTTCACGATCCCCAGCACATAGCCGACGCCGCGCGGCCCGATTCCGGACCCCGCCGCCGCCTGCCCCGCCACCGTGTTCGACGATGTGACATAGGGATAGGTGCCGTGGTCGACGTCCAGGAACGCGCCCTGCGCGCCCTCGAACAGGACCCGCTTGCCGGCCTTCTGGGCCTGGTCCAGCACCCGCCAGGCAGGCTTCACATAGGGCAGAATCTTCGGCGCGATCTCCAGCAGTTGCGCCAGAAGCGCTTCCGGATCGATCGGATCCAGACCCAGACCCGCGCGCAGCGGATCGTGATGCGACCGAAGCCGGTCGATCTTGACCCTTAGGTCATCGGCATTGGCCAGATCGCAGACCCGGATGGCCCGGCGGCCCACCTTGTCCTCATAGGCCGGACCGATGCCCCGCCCCGTCGTCCCGATGCGCGCGCCCACGGCGTTCGCCGCCGCCTCGCGCGCCACATCCAGAGCCGGATGAATGGGCAGGATCAGGCAGGCATTGTCCGCGATGGTCAGGATGTCCGGATTGATCGACACGCCCTGCGCCTCGATCTTCTCGATCTCCCCGACCAGATGCCAGGGATCCACGACGACGCCGTTGCCGATGATCGAAGGTTTGCCCTGCACCACGCCCGAAGGCAGCAGGGCCAGCTTGTAGACCTTGCCGTCCACGACCAGCGTATGGCCTGCGTTGTGCCCGCCCTGGAACCGCACGACCATGTCGGCGCGGTTCGACAGCCAGTCGACGATCTTGCCCTTGCCCTCGTCGCCCCACTGGGCTCCGACCACCGCCACGTTCGCCAAAGGATTCGTCTCCGCTGAATGCGGGGAGGGCTATAGCCGGGGAATGGGCGAATGTCGTCCCGGCCGGGACGATTAAACCGTCACAGCTCTGCGGCCGCCGCCTTGAACGCCCAGTCCAGCCACGGCGTCGCGGCCACCACGTCCGCAGTCTCGACCGTGCAGCCGCACCACAGCCGCAGCCCCGCCGGCGCGTTCCGATGGCTCTCGACGTCGAACGCCGCGCCCTCGGCCTCCAGCAGCCCCTTCATCCGCTTCACGAAGGCCTGCCGCCCGGCCTCGTCCAACGCGGTGACGCGGGGGTCGACGATCTTCAGGCAGACCGACGTCGTCGACCGTGTCGCCGGGTCGACCGCCAGGCTTTCGATCCAGTCCGTCCGCTCGACCCAGGCCTGCAGCGCCGCGGCATTGGCGTCGGTGCGCCGGATCAGCTCGGTCAGGCCACCGACACGTTCAGCCCACTCCAGCGCGTCGATCCAGTCCTCGAGCGTCCACAGCGAGAAGGTGTTGATCATCGACCCCGTGGCCAGAGCCCGGTCGAACCCCTTGCCGTCCCGCAGCCGCAGCACCTTGGGCACGGGTCGGGGGGGGACATAGCTGTCGAGCCGCTCGACCGCCCGCGGCGACAAGGCCGCCACGCCGATCCCGGCCTCTCCGCCCAGCGCCTTCTGGAAGCTGAAGGTCACCACATCCAGCCGTGAATAGTCGATCGGCATGGCGAACGCCGCCGAGGTCGCGTCGCAGATCGCCAGTCCCGTCCGGTCCTTCGAGATGAAGTCCGCGTTCGGCACCCGCACGCCCGACGTCGTGCCGTTCCACGGAAACACCAGGTCCTTGTCCGGATCGACCCGGCCCAGGTCCGGCAGCTCGCCCCACGGCGCTTCCAGCAGCTCAAGGTCGTCCAGCTTCAGATGGTCCTTCGCGTCGACCGCCCATTGCTTGCCGAAGTTCTCGAAGGCCATGACCTGGACCGGCCGCTGACCCAGCATCGACCACATCGCGGCTTCGACGGCGCCCGTGTCCGACCCCGGCAGGTAGGCCAGCACCCAGTCCTCGGGCACTTCCAGCACGGCCTTGGTCAGGCGCAGGCCATGCGCGAACCGCTCGACCACCTCCGGCGCGCGGATCCCGCGCCCCAGCAGGTTCTGGGGCAGCCCTTCAGACGACCAGCCCGGCCGCTTGGCCGTCGGCCCGGCCGAGAACCACGGCCGCTCGGGCTTCACACTCGGCTTGTCCACGTTCAGCTCTTCCCGGGCCTGTAGGGACGGCTGTTGCGCCAGTCCTCCGCGATCCGTTGCAATATCGGATCGACGGTCTCGGGCAAGGTCACGATCAGTCGCGCCTTCAGGTCGCCGCGCGATCCGCCCGCAAAGGCCCCCTTGCCCTTAAGCCTCAGCGTCTGGCCCGAGTTCGAACCCTTGGGCACCGTCACCGACACCGTCCCGTCCGGCGTCGGGCACTCGACCTTGCCGCCCAGCACCGCGTCGGGCACCGAAATCGGCAGGTCCATGGTCAGGTCCGCACCGTCCACCTTGAAGACCGGATGGGTCGCGATCTTCAGTTCGATCAGGGCATCGCCCGCCTCGGTCCGTCCCGGCGCGCCCTGTCCGCGCAGCCGGATCGTCTGGCCGCTGGTGGCTCCCTTCGGGATGGTGACGTCCAGCGTCCGCCCGTCCGAGAACTGGATCCGGCGCGTCGCCCCGCCGATGGAGTCCTCCAGGCTGATCTCCAGGGTGGCGCGCACGTCCTGCCCGCGCCCCATCCCGCGACCCGGTCCCCGCGCGGTTCCACCGCCGCCGAACCGGCCGAAGATTTCCTCCAGGTCGATGTCCTCGAACGCGGCCCGTCCGCCGGGTCCGCCTGCGCCGAAGCCGCCGAAACCGCCGCTCGATCCGCCCGGAGCGCCGCCGCCATAGCCGCCGCCGTATTTCTGCTGACCGTCGGCATCGATCCGGCCGGCGTCGTACTGCGCCTTCTTCTCGGGATCGCTCAGGATGTCGAAAGCCGCCGACGCGCGCTTGAACCGTTCCTCGGCCTTGGCGTCGCCGGGGTTCTTGTCGGGATGCAGTTCCTTGGCCAGCTTGCGGAACGCGGCCTTGATCTCGGCGGCGCTCGCCCCCCTGGACACGCCCAGTTCCTTGTAGGGATCACCCGCCACGCCGTTCGCCGCTCCGTCCGAGAGTAAATGACGGCCCCGCCGCACCGCGCCGAGGCCTCTTCCTGTCAGTTAGGGCATGGACCGCGCTGCGCAATCGTTTTTCAGGGCGCGAGGCTGCAAACCGCCTCCCGGCCCCAGCCCCAGGCGGCCCCGTATTGCGCCACGGCCAGCCTCGCGCCCGCCCCCGGCCCGTCCGGAAAGTCCGCCGTCAGATCCGCCGCGGCGTAGAGCGTCGACAGCCCCTCGACCTCGAACACCCGCCGTTCGACGCCACTGTCCAGCACGCGCACCCGGAACCGGCGGACGTCCACCTCGGCCGGCTCGATGTCCCACCGGTCGCCCCCGATTCGCACGCGCGGCAGCCAGCTGACCCTCAGCCCGCCCTCGGCCGGCGCGACCTGCAGGCCTGCCGGACTCCAGGGTCGATCGGACACGCCCTCGAACCGGAACGCCACCTCGGCAAAGGCCGTGCCGCCGCTCGCCGCCCCCACCGGCCCGACCCGTGCCACGCGATCCAGCCGGCGCTCGGCGGAGTCCAGATCGAACCGCGCGGCCTCCCCCTTCAGCATGACCACCGTCCCGCCGGCCTCGGCACCCGCCTCGGCCTCCTGTTCCGTCCCCTGCCGCCCCCGCAACAGTCCGCCCAGACGCCACACCCCGGGTCCGACCAGCGCCGCCTCGCGAAACGACAGGATCTCCCAGCCCGCCGGGCCCTCGACCGCCAGCAGGTTTGCGCCGCCCAGGACCGCCGCCTCACTCGTCGCCATCGGCGCGGTGCCCTCCAGCGCCACGACCAGCGCATTCACCTCGTCCCACCGATCCACCGGGCCTGCCCCCAGGGGCGCGACCAGCCGACCGACGGTCGCGGGCGTCTCGATGACACCGCGCTGCGTCACCGACTCGGCTGTCTCGCCGACATGAACCGCCATCGGCCGCCAGGGATCGCCCGCCGCGATCACGACCGGTCGTCCATCGGTCTCGGCCCCCGGCAGTCCGGGCAGATCGAGGATGCGCACGCACGGTGCCCCCGGCGGTTCGATACCCTCGGACGGCCGCGTGGGCCCGTCGTCTTCGTCCACGACGCCGACCGCCCGCCGCATCAGCCTTGCCGACGGCGTCTCGTCCAGCGACAGGCGCTCGACTCGCCACGCCCCGGTCTCGCCCTCGACCGCGACGGTGTCGCCCGGCTCCAGCCGCAGCGCCTCCAGCGGCCCGATCGCCAGCGTCAATCGGTCCGCCCCGTCCGCCGCCAGAATCCGTCCTGCCAACGCCCCCGCCAGCCCCGACCCGCTTACCGCCGGCAGGTCCAGATCGACCCCGCCACCCCCGGTCGCCTGATCGGCGCGCACGACGACGGTACCGGTCTGGTAGTCCGCACCCTCGTCGATGAAGCGCACCCGCGCCGCTTCGGGCGGTGCGTCCAGCACGCGCTCGCGTACCGGCCCCGACGCGTCGTCCCCCAGCGCCAGCGCCTCCAGCCCGAGGGTCGCGCTCGCCGCCTCGACACCGATCAGCGCCACCTGCCCGTCCCGTTCCGCCCCGACCATGTCGAAGGCGTCCAGAAGCGGCTCCAGGGCATCGCGCGTCCGCATCGGCCGGTCGATCACATAGCCGGCCAGATGGCCCACCGGCTGCCCGACGTCGAATGCAGCCTCGTCCAGCCCGCCCCGCCGCAGGATCGCCGACAGCAGCCCCTTGGCATCGCCGCCCAGCCTGCCGTTCAGCCAGTGGCCGGCCCGCCAGCTCCCCGCATCGGCCCAGACATCGCGCAAGCCCGGAAACGCCGGGTAAGGCCGAGCATCCCAGCACCAGGCATCCGCGGCCTCCAGCATGGGCCCGCCATAGACGTCCGACACGGGATTGTTCTCAACCGTTGCGAAATGCCCCAGCAGCGCCTCCAGCGCCCGCCGCTGCATGACGTCGTCCCGCGCCGCCGTCGAAAAGGGTGGCAGCGCACTCTCAGCTGACTTCGGATCCTGGAACAGGTTCGGCGCATTGCCGCCCCGGTCCACGGCGGCACAGCCGAACTCCGCCAGCCGGATCGGCTTCATCCCCGGCACCCAGGCCGTCGGCGTCGCCGACCGCACGCCGCCCGGCCGGTCATGGTGCGCATTCGCCCACCAGCCCTTCAGGTCCTTGGCGCGAAACACCCAGTTCTCGCCGTGCGCCGTGTCGACGATCGGCGTCCGGACCTGGTCCGCCCGGTCCGCCTCGCCCGCATAGAACCAGTCGAAGCCGTCTCCACCGGCAACCTGCGCCGCCAGATAGGCGGGATCGTCCGGCCCCGCGAACGCCTCCGCATCCACGCCGCCGTCCCCGTCCCTCCAGTCCCCCAGCGGCGGATACCAGTCGATGCCGACGCAATCGATCGCTGCGTCAGCCCACAGGGGATCGAGGTGAAACACCACGTCCCCGGACCCGTCGTCCGGTCGATGCCCCGAATACTCCGACCAGTCCGCCGCATAGGACAGGGCCACATCCGGCCCTGCGACCGCCCGGCATTCCGCCGCCAGCGTGCGGTACTGCGCCACCGCGGGGTATCCGCCGGCCGCGTCCCGCGTCCAGGTCAGCCCCCGCATCTCCGATCCGATCAGCAGGCCGTCGCATCCGGTCTCGGCCGCCAGCCCGGCATAGTGCAGCGCCAGCCGACGCAGACCCCAGTCCTCCGCCGTCCCGAACACCGCCGCGACCTCGGCCGCCGCGCCGGCTCCATCCTCGCCCTTCACCCGCCCGCGCCACGGATAGCCTTCGATGTCCATGAAGAGGAAGGGATACAGCGTCACCGCCCACCCCCGCGCCTTCAGGGCCGCCACCGCCTGCCGCACCGTGTCGTCCGTCGGCGTGCCGCCATAGGCGGGCGCTCCATCGACCTCCGAGATCAGGTGCGCATCCTCCCGTCCCAGCCCGGCGACCGACCAGGTCAGCGGCTCGGTCGGCTTGTCGCGCCGCTCCACCCCCGGCTTGACGACACAGTGCCCGGCCCTCAGGTCCGTCCCGAACCAGCCGATCACCAGACTGACCCGCTTCAGATTCGGCAGCTGCGCCGCCAGTTGGTCCAGCGAGGCGATCAGGTCCGTCCGCCCGTCCCCCAGATGCACATTCTCGGCCTTCGTTCGCGTCAGCCCCTCGCGCCGCATCACCGGCTCGGTCGCCAGCACGAACTCCCCGGCCCCGGGGATCAGGCAGACCCCCTCCAGCATCGTCTCCAGCCCTTCGCCCCCGGGCCGGCGAAACACCTCGAAACCCAGCTGCGGCATCCGATCGCCCCAGGGGCCCAGCAGCAGGTCCTCGAACACCACATAGGCCGTCCCGCGATAGGCCGGTGCTGCCCCATCCACGGCTTCGATCAGCGGATCCGGCGTCTGGTCTTCGGTTCCTCGATAGACGCGCATCGCCACGCCCGTCTGGTCCATCGGCTGCCCGTCGGCCCAGATCCGCCCGATCCCGTCGATCGGCCCCTCGCACAGCGCCACGGCGAAGCTCAGCGAATAGCCGTAGTCGACCGTCCCTGGCCCACCCTTGCCGCTCCCGCTCCGGTTCCGCTGCTCCAGGAACCGCGCCGCCCAGATCACCTGCCCCGTCACCCGCGCCCGCCCGAATACGCAGGCCATGGGCGCGCCTTCCGCCGTCGACTGGATCTTCAGCGTTTCCAGCCTCGGGCCCACCTGCCGGGCAGGGGTCAGCGCCCCGAGCAACGCCCGGTCTGCCACGCCCCCCAGCGCCGCGCCGATGCTGCGCCCCAGACCGCCGCCGATCGCCTGTCCGATCCCGCCGAGAACGACCTGCGCCATCAGTGATCCCCCTCTCCACCCCGGCCTTGAGCCGGGACGGGCCAGCCGAAGACGGCCACCAGCCGCCTCCGCCACCACGGCCCCATCCAGCTTTCGACCACCGCCCGCCCCCAGTAGGCATGGATGATCCGGGGCTCCGGCGGCCCCAGCGCGCTCAGGATCGCGCAATGCTTGACCATCGCCCCGTCCGCCATCCGGAACAGCAGGACGTCGCCCGGCTGCATCTCGCCCGGCGGCTTGGCCACCAGCCACCGCCCCGCCGCCTCGAGCAGCGTCTCGACCCCGCCGACTTCGGCCCAGTCCGGCGCATAGGCCGGCAGGGCCTCGGGCTCCTCCCCCACCACTTCGCGCCAGACCCCGCGCACCAGGCCCAGACAGTCCGCCCCTGCGCCCTTCGTGCTCGCCTGATGCCGGTAGGGCGTCCCCAGCCAGCCGCGCGCCGCCTCGACCGGCGTCACCTTTTGCCCCCATCGTTCCGCGCGCCCGTCGCCGGATAGGCGGTCAGGAAGTCGTCGCCCGGAATCGCCGGAAAGCCCTGGAAGTTGATGCCGTTGGCGAAGACCCCGACGCAGGTCGCCCACCGCTTGTCGCAGGTCCGCCCCGCCGGCTCGGCCCGACAGCGCCCGTCGCCCAGCACCGCGTCGCAGCTGCGCCCATAGGTCCGCCCCACGACCCGCTCCAGCGCCGCCAGAGGCCCCTCGACCTCGGCCGTGAAGCCCGCTCCTTCGCGACGGATCGTGCCCAGCGTCCCGACCCCCAGCCTCACCTTCAGGTCCGGCCGCCGCCAGTTCACGCGCCACACCTCGACCCGCGCCCGGTCCCACAGCCCCGCCGCGATATCGGCGTCCGCGATCCGGTCGTCGTCCAGCACGCCGGCGACCGCCAGCGTTCCGCCGCCCAGCCCCGTCGAGGCGTCCATCGCCCCTTGCGTCCAGCCGCTCCCGGCCGCGCAGACCACGCCATCGACGTCCAGGTCGCGGTCATGGTCGCTGAACCCCATCCGCGTCCCGTCCGCCCGCGCCACGATCCAGGCATGGCACAGCGTCGCCGCCCCGCTCTCGATGCGGGCGGCCAGTTCTGTCGGTATGTCCCTCATAATCCTCCCCCGTTGGGGGAGGGGGACCGCGGAGCGGTGGAGGGGGCCAGCCCCAGACACCCTGCCCGCCGCAGGCCCCCTCCGTCACAGCGCGAAGCCACGCCGCGCCCCCTCCCCCAAGGGGGAAGGATTTCTCAGATCCTGATCTCGATCAGCGGCACGGCCGCCATCCGCCCGGCATCGAAGCTCTCCAGCGTCATCTCCAGCCGGTCCGCGTCGAACCGCACGGGCGTGTCGAACAGAAAGCCCGCCGTCACCGTCGCGCCCCCGCCCGGCGCGACGTCCAGTGTGACAAGGCCCGTCGTCGCGTCGACCGAAAAGCCGCCCGACACCTCGACCCCATCCACGGCGAGCCGCACCGACCCCTCGACCGGCTTGGCGATGGGCCGTTCCACAGCCTGCCCCGGACCCGATCCGGGGTCTCCGTAAGCCTTCATCAGGGGAAACACCGTCCGCACCCCGTCGCCGGTTCCCAGCGGCTGGTCGGTTGCCGCCGGTGTCCCGCCCGGCGCGCACGAAGCGAAGTCCGCGAAGTCCCGGAACCGGAACCCGAACAGCCGCCCGCGCCGCGCCTCGAAGAAGGCGGTCAGCTCAGCCATGTCCGCCAGCGACCTCAGGTTCGCCCCGATCAGATACCGCCTGCGCCCCATCGCCCAGGGACTGTTCCGCCGCTCGAATCCGGACGCCAGCGTCACGATCGCGGTCCGCCGCTCCACCCCGCCCGTGGACCCGAACGCCAGCCGCGCGGGCAGACGCACCTCGTGAAAGGCCATCACCTGTCTCCTGTTTAACTTGTCGCCAGCCGCCGCCTCGTCCAGTTTGCAGACGGGCCGGTTCAGGGCCCGGGCAGGGGAACCAACGGATGCGCGGTCAGATTCTCAGTTTCGATCCGACGGCGGGTTCCGGCCTCATCAGCGGCGACGACGGCATCCGCTATGCGTTCAACGCCGACCAGGTGACGCCGCCCTCGAGCATCACCGCCGGTCTGCGGGTCGATTTCGTGCCTGTGGCCGGCGAGGCGACCAACATCATGCTGCTGGCCGCCGCCATCCCGGCCTCCGGCCCCTCGGCCACGCCGGGCGTGCCGGTCGACACCTTCGATTTCCAGAAGGTCCTGTTCTCGTTCGAGGGCCGCATCCGCCGCCAGCATTTCTGGCTCGGCTGGCTCATCTGCCTCGGCATCGGCGTGGTGCTGGGCTGGATTCCCTTCTTCGGCGCGCTGCTCTCCATCGCCCTGATCTGGCCGAATCTCGCGATCACCGTGAAGCGGCTGCACGACATGGGGCACACCGGCTGGCTCGCCGTCATCCCCTGGATCGCCGGCGTCGTCGGTATCGGGGCCTTCATCGCGACAGTGGGCCTGACCGCCATCGCCAACAGCGGCAACTGGGAGTCGGACGACCCGGCCATGGTCTGGGCGATCATGGCCCCGGGCTTTGGCATCTTCGCGATCGTCTGCCTCATCCAGCTGGGCTTCCTGCTCTGGATCGGCATCGCCGAAGGCCAGCCCGGCGACAACCGCTTCGGACCGAACCCCAAGGTCCGCTAGGTTTCCTCACAACCGCCGCGCCCCAAGCGCGGCGGCCCGGGCCAGCATCTGCGCGATCTGCGCCTCGGACCTGAGCAGGGCCGGGGCCCCGCCGTCGACGCTGACGTTCACCGTCACGCCCGTCCCGCCAGCGCCGCCTTCGATCACGCCCGCGCCGGCAGGCCGGAACACCTCCGGCCCCCGCTCCCCGACCAGATAGGCTCCGCCGCCCAGCACCGGGCCGCCGTCGGCCCGCGCGCCGCCGAACCCCGCCGCGCCGGCCACCGCCTTGGCGATGGCTTCGCCCAATCCTCCGGAAAGCGGGCCCCCGGATCCTCCGACCCCCGCACCGACCGCGCCCAGCACCGCCCGCGCCAGTTCGGACAGCGAAACCTCTCCGTCCGCCGCCGCCCGCGCCAGCGACCGCGTCAGACTGGCCCCCGCCCGCCCGAACGCCTCCTCGATGCTCGTGGCCGCCCGCTCCGCCGGCTCCCGCAGGGCCTCCAGCGCCGCCCCCGCCTCGGCCGCCTTCACGGGGATAATGTCCAGTGTGTCGTCAGTCATAAGTCCTCTCCAGAAGCGAAGCGCACGGGGGAGGGGGACCGCGACGCGCCTGCGTCGTGGTGGAGGGGGCGACCTTGGACCCGGTGCCCGCTTCCGCCCCCTCCACCGCTTCGCGGTCCCCCTCCCCCGCCAGGCGCGGGGGAGGATTCATCTCAATCCGGCCACGCCGTCATCAGCGCCTCGACCTCGCGTCGCCCCATCGGCACCGCACCCGGTGCCACGGCCGTCAGCATCCGCCATTCCTTCAGCGACAGGCGCCAGAAGCGGTCGGGCGATACGCCCAGCGCCACCGCCGTGCGCAGCATCGCGCCCCAGCCCGTCTCAGCCATCGGCCGACGCCACGAACGCCGCCGCCACCGCCTCGGCCGCATCGACCGGCGACACCGCCGCCCCGTCCAGCGCCCGCGCAAAACGGCCCTCGCCCCCGCCCCGCAACAGGGCCGCCAGCACCGCCATCAGATCCCCCGCCGACAGGGTCCGCATCCGCGCGCCCAGCGCCTCGATGCCCGCCGCGCCCAGGGCCGTCTCGATCTCCGCCAGCGCCCCCAGGGTCAGGCACAGCCGTCGCGGTTCTCCCGCCAGCACGGCCACCGCCTCGCCACGGGCCGCGTTACAACCGATCCGGCGTTCAGGCATTCTCGTCTCCATGACCCGCACCCTGACCGCCCTCGCCGTCGTCTGCAGCCTGGCCGCGTGCGCCACGCCGCCTGCGCCCGATACCGTCGGATCCGACCCGAACGGCTACGCCCTCGCCGATCATGTCCCGTCGGACGCACCGGCCCTGGCCCGCGAGGCCGCCGCCGGTGGCGACCATCGCCTGATCGGGTTCATCGGTTTCGCGCTGGTCTTCCCCGGAGCCGACTCCGCCGCCGCGGACCGTCTCGGCTATCGCGTCATCGATGCCGGCGGCGACAGTTTCACCACCGAGGAACAGCGTCTGCGCTCGGACCGCGCCTACGGCTTTGCCGAGCAGTGGAACACCACCATTCTGGCCGTCAGTCCCTAGATCGCGCTGAAGGCGACCGCCCCCGCGCTGGCCAGGCTGATCGCGAACGTCGCCTCGCCTTCATGGTCGCCGGCATACTCCAGCGCCGAGACCAGGAACGGCCCTTCCAGCACGCCGAAGTCCGGAACGATCAACCGCCAGGTCTTCAGCCCCTGATCGAAGAAGGCCTCGCGGATCGCTGCGTCGGACGCGGCATCGCGAAAGATGCCCTGCCCCGACACCGCGGCCGACTTGACGCCGGCCCCGCCCAGCAGTTCGCGCCACCGCCCGGCCGAGTCCGCGTCGGTCGCGTCCACCGTCTTCGCATTGAGAGAGATCGTCCGAGCCCTCAGACCCGCGACGGTCGTGAACACGCCCGGAGCCCCCTCGATTTTCAGCAGTATGTCCTTGCCCCGTTGAGCGGCCATGTCGTGATCCTCCCTCGTGAAGCGCAGCGAAACGGGGGCGGGGGAACGCGACGCGTTTGCGTCGTGGTGGAGGGGGCGACCTCAGACCTGGTGCCCGCTTCCGCCCCCTCCACCATGCTGCGCATGGTCCCCCTCCCCCGCCAGGCGCGGGGGAGGATCAAATCTCTTCCGTCACCGCGCGCACCCGCACGACGCCCCAGATCCGCTTCTGGTCGTTCGACCGGAACACGTCGGCATAGATCGCCCGGATCGACACGGTGCGAACCCCGTCCGCCTCCAGTGTCGCCTCGTGCAGCGCTGCCCGCACCGCGGCCAGAACGGCCCTGGCCTCTTCCGTCCCCGAAAACAGCGAGGCGCAGCGCAGGCTGAGCGTATGCTCCACGCCGCATCCGTCGGCCGCCACCGGCCGGCTTTCCGACCGCCCGACGGCCAGCCACGGCCAGTCCACGTCCCGGGGGGCCTGGTCCCAGACCCTTGCCGGCTCGCCCAGCAGGGCCCGGATCGCCGAATCCGCCCGCAGATGCGCGATCAGCGCCTGCTGCAGCGCGCTCTCGTGATCCCTCATCGGCTGCGCTCCAGGCCCAGGCGCGTGCGCCCCGGTCGTTCCGGGTCGGCATCCACCGCCGCGATCGTCCAGTCCGCCCCGCCGAACCGGATCACCCGCCCCTCGGTCAGCCGCGGATCGGTCCGCGTCTCGCCCGTGGCCACCTCGATCGCCGAGGTCACGCCCGCCTCGGTCCGTTCCCGCCGCCGCCGTCCTTCCAGCCTCAACCAGACCGACCCCAGCGGCTCGAACGACACCGATCGGCCGCCATACGGCGTCTCCGCCTCGATCGGCTCCAGCAGCTGGGCCAGGACGCGAAACCCGCTCACAGCCGGACGACCCGATAGGGCGCGATCCAGGCCTCGACCGGCCGGATCGACATCTCCACCTCGCCCCGCTCATAGGCCCGCAGCGCCAGCATCAGGATCGCCAGCCTCAGCGGCGCCGCCGACGTCGAGGTCAGGCCCAGACCCACCTCCCCCTCGACCCGCGCCTGGGCGGCATCGATCAGCGTCTGGATCAGACCGTCCTCCGCCGCGTGCTCGACGCGCAGGAACAGCTTCGCCTCCGTGAGCGTCACGGGTGCGGTCATGGGAAATCTCCGATGTCAGATGATCAGGTCTCCTCCCTGTCGCGCAGCGATCGGGAGGTGGCGCGGCCCTTCTTCAGGGCCGTGACGGAGGGGTTCTTGACGCAGAGTCGATGTCGGGGCGTCTAGAGCCCCTCCGTCTCTCCGCTACGCTTCGAGCCACCTCCCCATCGGCCAAGCGGCCGACGGGGAGGAGACCGTGAGCTCAGCTCACGCTGAACTTCATCACCTTGATCGCGTCAAAGTTCTGCACCCCGCCGCCGACCCGCTTGGTCGTGTAGAACAGCACATAGGGCTTGGCCGAATACGGGTCCCTCAGCACCCGCACCCCCGCCCGGTCGACGATCAGATACCCGCGCTGGAAATCGCCGAACGCGATCGCATAGCTGTTGGCCGCGATGTCCGGCATGGTCTCGATCTCGGTCACGGGATAGCCCAGCAGGCTCGCCGTCTCGCCCGGCCGCGTGGCCGGCACCCAGATGTAGTTGCCGTCCGCGTCCTTGAACTTGCGCACGGCCGAGACCGTCTTCCGGTTCATCACGAACCGCCCGTTCGGCCGGAACTGGGCCTTGGGCGCATAGATCAGGTCCAGCAGCCTGTCCGTGGGACTGGAGGCCGAGAACGCCCCGGCCGCGCCCGACGCCACATAGCCGATGTCGCCCCAGGCATGGCCCGCGTCCGCCACGATCGAATAGCCCAGAAAGCCCCTCGGCTTGTTCGTCCCGTCGCCGTTGACGAAGGCCTGGGTCTCCTGCGCGGCGAAGGCGTCCTCGACCTCGCCCGCCAGCCATTCGTCCAGATCGACCAGGGCGTCGTCCAGCAGGGCCTGGGTCGCTGCCGGATTGGCGTAGAGATCCGCCGCCGGAAACTCGAGCAGGGCCAGCGTCGCCGGATCCGTCTCCGGCCGCGCGGCCGTCTCCGCCACCCAGCCGCTCGCGATCCCCGCCGTCGACACGGGCTTTCTGAACACGCCCGAGGCCACGGTCCGCACCGTGGCGATCTCGCGCATCGGACTGGTCGCCATCAACCGCCGCTCGATCGCCCGCTCCGTCTCGGTCGGCACGATGTAGCCGCCCGAGGTCGGCGCCGAACTCAGCCCCGCCTTCAGCTCCAGCCCCAGTTCACGCCCGGTCCGCACATAGCCGTCGAACGCCGATTTCGTCTCCTCCCCGTCGCGCAGCGATGGGGAGGTGGCTCGACCGAAGGGAGAGACGGAGGGGTTCTCGACGCCGCCGAGCTGCGGCCGCCGCGCCTCGCTCAGCGCCCGGTCCAGACGCGCCTGCGCCTGCCCCACCGCCTGGTCGATCCGCGCCACCTTCTCCTCCAGCAGCGTGTCGGCCGAGGCCTTCTTCTCGATCTCGTCCAGCCGGGCGTCGTTGGCCCCTTTGAACGCCTCGAACGCCGCCATCATCTCGTGCATGGCAGCGCGCGCCTCCGGCGAACCGGACGCGGTCTTGGTCTCTTTCATGGTGTTCCCTTCATGATCCCCTCTCCCGGCGGGAGAGGGCTTGAGCACACGACCGCCTGCGGTCGTCCCTTGTGCGAAAGGGCGAGGGGTCGGCCCTGCCGGCTTCCCCCGGACACCCGTTCGCGCCACTCTCCCGGTCGCAACCTCGGAGATGTCTTCAATGCGCCCGACGATCCTCGCCGCCGCCCTGCTGCTGTCCTGCGCCGGTCCAGCTTTCGCCCACACCCCGCCCCCGGCGGGCCAGACCGCACAGGCCCCGGCCGCCACCGACGTCGCGAGCTCCGACGCGATCGTCGCCGCCCTCTACGACGTCATCTCCGGTGACGCGGGCGTGCCCCGCGACTGGAACCGCTTCCGCAGCCTGTTCCATCCATCGGCGAAGCTGATCCCGATCGGTACGCCCGCCGAAGGCCCGTCCACGGCCACCTATCTCAGCCCGGACGACTACATCGCCCGCGCCGAGCCCTTCCTCATGCGCGGCTTCCACGAGCGCGAGGTCGTCCGCCGGGTCGAGACCTTCGGCCACATGACCCACGTCTTCTCCACCTACGAAAGCCGTCACGCCGCCCCCGACGAAGCCCCCTTCGCCCGCGGCATCAACTCCATCCAGCTGTTTGACGACGGCACCCGCTGGTGGATCGTCAGCGTCTACTGGCAGGGCGAAACGCCCACGATCCCGCTGCCGGCGGGGTATCTGACTACCAGATACTAAACTGTCTTGAGCTCAATGACCGGGTTATTTTCCACGTTCATGACTATAAAGCCGCCACGACCATAGGTCGTCTGCGATTCGGTGAACGTGCTGATGCAATCGGATCTCTGATGCTCGCATTGCATCTATTTCTCCCTGGCTTATCGGCACACCGAAATGGGGATCAGCAAATCTCAGGTTGAGCGCATATAGAGCGAATGTAGTTTCAAGTGCAGAAAACTGTGCATGCCCCCCAATCGCTCGCCTCAACTTAAGTATAATTGACGAACGATCGGCCATAACGGTTGCCGCTTTTCCAATGTCAGGCACACCGCGAATGATCGTGTGCATTACACCCTCAGCATCATGAGAAGTGGTGTCTATCAGAGATAGGGCTGATCGAATATCGGAAGCTCGACCGGAAAGACGGCCCAAAAACCATTTGAGCCCGAAGCCTGCACTAGCAAAAAACAGTGCCTTCGTGATTTCAATCGAGAGCGACACTTTTCGTTAATGAATGACGGCCTTGGCCGCATCCTCGATATAAAACCATACCTCAGACACCAAAGAAGAATCGGTATTCGAAACAACCTTCAGCAGCCGCCTCAGTTCTTCCACGGACAGCCCTTCACGAACCAGCCCCCCAAAAGCTTCTTCCAAAAAAGACGCCGCAAGGCCGCGAGCATCAGACAGATCGACCAAAACTGACTGACCATTCAAAAGAAGCGGTAGGAGTTTTTCGTTTCGAAAGCGCGCACCATTAAATGGGCCGTGCGATTCATAACGTCCGAACGGAAACTCGCTGAAATCTTTGGCGATGTTCACAACAGCGTCCATTTTCAAGCCTCTGCCGGCAGCAAGCTAGACCGTCCAACCTTCCAAAGTATCAACGTCCCCGCCGCTTTCGATCGCAGGGGTATAATCATTTCGTTTATCATGCGTTCCCCAGGCCGCGTAGCGTCCTTGTCTAGCAGATAGATCCCGTTTCCTGACACGATCCACAGTGTCCCGCTTTTTGCCCGATCACGGATCAAGGACACCATCGTGGGCATGCCCTTTCCGTGCTGAGGCAGCCCTGTTCTGCTTCGACCTTCTTGGGAGATGACGTGCCATATAATCATGGCGTCATTCCGTTGCACTGGCGTGGCGAGATAGGCTTGAAGGCCTTTGTTTTTGGCGGGAGCACTCACTGGGATTCCGACCCCGAGATCCAAGGCAAGAAACCATGCCTCTCCAGATCCGGCCTGTGAGAAACCCGCAACCCACCACCGTCCGCTCTCGCATGCCTCGCCAGCGTTCTGCGTCAGATTAGGGTCGTAGGCGTGCATCAGAACATTGGTCATCGCCTCATTCAGCGCGCCATGTATCCGGTCAGTGAAAGCTTGGTCATGCCAAAGCTCCAGTGTAAGCCCGGCCACCTCTCCGAGCTTTGATGAGAGGTTCTCGGTTTCGCCTGTACCGGTCTGGATTTGCACCACGCCACGCTGAGGCAAGATACTCTCTTCGACCTCGACCCCAATAGCTTGGTGAAACCCGAACATAGACAGAGTCCGAAGAGCGACTGGGTTCGTAGGGCTGTAGCCCGACACATGGTCTGGTTTCACAAAGTTGCATCGCTCGATTTCGGCTGCGAGCAACAAAACTCCAACAGCTCCCACCCTACGGCACATGCGCAGATCGACGATTACCTTCTGGCCGAGCAGTATAGTCCTAAATCGAAGCTCTTCGAAAAAGGCGTACAAGGCGTTGATGTCGTCGATCGGCCCAAAATCTAATATCGACGGTGCCTGCAAAACAAACTCCTGCAGTGCTGCTGGGAGGTTAGGTTGAGACGTGGCTCTTGCAATCTGGGCAGGGCGTTTCCAGCGTTTTGCCTTTTGCGGCGGCATTTGTTTTCGAGCCATCCCGCCAAGTTAAGGGGTTTGGCGGCCCGCGCTAGTGATCAAAGACCACCCTGAACCGCGCCCCCGGCAGCATCGGAAACGTCACCACGTTTCTACGGCTAATACACATTCAGGCACCGCCTAAAGCGGACTCTCCGAACTTCGGCTGAGGGTGGTTAGCGGACATTGCCTTTGCAGAGGCGCAGCGGCCCTCAGAGCGCCAGAAGCGGAAGTTGAACTCGCGCCAGGAAGGCGACGTCACATGTGCAACTGACCAAGATAAATCTGCGTGGTCAGGCGAAGCCGATGGAGACGGAGGCTTCGTCAATCGTCATTGGTCGGCGACGTCAAACCCGTCTCCGGGCGTCATCGGCCGGTGCAGCTTAATCCCGACTTTGTCCAGATAGGGCTCGTAGACGTCGTAACGCTGCTTGAGGAAATAGTCGCGCGCGTAGCCGTCATGGACCGGCATGACAGATTTCGGCTTCATCCGCTTGGCGAAGGCATGGACGGTGAGCTCGGTCAGAAAGGGCGCCATCACCGGAAGGGCCAGCACCTCCACGCCCACGAATCGATCCAGACGGCTGTCGAAACTGTCGCCCGGGTTGAGGAAAACGTCATTGACGAGGAAGGCGGTCAATTGCGGGCTCTCGTCCGACAGGATGGGCTCATGCGCGACCGCCTGAGCCTGCAGTCGGAACGCGCCGAAGATCCGTTCACCCTCCTCGAAGACCGTGACCGACAGGCCCTTCTCGCTGAGCTTGTTGGCGACCTCGCCGTTGCCGACGAGCGTTGCGCCACTCGCCTGCACGATCCTGCCCAACGCATCAGGGTCGATGTGATCCGGATGGCCGTGCGTCAGGACGATCGTCGAGACGTCCGAAAAGACAGCGGGATCGACCCGTCCGTCGACGAACGAGAATTTGCCCGGATCGAAGAGCAGTCGATCTGCACCGACCGTCAGGCGCAGGCAGCTATGGACGAACTTGTCGATACGCATGCGGCCGGTCCTATTCCGACTGTCTCTGGACGACCGGGCCGATCGCCTCGGGCGAGCCCGAGGCGATGACCAGCCAACGGCGGGGTGCGCCGGCGTCGGCGGCGACCACCTGACGGATCGGGCCCACGGCATTGACGACCGCGGACCCGGCCGGATTGGTCATGAACTTCGCCAAAGGCTGCAGCATCCCCGATCCGTCCGCCGTCTCGGCGAAGGCGATGACATAGGGCTTGCCGGGTTCGAGGCCTGCGGCGGCGATCTGCAGCATCTGCACCTGCCCCTGCTCGAACAGGGTAGCCTGCGACCGGGCGTCACCGTCGCCCGTCAGGACGAGTTGACGCGAGGCGCGGGCGGTGCCCAGGGGCATGAGGTTGGCCTTGCCGTCACCCTCGGTGACCGCACGCGGCACATAGGTGACGCCCTGCGGTCCTTGGCCGATCGGCACGGTGGCGATCACGCGGTTGGCCAAGGTGTCGATGACCGCCACGCCGTCGCCATTCTCCAGCCCGACATAGATCCGCGAGCCGTCGCCGGAAGGCCACAGACCATGCGGCAGCGACCCCACCGCGATCTCGGTCACGGGGTCGAAGGTGTCGGTGCGGAAAACCTTGACGACGTTCTCGGTCCCCACGGTGACATAGGCGAACTGACCATCCCGATTTCGCACGATGTTGACGTGGTTGGTCAGCGGGCCGGTGTCGAGCGTCTGAAGCACGGCGAATGGCGGACGGGCGTCGAACACCATCGTCTTGCCCACGTCCTTCAGCGTCATCCAGACCTGGCTCCCATCGGGCGTGGCGGCGATGTCTGGGCAGAACGGACTGGCCTGGGCCACCCGACCGACGATCTCACGGGTCGCAGTCTCGACCACGACTGTCTCGGGGCTGAAGCTGGAGCAGATGTAGGCATAACGGCCGTCCGGCGAGAAGATCGTCATGCCCGGCCCGTTGGGCGTCTCGACCCGGGCGGTCTCCTGATAGGTCGCGGCGTCCAGCACCGAAACGTAGGCCTCGCCCCGCACCGTGACCCAGACCTCTTTGCCGTCCGGTGTGAAGAAGGCCTCGTGCGGAGAGCGTCCGACATAGGTCGTGTGTTTGACGGTGTTGGTGGCCGTGTCGATGAAGCTGACCGAGTTGGACCCGATCGAGACCACGGCGATCGTCTTGCCGTCCGGCGCCGCGCCGATGCCGTGGACCAGCAGCTGACCCCTGTAGAGCGGGCTGAGGTTGGCCGGGGTCGGCTCACCGAGGGAGATCACGCCCAGAAGGCTGTTGGTCGAGGGATCAACCACCGAGACCGTGTTTGAGAACTGGTCGGCCGAATAGAACCGGTCCTGCCCGGTGATCGGGATCGCGGGCGCCGCCGCCGCGCCCGGAACCTGATCGGCGAGAACCGGGGACGCCATCAAGGCCAGGGCCATGGCGAAGGGCGTTTTCGAAACGAAAGTCATGGGTCAGTGTCCGATATGAGGTGCGGCGGGCGCGTTGGGCGTCGGGCGGGTGGCCGAGCGGTCGAGGAAGCCTTGCATTAAGGCGATCTCCTGGGTCTGTTCGACGATGATCCCCTGGGCCAGACGGCGCATCGGCTCGTCCTTGCCGTAGGCGAGTTCGATCCGCGCCATGTCCACCGCGCCCTGATGATGGGGGATCATCATGGCGGCGAAGTCCCGGTCGGGATCGCCGATCGGCGCGATCATCATCGCGGCGTGCATGCGCGACATGGCCTCGGCCATTTCCGTATTGAAGGGGGAGCGGGGTGCCTGGGCGAAGGCCATAAGCACAGCCCCGGCGAGGGCTGATCCGGCCATGAGCGCAATGAGTTTCAGCGGTGAGGTCATGCGGCGGTCATCCATGATCGCTTGATCCTGGACGCCGTTCACGCCCGCCGCCAACGCGAAGTTCCGCTCGGAACGTTCGTCGCCATCGAACGATCCCTGTGCTTGGACCGGCGGACGCCTTAGGCTTCCGATATGACGCTCGACCAGCTCCGCATCTTTGTCGCTGTCGCCGAGCGGCAGCACGTCACCCGCGCGGCCGAGGCTTTGAACCTCACCCAGTCGGCCGTCAGTTCGGCGATCACTACGCTGGAGGGGCGGCATGGCGTGGCCCTGTTCGACCGCGTCGGCCGCAGCATCGTCCTGAACGCGGCGGGACAGGTCTTTTTGGAAGAAGCGCGCGCCGTCATCGCTCGCGCCTCGGCGGCAGAGGATGCGCTGGATGATCTCGGCGCGCTGAAGCGGGGCCGGCTGTCGATCCAGGCGAGCCAGACCATCGCCGGCTGGTGGCTTCCCGCCCGTCTGGCAGACTTCCACGCTCGACATCCCGGCATCCGCATCGACGTCGCCATCGGCAATACCCGGGACGTGGCCCAGGCCGTCATCGACGGACGGGCGGAACTGGGGCTGGTCGAGGGCGAGGTGGACGAAGCGGTCCTGACACGCACGGTTCTGGATCACGATGAACTGGTGCTGGTCGTCGCCGCCGATCATCCCATGGCCCAGGACGGCGCCGGTCCGCCCGACCTCAAGACCCTGTCCTGGGTCCTGCGCGAGCCCGGCTCGGGCACCCGTTCGGCCTTTGAGGCGGCTCTGGCCGAACGCTGCCTGACGGTAGAAGATTTGGACATCTCCATGACGCTGCCGGGCAACGAAGCGGTGGCCGCCGCCGTCGCGGCTGGTGTCGGGGCGACCGTCGTATCGCGAACGGTCGTCGCCGCCCGATTGCGCTCAGGCGAGCTGGCGTTATTGCCGCTCGATCTGCCCGCGCGCCCTTTCTGGCTGCTACGCCACAAACAGAGATATCGGTCAAAGGCGGGCGAGACCTTTCTTGGCCTGCTCCCGACCTCTTGAGCTGCCGAAAACCGTTCGCTCTGGCCGATCAATCAATTCGCATCATTCCGTTGGAACACCCGAGCGCTGGCGCTCATTGTCGGCTGGCAGCGCACGCTCCTGATCGAGGACGCGGGTCGCGCTTCGGAGTTCTGCCCAATGGTTCACGACACCCACGCCCGCGACGTCGCCTTCGGCCTTCATCCGTTCGCAAATCTGCAGTCCCCTGCCGAGGTCGTGCGTCAATTCACGCCGAACTGGTTCGCCGCCACCATGGGAACCGGGATACTGGCGCTGGCGCTGAACCAGCTGCCCGTCACGATCCCCGGCGTGAAGATCGTGGCGGAGGGGCTGTGGCTGTTCAACATCGGACTTTTCGTCCTGTTCAGCGGTCTCTATGCGGCCCGCTGGATCTTCTTCTTCGACGGCGCGCGACGGATTTTCGGCCACTCGGTGGTGTCTATGTTCTTCGGCTGCATCCCCATGGGGCTGGCGACGATCATCAACGGGCTGATGGCGTTCGGCCTGGCGCGCTGGGGCGACGGGGTCGCGCCCTGGGCCGAAACCCTGTGGTGGATCGACGTGGCAATGGCCGTCGCCTGCGGGATCGCCATCCCCTTCATGATGTTCACGCGCCAAACCCATACGATCGACCAGATGACCGCCGTCTGGCTCCTGCCCGTCGTCGCAGCAGAGGTCGCCGCCGTGACGGGAGGGTTGATCGCGCCGCATCTGGCCGATCCTTCTTCGGCGCTGGATGTGCTGGTGGTCAGCTATGGCTTGTGGGCCCTGTCGGTGCCGCTGGCGATGAGCATACTGGTCATCCTGGTGCTGCGCATGGCCGTCCACAAACTGCCGCACGCCAGCATGGCGGCATCCAGCTGGCTGTCTTTGGGTCCAATCGGGACCGGCGCTCTGGGGATGCTGGTGCTGGGTCAGGCCGCGCCCGCCATCTTCGCCGCAAACGGCCTTGGCCAGTATGGCGACGCTGCGCGCGGGATCGGGCTGATCGGCGGACTTCTGTTGTGGGCATATGGCCTGTGGTGGGCGGCGATGGCCGTCCTGATTACCCTGCGCTACCTGCGCCAGGGTCTGCCGTTCAACCTGGGTTGGTGGGGCTACACATTCCCACTGGGCGTCTTCTCCGTCGCGACCCTGAAGCTGGGGACGCTGCTGCCGATTGCGGCCTTCAACATCCTCGGCCTCGGACTGGTCGGGGCGCTGTTGGTTCTCTGGCTCGTCGTCGGCGCTCGAACCCTGCGCGGCGCCTGGAGAGGCGACCTGTTCGTCGCGCCCTGCCTGTTGGACGCCGCCTCGCGAGACATTCCCTGCGAACGGTCGGCGCCTCCGGCTTGACGCAGGTGTCAGACCAATCTTCGTTTGAAGCCGGTAAGCAGACGTTCCGGAGGGCTGAGATGAGCCAGACTCGGACTTAGAGACTCAAGACTGCGAATGTCCGCAATGGGTCGGAAGCAGTCATTGTTTTAAGACCCGAAAGCGGGCTTCGGGCAACGCTGGAAACGTAACGACGTTTTTGCGCCTAATACACGGGGACTCGCCCCCACCTTGAACCGTTGACCGCCGTTTGACTGTCAAGGACGCTTGACAATGGAACGCGTTCACCTCGCCATTCCGTCTACGGCAGGCTTAATGCATTTGTTGGCCGCTTAGTATTTTGACGCTCTGTCGACAATAGCAAGGGCAAGTTCATACATAAGTGCACTAGTGGCGTCCTCATACTCCCGGTAATAGGTGAGGTCTTTGATGAACACCTTCTGCCCATGAGCAATATCATTTCGACGAGCGACCAGGGTCTTAATTAAAACTGGACTTGGCACGACGTCGTAAGATTGAAGATCAAGATCACTAAGAATATTCTGTAGCAAATCGGGCCACAGGTTACTTTTTGTCTCGACGATACCCACAGGAGGCGGGGCCTGCCTTAAGGCCTCTACGGTTACTCGAAAGAATTCATATGCCTCGGCAGTAGCCATAGATTTGGCCTGTCGCATACTTTTATCATGAACAAAGAGAAAAGTACTGTGAGGAAGCGAAGCACAGTCGGGAAGTCCCTGAAGGAATTCAGCCATCAGCTGAAGGGAATACTTACAGAATCCTTCATAGTGCGCGTATAGGATCGCCCATGCGCCCCGGAATAGCACGCGACGGCGAATGCCAGTTCCGGCATCACGCGTGAGCAAATCCCGGAACACGGCCAACTCAGCATGACGCCAATCCAAATCTGCTTCGATCTGGCTGGAGAGTTGGGCGACAGTCAGAGCCATGGAGGCTACGCCAAGGCGGCAGCTACGAGATCGATCCGACCGTTCAACTTAGGTATTGTGTTAGCTCCGGGCCCCGTTACTTCCTTGAACGCCTCAGAGGCATAGACGCCGTAAAGGCGCCGCTTCAGCTCGTCAGCATCAAAAGCAGCGGCTCCAGGTAGTGAGCGCAGCGTCCCGCCGACAGCTGCTTCGAAATACGCCGGAGCGAGCCGTCCTGTTCCTTCGCCGTTCTTGGTCCGAGCAAAAGCATCTCTACCAAAATTTGCAGCTATAAAATCAAAGACATCTTGGAATGACTGTGTTTCGGCGGCAGTATCAAAGGCCATCCTGCCAAAAATTACCTGTTCCATATAGGCGTCGAGCCACTCCTCGACGTTACCCTTATATCCATCTTTAAAGTTCTTCACTGCGAAGAACCGGAGAACCAACTCCTCATCGCCCTTCTGTGCCTTATAGGCATCTGGAAGCCTGTCGATCGCTGCTTGGAAAGAGGGATAGGCTGCTAATCCCTGAATTGTTCTATAGAATTCTTCCCCGCCAGCGATCATTCTAGATGAGCAATTTCTGATTTCCTGAGGAGAAAGAAGCGCGCCTCCGGTGTTCAGACGCTTGAACAGCTCATACTTTACAAGTTCTTCGCCGGACTTTCTTATGATCACCGCTCGTATAGCAGTCCTCTTAATCCGAAGTCGATCAGTCAGCGAAAGGTCGTCAAAACACTTTCCATTCAATTGAGGTATAAGATCACATCCTGCGAGAATAAGCGGGTCTTTGCCTATGTCTGCCGGGCTTAGGAATTGTATAACAGAACTTACGCGCTGAAGACCGTCAATAAGTTCTAGTATCCCGTCCTCTCCCTCGATAAGAAAGATTGGCGGGATGGGGAGTTCAACTAAAATTGACTCAATCAACCGAGACTTTTGCTCATCGCTCCAGCGAAATAACCTCTGATATTCGGGGGAGATGATGATCTCCCGGTCATTATGCAGATTTACGATCTCGCCGAATGAAAAATCGACTGCATCCGTCCGCAGTTGCCGACTCAGAACTTCCTGATTGACCATCCCTATACCCTTGCAACCTCGACGGCGCCGCACAAGTCGTCAGCGCTCTCATATCGGCGTGCTTACCATGCCTTCCCATCCTAAGGCGATGCAACGATTGCGGGCGCGGGAGAAGCCGGTGTCGCCGAACGTTAGTTTTTGACCATCCGATCAACAAGCCGATGCTCGGAGGCAGGCACGACCAGCGTGTCGTCGGCGGGAACCAGAGCGTCGAGGTCCGCACGCTCGCGCGAGTGGACGATCGTCACATGCAGTTCTTTCTAGGCACCCTGGAGAATCGTTAGGGAGTAGCTCGGGTTAGTCGCGCGTCTCAGCGCAGACCGCCAAGCCGGCTCCCCTGTCATACCGACAAGCACGGCCGCACTCATAGGCCCCCACGCCTACGCGGCCGAAGGCGGCCAAGGTCTTCACGGCGCCGGCCCTGCATTGCTCGAAGGTTTCGAAGCGGCCGATCTCAGCACTGACGGTAAGGGTGTCGGCGTCGGGATAGACGAAGGCGGTCCACGGAGCCGGACGCTCGCAGCCCGCCAGCAGCAAGACCACCGCGCCCAGGATCATGCGTCTCGCCATCGTCATTCCCTGCCCTTGTCTGTTAGGTTTCCTCGATAACACGGGATTCCCATGACGCGCTTTCAACGTCTCCTCATAGTGCTGGCGGTCGCCAACGCCGCGACGACCTGGTGGGTCATCAGCACCGGCCGACAGGCCCAGGCGGCGCGCACCGATCTCCTCGCACATCTAAACCGAACATACGGGTCGCCGCTGGCCGAAACTGCGATGTCGAGCCGTGAGGCAATGTGGGTCAACTCAACCGCAGCTTGGGAAGCTAATGCACTGCGCTGGGCGTTGATCGGATATGCGGCGACCGCCGCCATCCTGATTATCGCATGGGTCGCGCGCGGCCGGCCTTCGGCGATGCCGACATGATCCTTACCGCGCAGGACGCTGGGCCGGGCTCCCACGTCTGGTACGGCAACATGGTGGCGCCAGATGTTTCAGAGGCGGGCGCCGAGTTCCGGGACAGGTGCGAGAACGCCTATGCGCAGCTTGCCCCGTGGCTCGATGCGAACTTCGTCAAACGCTTCCGCACCACGACGCCCGACGCGGTGTCAGAGATGTTCTTCGCGTTAGCGCTTCAGCATTCAGGTTGGACTTTGACGCAGGATCGCGCCCGTCGCTTCGACTTCGCCTTCACGCGGCCCGATCACCCAGGCCGTCTTTTGGTCGAGGTCGTCACGCCGTCCGTCACTGACTGGACGGCATGGGAGGAGAGTGAGTTCGGTGATGGCGGTGTAATCCGTAGCTTCGATGAGCGGAGCCGAGACGCGGCCATGCTCCGTCTGTCCAGCGCCCTTCACGACAAGGCCAAGGTCATCGGGGAGTCCATCGCCTTGGGTGATGTTCGGCCCGACGACTACCGCGTGGTGGCGATTTCTGGGGTCAGGCTCTCCCAGGAGATGCACCTTTCCCTCTCTGCCGGTGGAATGCCCCCCGACTACGCCAGGGCGTTTCTGCCGATCGGCCCAATGGCGGTCTCAGTCACGGTGCCAAAGGACTACAGCCGGCCGCCGGAGTTCGGCGAAGCCCACCACGTGCAGAGCGATACGATGACGAAAACGACCGGCGCCCAGGTCCAGCGGGCGGCATTCGCAACCGATGCCTACCCTCACGTCGATGCTGTGATGTTCTCGCCGGTCTCGATTGCCGGCTTCGAGCATCCGGCAGCTCAGACCACCGCCCTCCACAATCCATACTCGGACTATTCCGGGCCGGTGGTGCGTACCGGGCTCGCAGCAGACTACCGTCTCGCCATCTGCGACACGCACCTGACCCTGTCTATCGACAAGTCCGGCTAGGTAGACTGAGAGACATTCCCAACGGCTTTAGCTTAACTCGCTGTCATAATGGCAGAGCCAAAGTATTGAGGATCTCGGCGGGCCGGCTCTATAAAAAAATGTGAATTAAAAAATTTCGACCTAGCTTTACTCAGTTTCCAGAACGCGACCTGGAAACATAACTCGGCTTCAAGTCGAAGCCCTGTTGCTCAATTTGGTCCGCAGACGGCAGGCACCCAGTCCGTTAACATTAACAACAGGGGGCCTTGGGTCCCATTCCCTTACAAATCGGAGGGGACCGGCGGGGGCTTTGGCTCGGATGGGGTCTGAACGATTGCTTGTGGTTTCGTCATCAACGCCGAACGGTGGTCACATCAAGAGGGCGATCACCACCACCGCGACGACGACGCCGATCCACCGGCTCATGACGGAGCCGGTTCGGCATCCGCCAGGATGCGATAGACCGAAGCCCTGCCGATCCCAAGGTCTCGGGCAATGGCGGCGGGCTTCGCACCTTCCGCCTTCAGACGGCGAACCTCGCCGGCCTGCTTAAGCGCAGTCGGCGCGCGGCCCTTGTAGCGCCCAGCCGCCTTAGCGGCTGCAATACCGGCACGTTGGCGTTCGAGCATGAGTTCGCGCTCGAACTTCCCCACGGCCGCTAGCAGGGTCAACATGAGTTCGCCGGTTGCCGTGGAAGTGTCTATGTCCATCGACAGTATCCGCACTGTCACGCCGCGCGCCTTGAGGTTGCTGACGATCTGCAAGAGGTCTGCCGTAGAGCGCGCCAGACGGTCAGGCTTCGTAACCACAAACGTATCGCCTTTACGGCAGTAATTGAGGGCCTCGGCTAGCTGAGGCCGGGCGGCATCTACCGCCGAAACTTGTTCGGAGAAGACCTGAGTGGCCCCGGCGCGCTCAAGTTCTGCAATCTGATCGGCGAGACCCGCTTGCTGGTCTTGGGTGCTGGTGCGGCCATAGCCGACGATCTCGGACATTTTAGTCTCCCTAGGTTCTTAGGACATTGTAAGAATATCTAGTGTTCTGTCTCATACGGAGTCAACCCTACTTGTGTGAGACACTTTAGAGGTGGTGCATCCGATCCCACGAGGGCTTGCCTGTGTGAGACGATGATCTGAGCTCGGTGCCTGCCCTGAACGGCGACCGTGCGACATCCAACGACCACCAGGACGGCGGCGCCGATCTGGGCGGCGAGGCTCACGGCGGTGCCGGCGGTCCGGATCAGGTCCACGGCGGCGCCGATCTGGGCGGCGCGGGTCAGGTTCACGGCGGCGTCGGTCTACCGGATGATGTCCACGGCGGCGACGATCTCGCCCACTCCCGCTGCAATACGCAATCCAGTCTAATCGCTCGCGCGCTCATATCGAGACGAGTCAAGGTTGAATCTAAAATGACCTAGCGTTGAATCAAGTCGCGCGTGGTTCAACGTCGATCCGCTGGTGTCCAGGATGTCCAGGTGTCCAGGTTCCGAACCCACTTTAGCGGACTCTCGGATTTCGCGCCTGGAATGGGCCACCCAAAGGCGGGGATCCACCGTTTGTACCCGTGTTTCCTTCTCTCAAACGAAAGTGAGAAATAACCGGGACAACCTGGACAATAGCCGAAAAAGCCAACGGTGGCAGGGATTTGCGGTGTCCACGTAGCCAGCGCCAAACCAGGACGCCACCGGGACACCGGGACAGGTGTCCAGGTTCCCGGAAAGAGCACCTGGACACCAGAGGCCCTAGATCGGCAGGGACACCGCGTTGGCGGCGCGGTGCGCGACAAGGTCGTAGACGTCAGCCGGGCCGATCACCGGCGGCTTGGCGGCGGGCGCGTCGGCCTCTGCGTCGAAGGCCTCAGCTTCCGGCACCAGCTCAAGGCCGGGGTGCGCCTTCATCATCAGCGCCAGCGCCTCGCGTCGCGGCGGCAGGCGATAGCAGTTCACACGGCCACGGAACGGCACCGTCACCTTAATCGATTCCAGGGCCTCACCAGCGAGGGCCTTGCGGAGGAAGCGCCCCAGCCCCTCGGGCGACGTGGGGCCGCCGAAGGTCCGCCCTGCCGCCTGCTGGAGCGACGCCAGCAGATGCGCGCGCTCGACGGTGAACGGCGAATCGAGGTTCCACTCGGCGTCTGCGCCCTCGGCGGTGCCGGCCGGTGCGTGGGTGAAGGGGATCACGCCCGTGGTCAGGATCGACGACCACCACCGCTCATCCGGCTTCAGTGACAGGCGCACCTGATCGGCGAGGCCACGGGTCACAGGCGGCTTAGACCAGTCGCGCTTCGTCAGGTCACGCTTCAGAAGGTCCAGGAGGAGAGTCTTGAACCCCCCCGCCTCAAGTTCCTTCCACATGTCGGCGAAGAACTCGCTATCGCCCTTCCGGTGGTCGGCAACATCAGCGACGGCGAAGCGACGTTCGCCAGGGCCGCTTGGCACGACATGCTCAGCATTAGCCGTCATGCAGATGCGGAAGTACGCCGGCTGCATGGTCGTTGCGCCGTGCTTCTCCTCAACCGGGAGTCGTGGCGAAGTGACAAGGGACTTGAGACGCGCCTCGGATGCTAGGTCGCCTGCGAAGTAGGCTTCTTCGACCACCAGCAGCATGGCGCGAGAGAAGGTCTGACCTGCGAAGCGGCCCGTCAGGCCTTGTGCGGAGTCGATGACGGGACAGTATTGCTCTCCGATCAGCCGCGCCAGCACGTTAGAGAACGTGCTCTTGCCCGAACCCTTGCTCCCGCGAAGGATCAGCATCACGGGCGGGCGCTTCGTCGGGTTCAGGAAGATGTCGGCCATGAAGTCCCACATCCATTCCGAAAGTTCCACGTTACCGCCGGCAAGATTCTGGTTCACGTGTTCCTTGAACTTACTGTAGTCGCCGCCGAATGCCGTCTTGGTCGTGAAGCCCTTGAACAGGTTCAGAGCGCCATCTGGAAGGCCGAGAGCCTGACCACCGGGACGGAAGGGGAGGAAAACCTTCTCCGTATACTGGCGACGGTCTGACTGTGCGCACCACCAGCGGAACAGCGGAACCGACTTTGCCACCGGGACGCGCTTGCCATTCTGAAGTTCGTACGCCAGAAGCAAAACAGACTCATGCGCCATGATAGTCGCCATGTCGTCCTTATGGTAGAGCATTACATCGCGGTCGGTCTCGTCGATGAAACGGACCTTACCGTGATCCTTAAGCTGAGCAATTCGGCCGTTTGCATACTGCATGGCCTTCTGTTGTGAACCAGCGATCTCACGAAAAAGCTTGGGATGGCTGTCGCGAATCTTTAGTAGCGGGGACTCGATTCCCGTGTTATTATTGTAGGTCATAGATACCTTGTGAGCCTCGGCCGTCTCAGCGGTCGGGGCTTCTTCTTGTGATTTAAGGATACAGGCGCGTATTCTCGCGCCCGGCGGGCTGCTACTGCTAAGCTAAGTCTAGGAACTAACGCCCGGCCTGTAGGGCAGCGGGACTTGCTAAGCCGGCTTCGGTGGCGCCGGTGGTCGTGACACCCGGTGTCGCGGAGGCTTACGCCGATGGCGGTCGTGCCCGGCCGGGGCCGCGCGTCGCCTTAGTGGAACCGGCGAACGGTAGGCGTTGGCGATGCGGCGGCGGCCTGCGCAGCCGCCTGTACGGCGACGACCCACGTCGGGCTGATCAGCATGAAGTCGAAGCGGTCATCGTCCGGGGGCTGCGTCCAGGCGCTAAGGCGGGCGTAGGCACCATCGGCGAGAAGGCGGACGCCGGGCGCGATGTCGAGGCACGTCGGAAGGCTGCGCAGGCCCGCAGGGACACGCATCCACAGGCGCAGGCGGCCCTCGCGCGACAGACTGCGCACCGTCGCGGCGGGGAGCGCTCCGAACGCCTCCTCTGCGGCCGCGAGAGCGTCGTCATCGTCGGCCTGAACGACCACCAGACCGGTGCTGACGCCAGTGCGCAGCGCGAGGTCCGCATGGGGATATGACCGCGCCCATGCGGCGAACGCGGCAGGCGAATCGGACGCGCGGCGCTTCCAGTTGTTCGGAGCCCGCCCGCCGCCGCCTGACATCGCAAACGCCCGCAGACGGCCACGGAGAGACGAAGGTGCCGCAAGCGTCGCCAGCGTCCGGCGATACGCACAGGGCGACGACATCGTCGGCGCCATCGGCGAGGGTCCGGTCGGCAGCGGGGCGTAGTCCACGGCCGCTACCACAGACGACACCACGCCATGGGGAACGAGCCATCGCCCTCCAGGACCTCCTCTAGGCGCGTCGGGAGGGGGCGACCGGTAGGGGCCACGGGCGGCGAGATGATCGGCGCGGGCGACGGCGATGGCGCAACCGGCGGCGAGCGGTCGCCCGGCACCGGCCAGGTCCAGCACCAGCGCGATCCGCGACGGCCGCAAGCGGTCACGCCCGGCGGCAGGCGACGCGTCCTCACGAGCGAGGACCCGTGCGGCGATCAGGCGCCGGCGGGGCGGTAACGACGGCGGCGAGCGCGGAGGCGAGAACCTCAACGATACGGCGTCCGGCGCTGTCGATCTCCAGGGGAGTCACGTTACCGGAGATGCGAAGGGCGCGGGGCGTCATGCTTACGGCGATCTCCACCGTGCTGCGCGGGTTGCTCACCAGGATCGCCAGGGGAAGGCCTTCCGCATCCACATCCAGGCTGACGCTAAGGCCGACGTGAAGACGGCCCAGGGCCACGTCGGCGACCTGGATCAGGGCTTCCAGGCGGCGCTCAGGCGAGCACAGGCCGCCAAGCCAACGCCCGCTGAGATCGCCCAGCGATTGGCGATGCCAGTGATGCTTCCACGCAGACGTGATGCCGTCTTCGATGGCGCCAGCGGCGGCGGTGAAGGTCATCGGCAGCTTGCCGTCGACGTCCAGGGTCAAAGGGTTGTCAGTCGAAGGAGTCATTAGTCGTTGAGGTCTCTTCTTGGGTTTCGGGTTGGCGCGAGGCCTTGGCCTTGCGCAGGATGTTGACGACGGCGGCGCGCTTCCACTTGGGGGCACCGGGCCATGCGTAGACGGCGGGCGGGGCCTCGGCGGCCCACTCCTGCGGGGAGAGGCCGGCGGCGGCGAGCAACGCTGCCAGTTCGATCCGGCCGACGTAGCGGGTCTTGCCTACGGAGCCGCTCATGCGGGCACCTCCAGCGGTGCCCACAGGCGGTCAAGGTGCTCTTGAACCTTCGCCGCAGGCCAGACCATGCGAGAGGACTTCGAAAAGCGAGTCCCCGCCGGAAAACGGCCAAGCTGGGATTCGCGAACCACCGTTCTGTAAGTGACCCCCGGCAGGCGCTCTTTGAAGTCCTCGAACTTCCAGAGTTGCTGATCCTGCATAGCTTAGGCCTTGCCAGCCGGGCGGCGGAACGGGGCGTGGCCGTTCGCCAGCGACAGACGCTCATCGGCAGACAGGCTCTTATCGACCGGGGCCTTTGCCTTGGCGACGACGGGGGTCGGCGTAGCCGGCGGCGAGAACAGATGCTCTGCCGTGGGATCGGCCTTCAGCGCTTCCAGCCAGTCGCGGACGCCGGTTCCGCTGGGCATGGTCAGCAGTGGCACGCCGCCCGTGACGAGAACCGCCGTGCCGCCCTCGTCGCTAAATCGACGCGAGAGATCAACGCTGACGGCATAGCCGAAGCCAGCGGCCATGAAATGGTTTGATGCGGCGAGGCTAGCAGCCTCGGCGTCGTTGATAGTCATGTTGACGAATTGTCCTGAGTGGTAGGCGCGGCTTGAAAGCCTCGGCGGATTTGTAAAGGAATGGGCTTGCGCTATCTGGTGAACCTGCTAGAACGGGCTCATAAGGGAAGCTACGCCTAAGCCCTTGCGGTTAACGCGCAGGCTCGTCGGTGTTAACCTTTTTAGCCCGCTTTGTCAACATCCACCGCGTGGTTCGGCGCGTTAATTTTGCATGGTCAGTGGGCACACAGCCAATCGGCTAAGTATGCTTTGCTATCCCTGGACCGCGACCAGATTGCCGGGCGCGACCCGCACCTGACCGAAGTCGGGCGCGCCGGCTGTCATCTCCCACCGGATCAGACCGCCCTCGGCACCATAGTAGAGAGGCTTCCTCTTCCCGCCTTTAGGATCGGTGGTTGAGAAACGAGCCGTGAGATACCCCTCGTCCAGGGTGAATCCACCGGGCACGGCCTGTCCGATCAGGACGTTCAGACGCGAACGCAACTCGTATAGTGCGCTGCCTTCAGCGGCCTGCATCTGGGCTTCAATCTGCGCCAGTCGGGCGCGCCAGTCCGGAGCCGCTGCAATAGCCCGCTCGCGCGCCGCCTCGGCCTTCAGGATCGTTATCCTGTCAACCAACGCAGCCCGCTCGCCCTCGCGCTGGCGTAGACGTTCTCCGACGCTCTCGCTCTTATCTCGCTGGTCCTGTCCGCTTTCTAGGTGATCCACCAGGAGGCCGATCCGGCGTTCAAGGTCTATAAGAGCGGTTTCTGCTACGGCTAGAGCCACCGCCGCGTCCGTGGGCGCTGATGACTCAGTCGCTGGCAACCCCGCCAGAAACGGCAGCAGTTCCGCCTCGACCCTTCCATAGTTCAGCCGACTACGGTTATCGCAAGTGCCCCGATAGACGTTCGGACAACGCAGTGCGGCGGATCGCTGCCCGTCTCGCAGGCGACCCGACGCCAGATAGCCGACAACTCCGCCACAACGACAACGAACGTGGCCAATCAGCAGGTTTCGGAACTCAGATGATCGCGGTTTGGCGTTCGGGTTCTGACGCAGAGCGATGGCGGTGTGCACCCGGTCGAACTGCTCAGGCGTGATAATCTGCGGGTAGAACCCCGCAATCGGCGCGCCATCTGGAATTCGTGGGCCCGCTCTACGGTGTCCGACGTGTGGCGCATACTCGCCAAGAACCGTTCGGCTTGCGATCAACTCGCCCACGGTGGCCTCGGTCCAGATGCTGGTCGGACGGCCCTCTGCATCGCGCCGTGGACGCGGTGTAGTTTCGCCGCGCGAGTTCAGCCGGCGACAGATGGCGGCATAGCCCAGGCCTTCCTCCTTGGCGTCAAATATCTCCTGCACCACCGCAACACGCTCAGGTATCTTGACCCAGCGACCACCTGCCCGCCGGCCGGCGTCGTCGCGAAGCGGCTCCAGGCGCAGCCAATGTGGTCCAACTGGTGTGAACGGCGTGAGGTCCTCGCGGGCGCGGTGACGCTCCCGCGCTCGGGCCGCGCCGACCTTCCGGCCTTTCTCTCGGCTCTCCTCATGGCTCCTACTAAGTTCCATGAGCGCGTACATGAGCTCCATAAGGCCGGCGGAGGCGTCCTCGTAGCGCCGGCCATCGTTGAGGGTCACCACGACGACGCCTCGCGTCATGATACCCGTAAGTAGGTGGATGGCCCGAGTGACGCGCTCACGCGTCAAACGATCGAAGCTGTCGATCAACAGGTAGGAGCCGGGAGCGATCTCGTCGGCATCGATCTTCGCCAGGAACGCCCCTAGGGCACCGTCCTCCCTATGGCGCCCCCTGAATGCGCTGACGCCTTCGTCGCGCATCGTGTCGTCGAGGATCAGGCCGTGGGCTGCGGCGTACTCTGCGGCGGCGGTGGTCTGCCGACGCCTCGAGTCCCCCGCCGCCTGCGTAGGGTTGGAGAACCGCAGATAACTGAATGCCGTCGGAGATGAGCTCATCACCCCGCGATAATGTATTATCCCGGAAAGGTCACAAGCGACACCTCCCACAGCTCCACGCCCGACAGCACCCGCAGCCGCCCGTCCCGCCTGGCCCGCGCCGCCCGGAAGCCGATCGAAAGCCCGTCCAGCGCCCCGGCCCGGCTCAGCGCCCGGGCATAGCGGGCCTCGGCGGACCAGTCGGCGATCCGGCCCCGCACGAACAGGCCGCGGTCGTCCTCGACCATCTCGTCCCACACGCCCACGACCGCCCGGCTTTCGTGCTGGTGCAGCATCCCCACCCCACCGGCCCCGGTCCGCATCAGGCTGTCGGCGAACGCGCCCTTCGCCACCACATCCCCGTTCAGGTCCGCCACGCCCCACAGGGAGGCGTAGCCCTGGATGGTCAGGGTCGACGGCCGAGGGTCCATGGTCGAAAGCGACCCGTCCTCGTCCTTGCTTCCCTCGGCTCTCGTCCCTCGACCCTCGACCCTCACGTCTTATCCTCCAGCCGCTTCTCGATCCGTTCGACCGCCGCCCGGGTGGCGATGCCCTGTTCCTCCAGCCGCGCCAGCCGCTCGGCCACCAGCCTCTGCTCCCCGACCCGGTCCTCCAGCGTCGCGATCCGCGCCGCCGCGCCCCCGGCCCAGACCAGCCCGCCGATCGTCTGCACCACCAGCGCCACCGCCAGACCCGCGGCCATCTTCTTCAGATCGTCCATCACGCCCCCACCCCTGCCATCCGCCGCCGTTCCTCGTCGGTCAGGAACCCCGCCCCGGACAGCCGTGCCCACAGGGCGTCGCGCTCGGGCTGCAGGGCCGGCACCGCGTCCAGGTCCGGCTCGATCCGCACGTCCGCGAACCGCCCGCCCAGCCAGCCGCCCAGCGCCCCGGCCGTCTTTCGGGCCAGCGGCACCACCGTCCCGCGCCAGAAGGCGGCATTGGCCTCGCGATAGTTGGCGTAGGTCGCGTCGCCGGGGATCCCCAGCAGCTGCGGCGGCACCCCGAAGGCCAGGGCGATCTCGCGCGCCGCCGCATGCTTCCCGGCGATGAAGTCCATGTCCGCCGGGCTCATCGACATCGGCTTCCAGTCCAGCCCGCCCTCCAGCACCATGGGCCGTCCAGCGTTCCCCGCCCCCGCATGCGCCTCGCCCAGCTCGGCCTTCAGCAGGGCGAACTGCGCCTCGGTCAGCCGCTCCCCGTCCACGCCCCTGAACACCAGCGCGCCCGAGGGCCGGGCCGCATTGTCCAGCAGCGCCTTGTTCCAGGCCCCCGAGGCATTGTGCACGTCGATGGCCGCAGCCGCCGCCTCGAGGGGCGAAAACCCGTAGTGGTCGTCGGTCGGGTTCCACAGCTTCAGCTGCATCACCGGCATCCAGCCGTCGGCCTCGCGCCCGATCCGCACCGAGCGACCGCCGACGGAATACTCATAGGCTTCGGGCCACCCCGCCCGCCCGGGCACCACCTGCACCCGATCGGGCCGCAGCGACCACAGCTCCCCGGGCCCGGCCTCGTCCCCCCGATCCGGGCTGACCGCCTCGACATAGGCGTTGCCCGCCGTCTGCAGCGCCCCGTACAGCCCCTCCAGCCACTCGGCCCCCGACTGTTCGGGATTGGGCCGGCGCAGCAGACGGGCCACCGGATGGTCGTCGGCGCGGACCCCGCCCGCGAACACCGCCAGGGGCGTCGCCGCGCAGGCCTCGGCGATCATCCGCACGCAGCGATAGGCCACCGCGTTCCGCGCGAACCCCTCGCGCGCCAGGTTGCCATAGTCCCGCGGCGTCCACCGCGGTCGCCCCGCCGCCGTCAGGGCGATCAGCGGCCCCGCGCGGCTGTCCTTGGTCTCGGACACAGGGGTTCGCCGGCCGAACAGCCGATCCTGCCAGTTCATGATCGTATCCTTGTGAAATCGAGCCGGTCGCCCGGCCGGCCTCCCCGCCTCCGGATCGGGGGCTTGGGGTGACGGCCCGCATTTGATCCAGGGTGGGACGTGAATTTCGGCGCCTGACGTGGCATAATACAGGCGGCTCTCCCCAGCCGCAGGATCTCTCATATGCTGTACGCTGCGCTCGGCCTCTGTGCCGTGATCGCCATGTCGTTGGCTTGGATGGGCCTCGACGAATGGCTGAACCTCTCGGACCGACTGCGCCGACTGTTCCGGCGCAAACGGCGCAAGGCCCGGAGTTGGGAGACATGATCCAGGCCCCGATGTCGCGGATCGCCGCCTGAGGCGTCTTCCTTCCCCCGAATAGGGCGTGGGCTGGCGCGCCTGCGGCGGCGGTGTAGGTTCGCCTTATGCTGAAGCTGACCTGTATTCTGATCGCCGCCGGTGGCCTCCTGCTGGCCTACTGGGGTCTCGACGCCCGGTTTCACCTGGGACACAGGCTCAGGAAATGGCGGCACCGTCGCTTCTGGCGACAGCGGAACGCGCGCGAACAGCGCCACCGCAAGCTCGCCCCCCGGGCACCCGACTGACGCAGCGGCCTGTGCGATCCGCATGAGGCGACCGCCCCCCCCGCGACGTCGTTCCAATGTCGGACCGGGGGGTGAAGATGTTTGGCCAGGTTATCCATGCTGCGCACCGGGCACGACGCCTCCTGGTCGTCGCCATGCCTGTCGCCGCCTTCGTCATCTTCGCCGCCTTGCGAAGCTAGGGTGGCACCGGTCATGACCATGGCGCGCGCCCCGCGGCGGCTTGGGCTCGCCTCATGCTGACGCTGACCTGCCTTCTGATCGTCGCCGTTGGCGTGGGGCTGGCCGGCTGGGATCTCGACGCCCGGTTCCGCCTGAGACGCAAACTCAAGAAATGGTGGCACCGTCGCGCCAGGCGACAGCGCCCCGCGCGCGCCCAGCATCGCCGGAAGATCGAGGCCAGGTTACCGGACTGATGCAGGGGCGTGGGGGGGCAAAGTAGGCTCTCGCCAAGGGGTGAAAGTCTTGACTTGCTGGCTACGAACTTCCCAATGGCGCAGAGCCTCGGGGAACGCGGATATGGTCGCAGCTTCGGATTTCCTCCCGCCTATCTTGGCGAAGGCCGCCCGAAAACTGGTGTCGCCGGCTAAGCCCGCGTCGCTGTTCGATGGGTCGGACGAGATGTTCAGACGCGAGGCCAGCAGATCGAGGGTCTACGGCGAGTACGGCATGGGCGCTTCCAGCCGATGGGTCTTGTCAAACACCGATGCCCTGGTGCTTGCGGTGGATACATCAGAGGAGTGGGTGTTGTCGGTGCGAAGCGCCTTCGCTGACGAGCCTCGGCTCAGAGCGCAATGGGTTGATGTCGGCCCGGTTGGTGAATGGGGCCGACCAGTCAGCATGGCCAAGCGAGACGCTTTTCCAAGCTACCTGTCGTCGATCTGGGATCATGCCGAGCAGCCGGACCTCGTTTTGGTAGACGGCCGGTTCCGGGTCGCCAGCTTTCTGACCAGCCTCCTACGGGCGAAGCCCGGCACACGCATCATCTTCGACGACTACATGAACAGGCCGCATTATCACGTGGCAGATGAGGTTCTGCCGTCCATTGAGCACTGCGGAAGGCAGGCGCTCTTCGTCGTGCCAGAATGGATCGACCGACCGGTAATTGACCGGCTGCGCGACCGATTTATCTTTGTAATCGACTGAACCGGCCCCGTGGGGGGCGAGATCACAAGATCGGGCGTCTTGAGATGCCGGGCCGTGGGAGGGTCGTCCCTCGCGTACCGCCGTGCTACGGGTGCGCCATGATGTTCGGCAGCGAGAATGATTTCGAGGGCGAGCCTCACGAAACCAACCGGGATCGCGGGGGCCTGCCGGTCATCGCTATCGCGGCCCTGCCAACGCTTATTGGCGTGGTTGTGCTGATCCTGCAGCGCTAGGCCAGTTCAAACACCCCGACGAACCAGATGTTCGAGCCGGGATAGTTGCTGTCGGAAATCTCCGGCGCGGTGATGATGCCTCCCGGCAACGTGCGAGTCAGCGCAGCCTTCATTTCAGTGGACGCTGTCGTTTGCTTTACTCCGGTCGCTCGGTCGAAGAATGAGAGGATGGTTTGGGCGGGCGCAATCGACGAGCCAGCCGAGCTGAACCCGGCGTCCAGCACGTCGGAACGGGAAGTCACCGACCCAACGACGTTGCCGGTGTTGGCGTGGGTGAGCGTCAGGTTTCCGCTGGTGAAGGTGCCGATCGTGAACTTGTTGAGCAGGCTAGTGAACGCCGAGCCGCTGTAGCTAATGTAGTCAGCGATAGTCTGATCAGCCCTAGCCATCCGCAGCGTTGCGGCTGTCGGCGTGACAGTAGCTCCGACAGTTAGCCCTGCCTGGGCAAGAACCTCATCAGGCCCGGCTACGAACGAAATAACCTTCACAGCGCCCAGCGTGGCGTAGTTGATAACGATCTCGCCGCTTAGGCTACTGACGCTATCAACGTTCATCTCGGTATGGGTGGCGTTGATAATCAGCTCCCAACCAGAGCCGGCGTTTTTGATGACGCCAGCAACTATGCCGTAGCGCTTTCCGGTTTCGCCCTGAAAGGCACCAAAGGCCTTCTGGACAATCGCGCGGTCTGCGGGAGCGTCGGTAAAAAGATCAGCCATGGTCAGGCCCCCGTAGGAATGACGATGCGCGGCGCGAAGCTGTCGCTGCCGACACGCACGAGTTGATTGGATGAGGCGGAGCCGATGCGGAGGAAGCCATAACCGGCAGGTGCCACCCCCCCGCCCTGCGTCAGCGCCAGCGCGGCTGATGCATAGCTCAGCGGCTGGCCAAGGCTCAGTCCCATGACGCGCCCTCCTCGATCCCCGCCATCAGTCGAACAGCGCGACCAGGCTCTGCGCCGTCGTCCCGGTCTGCAGCACACGGCTGCACTGGATCGGCAGATAGCCGACCGGATGATTGGAGAAGGTCACGGCGGCCCCGCCGGGCGCGGCCACGGGCACCACCCGCACATGGCCGGCGACGCCGACATACAGCGCCTTGGCCACCGCGTTCAGGTCGGTCGTGTCGCTGGGCGTCACCGCCTCGGCCCGCCGGGCCGGGGACGCGGGCGAGGGATCGCGCGACGCATAGGCGTCGGTCGGGTTGGGCATCACGGCCTCCTTGTTGGTGAACTCAGACCAGCCGGATGCGCGGCCCCGCGGGCCGGTCCAGCAGCAGTTGCGAGACGGCCCAGACCAGGGCGTCGGCCCGGTCCGGACTATGTCCGGGCGCTTCGCTGCCCAGGCTCATCAGCTCTTCTTCCAGGGCGTTGAACCGTCCGCAGTGGACGACCCGGCCCTGTTCGTACAGCGCCGCGACCGGCTCGGCCCGGGCCCGCTTGCCGCGCGTGGCGTGCACCAGCTTGATCCGGGTCTCGCACCCGGCCTGCTGCAGCACGGTGCGCACCATTTCCCCGCCCTGGTTGGCCTCGGCCACGATCTGGTCGGCCTCCACCAGCCGCGCGGTCTCGACCACGCGCCGGGCCCAGCCCAGCGGCGTCAGACCCCGCGCCGACCGGTCGGCCAGCACACAGGCGATGGCGACGTCGGCATTCCCGCGCAGGCGGGACCGCCCGGCCGCCACGATGCCACAGGCGTCGCCCGTGGCCGTGACCGGCGGATCGACGGCGACGATGATCTTCTCCAGACGCTCCGGCCGTTCGCCCCGCGCCGCGGCGATGTCCTCGGCCCGGAACAGGGCCCCCTCGCCCTCGACGACCAGCCCCTCCATCTCCTGCGCCTCCAGCCGCGTCCCGGCATAGAGATCGCGCAGGTGGTCCAGATAGATCGGCGGCAGGTTCGCCGCATTGTCCCGGGTCGCCCCGCGCGTGGTCCGCGTCCCCGGCTCGGCCAGCAGCGTCCTCAGCGCCGCGATCGGCCGGGGCGTCGTGGTCACCACCAGCTGCGGGTCCGGCCCGCGTCTCAGGCCGAACCTCAGGTTCGACAGCACCCGCTCCGGCGCGCGCCAGGCACAGAATTCGTCGGCCCAGGCGGCGTGGAACTGCGGGCCCCTCAGACTGTCCGGATCCTCGGCCGAGAACGCATAGGCCACCGCCCCGCTGTACGGCCAGACCAGCCGCTTGCGCCCGGCCTCCCAGCGCGGCCGGTCGGCGCCCTCGGCCATGGCCTTCAGCCCCGACGGCCCCTCGACCATGACCTCGCGCACGTCATGCAGCGCGGGTCCGACCAGGGCGAAGGTGAAGTTGTTCCGGATCGCCAGACTGTGAAGCCAGAACGCTCCGGCGAAGGTCTTGCCCGATCCCCGCCCACCCAGCATCACCCAGGTCCGCCACGGCTCTTCCGGCGGATTCTGATGGAGCGCCAGTTTCGACATCGCCATCATGATGGTCTTCCAGCCGTTCTCCGGCGCGTACGTCGCGATGAAGGCCAGTCGTTCCTGCCATGACCTGCAGTCGGTCCATGCGGCGGGACAGTTCGGCCCGGTATCGATCGACGATCGCGGGGTCCGGTCTGGCATCGTCGTCCCCCTCGTCGCCGCGCGTGTCGTCCCGCCGTGCGTCCTTCAACATCCGCTGTGCCGCGGCCTCAACGGCGGCGACCGCGCGGGCCAGGCTGGTGATCATCCGCGTTTTCCGGTCGGCGGCCGCGACGTCGCCCGGGGCGACCGTCACCGCGCGGACGAAGTCGAACTGTTCGTCGGCCATGCTCCGCAGGTCTTCCATGCGCGCATCGATCCAGGCGGTGTGCGCCGCCACCCCGCCCCGCCGTTCTTCGCCATTTCCCGCCATGCCCAAACTATAGGGGACCAGCGTCACAAGGCGCGTTCGGACGCTCGTTAAACACCACGCCCCTTGATCGGAAACGGCTTTTCAGCGCCGTCGCGGACAACTCGGGACCGCCGGGCGGACACCGGTCAGATCATCAGGGGGGACATGGGCTGCTTCAGGGCCCGGCGGACGCGGTCCACCAGGCTCCCCGGGCTGAACGGCTTGGCGACATAGCCGACGCACCCCAGCGCCACGGCCTCGCGGACGGTTCGGCTCTGGCTGTCGGCCGATACCATCAGCACCGGCGGGGCCTCGACCAGTCGCCTCATGGCGGCCATGACGTCCAGCCCGCCCATCCTGGGCATGTGGACGTCCAGCAGCATCAGCGCGAAGCGCGACCGTTTCACCATGGCCAGGGCCGCCTCGCCGCTCGACACCACCGCCACCTGGAACCCGGCCTGGGTCAGGATGGCGTGGATGACCTCGCGGATGTTCTCGTCGTCGTCGACGACCAGGATCGAGGTCTTCATGCAACGGCCCTTGCGTTGGAGGGGATGGAGGGGTGGAGCGCTTTCGTCATGGCCTCGATCAGGGCGGCGACCTCGATCGGCTTGCCGACGTGGCCGTCCATGCCCGCGGCGTGGCAGGCCTCGACCTGCTCGGGCTGGACGTTGGCGGTCAGGGCCAGGATCGGCGTCGTCGCCGCCTTGCCGTCCAGGGCGCGAATGGCGCGACAGGCGTCCATCCCGTCCATCACCGGCATGTGGATGTCCATCAGGATCAGGTCATAGTCGCCGGCGACCACCGCCTGGACGGCCTCGGCTCCGTCGCACACCGTCGTCAGATCGACCCCCCAGGCGTCCAGCAGCACCCGCACCAGCTCGCGGTTGGCCGGGGCATCGTCGGCCATCAGGACCCTGAGCCCCTCGGGCAGGCCCTCCACGGCGTCCTCGACCATGGCATCCAGCGGCTCGGCCGCGATCATCGGGACCTCGAACCAGAAGGTCGATCCGTGCCCCGGGCGACTGGTCGCCCCGATCTCGCCGCCCATCATCTCGATCAGGCGCCGGCAGATCGCCAGCCCCAGCCCCGTCCCGCCATAGACCCGCGTGGTAGAGGCGTCGGCCTGTGTGAACCGCTCGAACAGGGCGTCGATCTTGTCCGCCGCGACGCCGATGCCGCTGTCGGTCACCGCCACCCGCATCCGCCCGTCGACGCTGCCGACATCCAGCCGGATCTCGCCCGTATTCGTGAATTTGACGGCGTTCGACAGGAAATTCAGCGTCACCTGCCGCAGCCGCCCCTCGTCGCCCATGATCGCTCCGGGCAGGTCGTCCGCGGTCGTGATCACCAGGCTCAGCCCCTTGGCCTCGCACTGGGTCTCGACGATGGAGGCGGTCGCCCGCGCCATGGCCGTCGGATCGAAGGCGACGGGGTCCAGCCCCACCGCGTCCGCCTCCAGCTTGGAATAGTCCAGGATGTCGTTGATGACGCTCAGCAGGGCCTCCGACGAGGTCGCGATCCGGTCGGCATAGCGGCGCTCCGCCGCGGGCAGGGCCTCGCTGGACTGCAGCAGGCCCGAAAAGCCGATCACGCTGGTCAGGGGCGTCCGCAGCTCGTGGGACATGTTGGCCAGGAACTCGGACTTCGACCTCGCCGCCGCCTCGGCCACGTCGCGCGCGGCGATCAGTTCGTCCTCCAGCCGCTTGGTCTCGTTGATGTCGCGCACCACGTCGTGGAACTGGACGACGCGGCCGTGGTCATCGCGGATCAGCGTGGTGCGCGCCTCCATCCAGCGGATCTCCCCCGACGCCATCCGCGCCCTGTAGACGACTCCCGGCTGGACGGTGCCCGGCCCGGCCCGGACCATCTCGCGGAAACGCTGCGACAGCGCCGGCACGTCCTCGTCGAGGATCAGATGCGTGACGGGACGCCCGACCAGATCGCCCGGCGCGATCCCCGTCGCCGCCTCGACGCTGGGCGAGATGTACTGGATGAGTCCGTCGACCCCGTAGGTCACGATCACGTCGCTGGCCCGGTCCGCCAGCAGCCGGTAGCGCGCCTCGCTGGCCTCGATCCGCTTCTGGCTGCGGACGCTGTCGGTGACATCCTGAAAGACGCCGAACAGCGCCGTGGTCACCCCCGCGTCGTCGCGCTCGGGACGGCAGCGCGACCGGACGATCCGCTCTTCCCCGTCCTCGCGGACGATCCTCAGCTGGAATTCCTTCGCGTCGCCGGTCCGGATGGCCTCGTCGCACGACGCCGCGACGGCCGCCCGGTCGTCGGGATGGTAGCAGCTCACGGCGTCGTGCAGGCTGGGATCGAAGGTCTCGCGGGTCTTGCCGTGGATCCGGTACACCTCGTCCGACCAGGTCACCCGGCCGGTGGCGACGTCCAGACGCCAGCACCCGACCCCGGCGAGGGCCTCCGCCATGCCCAGGGTCTCGACCAGCTCGGTCTGGGCCCGCGTCGCCCGCGCGGCCTCGGTGACGTCCTGGAAGACCCCGAACAGGGCCACCACGGCCCCGGTCTCGTCGCGTTCGACCCGGGCCTGGGTCCGCGTCACCCGCTCCTCGCCGTGCCGCGTCAGCCGCATCAGCCGGTCATAGCCCTCGCCGGTTTCCCTGGCCCGCTGCGCCAGCGCCCAGCCGGCCGCCTGGTCCTCGGGATGGTATTGTGCGCTCAGGCTGTGGAAGGTGGGATTGACCGATCCCGGCTCCAGGCCGTGGATGCGGAACACCTCGTCGGACCAGGTGATGACGCCGGTGGTCAGGTCACAGTGCCAGTGCCCCACCCCGGCCATGGCTTCGGACATCTCCAGCATGTCCGTGTGTTTGGCCTGTTGCCTCAGCGTGCGCGTACGATCGATTTCCTGGCCCGCCAGCCGCGCCAGCAGCCTCAGGCTCTCCATCTGCGCCGGGGTCGGGGCATCGCGCGGCACGGTGTCGAGCACGCACACGGCGCCATCCTGCCCCCCGTCGGCCGTCGTGATCACCGCCCCGGCATAGAACCGCACACCTTCTTCGGTGACCAGGCGATTGTCGGCGAAGCGGCCGTCCCGGGTCGCATCCTCGACCACCAGGGTCGTCCCGGCCTCGGACCCGACCATATGGCGACAGAAGGACTCCCCGGGCGTCGTCTGATCGGCCCCGAAGCCCTGGTTGGATCGGAACCACTGGCGCTGGTCGTCGATGGCCGTGATCAGGGCGATCGGAGCGTCGAACACCGCCGCCGCCAATTCGGTCAACCGATCAAACGCGTTACTCTTCGGCACGACCGATCTCCACTCAGGAGCTCACGGTTAATCAGCCCTTCCGAACAAAGGATTACCGTGTAATCGGTTTCAACCGCGCTCCTCCAGCCACTCGATCGCCTCGTACTCGACCGCGTCCTCGGGCCGGGCCAGATCCAGTTCGCTGATGGTCTGTCCGCGGATCGACACGCCTGCCGTGTGCACGGTCTCCGGATCGCCCGAAATCAGGGGATGCCAGTTCGCAAGCCCTCTTCCTTCATGCAATCGGCGATAGGCGCACGACAGCGGCATCCATCCCAGCGCCTCGATGTTCCACGGCGTCAGCTTGATGCAATCCGGCACATGATCCTTCCGATTCGCATAATCGGTGCAGGCGCATTTCTGCCCGTCGAACAGCTTGCAATGGACCTTGGTCGGGAACACCTCGCCCGTATCCTCGTCCTCGAACCGGATCAGGCAGCACAGTCCGCACCCGTCGCACAGGCTCTCCCATTCGGCACGGGTCATCTGCTCCAGACGCTTGGTCTGCCAGAATGCCATCACTCCTCCCCCGCCACTTCGCGGGGGAGGGGGACCGCGCGAAGCGTGGTGGAGGGGGCGGAAGCGTGCGAGATTTCAATCATGAGAGCGCCTGTCCTTACCCAGAAACGCGCAAGAAGTCTCCGTAAGGATATGACACCCCCCGAAGCCGCCATGTGGCTTCGCCTTCGCCAGCGTATTCACGGCAGGCCGAACTTCCGGCGTCAGCACGCCGTTGGACCGTTCGTCCTCGACTTCTATTGCTCCGCCCTGAAGCTGGCGGTCGAGATCGACGGCCAGATCCACTCCCTTGATGACAATCCGGACAGGGACGCCCGTCGAACCGCCTGGCTGAACGCTTAGGGCATCGAGGTCCTTCGCCTTCCGGCCGCCTCGGTCCTTCAAAATGCTGACGAAGCCGCAGACTACATCTGGCACGTCGTGGCGACACGTCTGGCAAGTCGGCCTCAAATACCCTAGATCAACGCCGCTTCCGCCCCCTCCACCACGCTTCGCGCGGTCCCCCTCCCCCGCTTCGCGAGTGAGGATTTAGGTATTCCATGGCTCCCCGCTCTTCTCCGAGACCCCCTCTCGTCGCCCTGAAAGACGTCCGTCTGCAGGACGGCACCCGGCCCCTGTTCGAGGGCGTCGACCTGGCCATCGAGCCCCGCACCCGCTCCTGCCTCGTCGGCCGCAACGGGGCCGGCAAGTCGACCCTGATGAAGATGGTCATGGGGCTGATCGAACCCGACTCAGGCACGCGCTCGATCCAGGGTTCGGTGCGCTTCGCCTATGTGCCGCAGGAGCCGCTGATCGCGGGCGACACCCTGCTGGACTACGCCACCTCCAACGACGCCGAGAGCTGGACCGCCGAGGCCTGGCTCGAGACCTTCGGCATGGACCCGAACAAGTCCACCAAGGGCCTGTCGGGCGGCGAGATCCGCCGCGCCGCCCTGGCCAAGGCCTTCGCCGAGGAGCCCGACCTGCTCCTGCTGGACGAGCCGACCAACCACATGGACATTCTGGCGATCGAACTGCTGGAAAACGAGATCATCAGCGCCAAATGCGCCGCCCTGATCGTCTCCCACGATCGCGCCTTCCTGAATCGCGTGACCCAGTCCTGCCACTGGCTGGAGGGCCGCCGCGTCCGCACCCTGAACAAGGGCTTCGACGATTTCGACGAATGGGCCGCCAAACAGCTGGAAGAGGAGGCCATCGCCTTCCAGAAGCTGACCAAGACGATCGAGCGCGAGACCGCCACCTTCTACAGCTCGATCACCGCCCGCCGCAGCAGGAACGAGGGCCGCGCCCGCTCCCTCGACGCCCTGCGCGCCGAACGCGCCGAACAGGCCAAGGACCGCCCCCGCGAGCTGAACCTCGGCGTCGATTCCGGCTCCACCTCCGGCAAGCTGGTGGCCGACCTGAAGGGCGTCACCAAATCCTTCGGCGACCGCATGGTCATCAAGCCCTTCACCAGCCGCATCCTGCGCGGCGACCGGCTCGCCATCGTCGGCCCGAACGGCGCCGGCAAGACCACCCTGGTCAAGATCATGCTGGGCGAACTCGCCCCGACCGAAGGCACGGTCAAGCTGGGGGCCAGCCTCGAGACCGTCTACCTCGACCAGTCCCGCGACGGTCTGAAGTCCGACACGACCCTGTGGGACGCCCTGACCCCCGGCGGCGGCGACTCCATCCTGGTGCGTGGCATCTCCAAGCACGTCGCCGCCTACGCCAAGGACTTCCTGTTCCAGGAGGGCCAGCTGCGCCAGCCGATCTCGACCCTGTCGGGTGGCGAGCGCAACCGCCTGCTCCTGGCCATCGCCCTGGCCAAGCCCGCCAACATGCTGGTCCTCGACGAACCGACCAACGACCTCGACATGGACACGCTCGACAAGCTGGAAGAGCTGCTCGAGGCCTATGACGGCACCCTGATCCTGGTCAGCCACGACCGCGACTTCGTCGACCGCCTGGCCACCTCGACCATCGGCATGAACGGCCGCGGCGACATCGTCGAGACGCCCGGCGGCTGGACCGACTTCATCCGCCAGAACCCCGGCTTCCTGAAGCCCCAGGCCGCCGGTTCCGCCCCCGCGCCCAAGGCCCCCGAGCCCGCCCCGCAACCGGCGGCCCCGGCCACCAGGCCCGGCAAGCTCTCCTTCAAGGACCAGCACCGGCTGAAGGAGCTGGACGCCCTGATCCACGCCCTGCCCGCCGACATCGCCGCCCACGAGGCGACCCTCGCCGACGTCAACTTCTACGCCCGCGACCCCTCGGGCTTCGCCAGCACCATGAAGGCGCTGGACGGTGCCCGGGCCAAGCTGGAAGCCGCCGAAGAAGAATGGCTGGAGCTGGAAGCCAAGCGCGAGGCGATGGCCGGCTGAAGAGATTCTGTGGACAAGCCATATGGCTGATCGAAAAGCCGTAATCTCATCCGTCCACAGAGGTTAACGGCCTTGTCCACCGAACGACGGTCCATGTTGCACAGCGGCAGGGAATCCACCGCTTGCCGCATCCGGAAATCGGAGCGAACCTGATTTTGCCGAGGGACACGGCGGCGCGGAAATCCAGGGAGACCGGGATTTCAAGCGGGTCGGTCCGGCTCTCTGACCAAGGGTTCCAACCCCACTTCGGTGGCAGCGGAAAGACCGGGCAGGGTCCAGGCTCCCGACACGGAACGCTTCGGCGGGAAAGGTCGCGGGGAACCGGACCGGGACTGTGGACTACGGAAGGGTCAAAAGCCCGGACGAGACGCCAGGGTTCAGGGGTCGCCAGGATACAGCCGACCGTCGCCGGGTTCGCCCGCCGGCGCTGACGCCAGGGTCCGAAACCTCAATGGCCAAGTCCCAACCCGGACTTGGTGGGGGGACGTAAGCACCGGTTCGTCCGGACTTGCGTCCCCTCGCTCAATTCCGGGGTGTCGCTACCGCTCGCAACGCGGTCGCTCACGGCTTGAGCCCCGTTTCGCGGTGTTTCCCTGCGGCGACGCTCCGCTTCCCATCCCTCCGTCATCGCCCTAGTTTGCCGCGCATGAAGCCTTGCGCGACTCAACCCGTCGTCAGCCGCCGTCTCGTCCTGGCGGGGGGCGTCGCCGTCACCGCCATGGGGCTGGCGTCGTGCGGCAGTTCCGAGGCTCCCGTCGACGACCAGGGCCGGGTCCGGATCCGTTTCGCCACCGACTGGCGCGCCCAGGCCGAGCATGGCGGCTTCTACCAGGCCCTGGCGTCGGGGGCCTACGCGCGGCGCAATCTGAACGTGGAGATCATCCAGGGCGGCCCGGGCGTGAACGTGCCCCAGCTGCTGGCCGCCGGCGCGGTCGAGCTGGGCATGGGGTCCAACTCCTTCATCCCCCTGAACCTGGTCGCCGAGGGCGCTCCGGTGAAGGCCGTCGCCGCCTTCTTCCAGAAGGACCCCCAGGTCCTGATCGCCCACCCCGACGACGCCCTGACCGGCATCGCCGATCTGGCGGGCCGCCCCTTCCTGCTGGCCGACGCCTCGATCACCGCCTTCTGGGTCTGGCTGAAGGCCCGCTACGGTTTCACCGACGACCAGGTCCGGAAATACAACTTCAATCCCGCCCCCTTCATCGCCGACGAAAGGGCCGTCCAGCAGGGCTATCTGACCTCCGAGCCCTACACGATCGAGAAGACGGCCGGGTTCGAACCGCGCGTCTTCCTCCTGGCCGACGAGGGCTATCCCTCCTACGCTACCATGGTCCTGTCGCCCGACGGCTTCGCCCGGGACAACGCCGCGGCGCTCCGCAGCTTCATCGCCGCCTCGGCCGAGGGCTGGCGCGACTATATGCGTGGCGATCCCAAGCCGGCCGATGCCCTGATCCGGACCGCCAACCCCGACATGACCCAGGACATCCTGGACCAGGCCCGCGCCAAGCTGAGCGAATACGGCATCGTCGATGCGGGCGACGCCGCCCTCTATGGCCTCGGGGCCATGACCGAGGAGCGCTGGAAGGCCTTCTTCGACGTCACCAGCCAGGCGGGCGTCTATCCCCCGAACCTGAACTGGCGCGACGCCTTCACCGACAACTTCCTGCCCGGCCGTGGGTGAAGCGGCGGTCGCGGGCCTCTCCGGGGCCGTTGTCCAGTACCCCGGCCGCCCCGCCCTCGGCCCCCTCGACCTGACGGTCGCTTCCGGCGAGATTCTCGCCCTCGTCGGAGCCTCCGGCGCGGGCAAGTCGACGGCGCTGCGGCTGCTGGCCGGACTGGAACGCCCCGCCTCCGGCCGGGTCGAGCGGCCCGCCGGCACCCGCACCGCCTTCGTCTTCCAGAGCCCGACCCTGATGCCCTGGGCCGATGCCCGCACCAACGTCGCCCTGCCGCTGGAACTGTCCGGTGTGCCCGCCCCTGAGGCCCGCCGCCGCGCCGATGTCGCCCTGGCCGCCGTCGGTCTGGGCGAGCGCACCACCGCCCGGCCGCGTCAGCTGTCCGGTGGCATGGCCATGCGCGTCTCCCTCGCCCGCGCCCTCGCGGTCGAGCCCGACCTGCTGCTGCTGGACGAGCCGTTCGCGGCGCTCGACTCCATCACCCGCCGGGGCCTGATCGAGGACCTGCACCGCATCGCCACGACCCGCTCAATCGCCATGGTCTTCGTCACCCACGATGTGGAGGAGGCCGCCTATCTGGCCAGCCGCGTCGTCGTCCTGTCGGCCGCGGACGGCCGCGCCGTCGGCGATGTCGCCATGCCCGGCCCCCTGCCCCGCCCCGAGGGCTGGCGCGCCGACCCCGCCTACCGCACGGCCGTCGAGACCGTCGCCGAGGCTCTGGCCGCGTCGATGCGGGTCGCGGCATGAAGCGGCTGACCGACGCCCTGCCCGCCCTCCTGCTGATCGCGCTGCTGCTGGCCGTCTGGGAGGCCGCCTGCCGCCTGATGGAGGTGCCCGTCTATTTCCTGCCGCCGCCCAGCGCGGTGGTGCTGGCCCTGATTGACAATGCCCCGGTCCTTGCCGGATCGGCGGCGCAGACCTTCTGGATGGCGTTCAAGGCCCTGATGGTCGCCGTGGTCCTCGGCGGCGGCCTCGCCGTCGCGGTCTCGCTGAGTTCCACCGCCGAACGCGCCGTGGCCCCGCTGGCGGTCACGCTGCAGGTCACGCCCGTCGTGGCCATCGCCCCCCTCGTGCTGATCTGGGCGGGCCTCGACCACGCCGACCGGGCCGTGACCGCGCTCGCCGCGGCCGTCGCCTTCTTCCCGGTCTTCTCCGGTGTGCTGACCGGCCTGAAGTCCGCGGATCCCGATCTGGAGCGGCTGTTCGACCTGCACGGGGCCTCGGCCCTGCAGCGGCTGTGGCGGCTGCGTCTGCCGTCCGCGCTTCCGTTCATGCTGGAGGGGATCCGGGTCGCGGCGGGGCTGTCCATCGTGGGGGCCGTGGTGGCCGAGTTCGTCTCCGGATCGGGGGCGACGCAAGGTCTCGCCTGGCGTCTGCTGGAGGCCGGCAACCGGCTGCGCACGCCCGACCTGCTGGCCGCCCTGCTCTGCCTGGCCGCCATGGGGCTAGCCCTCAACGCCGTCACCACCACGATCCAGCGACGGATTCTCAAGGCCCTGTCCTGAACCTTTATCGGGCGTTAGCGCGGGGTTAAGCCGCGCCGACCTAGGCTTCGCCGGAACGATCCACCGGAGCCGCGCCCTTGTCGACCCGCGCATCAAAAGCCGTGATCCTGCTGTCGACCGCCGCTGTCGCCTGCGGGCTGGCCGCTGCCGCACAGGCCCAGACGGCCGCAGGTCCGCGCTACATGTCCTGGGCCGGTCGCCCCGCCAACACCACCCCCGCCGATGTCGCCGCCGGTGCCGCTGTCGAGGCCCAGGCGCAGGCCCAGGCCCAGGCCCGCAGCGGCATGATCCCGCGCCGTGTGGCCCCCAGCCAGGCGGTCTCGCGTCCAATGATGCAGCCCGCGCCCACGTTCCAGCCCGCCTCGCGCGGCCTGACCCCCGCCAGCGCCTGGCTGGGTCCGCAGCCGGTGTCCGGCTTCGCCCCCGGATCGCCCGATCCCCTGGCCTATACCCGCGAGATGACAGCCCCCGTCATGGCCCCTGCCCTGCCTCCGGTCATGGCTCCGGCCCCGGTCGTGGCGGCCCAGCCGAGCCCGCCACCATCCCCCCGCCGGCTCCAGGCGGCGGACTTCATGTCCGACGCCGACGCCCCGCCGATGACCGCGGCTGTGCCCGTCCAGCCCGCGCCGGCCACCGTCGCCGATCCCATGGCCCCGCGCGCCGACGCCCTGATCTTCCGCCTGCGGCCGCAAGGCCCCACCCCACCGGCTGTCGGGGCCGCCCAGCCCGCGCCCCAGGTCTATGCCGAGGCCGCCGCGCCGACGGAGGCCCAGCCGGGCCAGCAGAGCAGCCGCTACTATTCGGTCCACCGCGACGCCGGCCGCACGCCCGACCGCACGCCCCTGCCCGAAGCCGTCTTCTTCGACAGTGTTGCGCTGGATCTGGCCGAACCGCCGGAGACCCAGGTGCCCCAGCGCGACGCCCAGGGCCGCCTGCGCGCGCCCGTCCGCAGCGACGATCCCGAACGCCCATGAGCGAGACCCTGACCCCGCCCGCTCCCGCCGATATCGGCTCGCGCCTGCCTGACCTGATCGCCCTGGCGCAGGAGACGTCCAGCGAAAAGCGCCGCGCCCTCCTGCGCGAACTGACCGACCATTTCTTCGGGGGCGCCGTCCGCACGGCGGGCGAGGACGCCCTGTACGATTCCGTCCTGACCGACCTGACCGCCGAGATGGAGACCGCCGTCCGCGCCGAACTGTCGGCCCGGTTCGCCCTGTCGCCCGACGCGCCGCGCGGTCTGATCCGGCGACTGGCCAATGACGAGGTCGCCGTGGCCGACGCGGTGCTGCGCGCGTCCACCGTCCTGACCGACGACGACCTGCTGGGCGTCGTGCGCTCCAAGGGACAGGGCCATCTGCGCGCCGTCTCCGAACGCGCCAGCGTGTCCGAGGCCGTGTCCGACGTCATCGTCGAACGCGGCGACGACGTGACCCTGGGCACCCTGCTGCGGAACGACGGCGCCATCCTGTCGCGCGCGGCGTCGGAGACCGCCGTCGAGCGGGCGAAGTCGAACCCCGCGCTGCACGCCCCCACGGTCGAGCGTCAGGCCCTGCCGGCCGACCTGCTGAACGACATGTATTTCGTGGTCGAGGCGCGTTTGCGTCAGCGCATCCTGGAACAGAATGCCGCCATGGACCCGGTGCTGCTGGAGAGCGCCCTGGCCGCCGGTCGCGCCCGGGTCGCGTCCAACGACGGGGCCCTGCCCGCCGACTATTCGGAATGCCTGGCCTATGTCGAGGAGCTGAAGGCCGCCAACCAGCTGACGCCGACCATGCTGGCCCGCTTCCTGCGCTCCGGCTCCAGGACGTCCTTCCTGATCGCCCTGGCCCAGCTGGCCGATGTGGATTTCCATACCGCCAGCCAGATCGTCGAGCGCCGCGAGCTGGACGCCCTGTCGGTCATCTGCAAGGCGGCAGACCTGGACCGCGCCCTGTTCCTGACTTTCGCCGTGGTCATTCTGGGGTCCGAGGATAATGCCATGGGCAAGGCCCACGGCTATGCCAAACTCTACGCCGACCTGACCCGCGAGGCCGCCATGCGGACCCTGCGGTTCTGGCGCATGCGTCGCGGCTCGGCGGCGGCCTAGGGCCCCAGGTCCGCGATCGCCGCCTCGATCCTGGCGGCATCCTGCGGGCGCCGGGCTTTCAGCGCGTCGCCATCGGCGACGACCGTGTCGCACCGGTTGTCTTCGAACGCCTGGTCGATCTGGGCCCGGCGTGCGTCGTCGAAGGGCTCCTCGCCGCCAAAATGGATGCAGATTTCGGCGCGCTCGATCACGCCGGCCACGGGATCGGCGGCCGCGCGCGCCCTCTGGGCCGCCAGCTCCTGCTGCTGAATCTCTTCCATCTCTTGGGCCTGGCCCGGCGACGCGGCGTCGACCTCGTTTGCCGGGGCGACCTGCGCCGATCCTGCCGACGACGGGTCAGCCGTCTGATCGGCCTGTCCGCATGCGGACGCGGAGGCTCCGGCCGCGACAATGAGAAGTGCAACGACGGCGGACTTCATGGGGCGGGCCTTCGGTTCAGCGTTGAAAGAGCAGCCAGGATCGGCAGACCACTCCAGGCCGTCAGGCGCAACCGTCGAAACCTGTCGGTGCGGAGGCCGACAGAGCGGCGGCGTCACCCGATCCCGTAGTGCTTCGCCAGCGCCTGCAGACCCGCCTTCAGCAGCCACTTGCCTTCCCGCCGCGGCACGCCCAGCGCGCGTTCGGCCGCCTGCAGCGCCGTGTCGTGGATACAGGCCTGTTCGACGAAGGCGCGGCAGCGGGGCCCGCAGGCGTCCAGCGCCCGGGCCACGCGGCCGCCGGCCGCCAGGACGCGGTCGCCGGGCTCCATCCTCGCCGCCGAGCCCCCGCGCGCGCGCGGCAGGGCGTCCCATCGCATGGTCAGCGACGGGCCCGATCTCGCCAGTTCCGCGTCCGCCCTCAGGCGCAGGGCCGCCGCCAGCTCGGCCGGAGACAGCCAGGGCCGGCCCTCCGAATCCTTGCGCCGCGCCAGCCAGGCGATGGGGCTTTCGGTGAGGTTCGCCCGGAAGGTCAGCAGGCGACCGTCCGTCGCCATCACGGCGCGTTCGCCCACGATCCGGCCGGGCACCGCCGGCGGGGCGGGGGTCGGGGCGGCCTGCACCCGTCGCGCGGTCCAGCCGCCGCCCGGACGCGCACGCAGGCCCGGGACCTCGACCAGAGCCCGGAAGGCGGCTTCCTCCAGCATCAGGATCGGCCGCGTCCGGCGATCCGCCGTCAGCCGCAGCCCGTATCGACCGGGCGCGATCTCGCCCAGCCAGGCCCCGGGCCGGGCGAGGATCCGCCGGGCCCGCGCCACCAGAGCCGAGTCCCCGGAGACCGTCTCCTGACGCCCGCCGCTCATGCCGCCACCGTCGCGCCCGGTGCGTCCGTGTCGGGCTCCGGCTCGCCCACGATGGCGTGGATGGCCCCCTCCAGCTCGTCGAGCAGGGCATTCAGTTCGGCGTTGTCCCGCGCGTCCTCGATCCGGCGACAGGCCGTCGAGGCGGTCTGGCGGTTGACCGCGAAGACATGCCCGACCCGCTCCTGCGCCCAGCCGAACGACACATAGGCCAGGTACATCGCCACGCGACGCGCCCGAAGGGCCTTGGGCGCCGGCCGCGTCTCGTGGGTGATCGCCGCCACGGGCACCCCGAACCGCAGGGCGACGATCTGGATGACCAGATCGGCCCGCTTGCGGTCCTGCTCCGACACGACGACGCGATACCCGCTCCGCATGATGATCTCCCCTGCCTGGTCAGGGTATGGCCACCCTTCCGAATCTAGGAACTTAGTCCTACGTTACGTCAGGATCGGTCGCAGGGTCCGGCGGGCATCGAACCCTTCCAAAATAATTCGAATCGTTGACTCGCGGACTCTCGACGCCGAATCGCAAATCAGCCTAGATTCGCCTTCATGGGGTGCTGTTAACGGTTCTTAAGGTTTTGGCCGGTTAACTCTCGAACAAGGTTACCCGGAACTGTTAAACCGGGCCAAATGGTCAAGCTTAGCCTGGAGGGGCTCGAATGCGCGTTCTGCTTATCGAAGATGATCACGCGACCGCGCAGAGCATCGAGCTTATGCTGAAGTCGGAAGGCTTCAACGTCTACACGACCGACCTGGGCGAAGAAGGCATCGATCTGGGCAAGATCTATGACTACGACATGATCATGCTGGACCTGAACCTGCCGGACATGAGCGGTCTGGAAGTCCTGCGCCAGCTGCGCGTCGGCAAGATCAACACCCCCGTCATGATCCTGTCGGGCTCGACCGAGATCGAGACCAAGGTGAAGACCTTCGGCGGCGGCGCCGACGACTACATGACCAAGCCCTTCCACAAGGACGAGCTGATCGCGCGCACCCACGCCGTGGTCCGTCGCTCCAAGGGTCACGCCCAGGCCATCATCCACACCGGCGAGATCGCCGTGAACCTGGACGGCAAGACGGTCGAGGTGCACGGCCACCGCGTCCACCTGACGGGCAAGGAATACCAGATGCTGGAGCTGCTCTCGCTCCGCAAGGGCACGACCCTGACCAAGGAAATGTTCCTGAACCACCTGTACGGCGGCATGGACGAGCCCGAGCTGAAGATCATCGACGTCTTCATCTGCAAGCTGCGCAAGAAGCTGGCCACGGCCGCCGGCGGCAAGCACTACATCGAGACCGTCTGGGGCCGCGGCTACGTCCTGCGCGATCCGTCGGAAAGCACCATGCCCTCCCCGGTCAGCGCCGCCGCCTGAAAGGGCGAGGACGGCTAGACATTCAGACGCCCGCCGGGAAACCGGCGGGCGTTTTGCTGTTCGCGATCCCGGCGTCCGGAGATGGCCTATCTGGGCTCGACCCTGACGGCCACCTCGTTGCGCCGGAGCGGCGGCAGCGTCCAGGGCGGGTCGTAGAACCAGACGACCGGTTCGGCGACCGCCCGCCACGGGCCCGGTGCCAGCTGTGTCATCAGAGTCTGCTTGTGGGCCTCAACCGCGCCGGTCGATCCCACGCCGCTGAAGCGCAGCACGGCGAAGGTCTCTCCGGGAACCGCGACCAGTTGCACCGTCGGGTCATTGGGAACGGGCAGATCGGCCAGCGCGTATTCTGCCGGCATGAAGAACTGAATGGTCCAGCGATCCGGTCCGGCCGGCATCTGGGCCACAGGGGCGGTCATGGCGATCTTTTCCGAGCCGGGCGCACTGGCCTGGGCGACCGGGGCCGTCATGGCGATCGAGGCCCGGGTCGCATTGCCGCCGAAGATATATCCGGCCAGCCTCTGGAAGCCGCGATTGCGGGCTGCGCCGTCGTCGCCGGAGACGACCGTCTGGGCCGCGATCCTGTCGCCGTAGCGCCGAACCTCCAGATCGTCGACGCGGCTCACCACCTGGTACGACGGTTCCTCCGTCCCGGTGCGCACACCCACCGTTGAGCAGGCGGCCGACATCAGGGCCGCCCCCATCCCCACAAGCGCCTTCATCATGATCGCTCCCTTCGCAGGCCGATTGGCCCGGTCCGCCTGTCAGAGATGATGAGACGACGCTTCAGGCGCAATGCCCGCGTCCAGGCGCGTCCCTCCGCTCACTCGCCGTCGGTTACGAGCGCCTCGGGCGCGCGGCCGACCGGCGGCCCGCTGGTGATCTTGCCGATCAGGGTGACACCCGACTCGGCCAGGGCCCGGGCGAGGTTTTCCTTGCGCTCGAACTCGGCCTCGGCGGCGAGAATGGCGTTCTTCTGGTCCTTGTCGATCATCGCGCCTGAGATGCGACGCCCGCGCGCAACCTTCAAGCGAGACCATTGAAAAATGGGGTGAAAAGGTGTCGCAGCACGGAACCGCCCGGCCCGGCCCGCGCTGACAGCAGCCCACAGCCACTTTGATGCCGCCCATGCCCGACCTGACCGCCCGCGACTTCGCCCGGCCCGCCATCCTGCTGGGCGGAGACGTCGACTACGCCATGTACTGGAACTTCCGCGCGCAGCTGGACCAGGCACCGGCCACGGGGCTGATCGTCGTGGAGCTGTCGACCCTGGGCGGGGATCCGGAGGTCGCGCGGATGATGGGCGAGGACATCCGCTTCCAGTCGGACATGAACCAGGAGCGCCGGTTCGTCTTCCTGGGCAAGGCCATCGTCTATTCGGCGGGCGCGACGCTGATGAGCTTCTTCGCCCCGGAAAACCGGTATCTGACCCGCGGCACGCGGTTGATGATCCACGAGCGCAAGATGGACAAGATCCTCGACATCAAGGGCCCGCTGACCAGCTGCGTCGCCACGGTGACGGCCATGCTGCACGAGCTGGAACATTCCATCCAGATCCAGCGCGAGGGGTTCCAGAACCTGATCGTCGGGTCGTCGGTGAGCCTCGAGGAACTGGAGCGCCGCGCGCCCGCGAACTGGTACATCGAGGCCGCCGAGGCCGTCGAACTCGGCCTCGTCACGGCCGTGATCTAGGCGGGCCGGATCGCCCCGGCCACCGCGGCGAACATCGGGTTCGGCAGGCCGCCGGCATCGAACAGCAGGGGGCTGTCCTTGCCGTCGTCGCGCGCATCGCGCCGCAGCCAGCTGTCGGTGTCGCGCATCCCCCAGACGGTGAAGGCGAACCGCTGGGCCGGCGGCAGGGACACGAAGGCCTCGGTCAGTTCCGTGACGCGGGCGGTCTGCTGGTCGATCTTCTGGCGGGGCGAGCGGGTGTCGATGCGGCCCTCAGCACGCAGGGATGCGTCCAGCTCCGACACATGGATCGGCAGGCCGAACTGCGCGGCCTCGCGGAAAAAGGCGCGGGTCTGGTCGGCGGGGATCTCGATGTCGAGGTGCGACTGGGTGCCGATGCCGCCGACGGGGACGCCCGCCTTCAGCAGACGCTCGATTAGCCGCAGGAAGGTCGCGCCCTTCACCGGATTGTTCTCCAGATTGTAGTCGTTCAGGAACAGGACCGCGTCCGGATCGGCGATCTTCGCCTGCTCGAACGCGCGGGCGATATAGCCTTCCTGCCCCAGGGCGTCGGACCACAGGCAGGACCGCAGGCCGTTGCCGTCCTCGGCCACCGCCTCGTTGACGACGTCCCAGCCCGTGGCCCGGCCGCGGTAACGTCCGGCGACCTCGGCGATATAGCGGTCGTACTCGCGCCGGAACCGCGCGGGGTCCAGCGACCGGAAGAAGGCACTGTCCTGGGAGTACCAGATCAGGGTGGTGCCGAAGAGTCGAAGCTCATGGGCGGTGCAGAAGTCGGCGATCCGGTCGGGGGCGTCCCAGCGATAGTCGCCGGTCTCCGACAGGATGTACTCCATCTTCATCTCCCACTCCGGCGTGAGCTGGGAGACGTGCGTCAGGGCCAGGGTCACCCAGGCCGGATCGTCGAACTGACCGCTCATGGCGGCCGTCCCGATGGGGAAAGGCGCGATGGATTTCAGGGGCGTGGCGTCGATCGCCGACGCGGCCTCGGTCTTCCCGCAGGCGGCCAGGGCGAGGGAGGAGGCGAGAAGGGCTCGCCGGTCGATCACCCGGCCCGCTTCCTCAGACCCATCTCGTCGAACGCCGCCGTCTCGCGCTTGCCGGCGGCGATGAGGGCGTTGAGGCGGGTAGTCTCGGCGACGTGCTCGAATTTCTTCAGCTCGGAATAGGCGCCGGTCAGGGCGTCGCGAGCCCCCTCCTCCTCGGCGTCCAGCGTGACCAGGTCGCCCTCGGCGGCGCCCTTCCTGGCCTTCCAGCCGGCCAGATAGGCCTGCAGCATCATGCCGGCCTCGGCGTCCATGCGGGCGCGCTCGCGCTCGACCTCGGCCTCGGCCTCCAGCACAGCCAGCCGCATCTCGGCCGACGCCTTCTTGGAGGTGATCTCGGCCAGGCGCTTCTGCAGCGTCTCGACCTCGTAGTTGGAGATACGGATCAGGGAATGGGCCCAGGCGGTCATCGATAGTCTCCGGTCACTGCAGCAGACCTTGGTTCAGAATGCTTTCCAACCGGTTGAAGGAATCGGCCATCCGCGTGACGTCGTCCTTGTCCTGGCCGAGGAAGGCTTCCAGCGCCGGATTGAGGGCGATGGCGCGGTCGGTGATGGGGTCGGCCCCGGCGCGGTAGGCCCCGATCTTGATCAGTTCCTCCATGCTGGAATAGGCGCTCAGGCACTGGCGGGCCCGCCGGTTCAGCTCGCGCTCCGGCGGCGTCTGACAGCCCGGCAGGGTGCGGCTGACGGACTTCAGCACGTCGATGGCGGGGAAGCGGCCGCGCTCGGCGATCTTGCGATCCATCACGATATGGCCGTCCAGGATCCCGCGCACGGCATCGGCGATCGGCTCGTCGTGGTCGCCGCCGTCCACCAGCACGGTGAACATCGCCGTGATCGGCGCCGCCGTCGTGCCATCCGGCCGGATCGGACCGGGGCCGGCCCGCTCCAGCAGCTTGGGCAGTTCGGAAAAGACGGTCGGGGTATAGCCCTTGGTGGTCGGCGGTTCGCCCGCCGCCAGCCCGATCTCGCGCTGGGCCATGGCGAAACGCGTCACCGAGTCCATCAGGCACAGCACCTCCAGATCCTGATCGCGCAGGTATTCCGAGATCGCCATGGTCATATAGGCCGCCTGGCGCCGCTTCAGCGCCGGCTCGTCCGAGGTCGCCACGACCACGATGGCGCGCCGCAGCCCCTCCTCGCCCAGGGTCTCCTCGATGAACTCGCGGACCTCGCGGCCCCGTTCGCCGATCAGTCCGACGACCACGGCATCGCAGGTTGCCTGGCGCGCCAGCATCGACAGCAACACGGACTTTCCGACGCCCGATCCCGCAAAGATGCCCAGCCGCTGGCCCCGGCAGGTGGTGGTGAAGACGTCCATGGACCGCACGCCCAGATCCAGCCTTTCGCCCACCCGGCCGCGCGAGTGGGCCGCGGGTGGAGCCGCGCGCAGCGGATAGGGGGCAGGCCCCTGGGGCAGCGGTCCCTTGCCGTCGATCGGCTGGCCGAAGGCGTCGATGATCCGGCCCAGCCAGGCCGTGGTCGGATAGACGGCGGCCGCCTGGCCGATGATGTGGATGTCGGCCCCCGGGGCCACGCCCTCGACCGGCCCGAACGGCATCAGCAGGGCCTTGGAATCGCGGAAGCCTACGACCTCGGCAGGCAGCGGCGTCGTCCCCCGCCGCCCGATCTCGGCCCGGGCCCCGACGGCCAGCCGGCTGAGCCCGCCCTTGGCCTCGATCAGCAGCCCGGACACGCCCGCGACCTTGCCGGTGACGACCAGCGGATCGATGGCTTCGACGGCGGCGACCAGGTTGCGCATCGAAAGAGGGATGCGGGATCGTGGTTAACGAGCGGTGAAGCCGGCCCGGTTCATCCCCCGCCGGGCGCTGTGATCACCAGGCGCGTGCCGGGGCCGACGGGTCGGTTCTCCAGCGTGCCGTCGATCTGGCGCACCAGGCTGTCGATGACCCTCAGGCCGAGGCTGCGGCTGGTTCGGGCCGTGTCGAGGTCGAAGCCGCGGCCCTGGTCGCTGATGGTGACCTCGATCCGGCCGTCGCGGACGCGGCCCTCCACCGATACGGGCCCGCCTTCGTCGCCATAGGCGTACTTCAGCGCGTTGGTGACCATCTCGTTGACCACCAGTCCCAGAGGGATGGCGATGTCGGCCGGGACCGCGACGTCGTCGGCCTCGCAGCGCACCGTGTGATTGGGACTGCCGTCGGCCACGGCGTCCACCAGGCTGCACAGGAAGTCCGACAGCATCACCGACTGGACGTCGGCCCCGCGCCACAGCTGGTCGTGCACCTTGCCGATCGCCAGAATGCGCGCCCCGGCATCCGTCAGGGCCGCCTTGACCTCGTCCGAGGACGACCCCCGCGCCTGCATGTTCAGCAGGCTGGAAATCAGCGTCAGGCTGTTCTTGACCCGGTGGCTGACTTCCCGGGTCAGGAGGGCCTGATGCTCGATGGCGGCCAGCAGACGGGCCTCCGTCGACTGCCGGGCCAGGGCCGCGCCCAAGGCGGCGGCGAAGGCATCGAGGAACAGGGCGTCGCGGGCATCGAACTGGCCCTCGTCGGGACTGTCGACCTCAAGCACCCCGAAGGGTTCGCCGTCGATCTCGGGACGGATCAGGACGTTGATGGCCCGGCGGATGCCGTGATCGGCCAGCAGTTTGGGCGTGTGGAACTGCTGTTCGTTCTCCAGATGGTTCGAGATCAGCGGCTTGCCGGTCTGGAAGGCATAGCCGGCGGGCGAGTCCAGCTCGACGCTCAGGGACGCCTTGCCCTCAACGTCCCCGCGCCAGCCCACGCCGGCGAGCAGGACCAGGCGATCGCGCGCCTCGCTGTGCACCAGCACCTTGGAAAAGGGCGTCTCCAGTCCCTCGGCGCAGAGGGCACAGGCGGTGTCCAGCAGCATCTGCCTGTCCCGCTCGCGCAGGGCGAACTCGCCGAACCGGGCCAGCAGGGACTGCTGTCCCAGACGGTATCGCAGTTCCTCGGCCAGCGGCCGGCCGGGTGTATCGGCGTGCCCGGGCGGGGTTTCGACCTTCGGAGGCACGACGACGTCCATCTGCGTGCGGGTGGGCGCTTCGGCGTCCGCACGCACCTCCGCGACCAGCTCGGCGATGTCGGGGGTGAGGACGATTTCGGATTCAGGCGTCTGGGACAACACGGCTCGTTCGGTCTGGGTTGGAGGCCTAGTTAGGTGGCTGCACCCGGAAAGTTAAGCGCCGCCCGGCCCTTCGATCATGTCGTGGACCTTGGCGGCCAGGTCGCCCATGACGAAGGGCTTGGTCAGGACCTCCATCCCCGGCGCCAGCAGGCCGTTGCCGACGGCGGCGTTCTCGGCATAGCCGGTGATGAACAGCACCTTCAGATCCGGCCGGGTCACGCGGGCGGCATCCGCCACCTGTCGCCCGTTCATGCCGCCGGGCAGGCCGACGTCCGAGACCAGCAGGTCGATGCGGCGGTCGCTGCGAAGAATGTCCAGGCCGGACGGTCCGTCGGGCGCCTCGATGACGTTGTAGCCCGCCTCGCCCAGGACCTCGGCGACCAGCATCCGCACCGTCTCCTCGTCGTCGATGACCAGTACGGTTTCGCCATGGCCGCCCTCGACGACGGCGGTGGCGGCGACATCCTCTCCGGCCTCCACGCTGCCCTGATAGCGGGGCAGGTACAGGCACAGCGTCGTGCCCTTGCCCAGTTCGGAATAGATGCGGACCTGCCCGCCCGACTGGCGCACGAAGCCGTGGATCATCGACAGGCCGAGCCCCGTCCCCTGCCCCAGCGGCTTGGTGGTGAAGAAGGGGTCGAAGGCCTGGGCCTGGACCTCGGGGGTCATGCCCGATCCGGTGTCGGTGACGCACAGGGACACATACTGGCCGGGGGCCAGCTCGCGTTCACGCGCCGCCCGTTCGTCCAGCCACTTGTTGGAGGTCTCGATGGTCAGTCGGCCGCCGTCCGGAGCCATGGCGTCGCGCCCGTTGATGCACAGGTTCAGCAGGGCGTTTTCCAGCTGCGAGGGATCGACCCGCGTGGCCCACAGCCCGCCCGCGCCGACGACCTCGACCTCCACGTCGGGACCGACGCTGCGCCGGATCAGGTCCTCCATGCCGTTGATCAGACGGTTCACGTCCGTCGGCTTGGGATCGAGGGTCTGGCGACGCGAGAAGGCCAGCAGTCGCTGGGTCAGCGACGCCGCCCGCTGGGCCGAGCCCTGCGCGGCGTCGATATAGCGCTCCATGCCGTTCAGACGGCCCTCGGACAGCCGCTTGGACAGCAGTTCCAGCGCCCCGGAGATCCCGGCCAGCAGGTTGTTGAAGTCGTGGGCGATACCGCCCGTCAGCTGGCCCACCGCTTCCATCTTCTGCGACTGGCGAAGCGCCTCCTGGGCCTGGGCGAGGGCGGCCTCGCGGGCCTTGTCCTCGGTCATGTCCCGGCCCACGGCGATGAAGTGGACGCCGTCGTCTTCGGGCGTGACCGTCCATCCCATCGGGGTCCAGACGCCGGATTTCGACAGGATGCGGTTCTCGAACCGGATCGCCTGCCCGCTCTCTCCCATCCGGGTCAGGGCGGTCAGGGTCGCGTCCGCGTCATCGGGATTGATGAGGTTGGCATAGGGATTGGTCAGCAGTTCCTGCTCGCTCCATCCCAGGATGCTGGTCCAGGCCGGGTTCACGGCCACCAGCCCCCCGGCATAGTCCGCCCGCGCCAAGGCATCGGCCGACAGGGTCCACAGCCGGTCGCGCTCGGCCTTGCTGCCCGCCAGCAGGATCTCGAGCTGGGCGTTCAGGCCACGGATGTCGTCGATGTCGCTGTTGGCGCCGACCCAGCCGGTGATCTGGCCGTCCGCGTCCCGGACCGGCGTGGCGCTGACCGTGAACCAGCGCCACGCGCCGTCCGCACGGCGTATCCGGAACTCCGCCCGATAGGGCTGGCCCGTGGTCAGGGCAACCCACCACGCCTCGGCTGCGCCGGGCGCGTCATCCGGATGCAGGACGCCGGCCCAGGCATCGGTGCCGTCCAGGTCTCCGATCGCGTGGCCGGTGTAGGCGTAGACCTGGTCGTTGTACCAGTAGATCTCGCCGTCGGGACGGCTGGCCCAGACATGGTTGGGCACGGCCTGGGTGAAGGCGCGGAACTGGGCCTCGCTCTGGCGCAGGGCCGTCTCGGCGGCCTTCCTGGCGGTCAGGTCCTTGAACAGGACCGCGACCTGAAGCCGTTCCGGCGGTTCGATACGGAAGGCGGCGACCTCCAGCCAGCGACCGGACGCCTTGAGCTCGTGCTCGACCCGGATGGGTCGGCCGGTGCGCAGAACCTCTTCATACAGGGCGACCCAGTCTGCGGCCTCATCCCCCAGAAGGTCGCGCACGCTGCGGCCCTCCACGCCGGCCAGACCCGCGTGTTTGGCCGCGGCGCGATTGGCGGTGATGTGGACATAGTCGCTCAGAGGTCCGTCCGGGCCGTCGACGAACTGGATGATACAGAAGCCCTCGTCCATGGCGTCGAACAGGGTGCGATACCGGCCCTCGCTGTCGGCGAGTTCCGCAGCGGTTCGCGCCCGTTCCGTCGCCGTACGGACCCGGGCCTTGATTTCCCGCATCAGGGCCAGTTCGGCCGGGGTCCAGTGCCGGGGCCGGACGTCGCCCACGTACATGATGGCGACCAGCTCGCCCTGCTCGATCAGGGGGATATTGACGGTGGAGCCGACGCCCAGGTGGCGCATCGCCTCGAGCGAACCGGCCGTGCGGGGATCGGTCGCCACGTCGTCGATCACGACGGCCTCCCCCTTCAGCAGTTGCGGAAAGAAGGTGCCGTAATCGGCCAGAGCCACCACCCCGGTCAGGCTGACCGCATCGGCCGGCCTGTAGTCCCTCTGGATATCGACCGTCCCCGCCGCCGCGTCGACCAGGCCATAGCCCGCGCGGGTGGTGCCCAGGGCCCGGGCGAGGATACTGGCCCCCGCATAGGCGATCTCGCCGGCGTCGGTCAGGTCGCGAAACGCGTCGTTCAGTTCCAGCAGAGCCGCCTGCCGGGCCTGCAGATGGTTGCGCTCGGTGGTTTCGGTCACGGTGCAGATGACGCCGGCGGGCGCGCCGCTTTCGTCGGGGACGGGCCAGTAGTCCAGGTCCATCCAGACCTGTTCGGGCCACCCGTGCCGATGCAGGGTCAGGGCTTGGTCGCGATAGGCCAGGGTGCCGCCGGCGAGTCCCACCTTCATGACGTTGTCGTTGAAGTCGGCGACCTCGGGCCAGCCTTCGCGGACCTTCGAACCCAGCAGATCCGGATGCCGTCCGCCCGCGAAGACGGAATAGGCGTCGTTGTAGATCATGACGCCGTCCGCCCCCCACAGCATGACCATGGGGATGGGCGAGGCGACCAGCAGGCCGGTGGCGGTCCTGAGACTCTGCGGCCAGGCGGAGATCGGACCCAGAGGGGTCGCGGCCCAGTCGAAGGCGCGGATCCGCCCGGCCATCTCGCCGGACCCACCAGGAAACGCCGCCGTCGATCCGGACAGGGAAGGCTGTTCAGTCAGTGGTCCGCTCCCCCCGGCCCGATCTGTCGCGGTCCGATTTGACCCAACGCGGTGACGCTTGAAGGGTTTCACGCAAAACCTTAGCCGTTTCCCCGCGAAGATCGACGACGAAATCTTGGGGCGCGGCCCAGCAATAATGCCTTGTGCGTCCGGGTGCCGGACCTATGTCTTTCGTGCACGCCCGCATCCGCCTCGCCGCATCCCGGCGATCCGCGAAATCGGCACGATGTGCACGCAGTGCCCTCTGCTTCTATGCGACCAACCGGAGCCGCCCCGATGTCCGACCTGCCACCCGCCTACGACACCGTCCGTCACGCCACCCACGGCCGGGGCAAGGTCTATGACAGCATCGTCGACACCATCGGCGACACGCCGATCGTCGGCCTGCCGCGCCTGTCGGCCGAGTATCAGCCCAAGGCCCGCGTCCTGGCCAAGCTGGAGTTCTTCAACCCGACCTCGTCGGTCAAGGACCGCATCGGCGTGTCGATGATCGAGGCGCTGGAGGCGGCGGGCCGCCTGACCGCCGACAGCGTGATCATCGAGCCCACCTCGGGCAACACCGGCATCGGCCTGGCCTTCGTGGCGGCCGCCAAGGGCTATCGCCTGATCCTGGTCATGCCGGAGTCGATGTCGATCGAGCGGCGCAAGATGCTGGCCCTGCTGGGGGCCGAACTGGTCCTGACCCCCGCCGAGAAGGGCATGAAGGGAGCCATCGCCATGGCCGCCGACCTGCTGGCCCGCACGCCCGGGGCCGTCAGCCCGTCGCAGTTCGAGAACGCCGCCAACCCTTCGATCCACCGCGTCACCACAGCCGAGGAGATCTGGAACGACACGGCTGGCACCGTCGACATCGTCGTCTCCGGCGTCGGCACCGGCGGCACCATCACGGGCGTCGGTCAGGGCCTGAAGGCCAAGAAGCCGTCGGTCCGCATGATCGCGGTCGAGCCGACAGCCTCGCCCGTGCTGTCGGGCGGCGAACCCGGTCCGCACAAGATCCAGGGCATCGGCGCGGGCTTCATCCCCGCCATCGTCGACCGCTCGGTCATCGACGGCGTCGAACAGGTCTCGAACGAGGACAGTTTCGAGATGGCCAGGAAGGTCGCCCGCGTCGAGGGCATCCCGGTCGGCATCAGTTCCGGTGCCGCCCTGACCGCCGCCTTCCGCCTGGCCGCCCTGGACGAGAACGCCGGCAAGACCATCGTCGTCATCATCCCCAGCTTCGCCGAACGCTACCTTTCCACGGCGCTGTTCGAGGGGCTGTAAGGGACAAAGCGGGCTGACGGTCGAACGGTCGGGGGCCCAGAGCTCATCGGCCCAGTCGGAAGGGTTTCCAAACGCTTCAGCAGCGGCGTCAGCGCTCGACATTCGACTGACGGGATCAAGAACGCGTCCCATCTATGCCTCTCGGTCGCACCTCCAAAGTCGACCGTCGCGGCCGAGAAGTCCTCATTCCCGCCCAACCTGCATTTCGTAGGGGTCAGGGTACCGGGCCAGCTGCCCTTCATGCCAGAAGGCCGACACGCTTACGGGGCCATCGATCTGGGTTCTCGTGCCCTGAATTTCCAGATTCTCGCTGTTACCCCGGCAAACGAAGCGCTGGGCCACCATCCTGCGCATGGGTGCCAGCCAGGTGTTCCACCGTGCCAGTTGTTCTGCCGAAGCCTGACCCGCCGCCCCCGAATAGGACAGGATCGACACTCGATCATCATCGACGCGAACCCTGAAGAGAACCTCCTGCTCTCCGCAGACAAAGCGCGACTGGGTCTCGCCCGATTGCGCCGGCAGATAATGGATCAGCGGGGCGGGCGGAGTTTGCGGACCGGTCACACCAAGAAAACCGAGAAGGATAATCAGGGACATGCCGCACCTAGGGTTTAGTCGCCCGACTCCTGCGTGCCCACGGAATCCAGGTCGGCCCTTAGGGTCGGATCCGCAAACATTCCCGTCAAGCGGGTCGCGAAATCTTGCGGTTGCGTCACCGCCGGTTAACCCGCTGACGGCTAGTCTGGCCCTGCATGTCCGATCCGGCACCCGTTCCGTCGCCTGACGCCCCGCCGCCGGTGTTCCGCGCGCGTCATGCGCTGCTGAAACGACTGGCCGACGTCGTGTCCCTGCCGGGCAGCCGGGTGAACGCCTTCGAACGGTCGGTGGTCGGTGATCTGCTGGTCGAGATGCTGCGGCTGGCGGCCCCGCGCGAGCGTCAGCGCGTGGCCCAGCGACTGGCCCCGCTGGCCGAACTGCCCAACAGCCTGGCGCGCATGCTGCTGCGCGACGAACCGGCCATCGCCGGCTTGCTGATCGAGGGCTGCGCCTCCCTCAGCGATGCGGACCTCGTCGCCTGCGCCCGCGACACCGGCATCGACCACCGCTTCCTGATGGCCAGCCGCCGCGGCCTGTCGGAGGTCGTGACCGAGACCCTGATCGCCTTCGACGAGGCCCCGGTGATCGAGGCCGTGCTGCGCAACACCACGTCCCGTCTGTCCCAGAACGGCGTCGAGGAGATCGTCAGCCTCAGCCGGAACGCCCCCGAACTGTGCGGCCACCTGTTGCGCCGGTCCGAACTGCGTCCGTCGGGGGCCTATGTGATGTTCTGGTGGTGCGGGGCCGAGGACCGCAAGACCATCCTGCAGCGCTTCGCCGTGTCGCGCGAAGTCATGCAGGAGGTGGTCGAGGACGTCTTCGCCATGGCCGCCGAGGAAGGCTGGCAGGACCCGGTGTCCAGGAAGGCGCTGCAGTTCATCGAGCGTCGCCAGCGGAACCGCGCGGCCATCGAGAAAAGCCCCTACACCAGTCTGGAACACGCCATCGCCGAGGCCGCCAAGTCCGGCCTGGGGCGCGAGGTGGCGGCCGAGATCGCCTATCTGGCGGGCATCAAGCCCCTGACCGGGGCCAAGATCCTGGGCGACGTCGGCGGCGAACCCCTGGCCATCCTGTGCAAGGCCACGGGCCTGTCGCGCGTCGACCTGCAGAACCTGTGGCGTTCGGTGCGCCGGCCCGAGACCCGGGCCGACGGCACGGTGCATCCGGACTGGGAGCGGGTCCAGATCACCTATGAGATGCTGGCCGTCGACCGGGCCCAGACCGTTCTGCGCTACTGGAACTGGTCGCTGTCGTCCGCCCTGTCGCCCGCCCTGCTCAAGGCGATCCGGGACGGCGACGATCAGGACCTCGACGACTATTCGGCCCCGGAACGCGCGGCGATGATGGCGCTGGCCGAGAACTTCGGCCGCTGATCTCTGACGACGCCGGCCGCGACTATAGTCAAGAGCGATCCCGGACAGCTTGTCTCATCAAGATGACGGGCCGATGCATTGCTTTCGGTACGGAACATCACTATTCCCCGGAATCACAATCGCCAAAGCGCGACAAGTCGAGGCAGGGAAAAACGATGGATACGACAAGAATGGACGAACGGTCCGAGCTTCTGGAGATGACGGCAGACATCGTCTCGGCCTATGTCGGCAACAACAGCGTCTCGGCCAACGACCTGCCGTCGCTGATCTCCAATATCCACGCCGCCCTGAGCCAGGTTTCGACCGGCGTCGTCGAGGTCGAGCCCGAGGTCAAGGAACCGGCCGTGCCGATCCGCAAGTCGATCAGCCCCGACTTCCTGATCTGCCTGGAAGACGGCCGCAAGTTCAAGTCGCTCAAGCGTCACCTGCGCACCAAGTACGACATGAGCCCCGAAGAATACCGCGCCAAATGGGGTCTTCCGAAAGACTATCCGATGGTCGCCCCCAACTATGCCAAGGCCCGTTCGGACCTGGCCAAGCAGATGGGTCTGGGCCAGGGCGGTCGCAAACCCGCCCGCGCGCCGCGCGCCGCCAAGAAGTAACAATCCTCCCCCGCTTCAGCGGGGGAGGGGGACCGCGATGCGCTTGCGTCGGGGTGGAGGGGGCGACCCCGGACACGGTGATTGATTTCGCCCCCTCCACCGCTTCGCGGTCCCCCTCCCCCGTGAAGAACGGGGGAGGATTTCTTTATTCAGCCGCCAGGGCCTCCTGACGGATGCGCCCGACCATGGCGTTCAGCCCGTTGGCCCTCTGGCGGGTCAGGGCCTGGGGCAGCCCGAGACGATCCAGCGCGGCCTTGGCGTCGAAGGCCAGGATCTGGTCGGCAGGACGACCGGAATAGAGTTTCAGCAACAGCGCCACATTCCCCTTCGAGATCGCGCTGTCGCTGTCGGCGCGGAACGTCAGCCGGTCTCCGTCCTGCCCGCTGGCCAGCCAGACCTGCGCCGCGCAGCCCGGCACCTTGTTCGCCTCGAGGCGGTCGGCCTCCGGCAGCGGGGCCAGGTCCTTGCCCAGGTCGATGACGTAGGCGATGCGTTGTTCCCAGTCCTCCAGGACGTCGAAGTCCTCGATCAGCTCAGCCAGGGTGTCGTCGATCGTGCCGGATTCGGTCATGGCGCGCAGATAACCCCGGCATGGGTTAAGGACAACGGGGCGGATCGTCCCCAGAAGCGCGCATCATCGTCCCCTCAAGCGTTCGCCCTACGCGGGTGCGGGCTTTGGACGACTCAAGCGGGGGGCTAGTATCCGGGCCGGTGCGCCTCCCCTGCTCCCGCCTTTCGCCCGAAGGCTTCGGACCCACGCTTGACCTCTCCCGCCTCCTCATCGTCGCCCGACGCGAACGGGCCGGTCAAGGACACGGCGTCTCGCCCGGCCGTCGCCGAAGGCGTGCCGGCTCTGGCGGCCTGGCACGGCGCGTGGACGGCCGCGGTGATGGTCTCGACCCTGGGCGGCATCTGGCTCGGGGCGCTGAGCGGACCCGCGGCGTTCGGAAGCCTGGCCATGCTGGTGCCCGGCCTGGCGGGACTGGCGCTGATCCGCCGGGACGGCACCGGCGAGCGGGCCCTGGTGCTCGTCGTCTGGACCGTCTGCGCCCTCGCCGCGGCCGTGCTGTCAGGCGGGCTGGGCGGGCCGCTGACCGGCTTCGTCACCATGCCCTTCGTGGCCGGACTGGCCCTGGGCGGCCCCCGGCACGGGGTCAGACTGGCGCAGGGTGGTGCCCTGGGCGCGGCCATCGCGGCGGGCAGCGGGCAGTTGTCGGCCTGGCTGATCGGAGCCCCTCGCACCGTTATCGGCATGGCCACTGTCTCGGCCGTGCTGGCGGCGGTCGCGGCCGTGCTGGCGGTGCGTCTGGCCTGGCGCATCCGGGAGACGCGACTGGCGATCGCCGAGGAAACGACCCGGCGAGTCGAGGCCCTGCTGTCGAGCCAGCCCGGACTGACCCTGGTGCTGGACGCCTCGGGCCGGGTTTACGGGGCCTACGGGTCCGCGCCGCCCGCGCTTCTTGTCGATGCCCTGTTCGAGCAGGGACTGATCGCGGCCGTGCATGCGCCGGACCGCCGACCGATCCTGGACGCGTTCGACGCGGCCCTGAAGGGACAGCCGGCCCAGATCAGTTTCGCCCCCCGGCAGGCGCTCGACCGCCGCGTCACCCTGATCGTGCGCCGGGCCGACGACGCCGCCGGCCATCCACGCCTGATTGCCCAGGCCTTCGACGGCACCCGCCAGTTCGCTACGGAGATCGGTCTGGAGGCCGCCCGCGCCGAGGCCGAGGCCCAGAACGCGGGCAAGACCCGCTTCCTCGCCAATATGAGCCATGAACTGCGCACGCCGCTGAACGCGGTGCTGGGGTTCTCGGACGTCATGCGCCAGCGCCTGTTCGGGCCCCTGTCGCCCAAATACGCCGAGTACGCCGACAACATCCACGAAGCAGGATCCCATCTGCTGGACCTGATCGGCGACGTGCTGGACGTGTCCAAGATCGAGGCCGAACGCTATGAGCTCAGCCGCGAACCGTTCGACGCGCGCGAGGTCGTGTCGGCCGCTGTCGCCCTGGTGCGGGGCACGGCGACGGACGGGGGCGTAACCCTGGCCAGCCTGCTGCCGGACGATCCGCTGGCCGTCGAGGCCGACCGCCGGGCCTTGAAGCAGATCACGCTGAACCTGCTGTCCAACGCCATCAAGTTCACGCCCTCGGGCGGGTCGGTGACCCTGACGCTGGAGACGATCGGGCCGTATCTGGAAATGGTCGTAGCCGACACCGGCGTCGGCATCGCCGCGCGCGACCTGAAGCGCCTGGGCCGTCCGTTCGAACAGGCGGGCGAGGCCGACCAGCGGGCCAAGGGCACGGGTCTGGGCCTTTCGCTGGTCCGCGCCCTGGCCGAGCTGCACGGCGGCCGGATGAGCATCGAGTCGACGCTCGGGGAAGGCACGGCGGTCACGGTTCGTTTGCCCGTGGTCGCGGTCTCGCAGGCCGCAGCCGTCGACGGCGGGGCAGAGATCATCCAGCTGAACGCCGGGGGCGCAGGACCGTCGCCGACCGTCTGATCGTCGGACCCGGCCGACGCGTTCCGGCATCCGGCGAGCGATCGTTCCGGAAATGACTATTTCCGCCTCGACGACCTTTGTTCGTGCTACGGTTTCGCCAAGGCCCGCAAGGTTTTGGTTTCATCGCCCCTGCGTCGGTCCCGGATGCCTCCCCGAATGACCGATCAGCGGACCGCGTCGCAGCGCCCGGCGCGCGTACGCCCGTGAGCGCCGCAAACCTGGAGCAGCTGGTCTACGTCAGCACCTCGGCGGTGCCGCTGCGCTCGATCATGGATGTGTCGGACATTCTGGAGGAATCCGCCCGGCACAATCCCGCGAACAACATCACCGGCGCCCTGGCCTTCACCCAAACCCGGTTCGTCCAGCTGCTGGAAGGCTCCGCAGGGTCGATCGACGTGCTTCTGCTGCGGTTGATGATCGACCCCCGGCACGCCGACCTGGTGGTGATAGACCGCATTCCGGTCGAGACGCGGAGCTTTCCCGACTGGCACATGATCTCGCCGCTGTTCACGCCGTCAGGTCAGGCGCGGCTGGATGTCCTCGTGGCCAATGAAATGCTGCCGATCGAGGCCTTCCGGCTCCTGCTGCTGGAGATGATCGCCGAGCAGGCGCTGCCCGCGATCGCGCCGCGGCGACGGCGCAGGACCTGACGCAGGGCCCTTGTGCCGCAGAAGGTCGTCAGACCGTTCCCAGCCCCACGAACGCCCGCGCCGCGGCGAAGTCCCCGGCCTCGAAGGTCGTGGTCGCGACGCTGCCGTCGCGGAACAGGAACTGGACCAGGAAGGGCTCGCGCGGGTCGAGCGCGGCGAGCGCATCGGACCCGGTCTGGGGGAAGCGCCAGATCTCGCCCTGGCGACGGTCGGCGGCCAGAAGGGTCGGAGCGGCGGGCGCGGTGCCGGCGGACCAGATTTCCTTCCTCGCGCTTTCGGGCGGCAGGACGGCCGATCCCGCGGCGGTCAGCCAGGGACGCGGGGCCAGCGCCGGATCGCGCATGACGATCCGCGCCGCATAGGGACGGGGTCGACCGACGAAGGACACCACGGCCGACAGGGCGCTGTCGGCGTTCGGCATGGCGCTGAGACCGAACCGGACGGGCGAGGCCCCGACCACCGAGGGCTGGACCAGACGCCACGCGGCGTCCTCGCGCCGGACGCGGTCGGCGGTCCAGGTGGCGCGGTCGCCGATGAAATCCATACGCGGGATGCGCTGCCAGCCGGCGAAGGCATGGGCGACCCGGTCCCGGACCGTTGTCAGTTCGGGGTTGGCGCAGTCGACCCGCGCGGCGCGGTACCGGGCCCGGGCGGCGGTGGCGTTCAGCGTCGCCTCGGCCACGCCGCCCCGCAAGGCGGCCCCCCGCGACTGCAGGGTGGCGGCGTTCAGGGCCCCGGCCACCGGGCCCCGGAACAGGCCGCATTTCTGGTCGGCGGCGAGGACGAAGGTCCGGTCGTAGTAGGTCCCGCCGCCCTCGGCCGAGGCCAGGACGGGCGACAGGGCCATCACGGCACCGATCATGACGGCGCTGGCGATACGGGGGAAACGGCCTATCCTCATGCGACCGACCGTAGCGCCCTGACGTTCCGGTCCCGTTTCCGAGCAGGGTTACCGATTTGCTTCTGAACTCAGACCTGTGGGTCGGTGCCCTGATCCGCCGCGCCCAGATCGAGGGGGCCAGCGCGACCGTGGTCCGCCGGGGCGACGCGCGCGCGGGCACCGTGATCGTGAAGGCCTACAACACCTCGGAACGCTCGGCGCGCGCCTATGCGGAGGCGTTCGGCCAGGACGGCGATCGCCTGTGGATCCAGCCCGTGACGGGTACGGAGAGCGACATCGACGCCTACATCCAGCGCCAGGCCGGCTACGACCCCGACATCTGGGTCGTCGAGATCGAGGACCGCCAGGGTCGGCATTTCATCACCGAGAAGGTCGCCGACGAGGCCTGAGCCCCGGTCGCAAATCCTTAAGGACGTTCGGACACCGAACCGAAAACCAACCGGGTGCATGGTCCGGATGTCGACAGAACCGTCGGCGCCACCGGGTGCCTTCCCTATGCTCTTTCTCCTGAACGACGTGGTGTTCGACCTGGACGAGGCCTCTCCGGTCACGTCGGCGGATGCGCGCCGTTTCGAGAAGCTGGGGTTCGATTACCTGATGGAGCTGGGTTGCGAGCTGTTCGCCGAGGACCCGCTGCTGCACCGGAACGATCCGGAACGGGCGCGTCGCCTGGCCTGGCTGATCCACGACCGGTCGCCCGAGGTCAACGCCGCCCTGTTCGCCGCGCCGGAGTTCGATTGCGACCCCGCCCTGGTGGAGCCGCGCTTCTGCGTGCTGCCGGAGGCGGTGCTGAGCCGGCTGAAGGTCAAGAGCGGCAAGGGCCGTCTGGACGCCGTCGCGGCGGACCGCGCCGTCTGGGGCCGCATGGCCGCCTGATCGCCCGGCTCCCGACGGTAACGCCGCGACGCGAGCGGCCGTCGCTCTGGGGTCTGACTAGAGCAGCGCCGCCATGGTGACGTGCACCAGCAGCGCCATCGCGACGATGAACCCGAAGCCCGAAACCAGGCAGATCGACGGGTGAATGCCGCTCTTCGTTGCCGTCCGCTCCTGCCGGGCGGCCGAAACGCGGTGTGCTGAATCCAGCAAGGCCATGGTCGTCTCCTTCTTCCCTGCGGCGTCAGGCTCGCGTCCATGACGTCTCGCGAAAGGAGGATGACTCCGATAGTCCCGGTTGGCGAGGGGTTTCTGCGGCGTTTATCGACACTTCTTCGAGAGCGCGTGCCTCCGGCGTCCACGTGACTTTGCGCCCCGCCCGCGCTACCTCCGCCGCCGCATGTCCAAACTGACCCTGAACGAGGAGGCCGCCCGCCGGCGGACCTTCGCCATCATCGCGCACCCGGATGCGGGCAAGACCACCCTGACCGAGCATATCCTGCTGTCCGGCGGGGCCATCCGCGCGGCCGGGGCGGTTCGGGCGCGCGGCGAGAACCGGCGCACCCAGTCCGACTGGATGAAGATCGAGAAAGAGCGCGGCATCTCCGTCTCCGCCTCGGTCATGACCTTCGAGCACACGCCGGCGGACGGCATCGCCCGGATGTTCAACCTGCTGGACACCCCGGGGCACGAGGACTTCTCGGAAGACACCTATCGCACCCTGACCGCCGCCGACTGCGCCATCATGGTGCTGGACGCCGCCAAGGGCATCGAGCCCCAGACCCTGAAGCTGTTCGAGGTCTGTCGCCTGCGCGACATCCCCATCATCACCTTCATCAACAAGCTGGACCGCGAGGCCCTGGACCCGCTGGAACTGCTGGACGAGATCGCCTCCAAACTGCAGCTGGACCCCGCCCCCGTCTGGTGGCCGGCCCAGAGCGGCAACCGGCTGCGCGGCATGGTCGAGATGGGCACCGGCCGGTTCCAGCCCTATGCCCGCAAGGTCCCCGGCGCGGTCGAGGACGCGGGCCATCCCCCCGCCCTGCCCCTGTCGGAGGCGGCGCAGTATTTCGAGCCCGGCGAGCAGGAAGAGCTGATGGAGGCGGCCGAACTGGTCACCGGCGGCTATCCCGCGTTCGACCGCCAGTCCTTCCTCGAGGGCCATATGACGCCGGTGCTGTGGGGCTCGGCCCTGCGCCACTTCGGCATCGACGAGCTTCTGGCCGCCATCGGCGAATGGGCGCCCCCGCCGAAGGTCATGCCGGCCCGCAAGGAAGCCCCGCCCGAGACCCGCAACGCCCCGGCCCCGGTCGAACTGTCGATCCAGCCGGGCTCGGACGAGGTCACCGGCTTCGTCTTCAAGGTCCAGGCCAATATGGACCCCAACCACCGCGACCGGATCGCCATGTTCCGCATGGCTTCGGGCAAGTTCCAGCGCGGCATGAAGCTGAAGGTGCAGAACACCGGCAAGTCGCTGTCGGTCAACGCCCCCATCATGTTCTTCGCCAGCGATCGCGAACTGGCCGAGGACGCCTTCGCCGGCGACGTGATCGGCATCCCCAACCACGGGGTTCTACGCGTGGGCGACAGCCTTTCCGAAAGCGGCATGATCCGCTTCGCCGGCCTGCCCAACTTCGCGCCCGAGATCCTGCAGCGCGTCCGGGTCAAGGATCCGCTCAAGGCCAAACACCTGAAGAAGGCGCTGGACGGCCTCGCCGAGGAAGGCGTGACCCAGCTGTTCCGCCCCGAGATCGGCGCGGACTTCATCGTCGGGGCCGTCGGTCAGCTGCAGTTCGAGGTCATGGCCGACCGGCTGGGCGAGGAATACGGGCTGGAGGTCATCTTCGAGCACAGCCCCTATGCCGAGGCCCGCTGGATCGACGGCGACAAGGCGGACGTCGAGGATTTCATGGGCAAGTACCGCGGCCAGATGGCCCGTGACATCGACCAGGCCCCTGTCTTCCTGGCCAAATCGAGCTGGGAGACCGGATATGTGACCGAGCGCTTCCCCAAGGTCGCCTTCACCAAGACGAAAGAGCGCGGCTGACCGTCAGATTTCGTGCCATTGTTCTGTCGCGTCCGCGTGGTCCAACGGCGATCATGAACGCACGATCGCACGCTCTCGCACACGTTTTGACCCTGGCCGGCGGAGCCCTTCTGATCGCCGCCGGAGCTTCGGCCCAGGACCAGGGCAATGCCACGACCCGGTCGCTGAACACCGGCCCGGCGCAGTCGGTGATGACGCCGCGGCCCAATGCCCAGCCGCCGCTGGCCACGCCTCCGCAGGCCAAGCCCCCGCAGGCCCGACCCGCACCGCCGCCGTCGCGGACCCTCGAAGACCTGCTGGGCGAGACCGACACGCCGGACGACGCCGGGCCGACCACGGATGAGGCCCCGACCGAGGGCGTGATCCTGGCCGAAGGCGAGACCGAGCCGGAGCCGATCCCGCTGGCGCTGGGCTATTATGCCCGGGGCGACACGGACTGCGCCCAGGTCTGGCCGGGCGACGGGGATCTGGCCTTCGCCACGCCGACCTCCTTCACCATCGACTTCGGGGGCTGCGAGCCCGGCCAGTGGCTGCAGACCGGGCCGAACCGCTGGCGCGAGGACCAGCGCTGCCAGACCGAGCTGGGCGGCGACGCCGGGGCCTATTCGATCACCTACGAGGTGATCGACGCGGGCACCCTGAAACGCACCGCCCGCCTGGCCATCGATGGCAGCGTCGAGGAAGACCAGTGGAAACACTGCGAGGCCGACACCGTGCCGGAGAACGCGCGGTTCGCCTCCGATGGGGACACCGGCAGCGCGCAGGACGACGGCTAGACCCTGCTGACCGGGCCGGAGGTCGCCCGGCGCCGGATCAGGCCGCGGCCATCCGGTGCTCGGGCGCGAAGCGGGCGTCCTGGCCCACGACCTCGACCCGCTCGCCGGCATAGATGCGGTCGATGACGTCGGCCGACACGGGACGGCTGGCAAGGTAGCCCTGGAACTCGTTGCAGCCGACCGCGGCCAGCCGCAGCCACTGGTCGGGCGTCTCGACGCCTTCGGCGATGACCCGCATGTTCAGCGAACGGCCCAGCTGCAGGATGCTGGAGACCAGCACGTCGGCGCATTGGGAGCGGCCCATGTCCACGACGAAGGACCGGTCGATCTTGATCTTCCCGATCGGGAAGCGGCTGAGGTACGAGAGGCTCGAATAGCCAGTCCCGAAATCGTCGATCGCGATCGAGAAGCCGGCGTCCTTCAGGGCCGCCAGACGGGTCGAGGCCCCCTTGCCCCGGTCGATCAGAACGCCTTCGGTCAGTTCGAGCTCGATGCCGGACGGGCTGACGCCGGTCTCGGCCGCGATCGCCAGGATGCGGTCGGGGAAGCCCGGATCGCGCAACTGGAGGGCCGAGATATTGACCGCGGTCTTCAGGTCGGGCCAGCGCAGGCTGTCCTCGAACGCCCGCCGGAGCGTGAAGGCCCCCAGAGCCTCGATCATTCCGCACTCTTCGGCCAGGGGCACGAACACGGCGGGCGAGACGGGTCCGAACTCGTCGGAGTCCCAGCGGACCAGGGCTTCGACCCCGGTCATGGTGCAGTCCCGGTCTACCTGGGGCTGGTAGACCATGTGAAGGGCGCCGGCCTGCAGATCCCGGCGCAACGCGACCTGAAGACCACGACGCCGGCGCAGCGTCTCGTCCATCGCCGGGTCGTAGATGGCGAAGCGCGCCCGGCCCTCGCGCTTGGCCGAGACCAGGGCGAGATCGGCCCGGCGCAACAGATCGCCGGCTTCGTGATCCGCCGCGTCCTGAAGGCTCGTGCCGATACTGCCCGTCAGGGTGAAGCGGCCGACCGAGAGCGCATAGCGCTTCGCCAGCGTCTGGAGCATCTGCTCGGCGAAGGGCACCGCCTCGTCGCCGGTCGTGATCGGCTGAAGGACCGCGAACTCGTCGCCATCGAGGCGGAAGCACATCTCCGAACTGCCGGCGATCCGGCGCAGTCGCCGGGCCGCAATCCGCAGCAGCTCGTCGCCGACCGCGTGACCGCTGATATCGTTGACTTCCTTGAAGTTATCCAGGTCGATGCAGTGCAGCGCATAGCGCGGACCGCCGGCCGACCCGGGCTCGAAAAGGCGGTCCAGTCGTTCCTCCAGGGCGCGACGGTTGCCCATTCCGGTCAGCTTGTCGTGATAGGCGATGTGCACGGCGCGCTGCTCGCTGGCCACCACAGCCCGGGTCGCGGCATGGGCCTTGCGGTAGGCCAGAAGCGCGAGGGCCAGCAGACCGGCCAGGAGCGCCAGGGTCATCGGCATGAACTTGCGCAGAAGCGAGCCGCCCGGGCGCTGGGGCGTCCAGTCCAGGGTCGCCACGACCGCGCCGGCCGGGTTGGCGATGCCGACGTGGGCCTGATCCGGCTCCGAGCGGGCGTCGACCATGTGGAGATGGGCGTCGCCGAGCATGTAGCGCTGGCCGAAGCCGTCGATGAAGGTCTGATCCACCCTGTATCCGGTGACGACGACCGGCGCGCGGCGGCCCTGGATCCGGGCCTTGCCGAAGTCAGGCTGCACCAGGGTCGCGGAGAGGACATAGAGGTCGGACCCGACCAGATCGGTCGTGTTGGCGACGATCGCCGACTGAGGTGTCGTGGCCTCGTCGGTGGCTGCGGCCGCGCGGATGGCCTCCCGCTGTCGCACCGTGGCGAGAATGCCGGATACGGACTTATCGAGGACACCGTAGGCGGATGGCGGCGCGTCTGCGCCCTCGACCATCCCGTAGACTGGCCGGTTTTCGGCATCGAGGACCCACGACAGCTGGAACCCGTTCGTGACCTGCAGATAGGTGCCGATGTTGTCGCGGGCCCAGGCCCTGTCGAACCGGTTGTCCAGATTGACGACCGCGTCGTCCCAGACGACCTGGGGCACGACAGAACGGCCGATCTCGTCGACGCGCGACGCCAGGCCGTTGTCGACGACGACCTGTTCCCGCTCCAGCGCGACCCGGTCGAAGTCGTCCGACATGCGCAGCAGCGTCGCGCCGAGCAGCGCGATCGCCACGCCGCCGCCCGCCGCGACCGCCCAAAACAGATTTCTCGCCTTTGCGCGCTGCGGCAACGGCCTTCCCCCGGATTCGAGAGATACCGTAGCGCTTGAGGCCTAACGCCGTTCTTTCAGGAATGGTGAACGGAAAGAAAAGCTCCGCATCCGCGGCGGGCGGGTCGGACGCTGACCGCTCGCAAGGCGCGAGCGATCAGCATCGGACGTCAGGCCGGGGCGCTCTCCAGCGCCGGATAGTCCGTGTAGCCCCTGGCCCCGCCGCCGTAGAATGTATCCTTGTCGGGTGCGTTCAGAGGCGCGTCGGTCCGCCAGCGCTCGACCAGGTCGGGGTTGGCCAGGACCGGCACGCCCGAGCTGACCAGGTCGGCGCGTCCGTCGTCCAGCGCCTGCTGCGCCAGCGCCTTGGTCAGACCGCCGTTCAGCATCAGGGGTCCGCCGAAGGCCGCCCGGATTTCGGCGGCCAGTTGCGGGGCGTCGAACTTGATCGACATCGGCGTGCCCGGCTCGCCCTCGATCAGGTGCAGGTAGGACAGGCCGAACGGCTTCAGCGCCTTCGCCACGTACAGGAAGGTCGAGGCGGGGTCGCTGTCGCGCGATCCGTTGGCCCCGTTCGAGGGCGAGATGCGCACCCCCACCCGGTCGGCGCCCCAGACGGCGACGACGGCGGCGACGACCTCAAGCAGGAACCGCGCCCTGTTCTCGACCGATCCGCCATAGCGATCGTCGCGCTGGTTGGAGCCGTCCTTCAGGAATTGGTCGATCAGATAGCCGTTGGCGGCATGGACCTCGATGCCGTCGAAGCCGGCCTTTTTGGCCATCTCGGCGGCGTGGACATAGTCGGCGACGATGCCGGCGATCTCGTCGGTGGTCAGGGCCCGGGGCACCTGGAACGGCGTCATGCTGAAGTCCGGCTTCATCGCCTGGCCCTCGGCGGCGATGGCGGACGGGCCGACGGGCGCGCCACCGTCGGGCTGATAGTCGGAGATGGAGATCCGGCCGACGTGCCACAGCTGGGCGACCATCTTGCCGCCCCGGGCATGGACGGCGTCCAGGATCGGCTTCCAGCCGGCGACCTGGGCATCCGTGAAGATCCCCGGCGTGTTCGGATAGCCCTGGCCCTGACGGCTGATCTGGGTAGCCTCGGAGATGATCAGGCCGACCGAGGCGCGCTGGGCATAGTATTCGACGGCCAGCGGGTTCGGCACTTCGCCCTCGACGGCCCGGCTGCGGGTCAGGGGGGCCATGGCGATCCGGTTGCCGGCATGGATCGCGCCGAGGTCGATGGGGTCGAAAAGAGACGTCATTGGAAACACCTGGTGTTGCGGTCACGATCAGGTGGGGACGGCACCCGGCGACCGCCAGTGGTCCAGCGCGTTGAACTTTTCGCGACGGGGCTGGAACGCCCGGGCGGCGTCGTGCTTGCTAGGAGGGGTGCAGAAGCGATGGATCGGTCCCGGAGCGGGACGGATGGAGACAGCGACGTGGCCATGTTCGAGTTCGGCAGGGATCTTCGGAAACTCTTTGGCGAGGCGCGCGACAGCGACGATCTCGGCTGGCTGGAGCTGATCGGCGTCGAACTGCTGGCCGTCGAGGCCCGGGCCCTGACGACCGACGGCGGACGGGTGTCGTGCCGGCAGCCCGCGCGGACCTGGCTGCGGGCCTCCGCCCTGTGGCGCGAGCATGCGCGACGGACGGGACAACGGGACAGCATCGCCAAGGCCCTGGCCACCGCCGACGACGCCGCAAGAGCATCGACCGCCGACGACGATCTGGCCCGGGCGGGTCTGGCGCGCGCCTCGGCGCTGCTGACATCGTTCGACCTGTTCGGGGACCGTGACGCCTTGGACGAGGCGGCTTCGGCCGCGCGTGAAACCACCCCGCGGCGTCTGGCTGTCCTGGCGACCAGCGCGGGCGTCCATGCCCGCATCCGGGCCCGGCAGGCGCGGCTGAGCGAGACCACCGCCGACCGGCTGGACGCCGCCGCGCTGATGGATGCGGCCCTGCATGCGATCACGAAACACAATCCGGTCGAGGCCGACGATCTCCGGCTCGACAACGCCGCCCTGGCCCTGGAAGGCGGCATCGTCCAGCGCGACCCCCGTCTGCTGGACCAGGCCGGCCGCGATCTGAAGGCTCTGGTCGAGGCGTCCTCTGCCGATACCCGGCCCCTGACCCGCGCGCGCGCCCTGGCCCTGTGCGGGGCCGGGCTGTCGGCGCTGGCGGCCATGGCCGACGACGCCGGGGCCGTCGAGGCGGGTCACGCGATGTTCGACGCCGCCGCCGACCAGTTCACCCCCGACCACAGTCCGATGGACTGGGTCGCCATCCAGGTCGCCCGCGCGATCGATCCGGCCAGCCCGATCGAGCCCCTGATACGGGCCGAGGCCCTGACCGGCGGTCACGGCACCCTCCTGGGCGGGCTGGCCCGGGACCTGCTGGTGGCGCGCGAGATCGAGCGGGCGCTGGATACGGGCGACCTGATGGCCCTGACCCGGATCGAGACCCGCGTCCGGCGTCGCCTGGCCGAACGCGTCGGTCCGCCGTCCGCCGTCGAATGGGCGGTCGACCAGCTCGGCATGGCACGCGTCATGATCGCGCGGGGCCAGTTGATGGACAGCGCGCCCGATCAAGCGGCCTTCGTTCTGTCGGAGGCCGCCGAAGCCGCCCGCGACCACGGCGTTCCGGTGCTGGCCGACCGGGCCAGGGCGCTGATGCTGGGGCTGTCCCTGCGGGTCTGATCGACCGCCAGACGACGCTAGTAGGCGAGGCCGACAAGCACCTCGATCAGGCGCTGCGGCGCGAACGGCTTTTCCAGAACCAGCATCGCGCCGGCCTCCGTCGCGCGCGCGACCAGGTCGCGGTCGGCGTGACCGGTGACCAGGATCACGTGGACGGGCACGACCCGCGCCCGCAGGGCCCGCGCCACCTCGATGCCGCTCAGGCCCGGCATGCGGATATCGCACACCACACAGGCCGGCTGGTCCTCCGGAAGGGCGAGCAGGAAGGCCGCCGGATCGCCGTGGCTCGTGACGTCGAAGTCATGCGCCATCAGAGCGAAGGCCAGGCTGTCGCGGAACGGCGCGTCGTCGTCGACGATGTGAATGGCCAGTCCGGTCATGACGCGTCCGATTCCGTCGCCGCCAGCGGCAGGGTGAAACTGAAACAGGCACCGCCGGCCGCAGCCGGTTCAACCCAGATCCGCCCATGATGGGCTTCCACGATCGTCCGGCAGATCGCCAGTCCGACGCCCATGCCCTGGGTGCCCTTGCTGCTGACGAAGGGCTCGAACAATCGGCCTTCAACGTCCGGCGCTATTCCAGGGCCGTTGTCGGATATGGAGATCATCACCATTCCGCCGTCATGCGGTCCGGTCGTGACGTGCAGGCGTGGCTCGGTGACCAGTGCCGTCGCGTCCAGCGCATTGCGGATCAGATTGTGGATGACCTGGTTGATCTGGACCGCGTTTACGCTGACGACCAGATCGAAATCCTGATGCTCAGTGGTCAGGCGAACGTCTTTCGACAGGGCCCCGAGCATCGCAAAGGCGCACGCCTCGTCGACGAGGGGAACCAGGGTCATGGGCTGACGGACATTGTCTTCCGTCGAGACGAACGACCGCAGATGGCGGATGACATGGCCGGCCCGCAGCGCCTCCTCGACCGCCTTGTCCAGGTGCGGCAGCAACGGGCTGTCCGGTGTCTGTCCGGCCAGCATGCGTCGACAGCCATGCAGGTAGTTGACGATCGAGCCGAGCGGCTGGTTCAGCTCGTGGGCGAGGGCCGCGGCCATCTCGCCCATGGCCGACACGCGTGAATCGCGACGAAGCCTTGCCTCAAGCTGCTTTCGCTCGGTGATGTCGACGGACATGCCGACCAGCCCGGTGACAGCCCCTTCCGCATCCCGCATCGGCGTCTTGGTCGACAGCCACACGCGGACGCCCTTCACGGGGTGTTCCACGACTTCTTCCAGTTCCAGCGCCGCGCCGCCGTCCATGACAAGGCGATCATGTCTCATGATCGTCTCGGCATTGGCCGCGTGATTCAGGAACTCGGCGTCCGTCCTACCCTCCACCTCGGCCCACGGCTTGTGGATCAGGTCCAGGGTGGCCTTGTTGGCCAGCAGCACCCGGCCGGCGAGGTCCTTGGCATAGATGAGGCCGGGCGCCGTTTCGACGATGGTGCGCAGCAAGGCGTTCGACCGCTCCTGCTGCTTCATGGCGATGCGCAGTTCGCTTTCGGTATCCTCGACCCGCACCGCCAGCGCCGCCCGCGCGGCGTCGAGCTCGTCGACCGTGCGGCGGTGGGCCTCGATCTCGGCCTGCATCGCCTGGGGCGAGGGCAGGAAAATCAGCTTGGGCACCAGCCGATACAGGGCGATTGCCGTCAGGACCAGGATCACGGCCGCGGCGACCTTCAGCCAGCTTTCGGTGAGGTACAGCGGAACCCAGAGGACGAGGATGCTGGCCACATGGGTCAGGCCGCAGAACCCGATGAAGGCCGCAAACAGAAGGGCGACGCGCCGATGGCCATCTTCCAGATCCGGCCGTCCCCCGACGAACCGCACGATCCCGAAGGGAATGACGAAATAGGCGGCCGCGATCGCGGCATCCGAGGCGATGTGGAGGAACATCAGCTCCGGTCGCGACAGTAGGTCCACGCCGTGCGGCATGACCTCCCCGATCTGGGCCATCCAATCCATAAGTCGCCCCGTCAAGCGCCGACCCCGTATCGGGCAAACCACAGACAGGGGCCGGAGGAGACAATGGCGGTCGACGCACGCGGAATGCAACCGATGAGGCGCGAACCCCCGGCGTGCCGGCGTGCAGACCCCGGTCGTGACCGGCTTATAGTCCTAGCCCCCCATCGCCACGAAGCCGCCGTTGGCAAAGCCCGGCTTGCCGTAGGCCAGGGGCGACCCGTCCGCCGCGAGAACACGCCCCCCGGCCGCCTCCAGCACCGCCTGACCGGCGGCTGTGTCCCACTCGGACGTCGGGCCGGTGCGGGGGTAGGCGTCGAATCGACCCTCGGCGATCAGGCAGAACTTCAGCGATGAGTCCGTCCCCTGCCATCGGGTGCAGCCGTGGCGGGCGGCGAGGCGGGTCGCCTCCTCGTCGGTGACGCTGTGGCTGAGCAGGGCGATGCCTTCGTCGGGCCGGTTGCGGACCTTGATCGCCCGCCACGGCTCGCCGAAGCGGCGCATCTCGGCCCCGCCGCCGACAGCGGTGCGCCAGGTGGTCGCGGTGGCCGGGGCGGTGACCACCCCGGCGACGGGGCGGTGGTCCTGGATCAGGGCGATGTTGACGGTGAAGCTCTCCTTGCCCGCCACGAAGCCCTTGGTGCCGTCCAGCGGATCGATCAGCCAGAACACCGCCTCGGCGCTGGCGGGGCGACCCTCCGCCTCGGACTGTTCCTCGGCCACGGCCTGGACGTCGGGATACAGGGCCGAAAGCCGCGACAGGATCAGGGCCTCGGCCTGCTGATCGGCCAGGGTGACCGGGCTGGCGTCGGCCTTGGTGAACACCTCGCCGCCCGCCCGCCAGTAGGGCAGGATCACGCGGGCCGCGTCCTCGGCGATCTCGGCGATGTGGTCGTGCAGGGCGCCGGAGGCGAGGTCGGCAATCAGGGAAGCGGTCATTTCGCGGGGGATAGACCATGGGGGGTGGTTTCGCGAAGGGGCAAATCACCCCAGCTTCGCGCCCATGACCGATGCCGCCTTCGACACCCCGCTCGACAGCCTGCCGATGGACGGCCCCGAACTGGCCAGTCTGATCGCGGCCAAGCTGTGCCACGACTTCATCAGCCCGTCGGGCGCGATCGTGTCGGGCCTGGATTTGCTGAACGACCCGACCGCCCAGGACATGCGCGACGACGCCATCAGCCTGATCACCGACAGCGCGAAGAAGATGGTCGCCCTGGTCCAGTTCTGCCGCGTCGCCTTCGGGGCCGCGACGACGGCCGAGCGGTTCACGGGCGAGGAGCTGAGGGCCTTGGTCGACGGCGTGACCCACGGCGGGCGGGCCACCCTGGACTGGCGGCTGGAGGTCGCGGACTTTTCGAAGCCCCAGGCCCGGGCGATGGTGAACCTGGCCTATCTGACCGTGGCGGCCCTGCCGATGGGCGGACAGGCCGTGGTCACGGCACGAACGCAGGGCGCGGGGATCGTCCTCGAAGGTCTCGCCGAAGGGGCCCGCGCGCGGCTGAAACCCGAGGCCGCGACCGGTCTGGCCGGACAGCGGCTGACCGAGGGACTGGCCGGTCAGTGGGTGCAGCCCTACTGGCTCTGGCTCACGATCCGGCAGGCGCACGGGACCTTGAACGTCGAGGCCGTGGAGGGACGCGTCGTTTTGACGGGCACGATCCCGTCTTAATCCAACCCACCAACGAGTCGTTAACCGCCCGAGCCTGATTATGGGGTCGAAACGGCGAGCCTGATTCCGACCGTTGGGAGAACGACACACCGTGGATGTCCGGACCTGCCTCATTGTGGACGACAGCCGGATCATCCGGAAGGTCGCGCGCCGCATCGTGGAAGGTCTGGGATTCGAGGTCGACGAGGCGGCCGACGGCGTCGAGGCCCTGTCCTACTGCGCCGGCCTGATGCCCGATGTGATCCTGCTGGACTGGAACATGCCGGTCATGGACGGTCTGACCTTCCTCAGGCGTCTGCGCGCCCAGACCGGCGGCGACCACCCCAAGGTCCTGTTCTGCACCATCGAGACCGCGCCCGAACGGATCTCGGAAGCCCTGAGCGCCGGGGCCAATGACTACATCATGAAGCCGTTCGACGGCGAAATCCTCCATTCCAAGCTTTCGGAAGTCGGAGCCGTCTGAAGCCCAGCCATGCCCACCCCTGTGACCCGGCCATGACCCAGGACGACTTCGATCGTCTGCAGGCGTTGCTCGTCTCGCGGGCCGGCTTTCGGCTGGGTCGTGACCGGATCCATCTGGCCGAGCATCGCCTGGCACCGGTCGCCCGGCGCGAGGGCTTCGACAGCGTCGATGCCCTTCTGGCCACCCTGTGGGTCAAGCCGGTGGCCTCGCTGGGCTGGGCGGTGATCGAGTCCCTGCTGAACCCCGAGACCTGGTTCCGTCGCGACCGCGCCGTCTTCGACACCTTTGCCCGCGAGCTGCTGCCCGCCATCGGCCGCGTCCGGCCCGAAGGCCGCATCCAGGTCTGGTCGGCCGGCTGCTCCAGCGGCCAGGAGGCCTATTCGCTGGCGATGGCCGGTCTGGAGTCCGGGGCCAACATCGACATCGTCGCCACCGACCTGTCGCAGCGCGCGCTGGACAAGGCACGGGCGGGAGTCTTCAGCGCCTTCGAGGTCCAGCGCGGCCTGTCGGCCCACACCATGCTGCGCTGGTTCGAACCGGCCGAGGATGCGTGGGCCGTGCGACCCGAGCTGAAGAACGCGGTGCGCTTCGCCCGCCACAACCTTCTGGACGCTCCCACCGACGACGCCCGGTTCGACATCATCGTGTGCCGCAACGTGCTGGTCGAGATGGACCCGGCCCGGCGCGGTCAGGTCGTCGACTATCTGGAACGCCGCCTGGTCGACGACGGGGTTCTGGTGCTGGGTGCCGACGAACGCATCGAGGGCGACACCATCGCCTTCCGCCCCGTCGGCGGTCGGCGCGGCCTGTATGTGAAAGCCCCCTCGGCGCTGAGCCGGGCGGCCTAGGGCTGACATCGCCCGCGCGTTTGAGCATCGACACCGGCCGGTTTCGCCCCCTATCCTGACCGCGTGTCGGGGATGACAATCATGCGGTGGGCTCTGTTTCTGGGATCCTTGGCGCTGGCTCTGGCGATCGGGGTCTGGGCCCTGCAGGTGCCGGCGCCGCGCGACACGGGCACGCCCGCCACGGAATTCTCGGCCGCGCGCGCCATGGCCGACGTGCGCCAGATCGGGGTCCGTCCCCACCCCGTCGGATCGGCGGATCACGCGCGGGTCCAGAGCCATCTGGTCCAGCGGATGACGACCCTGGGGCTGAACCCCGTCCTCCAGTCCGGTGCCTTGTCGCCCGAGGCCATCGCGCGCCTGACCCGCTGGGGCGGCGATCCCGCCGCCGCCGGCAACGCCGCCGTGGACATCGTCGGCGTTCTGCCCGGGCGCGATCCGGGCGCGGCGGCGGTCGTGCTGATGGCCCATTACGACAGCGCCTGGGACTCGCCGGGCGCAGCCGACGACGGCGCGGGCGTGGCGGCGGTGCTGGAGGCGGTCCGGGCCATCAAGGCGCGCGGCCCGGCGGAGCGGACCCTGGTCGTCCTGCTCACGGATGCGGAGGAACTGAACCTCGACGGGGCGCGCCTCTTCTTCTCCGAAAACCCCCTGCGCGACCGGATCGGGGCCGTCGTCAATCTCGAGGCGCGCGGCGGGGGCGGCCGGGCCATGATGTTCGAAACCGGGCGCGGCAATGCCGAGACCATCCGCCTGTTCACCCAGGCCGTCAGGAAAGCGGACGGCGGGGCGACGTCCAATGCCCTGTCGATCTTCGTCTATGAAAACATGCCCAACGGCACCGACTTCACCATTCCGAAGAACCGGGGCATCGGCGGGGTGAATTTCGCCTTCATCGGTCGCCCGTCCCAGTATCACTCGCCGACCGCCACGCCCGACAACCTGGATCAGGGCGCGCTGCAGCACATCGGATCCCAGGCGCTGGAAGCGACCGACGCCCATCTGCGCGCCGACGCCCTGCCCGTCGCGGGATCCAACGTTGTCTATGGCGACATTCTGGGGCGGGTCTTCATCGTCCATTCGACCGGACTGGGCTGGACCCTGCTGGTCCTCGCCGCTGGCCTGCTGGCCTTCGCCGCCTGGGGCGCGCGCCATGCCACGGGGCTCAGCGCCGCCGACGTCGGGCGGGGCCTGCTGTCGGGCCTGTGGCTGCTGGCCATGGGGATCGTGGTCACGCACGGGGTCCGCGCCCTCGCCGGACCCTCAGCGGCGCGGGCCGAGTCGGCCGAGGTCTACTACACCCTGCTGCGCCGCCTGCCCTGGATGGAGGCGGGCGCGGGTCTGGCGGTCGTCGCGGTCGCCCTGGCCGCCCTGGCCGGACGCGCGGCCCTCGGCCCCCGGCTGCTGGCCGGCGTGGTGATCGCCAGCGTGGCGGCCATCCTCGTTCTGGGCGGCCCCGACTATGCGCTGCTGGGCGCGGGGGGCGTCGCCATCGCCCTGTCGCTCTGGAGCCAGACGGCCCCGAAGACCGTCTGGGGCGGATGGCTGGGGCTGATCGCCCTGGTCCTTGTTCTGGGCTGCGTGGCCCAGGCCCTTGCCCCCGAAGCGGCCCTGATCTTCGTCTGGCCCGGCCTGCTCGCCGCCGGTGCGGCCGCGGCCTGCGCCCTCGTCGGGGCCCGCCTCCACAGCGCGCCGTCGCTGGTGCCGGCGGCGCTGGCTACCGTGCTGGGAGGGGCCTGGATCGTGACCCTCGCCCACCCCGTCTTCCTGGGCGTCGGCATGGAGCTTCCCGGCGTGCTGGTCCTGATGGCGCTTCTGGTGCTGCTGTTCGCGCGACCGCTGGCACCGGAGCACACCCGGGCGACCCTAGCGGCGGGCGCGGCGGCCTGCCTGATCCTGGCCTGCGGGGTCTCGCTGACCGCGCGCTATGCCGAGCCGATGGGCGTGCCGGCCGTCGGCGGGCCGACCTGATGCGCCCTTAACCGGGCAGCAAACCCGGGCGTGTAGCGTCCGTCCATGAACCTGATCCACGCCCTGCAGGACTCCACCGATCCGAACTCGCTGGTGTCGCGGTTCCGCCGTGCCCGCGCGCGCCGCATCGTCGGCCTGATCGAGCGTACCCACGCCGCGAAGGGGTCGGTCCGCATCATCGATCTGGGCGGAGAGCCGGACTACTGGAACCTGTTCGACCGGGCCTTCCTCGACGCCTCGAAGGTCCACATCACCGTCGTGAACCCCGGCGGCGTGGACGAGGACTACGATCCCGCCCTGTTCGAGGTGATCGACGGCGATGCCTGCGACCTGCCGCAGTTCGCCGACCACGCCTTCGACCTGGTCCATTCCAACTCGGTCATCGAGCACGTCGGCGACTGGGAGCGGATGGAGGCCTTCGCCGCCGCCTGCCGTCGCCTGGCCCCGGCCTACTACGTCCAGACGCCCTATTTCTGGTTCCCGGTCGAGCCGCATTTCAGCGCGCCCTTCTTCCACTGGCGCTCGGAGCAGAGCCGGGCGCGGGCCCTGCTGAAACGCGGCCACGGCTTCTCGCCCAAGGCTCCCGACATGGGCCAGGCCATGCGCGACGTTCAGCACGCCCGACTGCTGGACAAGGGGCAGTTCCGTTTCCTCTATCCCGATGCCGTCCACCACGACGAGGTCGTCGCCGGCCTGACCAAGTCGCTGATCGCCGTGCGCGAGCCGACATCGCACTGACATCGACCCCGCGGTAACCTCCATGGCGGTCCCGGCGAAGGCCGGGGCAGATCGTTCACGGAGATATCCGCCATGGCACGCCCTGCCCGCACCGCCGTCCTGAACCCCGACGTGCGTCGTCGCCTGGCGCTGTTCGCCAGTCTCGGTGTCGTCGCCGCCGCCCTGCTCGCCGGTCGCGGCACGGCGCGTCCGGCGGACGCCGCCCCCATGCCCTCCGCTCCTCCGGCCGCGTCGGGACTGACGGTCGTGGAGCTGTTCACCAGCCAGGGCTGCAACTCGTGCCCGCCCGCCAACGCCAATCTGGTCACCCTGTCGACCCGGCCCGACATCCTGGCCCTGAGCTGGAACGTCACCTACTGGGACGGCCTGGGCTGGAAGGACACCTTCGCCCAGGACGCCTTCACGCGTCGCCAGCGCGACTATCAGCGCGGCCTCGGCACCGACAACGTCTGGACGCCCCAGGTGGTCGTCGACGGCCGCGACCACGTCGTCGGCCAGCGCATGGCCCAGATCCAGGGCCTGATCGACCGGCACCGCCGGTTCTCCGGGCCGGCCGTGGAGTTCCGCGACGGGGCCGTGGGTTTCGCCGGCGGTGCCGCGCCTTCCGCCCCCGCCGACGTCTGGCTGGTGCGTTATGAGCCCCGCCCCATCGATGTGCCGGTCGAGCGCGGCGAGAACGGCGGCCGCACCCTGCCCCACGCCGCCGTCGTGCGCGAGCTCGTCCGTCTGGGCGACTGGCGCGGGCGGACGGTCGGCTATCGCCTGCCCGCCGCGACCCGCCCCGGTCTGGCCACGGCCGTGCTGGTCCAGGCCCCCGACGGCGGCCCGATCCTCTCCGCCGCCAGGGCCTGATCTGACGTCGTCTGACGCGGTGCCTCGGAGCCGTTGCGGACCGCTCCGCCACGGCTAAGGTTCGCGTCAGGGGGACGTATATGAACCAGACCAACACGAGCCGCACCCGCGGCATCGGCCTCGCCATTGTGGCCGCCGCCATCATCGCGCTCGGCGCGTGCACCAGCGCGAGCGAGGCCGCATCCAGCGAGGATCGGGGCGACTTCGTCGTCCGCCCGGCCGAACTGACCAGCGACGACTACACCGAACTGGCGGCCCAGCTGTCCGAGGAACGCTGGCTGGAAGACGTCGCCGATGTGCTGAACGAGAGCCTGATCCTGCCGGTCGATATCGGCCTGCGCTTCGCGGAATGCGGCGAGAACAACGCCTACTATGTGCCGGACGATCGCGAGATCCAGATCTGCATCGAGATGTTCGAGGGGGAGCGCGAGACCTTCGCCGCCTATTTCGAGACCGATGAGGAGATCGAGGAGGCGGTCAACGGATCGTTCCTCTTCACCGTCTTCCACGAAGTCGGGCATGCCCTTGTGGACGTCCTGGAGATCCCTTTCACGGGCCGGGAAGAGGACACCGCCGACAGCCTGGCCGCCTGGTGGCTCATCGACGGCGACGATGGCGAGGAATCCGCCATCTCCGGTGCGCTCAGCTTCTATACCGACCCGTCCGAGGCGGGCGATCTGGAGGAGAGCGACTTCGCGGACGAGCATTCCCTCAGCCAGCAGCGGTACTACACCCTGACCTGCCTCGTGTACGGATCCGACCCGGACAAATACGCCAACCTTCTCGAGGAGGAATGGCTGACCCCCGAGCGCGCCGAACAGTGCCCGGGCGAGTTCGAGCGGCTGACCTCCACCTGGTACACCCTGCTGGACGCCCATCTCAAAGACTAGACGCCCCGGAGGCGGTACGTCAGAATCGGACGTACCGCCCTCGCCGAACCGCGCGTTCCGGAAAGAACATATTGGCAACCGGAACAAACCGTGCACATAGTCCGGCTCACAGGGAGCGGGTCACGGTCATTGGACCGAAGGCGGGCCTCTCCCCAAAGGCTTAATCGGGAATCATGGCAAGGGAGAGTGGCAAGGTGGCATCGCAGGCGGCATTGAAATTGGTGGGCAAGGACGACGGCGACAAGCAGCGCGCGCTTGAGGCGGCGATCGCACAGATCGATCGCGCCTTCGGCAAGGGCTCGGTCATGAAGCTGGGCAAGGGCGGGATCGCGGACGTGATCCCCTCGGTGTCCACCGGATCGCTCGGCCTCGACATGGCGCTCGGCATCGGCGGCCTGCCGCGCGGGCGGGTGATCGAGGTGTTCGGTCCGGAATCCTCGGGCAAGACCACCCTGGCCCTGCACACCGTGGCCGAGATCCAGAAGTCAGGCGGCACCGCGGCCTTCGTCGACGCCGAGCATGCGCTCGACCCCGGCTATGCCCAGAAGCTGGGCGTGAACCTGGACGATCTGCTGGTCTCCCAGCCCGACACGGGCGAACAGGCGCTCGAGATCGTCGACACCCTGGTGCGCTCCGGGGCCGTGGACATCGTGGTGGTCGACTCCGTCGCCGCCCTGACGCCCCGCGCCGAGATCGAGGGCGAGATGGGCGACAGCCTGCCCGGTCTTCAGGCCCGCCTGATGTCCCAGGCCCTGCGCAAGCTGACGGCCTCCATCTCCAAGTCCAACTGCATCGTCCTGTTCATCAACCAGATCCGTCACAAGATCGGCGTGATGTACGGCAGCCCCGAGACGACGACGGGCGGCAATGCGCTGAAGTTCTACGCCTCGGTCCGTCTCGACATCCGCCGCACCGGCGCGATCAAGGACCGCGACGAGGTCGTGGGCAACACGACCCGCGTCAAGGTCGTCAAGAACAAGGTCGCCCCTCCGTTCCGCGAAGTCATCTTCGACATCATGTACGGCGAGGGCATCTCCAAGCTGGGCGAGATCATCGACCTGGGCGTCAAGGCCGGGATCATCGAGAAGTCGGGCAGCTGGTTCTCCTACGACTCGACCCGCATCGGCCAGGGCCGCGAGAACGTGCGCGCCTTCCTCAAGGCCAACCCCGACATGGCCGCGGCCATCGAGGACAAGGTCAGGAAGTCCACCTCCAAGATCGCCGATGAGTTGCTCGGCACGCCGGAGCCGGACGAAGGCCAGGATCTCGAAGGCTGATCGGACAATCCTCCCCCGCCGCTTGGCGGGGGAGGGGGACCGCGAAGCGGTGGAGGGGGCGACCCCGGACACGGTGCGTGGTTCCGCCCCCTCCACTCCGCCGCAAGCGCGTCGCGGTCCCCCTCCCCCGTTCGCTTCGCTCCTGGGGAGGATTTCAGGACACTCCGCCCGGCTGGTCCCTGCGACCCGCCGCCGACCCCCGCGGGGATCGGGCCGGACGGAGTCGGGCCGCCCGGTGAAAACCGGGCGGCCCATTTTGCCGTTTCGCTGTGGCGGTGTGTCTCAGAAGTCCGGCGGCAGGTAGGGCCCTCCGCCCGAGCACACGAAGATCTGCGTCTGATCGTAGTAGGGCGTGGGGATGTAGGGGCGGATCACATAGACATAGCTCCCGCTCTGTCCGCATCGATCCGAGGCGTAGCCAAGGACCTCAGTCTTCGCCTCATCCGCATAGTACACATAGGAATAGGCGATCAGGTCCGGATCGTAGGACTGCACCGCCAGGGCCTGGGCCGGGCCGATGGCGGCAGAAAAGGCCGCTGCGGCGGCCAGTGACAGTACAGCTCGCTTGAAAGTCTTCACTTTGAACGCTCCCTCTACTCATGCGCGGGACTGCGCTCTCAAACGATGCAGCGCGCAACTCCGGGTCGCAACTCACAAATCCGTGCAATCTCAAGGTAAACGCGCCGGAAACCGTAACGCGCGCATCGCAACCGCGCTGGCCCCGGCAACGGCTAGCCCGTGCGAGCCGTCCCGGATCCCCGCGCCCATCGCTGCAGCGCGGGCCGCACCTTCAGAAAGGCCAGATAGAGTCGCTCCATCACCCCCAGCACGTGGCGATTGCGCGCCAGTCGCCCGAACGGGGCCAGCACGGGGATGGCCCGCCACATGGCCGCGAACGCTTCCGCGCCCGACACCATCCGGCCGTCCTCGCGCGCGTGAAACCGCGCCAGCAGTTCGGCCCGGTCCATCGGGCAACTGCCCTGACCGGAGGCGACATCGGTGAAGACGATGGCGCCCCGCCGGTCGAGCCTGCGCATCAGGTCGATCTCCCGCCGACACAGCGGGCAATCTCCATCGAACCAGACTTCCACCTCGGCCATGGCCCGTCATAGACTGCCAGAGCTCCGCCGTCCCCGCGCTCCGACGCCGCGCATCGCGCGCCTTGCCGCAGTCGCGCCCCCTTCACGCGCTTCATGCGTTGAATCGCCCTCTCTCCCACACGGAACCCTCCCATGGCCGAAGACGACATCCAGACCCTGACCCAGTTCAACCTGGCGGAAACCGACCACGGCTACGTGCTCGAGATCGGCGGCGACGCCGGCGGTCTTCTGCGCGTCGCGGCCAGCGCCGAACAGCTCGACGCCATCATCGAAGCCCTCGACGCCCTGCTGTCCGACGAGGACGACGCCGTCGACGATGCTTGATGCCGCGCGGGTGATGCCAGCGCCCGCGAAAGCCTATATGAGGCCCCTTCCCGTTCGCCGCTCGCCTGAAGACTGATCGCCATGTCCAGCCTGAAACAGATCCGTTCGACCTTCCTCGACTTCTTCGCGGCCGACGGCCACACGAAGGTCCACTCGGCCCCGCTGGTGCCGCAGAACGATCCGACGCTGATGTTCGTCAACGCGGGCATGGTGCCGTTCAAGGACTATTTCACCGGCGCGGCGACCCCGCCGTATCCCCGCGCGACCTCCTCGCAGAAATGCGTGCGCGCGGGCGGCAAGCACAACGATCTCGACAACGTCGGCTACACGGCCCGGCACCTGACCTTCTTCGAGATGCTGGGGAACTTCAGCTTCGGCGACTATTTCAAGGAACACGCCATCGAGCAGGCGTGGAAACTGGTCACCGAAGGCTACGGCCTCGACGCCAAACGCCTGCTGGTCACCGTCTACATCGACGATGATGAAGCGGCCGCGATCTGGAAGAAGGTCACCGGCTTCGGTGACGACAAGATCATCCGCATCGCCGGCTCCGACAACTTCTGGGCCATGGGCGACAACGGACCCTGCGGCCCCTGCACCGAGATCTTCTGGGACTACGGCGACCATGTCGCGGGCGGCCCTCCCGGATCGCCGGACGAGGACGGCGACCGCTACGTGGAGATCTGGAACAACGTCTTCATGCAGTTCGAGAAGGAGAACGACGAGATCGTTCGCAGCCTTCCCAAGCCCAGCGTCGACACCGGCATGGGCCTGGAGCGGATGACCAGCGTGCTCCAGGGCAAGAACTCGGTGTTCGACACCGACCTGTTCCAGACCCTGATCGCCGCCTCGGAAGACGCCACCTCGACGAAGGCCGAGGGGGACCGCGCCGCCAGCCACCGGGTCATCGCCGACCACCTGCGGTCCTCTTCCTTCCTGATCGCCGACGGGGTCACGCCGTCGAACGAAGGCCGGGGCTATGTGCTTCGCCGCATCATGCGCCGCGCCATGCGCCACGCCCACCTGCTGGGGGCCGCTGATCCCCTGATGCACCGCCTCGTCCCCACGCTCGTCTCCGAGATGGGCGAGGCCTATCCCGAACTGGCGCGCGCCCAGGCCTCGATCGAGGAAACCCTGAAACAGGAAGAGATCCGCTTCCGCACGACGCTGGGCCGCGGCATGGGCCTGCTGGAGGACGCCACGCGCGACCTCGGCGAAGGCGGCGTCATCCCCGGCCAGACCGCCTTCACCCTTTACGACACCTATGGCTTCCCGCTGGACCTGACCCAGGACGAAGCGCGGCGGCGCGGCTTCACCGTTGATACCGACGCCTTCGATGCGGCGATGGAGCAGCAGAAGACCCGCGGCAAGGCCAACTGGAAAGGCTCGGGCCAGACCGCCTCGACCGGTGAATGGCTGGCGTTGAAGGACCGTCTCGGGCCGACCGTCTTCACTGGCTACGACGCCGTCGACGGCTCGGGCGAGGTGCTGGCGATCCTGAAGGACGGCACGGCTGCCGACAGCGTGGAGACCGGCGAAACGGCCGAGGTCCTGTTCGACCAGACTCCCTTCTATGGCGAGGGCGGCGGCCAGGCCGGCGACAAGGGCGAGATCGAGTGGGCGGGGGGATCGGCCCGCGTCCTCGACGTGCTCAAGCCGACCGGCGACCTCTATGCCCATACGATCGAGGTGACCTCGGGCACCCTGGCCATCGGCACGCGCGCCCAGCTTCGCGCGGCGCCCGACGCCCGCCTGACCACCCGCGCCAACCACTCCGCCGCCCACCTGGTGCATGCGGCGCTGAAGAATGTGCTCGGCCCCCACGTCGCCCAGAAGGGCCAGCTGGTTGATGCCGAACGCATGCGTTTCGACTTCAGCCACAACGCCCCCCTGACCGAAGATGAACTGGCGCGTATCGAGACGGAAGTGAACGCGGTCATCCGCCAGAACCTGCCGGCCGAGACCAAGCTGATGGGCCCGCAGGAGGCCATCGAAGCCGGGGCCGTCGCCCTGTTCGGCGAGAAGTACGGCGACGAGGTCCGCGTCCTGACGCTCGGCAAGTCGCTGACCAGCGACAAGCCCTATTCGGTCGAACTGTGCGGCGGCACCCACGTGGCCCGCACGGGGGACATCGGCCTGTTCAAGATCACGTCCGAGACGGGCATCGCCGCCGGCATCCGCCGCGTCGAGGCCCTGACCGGCGAGGCGGCCCGCCAGTTCCTGCTGGCCCAGGCCGGCGTCGCCAGATCCCTGGCGCAGACCTTCAAGGTCCAGCCGCTGGACGTCCCCGCCCGCGTCGAGGCCCTGAGCACCGAACGCAAGGCGCTGGAGAAACAGGTCGCCGAGCTGAAGAAGCAACTGGCCCTCGGCGGCGGCGGCTCGGCCAATGCCGCGCCCGAGGAGATCAACGGCGTCAAGCTGATCGCCCGTGTGCTGGACGGCGTCGACGGCAAGGGCCTACGCGGCGTGGCCGAGGATTTCCGCAAACAGGTCGGCAGCGGCGTCGTCGCCCTGATCGGCGTGACGGACGGCAAGGCCGCGGTCACCGTGGCCGCGACCTCGGACGTCACCGACCGGGTGAACGCGGCCGATCTGGCGCGCGCGGCGGTCATCGCCATGGGCGGACAGGGCGCGGGCGGCAAGGCTGACTTCGCACAAGGCGGCGCGCCGGACGGATCAAAGGCCGAGGCCGGCCTGGCGGCGGTGCGGGCGGCGCTGGCAGTCTGATCGCCGCTTGACGGACGGGGTGGTCTGTCGCCCCATGCGGCCCTCGTTTCGGGGGCACGCCATGAAGACCATCACCGCCGGGCTCGCCGCCCTGCTGCTGTCAACGGCGGCCCTGTCGGCAGCCGCCCAGACCCCGTCGGCACCCCCGGCGGCCGAAACGTCCAACCCGGTCCTGACCGGCCTGCTTTCCGACTACGAGGCCTTCCTCAAGGCCAATGACCCGATTTCGGCCGGGCTGGAGGGCGATCAGGCCGCCAAGTCGCGCCTCCCGGACGCCTCGCGCGCGGCCGAGGTCGCTCGCCGGGCTCCGCTGCAGGCGTTTCTGGACCGCGCCCGGGCCCTGCCGTCCGACGGCCTGTCGTCCGAAGACGCGCTGAACCGCGACTTCCTGATCTGGGTACTGAACCGCTCGATCGAGGCGATCGGCTACGATTCGGGACGCCTCGCCTTCGACTCGGAGGGCGGGCCGGGCCAGACGGCCAACTACCTGGCCTCGGTCACGCGGATCGCGACGGCTGCCGACGGCGAGGCCTGGCGGTCGCGGCTGGAGGCCCTGCCTAAATTCTATGACGACCAGCTTGCCAACGCCCGGCGCGGGCTGGAGACCGGCTTCACCCAGCCGACCTCGGTGGTCGAGAGCCTGCTCGTCGCGCTTCGGAACGAGGTCGCCTTCACGCCCGAGACCGACCCGCTGCTCAAGCCGTTCGCCGCCCTGCCCGCGTCGATGCCTGCTGCGCAGCAAGCCGACCTGAAAGCGCGGGCCGCGGCGATCGTGGCGACGCAGATCGTGCCGCGCCGGCAGGCCTGGTTGGCGTTCGTCCAGAACGACTATCTGCCCGCCGCCCTGCCCGAAGTGGGGATCGGCTCGCGGCCGGGCGGGCGCGACTACTACGCCTTCCAGGCCCGCAGCTACACGACCACCGACCTGACGCCGGATCAGATCCACCAGATCGGTCTGGCCGAGGTGGCCCGCATTCGTGCGCGCATGGAGGACGAGATGCGCGCCTCGGGCTGGACCGGAGACTTCGCCGGCTTCCTGACCCACCTTCGGACCGACCCGCGCTTCTACGCCACCTCGCGCGAGGACATGATCGAGAAGGCGTCCGAGATGGCCAAGCGGGCCGACGGCGGTCTGCCCGCCCTCTTCCGCACCCTGCCGCGGCTGACCTACAACGTCCGACCCGTGCCGCTGGACATCGAGGACACCTATACGACCGGCCGGTACAACGGCGGCTCGCTGACCGACGGGGTGCCGGGCGGCTACATCGTCAACACCGGGCGGCTGGATCAGCGGCCGCTCTACGAACTGCCCGCCCTGACGCTGCACGAGGCGGTGCCCGGGCACCATCTGCAGATCGCCCTGCAGCAGGAGGCCAGCCAGGGCCCGTATTTCCGACGCAACGTAGACGTCACCGCCTTCACCGAGGGCTGGGGTCTGTATTCGGAGTTCCTGGGCGAGGAGATGGGCTTCTACCGCACCCCCGAGGAGCGGTTCGGTCGGCTGTCCTACGAGATGTGGCGCGCCTGCCGCCTGGTCGCCGACACCGGCATGCACTCGATGGGATGGACCACCGAACAGGCCCGCCAGTGCTTCACCGAAAACTCGGCCCTGTCGCCGCACAACATCGAGACCGAGTTGCAGCGCTACATCGGCTGGCCCGGTCAGGCCCTGGCCTACAAGATCGGCGAAATCCGGCTGAGGGCGATCCGGACCCGCGCCGAAACCGCTCTGGGCGACCGGTTCGACGTCCGGACCTTCCACGACGCCCTGCTGGTCGACGGCCCCCTTCCGCTGCACCTGCTGGACCAGCGGATGGATCGCTGGATCGCCGGCCAGCGCTAGGGCCGACCGGGCCTGGGCCTAGCCCTCGGGCAGATCGATGCCCGTCAGCTTCCAGTCGAACATCCCCTGCCGCGTCAGCAGCAGCTTCAGCGTCTGGTTCGGACGCTCCACATCGGTCAGGCGGACCGCGAAGGTGTTCATGTCGCGATAGCCGTAAGTCTGGCGGATATCGGCACCGCGGTCCTCGGCCGCCGGCGTGGGCTCCCGATCCGTCGGATCGGGCACTTCGGCCGTGCGGACCATGGCCGCGACCGTCGGCGCATTGACCAGGGCATCCACAGCCCCGCCCACCAGCATGGGACCGAAGATCATGCCGAGACCGCCCAACCCGCTGTCGCGCACGCGGGGATCGGCCTGGGCCTCCGCCATCAGCCGGGCAGTCAGTTCGTCCTTCAGGCTGTCGCGAAACGCCGGAAAGTCGACCAGCCGCTCCAGTGCCGGCTCGTCGCCCGTCTCCGCCGCCGCGACCAGCGCCCGGACGGTCAGGAAGGGCGAGCCGAAATAGGCGACCAGAAAACCGAGGATGGCCAGGCCGATCAGCCCCTTGAACAGGCCCTTCATCGTTTCGTCTCCGGCGTCGTCGTGGGGGTGGGTGTCGTGGGCGGGGTGGAGCCGTCTGGCAGGCCGACGTGGACCAGTTTCCACTCGAACGGCCCCCTGCGCTCGAAGGTGAAGACGGTGGCGGATCCGCCCTCATCCGTCACGGCCATGCGGGCGCGGTTGACGCCCCAGTAGGCGGGCCGGGGCCATGGCGCGGGCGTGGCGTCGCTGCCCGGCGCGGGCATCCGGAGGGCGGCATAGCGCCCCTCGCCCCGTGTCAGGCCGTCGATCGCGTCGGGAGTCAGATAGGCGTCGGGGTTCGGGCCCTGGGGCGCGACCGTGTCCTCGAACTGGCGGCGGAAGGCCCCGATCGGGTCGTTCATGAAGGACGGCGGCGGGGTCATGGCCTCGGGCCGGTTCGAGAGCTGGGGCCGCAAGGACGCGCGCACCGCGTCGAAATCCACCAGCCGCTGCAGGCCCGCGACGTCGTCCGACTGCGCGGCCGAGCGTATGCCGAAGAACGCCACGGCCGGTGCCGCGAAGAACGACACGACCGTCAGCGCGATGGCGACCAGCACCAGCCTGCCCAGAATGTTCTTCACGCGGTGGTCTCCCCTCCTCCGGCGCAGGCCGCATCATGCACGCTCGGAGCCACGGCTCAAACGAAACCCCGCCGGAGAAGCTCCGGCGGGGTCGAAATAATCCGGACGCTGTTGGCTTTAGCCGAGGTCGGGCAGTTCAGCCTTCAGGTTCTCGGCCACCTTGTCGAGGAAGCCCTCGGTGGTCAGCCAGCCCTGCTGGTCGCCGACCAGGAGCGCCAGGTCCTTGGTCATGAAGCCGGCCTCGACCGTCTCGACCACGACCCGCTCCAGGGTGGCGGCGAAGGTGGCCAGTTCGGCGTTGTCGTCCAGCTTGGCCCGGTGAGCGAAGCCGCGGGTCCAGGCGTAGATCGAGGCGATCGAGTTGGTCGAGGTGGCCTCGCCCTTCTGATGCTGGCGGTAGTGGCGCGTCACGGTGCCGTGGGCGGCTTCGGACTCCAGCACCCGGCCGTCCGGGGTCAGAAGGACCGAGGTCATCAGGCCCAGCGAGCCGAAGCCCTGGGCCACGATGTCGGACTGGACGTCGCCGTCGTAGTTCTTGCAGGCCCAGACGAAGCCGCCCGACCATTTGATGGCCGCGGCCACCATGTCGTCGATCAGGCGGTGCTCGTAGGTCAGGCCCTTCGCCTTGAATTCAGCGGCGTAATGCTCGTCGAACACGGCCTGGAAGATGTCTTTGAAGCGGCCGTCATAGGCTTTCAGGATCGTGTTCTTGGTCGACAGATAGACCGGGTAGTTGCGCTGCAGGCCGAAGGCGAAGCTGGCGTGGGCGAAGTCGGTGATCGAGTCGTCGAGGTTGTACATGCCCATGGCGACGCCCGCCGAGGGGAAGTCGAACACCTCATAGTTCTGCTCTTCGCCATTCGCGCCGACCCACTTCATGGTCAGCTTGCCGGGACCGGGGACCAGGAAGTCGGTGGCCTTGTACTGGTCGCCGAAGGCATGGCGGCCGACGACGATGGGCTGGGTCCAGCCGGGCACCAGGCGCGGCACGTTCGAGCAGATGATCGGCTCGCGGAAGACCACGCCGCCCAGAATGTTGCGGATCGTGCCGTTGGGCGACTTCCACATCTTCTTGAGGCCGAACTCCTTCACCCGGGCCTCGTCCGGGGTGATGGTGGCGCACTTCACGCCGACGCCGTGCTTCTGGATCGCGTGGGCGGCGTCGATCGTCACCTGGTCGTCGGTGGCGTCGCGATTCTCCATCGACAGGTCGTAGTAGTCGAGCTTCAGGTCGACGAACGGGAAGACCAGCTTGTCCTTGATCCACTGCCAGATGATGCGGGTCATCTCGTCGCCGTCGATGTCCACGATGGGATTGGCGACCTGGATCTTGGCCATGGGAAGGGTCCTTGGATGCTGGATAGTCAGGGAGGTGGCGGGCGGTATAGCGACGCGAAAGCCGGGTGGCAAAGGTGCCAAACCGAAAAGGCTCTTCCTAGATACAGCAGCGCCAAAGTTCTGCGTACTGGCCAGCCGCACCAGCCTTGATCGAGGCCGGTGCGACACATGGCGAAGGGTCTCTGCCCACGCCCCCCCGAGCCAGCAGGCCCAGCCACAATCTGAGCAGTTCAGCCTCCACCATGGAGGCTGTCCTTTGCCGGTTTCCGGGGTTCTGGGGCTCGGTTATCAGTGGGCCCGCAGCGTCTTTCTCTTGGGTGACGCGAGAAGAATTGAACGCCACCTCCGCCTAATACACCAAAACCGGGGAAACCTTCCCGCGCTCGCCTGACAGCGCCGCCTCTCGACCGCTACGAATGCAACCAAGATCCCATTCGCCGTGCAACTTTTGAGAAACCAACAGCTTGTTGCGAATTTTCGGCGGCAGTCCGAATCTCGATCACAACAGCTTGGCCGGAACCCCGATCTGGAATTAAACTGACGGGGTCAGGTAGAGGATAACGCCGCTCTAGTCATTATTGGATCTAATCCGAAACGGGCTAAGGATTTTAGCGAGCCAGTATTTGAGAAAGCCTTGGCTTGATTTGCCGCTCCAGACTATCGGACTGTGATAATATGCCGAAGCACATCGACGAACCGCAGCGACGCTCCGGAATGTGGCGTCGTCCCCCGCGATGCTAAAGAAGCTGCCTCCTGGGTTGAGGCTGGAGCGCTTGCATCCTTGGGGATCCCAGCGCGATGACACGTCGTAGTCACGAGCAACGATCTTAAGGACATGCCTGTCTCCGTGACGACCAACAAATGTGCCGGTTTCGACTGTCACACCCGCGTAGTCACTCATCGCCATCCCGCACGCCCCCCCACAGAGTATCTAAACATTAATGAGAATTCAGGATGACTTCAACGTTTACTATTCTGCGTGATGCCGCTCCTGGGCAGGGTGTTTTCGGGTCACTGCGCCAGGTCCCAAAGGCCCATATCCCGCATGACCTGGGGCAACGCAGGCAGTTCTGATGGATGTTGTTGCCGGCGAAGGCCGATTCCTCTTACCGCCGCAAGGTCAGGGTCACGCCCCCGGTGATCGGCCGGAGCGGGGTGCTGGCCAGGGCCTCGGGCAGGCGGAACGGATCGCCGTAGGAGAAGGTGTTGGCCTCGGTGTCGAAGGGGTTTTCGACATAGGCTGTCGCCGACCAGCGCCTGGACTCCACACCGATCGACGCGCGGCCGGTGACGTATTCGCCCATCCGGTAGCGCCGGGCCGCGTCGAAGGTCAGGCGGGATTCCCCGACATAGGCCACGGTCGCCTGGCCGATCAGGTCGAGCCCGAGACCGATTGGCCGGCGGTAGTCGGCAGAGAGGTTGGCCGAGCTTTCGGGCACGCCGGGCAGGCCGGCGTTAAGGCGCGAGTTGAACCCGGGGCTTGGGCTGGTGACCTCGGGACGGGCAAACAGGCCATTGGCGTGGATGCGCAGATGGTCCGTGGCCTGCCAGTTGACCTCCACCTCCAGCCCCGCGTTCCGCCCGTCACCCACATTGACCGCATACGACAGGCCGCTGGGCAGGAACTGGTCGCTCTGGATGTCGCCCCAGTCGGCGAAGAACAGGGTCGCCCGCGCCTGGACCCGGCCGTCCCAAAAGCGGCTTTTAGCCCCCAACTCGTAGTTGGTCAGGGTGTCCGGCGAATACCGCCGTGCCGGATTGCCGGCGAGTCCGTCGAACCGCTGGCCAAAGGGGCCGGCTGTATTGAAACCCCCGGTTCGCCGGCCCTGGCTGACGAGGCCGTAGAGATTCAGGGTGTCGTCAGGCTGCCAGGTGATGGAGATCATGGGCGACACCGTCGTCGCGCGGTCGTCACCCTCGAACGGGCGAAACGTCCCCCTGTGGCCGACCACAGACGCGACCTGATGGTCGAACGTGGAGACCCGGGCCCCGCCGGTCAGGGACCAGGCGGGTGTCAGCTGATAGCTGGCCTGGCCATAGGCGGCGATCTCGCTGGACCGGTCACGCCGGATTTCACGGTAGATGGTGGTCTCGACCGTGCGCAGGGCCTGCACCTGGCTGTCGGCGCGGGTCGTGCCACTGGAGTAGAAGGCACCGCCCGTCCAGCGCCAGCGACCGAGCGGCCGCGACGCATAGGTGACGTCCACCGTCGTCAGGTCGGTGTCCTGAACATCGTCGAGTGCGCCCAGGGTAGCGCCGGACCCGAACGTGCGCAGCGCGCTGGAGGCGTCGTATCGGCTCATGAACTTGTGGCGAACCGTCGCCACGGTCGCATCGAGCTGGCCCCAGTCCCCCGTCCCGCTGACGCCCGCGTGCAAGACCTCGAAGGTGTTCCGGTGCGGTTCGCGCACCAGGTTGGCGCGCGTCAGCCCGCCCAGGGTGCGATAGATGTAGTGGGTGTCCTCGGTCTGGATCGTCTGGCGGACCATACCGATGGTGGCGGACCAGTCGTCGTTGAGGCGACGGGTCAGCGACAGCCGCCCTCCCCGCCGCGCGCCCTCGTTGACCCGTGGCATGGCCAGGCTGATGTCATTGATGTAGCCGCCGAACCGCTCCTCGTAGACGACGCCGCGAAGAGCCAGATCGCCATCGAACAGCGGCAGGTTGGCGAAGAGCGACTCGTCGCGGTTCTCCCCGCCCTGACGCGTCCACGACCGGCTGAGCGACAGCCCCAGGTCGAAACGGGAGGCGTCGGGGCTCCGCGGCACGATGCGGACGATGCCGCCGATCGGGCCGGTCCCATAGAGTGTCCCCTGCGGTCCCCGCAGGACCTCGACGCGATCGACGTCGATCAGCTTCAGGTCCGGATCCGGCGCGCTGTAGGTCAGTGGAACCCGGTCGAGGTAAAGGCCCACGGTCGAATGGGTCAGGCCGGTGAAGGTGCCGTCCGACATGCCGCGCAACAGGATCTTGTTGCGGCCCGACCCCAGGTTAGTGACCGTCATGCCGGGCACCAGCGCATCCAGACCGATCATGTCCGTCACCCCGGCCAGACGCAGTCGATCCTCGTCAACGGCACTGAGACTGGTCGCGGAGACCTGGGCCCGGCCGATCCGGCGTTCCGCCGTGACGACGACGTCCGACACCGCGACCTCTGTCTCCAAGGGTGCGGGCGCCGGCGCCGTCGGCGGTGGCGGCGACGGGCGCGGCGGCCGGGGCGGCACGCCGGGGACGTCGGCGGCCGACACCCGGCGGATGATGACGGCGCCGCTGGATGTCAGGGTCCAGCGACAGCCCGAACCCTGCAGCACACGGTTCAGCGCCTCTTCCAGCGTCATCCGGCCCTGGATGCCGGGACTCACGGACCGGCATGTCGCGATGTCGCCGCCCAAGGAGCGACGCGACTGGAGGGCCAGTTGCATCAGGGCGTCGCCGACCCTCTGGCTACGGATGTTGAACGTATGGACAGGACTGGGCCGCAAGGAGGCCTGCGCGGACACCGGCCCTGCGACCGATGCGGTCAGGAGGACGGTGAGACCGAAAACCCGGGCGATCGGGCGTGCACCCCTGCCCTCAGCCCTCGCCACGCGCGGTCAGGCGGACCTCGGTCGAGGACCGGCTGACGCGGATCGGTAGAAGATCCTCCAGCTGCCTCGCCATCGTCGCCTCGTCTCCGACCTGCAGCACCCCGGTGAACATCACGCGTTTTGCAGGATCACCAACGATAACAGGCTTGTCGAGATAACGCGACAGGTCGTCGGCGACGGTCGAAAGAGACGCATTGCGGTAGATAAGCGTACCCTGGGTCCAGCTCGTCGCGGCGTCCGGCGATATCGTGGACAGCACCGGCGGCGCCAGCCCCACACGCTCGATCGACTGTCCGGCTCGCAGCCGGGTGTCGTCATGCCCCGCCCCTGCATCGACGGCCACGGCACCGCGCTGGACCGCGACGCGGTAGCGGCCCTTGTGGCTCAGGACATCGAAGGCTGTTCCCAGCACCCGCACGGACTGCTCGCCGGACCGCACGACGAAGGGACGGTCCGGCCGGTGCACCACGTCGAAAGCGGCTTCGCCCTCGTCCAGGGTGACCATGCGCTGGTCGTCCGTCATGCGCACCGACATCCGGCTGTGACGATTGAGATGCACGCTGGATCCGTCGTCCAGCACCACCACGCGCGTCGCATCGGTGGTGACGAAGGTCTGCGGCCGGCCGGACAGGTTCAGCCACAAGCCCGCGGCCAGCACCAGCGAGGCCGCGATGGCGAACGCCGGGACCAGGCGTCGCGTGACGGACGGGCGTCCGGACGGGCGGGCCCGACGGGGGGACGGCGACGGCGCGACAACGTCCGGCGCGGCCTCAGCCTCGTCGAGATCCAGCCACATCCGTTCGACGGCATCATATGCGCGCGGATGATCCGCGTCGGCTTCCAGCCAGCCCTGGAAGGCCAGCCACTGGCCTTCGTCGGCGGACTCGTCGCGAAGGGCGACGAACCACCGGATAGCCTGGTCGTGGACGGAGACGTCGGTCATGGGTGCCGTGGGCTGGGGAGACGGCCGGATGGCGTTCGTTGGTAGGACGTCACCGCACAGCGGCAACCTCCAGAGTTTGCATCGGCGAGCATCGACATCATGCTCCGCGCCCCGACGCCAGCCGCCGCAACGCTTCCATCATGTGTTTTTCAACCGAACTGCGCGAGATGCCAAGTGTCGCAGCCACTTCGGCATAGCTGAGCCCGTCGAACTTGTGCATGCGGAAGATCGATCGTGTCCGCTCCGGCAGTGTGTCCAGGGTTGTGAGAAGACCCCGCAAGCGCTGGCGATCCATGACCGCCGTTTCCGCCGAGGGGCTGTCGTTGACGTCTTCGGCCCCCTCGCTGTGATGGGCGACCTGTCTCCAGGCCGTGTCCCTGACACGGGCGCGGCGGCCCGATCTGGCCCGGTCCAGGAGCAGGTTCGAGGCCAGCCGATACAGGAAGGCGCGGGGTTCAGTGACCGCGTAGTCGGGGTCCAGGGACACGATCTTCAGATACAGATCCTGAAGCAGGTCCTCGATGTCGGTGTCGCTGCCGAGGCGGGCGCGCAGAAAACGGGCCAGGGCATCGCGCTGTTCCAGATAGACCGGGATCAGGACATGCTCGGGCTCGGCGGCCAAATCTTTTGTTCCCAAGGGCGCGGCGACCACGGTCGGACGGCCTGCACGATGAACATGGGCGGTTAATGCCGCGTGCGCGTGGGCCACGCAAGTACGCGCAACCCGCTGGATTCCCGTCGATATGACCCTGCGGCGCTCTCCGGCTCCGGCAGACCGGTGAGGTTAAGCCGCACCGGAGGCGTCTCACCTTCAGACCGCCTTCAAGGCGGCGGGGGTTAGCGTTTGCGTCACGGCCGTCTCCATGACCCGTCGAACAGCACACTCGCGCGGGGGATCTCGCACGATGTTTGACCTGTGGCGTTCGGGCTTCGTGCGCCGGTCGCTGACCAGCGTGGCGGCGTCGGGTCCCACGGCGGACGAGATCGTGTGGCTGCCCGACGATCCGGCGGGGTTCCGTTATGTCGCCGATCCGTTCGCGATCCTGCGCGACGGTCGCGTCACGGTCTTCGTCGAGGCCTTCGACTATCGCACCCGTCGCGGGGAGATCCATTACTTCCAGTATGACGAGGGGGACCGGCTGGTCGGCCAGGGTCAGGCTCTGGCCGAGCCGTTCCACCTGTCCTACCCCTGCCTGATCGCCGACGGCGACGACCTGTATATGCTGCCCGAGGGGCACAAGAGCGGGTCGCTGAACCTGTATCGCTGCGTGCGCTTTCCAGACCGCTGGGAGAGGCTGCCCGAGCCCATCATGCCGGTACCGGCCATCGATGCCTCGGTGGTGCGTCACGGCGGCCGGTGGTGGATGTTCCATGCCCTTCCCGGCCCCGGCGACCGCGCCATGCGCGAACTGCACGTGGCCCATGCCGACGCCCTGACCGGACCGTGGACGTCGCACCCGGCCAACCCGGTCGCCAGCGGTTTCGACAAGGGTCGGCCGGGCGGCACGGTGTTCGAGGCCGATGGTCACCTGCATCTGCCGATCCAGGACTGCGCGCACACCTATGGCGCTGCCATCAATCTGATGCGTATCGACACCCTGACCCCGGAGGCCTTCGGGGCCACGGTCGTGAAGCGGTTTGAGCCCGGCGGTATCCTGACTGGATATGGCGACGGCCTGCACACCCTGTCGGGGGACGACACGGTCGCCTGCATCGACGTGAAATCCATCCGCACCTCCCCCGCCGAGGGGTGGATCAAGGCCCAGTTCAAGGTGCGCCGACTGCTGGGCCTGAACAGGCCGGGTCGGGCCGCGCTGCGGTCCTCCGGGCCGAAATTCCCTTCCTCCCTCGTCGCTGGAGCCGCCTGAGATGCGCGTCGCCGTCGTCATGCCCCGTGGGTGCGCCATGTCGCTCGACAGGGCGAACTCCATGGAGACCGTCGCCCGCACCCTGGCGGAAAGCAGCCGCTGGAAGGGCTCGCTGAAGATCATCTGCGACGAGGGGACCGCGCCCGTCCCGCATCTGGACCTGCTGACCGTACCCGCCGACCTGGGGCGCAAAGCCCGCACCGAAGCCGTCGCCCGCGCCATCGCGGCCTTCGATCCGGAGATCATCGAATATCATCAGCAACTCGGCCCGGCCGAGCTGCTGGCCCGCCGGTTCCCGGACCGGATCAACGTGCTGCACCGCCACACCCGCATCAAGCCGCCGACGAACCCGCTCGATCGCTATCGCTACCGGCATCGACTGTCCGCGTTCGACCGCCTGATCTTCGTCAGCGCGGCGGCAGAGCGCGAGTTCGCCGCGGACTATCCATCGCTGGCCAACCGCGCATCGGTGGTCTGCAACCCGCTGGACATGGCCGGATGGAAGAACCCGGCGGGTCCGCGCGAGAACCTGATCCTGTTTTCGGGTCGCGCCATGGCCGAAAAGGGTCTGGACAGCTTCTGCGCCGCCCTGGGCCAGGTGCTGGACGAACGCCCCGACTGGCGCGGGGCCCTGCTTTTGGGCGACTGGGACCGGCATGCGGACTGGGCCGCGCCTCACGTCGCGGCGCTGGCGCGGTTCGGCGATCGCGTCGAGGTCCATGCCTCGGCCGGCATGGACAGGGTGCGGTCGGTGACCCGTCGCGCCGCCATCGCCGTGACGCCGTCGCGGGTGGCCGAGGCCCTTGGCCTGACGGCGCTGGAAGCCCATGCGGCCGGGGCGGCCCTCATCTCGTCCGGACGCGGAGGGCTTACCGAGGCCAGCGGCGAGCACGCCCTGTACAGTGATCCCGACGACGTCGGCGGAATGGCCGAGGCCATGAAAGCGCTGATCGATCAGCCGAAGCTTCGTCTGCGAATGGCGCGGGCGGCGCAGGCCCGGGTCGAGACCGACTATGCGCCCGGCCTGTGGTCCGGCCGGCTGGACGATCTGCGCGAACGTCTGGTCGATCGGACGATGACGATCGGGCCCGGGCCCAAACCCCGACTTGGGGACCTCATGGCCGGCCTGCTCTCGCGCCCGCGCGAGACCCCCGTCGCGAACTGACGCCCTCCCCGCGGGCCGCCGCGGTTGGCCTTGAACTGGGCCCCGAAACGGGAGCAAAGACGTGGCTATGCCGCCTTTTCTGGCCAGACTGTTGTTCGGGGACAAGGCCGCGCCGCGGATCCGGTCGCGCGGGGCCAATGCGATCGTCGGCCTGCCCGACCGCGTGCTGATGGCCCAGGCCTATATCCCCGCCTTCGCCGCCGACGGCGGGCGCATCCTGGCGGTCGGGGTCCGCGCCTATAATCTCGAGGACCATGCGCCGCTGCAGGCGCAGGGGGCCGAGCTGTGGACCACGGACATCGACCCCCGCGCGGCCCGTTGGGGGATCGCCGGGCGCCACCGGACGGGCGACGCCTGCGACCTGGACACGGTCTTCGGCGACATGACGTTCGACGCTGTCCTGTGCAACGGCGTCCTGGGCCATGGGGTCGATGCGCCCGACCAGCAAAGGCGCACGCTCGACGGGATCGCGGCTATCCTGCGGCCCGGCGGACGCCTGCTGCTGGGCTGGAACACCGGGCGCATCGACGATCCGGTCGCGGCCGGACTGACCCGCGCCTTTCGGTCGGAGCCCTATGCGGGTCATCCGGAACGCGTGCAGTTCGATACCGTCGATCACGTGTACGACCTGATGGTGCGCGTCGGCCCGACATCCTGATCGGTTCAGCCGGGGCTGGACCTCCGGGGCGCGGTCTCGGGCGACAGCCAGAAGATGGGCACGACGGCCAGCGCGACGAGCGCGATCAGGGCCCCGGGTGCTACGTCCCACCCCGTCCGCGCGACCAGAAGTTCGGCCACCCAGGGCGTAAAGCCGCCGAAGACGGCCGTCGCAGCCGTCGCCCCCAGCGCCAGCCCGGTCAGGCGCCCTTCCCCTGGAAACTGCTCGGCCGTCGCCACGGCCCCCACGGCGCTGACCCCGCCTGCGACGCCAGCCAGAACGACCGCCCCCAGCAGCGCCCGTGCGGTCGAACCCTCTCCCATCAGGGCGAACATCGTCATGGGCAGGACAGCGGCACACACAGCCAGACCGATCAGTACGGGCTTTCTGCCGATCCGGTCCGAAAGCATGCCCGCCAAAGGCGTCACGGCGATGACCACGACCGCCGCGATGGTCGCCAGCCAAAGCGCCTCGGTCTCCCCGAACGCTCCGACCGAGGTCAGGAAGGCCGGCACATAGGTGATGCCGACATAGTAGGTGATCGACCCGAGGGCGGAGATGGCGAAGGCCCGCGCGATGCCGACCCGGTGGTGGGTCAGGGTGTGCAGGATCGGTCGGGTCGGCACGGTGCCTTCCGCCTTTTGGCGCTCGAAATCCGGAGACTCCTGCATCGTCGACCGCGCGATCCAGACGCTGCCCGCCAGGGCCGCCCCGACCAGGAAGGGAATCCGCCAACCCCAGCCATCGAGGTCCACCGGGCTGAGAAGGTGGACCGTCAGGGCCGAGACGCCCACGGCCAGCAGGGCCCCGATCTCGCTGGCGGCGGACGCCGACGAGGCGATCAGGCCGCGGCGATGCGTCGGTGCGCCTTCCAGCAGATACGCGACGACGCCGGTGTATTCGCCACCGACCGAGAACCCCATGACGCAGCGGATCAGGAGCAGCAGGAGACCGGCCGCCGGGCCGATCTGGGCATAGGTGGGCAGGATCGCCGTCGCCAGCATGGCCGCCGTCATCAGGGCGACCGACAGCAGCAGGGCGCGCCGTCGGCCCAGCCGGTCGCCGATATGGCCGAACACCAGCGCCCCGATCGGACGCATCAGATAGGCCACGGCGAAGCCGCCCAGGGTGACCAGCAGCGAACCCTCTCCGCCCCCGAAGAAGACCCGCGAAAGGACGGTGGCCAGATAAAGATAGAGGGTGAAGTCGTACCATTCGACCACAGTCGAGAAGGCCGCGATGGCCATCGACCCGCGCGACATGGGCCGCGTGACATGAGGAACGGTGTCGGCCATCAGTCTTTCGCCACCACCAGATCGTCCCCCGGACCGGCGGCCGGATCGGGCACGGCGGCCAGGGCGCGGGGTTGGCCGTCGAGGGCCTCGCGCAGGGCGTCGCGGTCCAGCTCGCCCTCCCAGCGCGCGACCACCAGGGTGGCCACCGCATTGCCGATGAAGTTGGTCAGGGCCCGGCATTCGCTCATGAACCGGTCGATGCCGAGGATCAGCGCCATGCCCGCGATCGGCACCGAGGGGACCACCGCCAGCGTCGCCGCCAGGGTGATGAAGCCTGCGCCCGTGATGCCCGCCGCCCCCTTGGAGCTCAGCATGGCCACCAGCAGCAGCAGGATCTGGTCCTGCAGGCTCAGGTCGATGTTCAGCGCCTGGGCGATGAACAGGGCCGCCATGGTCATGTAGATGTTGGTGCCGTCCAGATTGAACGAATAGCCGGTCGGCACGACCAGCCCGACCACCGACTTGGACGCCCCGGCCCGCTCCATCTTCTGCAGCAGGCTGGGCAGGGCGGCTTCCGACGAAGAGGTGCCGAGCACCAGCAGCAGTTCCTCCTTCAGATAGCGGATCAGCTTGAAGATCGAGAAGCCGTTGGCGACCCCGACCAGACCCAGCACCCCGATCACGAAGATGGCGGCGGTCAGATAGAAGGTGGCGACAAGCGCGATCAGATTGGCGACCGTGGCGATCCCGTAGGCCCCGATGGTGAAGGCGAAGGCCCCGAACGCCCCGATCGGCGCGGCCTTCATGACGATGGCGACCAGCTTGAAGAAGGCGCTCGAGACGGCCTCGAGGAAGGTCAGGACCGGCTTGCCCGCGTCGCCGACGCCGGCCAGGGCGATGCCGAACAGCACCGAGACGAACAGCACCTGCAGGATGTTGCCGGTCGAGAAGGCGCTGACGAAGGTGTCGGGGATGACGCCCAGCAGGAAACCGATGATCGTCGTCTCGTGGGCGGCGGTCGAATACTGGGCCACGGCGGCCGGATCCAGGCTGGCCGGATCGATGTTCAGGCCCCGGCCTGGCTGGACCAGATTGCCGACCACCAGACCCACGATCAGGGCCAGGGTCGAGAACACCAGGAAATAGCCGAAGGCCTTGGCCGCCACCCGGCCGACCCGGCCCAGATCGCGCATGCCGGCGATGCCGGTGACGATGGTCAGGAAGATCACCGGGGCGATCACCATCTTGACCAGCTTGATGAAGCCATCGCCCAGCGGCTTCAGGCTCTCGCCGAACGCCGGGAAGAAATGGCCGATCAGACCCCCCAGCAGGATCGCGCCCAGAACCTGAACATACAGGTGGCGGTACCAGGCGCGTGGCGGGACAGGGGCTGCAGGTGGCGCTGGCTGGGAGGGCGAGGGCGGCGGCGTCGCGGCGGCGCTGGCCCGTGGCTTGCGAACGCGTTTCACCGGGGACGCGGCGTCCGGGATGGGTCGTGCCAAGGGGGTCTCCTGATCGTCTGACCCTTTTGGAACACGATCCGTGGCGAAAGCGCCATGCTCTTCCGCAGAAAGATCAGCCTCGCGTCAGCTCCGCCCGGTGCCAGGCCAGGGCGCTCCATTGCTGCCGATCCCGCTTTGCCACCACGCCGCAAGGCGGGGAATGCCGTGGGCGAGGTGGATCTCCGGCTGGTAACCGGCCCAAGCATCCCGCTTGCCGAGGCCTGACACGACGCTTCCTTCTCGTGGGAACGGACACGACTGAGGCTGCAGGACCGGATCGCTGTGACTGTGGTGGTTTCAGCTGAGCAACGCGCGCAACGCGAAGCGGCCGCCGTGATGATTTATGCGGTCGATGCCGCCCGATCGGAAGACGGCTCTGGCATCCGTGCCCCAAAAACGACGATCAACAGCTGAGGCCAACCAGGCCAGGCGGGCCGCCCATTCAATAGGCGTTGGTCCGGGATATGAGAACCGGCAAGGTCCGCAAGATGATCGCCAGGTCGTCGGGGAACGACCACCCCTTGGCATAGTCGACGTCGGCCGAGACCCGTCGCGACATGCACTCCAGCTGATGGATCTCGCCCCGATGGCCCTGGACCTGAGCCAGACCCGTCAGACCGGGGCGGACGGCGAAACGGTCACTGTATTGAGGGATCAGCGCGCCGTAGTGGAGGTCATGCGCCACCGCGTGCGGTCGCGGGCCCACCAGTGACATGTCGCCCCGGATCACATTCAGCAGCTGTGGCAGCTCATCGAGGCTGGTTTCGCGAATGAAGGCTCCGACCCGGGTGATGCGGGCATCGGCGCGCGTGGCATGAACGATGGTGTCGCCGTCCTCGGCGACGAACATGCTGCGGAACTTGTAGATGGTGAAGATCTTGCCGTTCAGGCCCGTGCGCCGCTGGCGGAACAAGACCGGACCGCGCGTCTCCACCACGATGGCGAGGGCGATGAAGGCATAGGCCCAGGCCAGGAGGACCAGGATTGCAGTGGCCACCACGATGTCGAAGGCCCGCTTGAGCGAGCCGCACACCGGTGTACGCCGAACCATGGGAAACCAGCCGCCGCCTGCGCTGGAGTCCGCCACTACGGGGCGGCGCTCGTGATAGCTGTCGAACATCCCCGAGCCCCCACCAGGCCTGACAGAGCCCTTAACGAGAGGTAAACCGCGAGCGCTGCCGCAGCGCAACAGAAATCGACCGGCGTTACTTTGCCGTTGGAAACCTAGTAGCCAAACCGCAACAGTTACGCTTGTGACGTGCGTTGTTAACCGCGCGTGTTCATCGATCGCTGAGATCGTTGCGCGATGGTTGCGCCATGGCCTTCACCCCTCCCGTCTCCGCTGGTTTCAGTTCGGCCGCCAGGCGTCGCTCTGTCTCGCATGCCAAGCGAGCCGCGCCTCCTCGAGTGGTGGCTTATGCCTTGGCCGGTGCGTGCTCGCTGGCCACATGGATAGCCTTGATTTCATGGCTGATGAGGGTCGCCGCCTGATTTGAGCGGCGTGCCAAGCTCTCGCTGCTCCTGATCGGGGCCCGAGGCTTCGCTGTCCCAGCGCCGTTAGACGAAAGCGAACTTGCTCGTGCGGTCAATGGCCACGATCGTCAGCGACTTAACCCGTCGCATCCTGATCGAGGCGATGTCGACGTGGAAGGCTCGTTCGCAAACGAAAGCCGCCCAATCGAAAAACCCCCTGCCTTGTGCATTGCAATATACGCCGGCCTGACTTCAAGGTAGAGCTCTTCGCCGACGGGGGTCGAGCGCATGTATGGCGTTCATCCCCGAGTCCATGTCTCAGAGGTCGGGCTTGCAACAACCATCCTCACCGTTCCTGTACGAAAGCCGTCGGTTCGGCGACGATCGAGGCTGGTTCACGGAAACCTATTCAGAGCGTGCCCTGGCGGACCGCGGCGTCTCCGACAGGTTCGTGCAGGACAATCAGTCCCTTTCGATCGCTCCCGGCACCGTGCGAGGCATTCATTTCCAACGACCGCCATTTGCCCAGGCGAAGCTGGTCCGCTGCTTGCGGGGTCGGATCATGGACTATGCAGTGGACCTTCGGCGGGGCTCGCCTACCTACGGCGATTGGGTGTCGGCAGAGCTGACGGCTGACAACGGCTTACAGCTGTATGTCCCTGTGGGCTACGGCCACGCCTTCGTCACGCTAGAGCCCCGGACGGAGGTCGTGTACAAGGTCAACGCGGTATACGCTGCCGATTGCGATGGCGGGATCGTTTGGGATGACCCGGACATCGGGATTGAATGGTCCCTTCCGCCTTCGGGGCCCTTGCTTTCCGAAAAGGACCGGCAGTTGCCGCGACTGGCCGACTTCGACAGTCCTTTTGACTATGACGGTCGGCCGCTTGAGCCGCTGCCCCCCCTCTGACGGAGACGATCATGCGCATCCTGGTCACTGGCGGTGCCGGTTTCATCGGCTCGGCCCTGGTCCGACGGTTGATCGAACATTCCGATCATGAGGTCCTGGTCTTCGACAAGCTGACCTATGCCGGTGTGCTGAGCTCCCTTGAGCCGGTCGCTGCCAGCGACCGCTATGCCTTCGTGCAGGCCGACATCTGCGATCCCGACGCCGTCGCAAAAGCATTGAAGGACTTTCGTCCTGACGTCGTCGCGCACCTGGCGGCTGAAAGCCATGTCGATCGCTCGATCGACGGCCCGGGCGCATTCGTGCAGACCAATCTGGTCGGCACCTTCGTCATGCTGAACCAGACGCTGGGCTATTGGCGCGGTCTGCCCGATGTCGAGAAGGCCGCGTTTCGGTTCCATCATATCTCGACCGACGAGGTGTTCGGCTCGCTCGGCGAAGATGGTTTCTTCACCGAGACCACGCCCTATGATCCGCGCTCGCCCTATTCGGCTTCCAAGGCGGGATCGGATCACCTGGTTCGCGCCTGGGGCCATACCTATGGGCTGCCGGTCTTGGTGACCAACTGTTCCAACAACTATGGTCCCTACCATTTCCCTGAAAAGCTCATCCCACTCATCATCATCCGGGCACTGAACGGCGAGCCCCTGCCCGTCTATGGCGATGGCTCCAATGTGCGCGACTGGCTGTTCGTCGACGATCACGCCCGCGCCCTTCAGGCCGTATTCGAGACCGGTACGCCGGGTGAAACCTACAATGTCGGCGGCAACGCCGAGCGAAGGAACATCGAGGTCGTGACGGCGATCTGCACGATCCTGGATCGCCTGAGGCCGAGGGCGGACGGCAAGGCTTACGCCGACCAGATCACCTTTGTCGCAGACCGCCCGGGCCACGACCACCGCTACGCCATCGACGCGTCCAAGATCCGCAACGATCTGGGCTGGACCCCGTCGGTGACCTTCGAGCAGGGCATCGAGCAGACGATTGCCTGGTACCTCGAAAATAAGACGTGGTGGCAGGATATTCTGGACGCTCGCTATGCGACCCAACGTCTGGGCGTCGCCGTGGGCTGAGCCGGGACACATCCTGGTTCCAGGCGGTGCCGGCCAGGGTGGTCTCGAACGGCAGTCCATCGCTCGGCCCGCGGTCGTTCACCGGCACTCGGCGCGGATGATTTCTAGCCCGCGGCTGAATAGCCAGGTTCACGCGTGACTCGGTGGAGCTGGGACGTCTGTCGCTGCGAAATCCACCCCACGAATGATCCGACGAACAGCGCCCCAAGCGCACCACTCGTGGCCCCGACATAGCTTGGCGCGAAAACGCTCCATACCGCCATCGCGCTCGCAGTGAGTGTTAGCGCTTGACCAACAGGACCCACGAACGGCGTCCGATCAAAGCGGTCCATCGCGATCAATCCGGCGATTGTAGTCAGGCAGTAAAAAATGACTCCGCCCACCCCATAGACGAACACCACCCCTACCAGCCCAATATCCGAAGGATAGAATGTCCGGCTGCTTGTCATGGCGACATAGCCAGCCCCGCCACTGGGAACGCCGGCGCCGAAAAGCCAGAAGTCACCAATCTTGGCTTGAGCGATATCGAATGATTGGGCGCGCACACGCTCGGAGGTGTCCCGAGCAATCGGGCTTAGAAGGTCGAAGTCGGGGTTGAATGCCACAAGCATCGAGACAACCATGATCACGCCAAAGGCTGCCAGCGCTCCGCGTGCCACGAGCGTAGAACTTCTGGTCAGTAGAAATGCGATGGCAGTGACGACCGTGATCGCCGATATGAGTCGGCTGTCGGCAAGAACAAGACACGTCGCAAAGAGCGCCAGCGCAGCGGCGGGAGCCAGACCCGGCTTGCGCAATAGCTCGGCAAGGGCCCACATCAGTCCGAAAACGATATAGGTCGTTGCGAGGGTAAGCCTCACCTTCCTGCCTATCAGGTCGTCCGCACCGATAGCGATAAAGGTCTGCTGCGTAATCCTCAGTATTCCAGCCTGCATGGCCAATGCAGCGATAATGTAAATCACGCCATATATGAGCGTTAGAATGTACAATTTGTGGATCACAGCCGGCAGCTGGCCACTTTTATAGACCAGCAAAAACAGCGCAGGTAGCCCGGCTGCAAAATACAAGCCTCCGGCTGTTACAACAAACGGCTGACCAAATCGGAAAGAGTATACAGCCAGGGACAGCCAGATCGAAGCCAGAATGGTCGTGGATGCTAAGGCGGAAAAAAAGTATCCTCTGACAAAACATCCTGCAATTCCCAATATGGCGCACATAAGCACGATTATGATCGCTACTGCGCGGATGGCTTCCCCTCCTGGAAGGAGCTCGATAAGGCGCCCGAATATCATCAGATGGGCCGTCAGTGCTATAAGCGCGCCCCAGGCGAACAGGTCGAGCCTATTCCCCCTGGACATATCTGATGCCAACGACTTCATACGATTGCCCGATACTGGCTGAATACGAGGTAGTGATGATTGAACCATAGAAGTGAGCTTCGGCGATTGAGATCCACGACTCTATATCCCGCCGGCGAGCATCAAGATACACAACGCCAAGCCAACGACCGACACGATGACCAAGCCTCGTGTCCGGAGACCAATGCCGCACCAAGCGGCGGTCAAGAACTGTGAGCACATGAGGGCGGCAAGATAGTTGGAAACCGAGGGGCTTCGCGAGAGCATGACAAACGCCCCGAGGCTAACCAAAACGTCCGTGACACTTTTGCCGATAATCGTTCGATGGAGCCTCAAAGCGTTGACTTCACGCAGCGCGATGGGCGGAGCTCCAATGGTTAGCATCCAGGCCAGACCCAAGACGACATCCGCCGCGGGGCCTTCGGGCGACACTCTCGCAATCAGCTGGGCGCAAAAAACCAAAACAAGGCCAATGGCCATCGCAATGGTAACGGCCGGGATCCACGAAGAGCGTTCTTCTCCCCACTGATAACGCTTGATCAGAACGGCATTGATGCCAAACCCGACGACGGCATTACCGATGCGGGTAATCAGGAACAGAAAGGTCGTCGTGCCGGCTGCAAGGCTCGACATTATGCTCAGGTACAGCGGGGGTATCAACGTGGAGGTTATCGCTCCGATGCCCAGACCCAGAGCATGCAGCGCGAATGTGCGAGGGGCTTCCGGCCGCTGGACATCGGCGGCGACCCGCAGCGCGTCGAAGCGCGTCCTCGGCAGGATGACGGCCATACATAGGTTCGCTACGGCCCATAGTAGCGAGGGCGCGACGAGACCGATGGGAGGCAGCGAGACCAGCCGCGTCAGCGCAATCCCCAAAAGGATTCCCAGGCTACCAGGGACACTGATGGCCACCAGCCAGTAGGCATTCCCCGCCAGAGCCTTCCGCACCGCGAATACGCCCGCATAAGCGAGACCTGCTCCACCGATTGCGCAGGCACCAAAAACACCCAGGGCAAGATGATTGCCGTCGCTGAGCTGCGGATAGGTCACAGCCGCGATAAAGGTTATAATGAGGGATGCCATCGAACATAGCAGCGCTGCCGTTCGCCACTTAGAGAAGCGCGGACGTCCGACAAGCAGGGTGTAGAGAACCCCGCTGACAATGCCGGCGAATGCGCTGCTTCCAGCCTGAAGACCGACGGCATAGATGTCGGAGACAGCCAAGCCCAACAGCGATAGGGCGAACAGGGAAATGGCGGAGATCGCTTGGGAGATTGCTGTCGCAAGGACGACACCCCCGTACTTCCTTCCGACCTCTGCAATGCGTGGATTTAGCCGAACCACATCCACCTCGCAGCCTCAAGGCGTCCGTCCTTCAGTGGCAACGTGGAACGTATTGTCTCGTGTCGGTCCTCTCTGGTGACAGCGTATGTCAGAGCAGCGACAAAGTCGGCGTCCGGCTGGTCCGCGTGAAGGACGGCGTGACCGCGCTGACTCAACCACGCCGCCAGACCTGTGTCCGAAGTGGTGACGATTTCACACCCGTGAGCAAGCCCTTCGAGGATCGGGAGGCCGACCTGCTCTTTCCAGAAGCCTTCGCTCTGCGAGAGCATGACGACCACCTTGGCCCGGCTGAGCAACGCATCAATCTCTTGCTTGGAGCGCTGTCCCATAATCGATACATCGGTGCGATCTGCGCTCCAGCGCGCAACGTCTTGCTCCATCTCACCACTGCCGACGATCGAGAGGCAGGTCCCAGTATTCAACGAGACCGTCGGCCAGATTCGCATAAGTCGGCGCAGTCCCTTCCGCCCCTCTAGAGCTCCAACAAACACAACGCCGCTTCGGTCACCGGAAGGGCGAGGTCCTGTATAAGGCGGCTGCAGGAATTCGAAGACCCGCACTTTCGATCCGGACATCGCATTGCCGAATGCTCTCATGTAGTTGTCGAGCGCATCCTGGGTCCCGAAGGCCATTCTTTCCGTATTGCTCAGGATGTAACGCCCCACCGCTCGAGCCACTGCACAGTAGAATGGTCCGGCGATGACCGACCTTCGATGGAGCAAACGATAGACGTCAGCGTTTTCGATCGCATAGCTGACGATTTCGGGTTTTTTGGCAAACAACCCCCGGATGTTAGCCGCGGCCAAGGCGACTAGGATCCTCGGATAGGCCCGCAAAAACAGCGGCTCATTTATTTCAAGAATCTCATAATCTCGCTTCAAGACGCAGACGAACGTGCCAAGGAGGCCTGCGATCTTATAGCGAACTCGAGGAGGTATTTCGCAGTCGGGGTAACGATCTGCAAATATCAGCTCAGTCCTCGCATGGAATCGATCGAACCGCTCCATGTCCGCTGTTCGCGCGCCCGTATAGACCGCCAGAACGGCCACGCGATTGGTGGCCGTTAGCTTCTTAACATTGTCGCGTGCAGGCACTTTATCAACCAATGACACTAGCTCCATAGCCAGCCAGATGCCGCGACACGGCCATCCAGGTTGGGGAGAGAGTCCAGTATGATTTTCACGCGGCTCGGACGATCGAGTGCTTCGACGACGGCTGAGACAATCTCAACGTCCGAGTTTCGCATATCGAGCACCTGGTGGCCTTGGTCACTCAGCCAAGGCGCTATCGACGTGTCTGTCGACGCAACGACCTCGCACCCGTGAGCCAACCCTTCTAGCAGCGGCAGCCCAATTTGCTCTCTCCAAAACCCATCGGGCTGAGAGAGAAGTATGAGCACCTTGGCCCTGCTGAGTATTTTGTGAACCTCGGCTTGGGGAAGCTGCCCGTGGATCCGGACATTTTCATAATTGCTGCCCCAGCGCAGGACTGAAGGCTCGAGATATCCTCCTCCTATGATGTCGAGACTGGTATCTGTTGCCGCGGACACCGAAGGCCAGATCGACATCAGGCGTTCTATGCCCTTTCGAGGTTCCAGCGCGCCCAGGAAAACCGCTCCCGTCCGGTCTCGATCAAGCGCACAGGACCGACACGCCGAATTTAGCGGAGAAAATAGCCGCTGCGCCTTGCCTGCCGCCTGATCCTTGAAGAGCCGACGATAGTTGGCCAGTGCGGCATCGGAACCGAATGCCGTCTTGTCCATGCTCCGGAGAGCGACCGTGGCGACGAGAGCGATAGCCGATCGCGCCAGCCAACCGAGCGAGCCGCCTTTCAGCTCAGCGATTGCGAACACGTCGGCGTTCTCTATAGCATAGGTGACAAGCCTCGTGTTGCGGCCCATCAGGCGAGCAAGTACGACGGCCAATATACTAGCGAAAATCCGAGGCAGAGCGCGAACAAAGAGGGGCTCGTTAACCTCGACGACATCGTACCGATTGGCCAGGATATGGATTGTTGATCCAAAGGGGCTCCGCTGGAACGTCTTGACATCTGCGCCCCCCTCAAAATCAGCATATGTGCGCCCGTACAGCATTGTGCATTCGACGCCGCTTGCTTTGATCCGATCGACATGCGCGGTGCGGGCGACTTCGTAGTTGATCAAGACTCTGCGGGGATTAGACGAATGATCAACTTCTTCGGCTTCCGCAGCCAGGTCAGGGCGCATCTAGTGCTCCCGTCTTGCGGTTGCAGCGTCGTAGAGGCGAACCGTATCGGCGCCAATCTTCAGCCAACTCCTATCAGAGAGCACTTTGCGCCGCGCCCGCTGGCCTAATTCGTCCAAATTCACATGTGTCTGGACCAGGCGGTCGAGCGTTACTGCCAAATCGACTGGATCTTTTGTCCTGAAACTTACGCCTTCGGTACCGACAGTTTCCAGCAACGGAGGCAGGTCGCTGTAGACCACGCACCGTCCAAATGTCATGGCCATGATGGCGACGCCACTTTCGTATATTCTAAGGTACGGAAGGACAACGATATCAGCGGCCGCGTAGTAATCCGCGATAGCGTTGTCGTCGATCCATCCGGCGTCGATCCTTAGTCGCCCTGCGAGCTCACCCGCTTCTAAGGCGCGGAGCCCCGCTAGATCATTCTCTTCGATGCGACCTGCCACCAGAACGAGCAGGTTTTTGTTTTGTACAAGCCGCAGCGCCTCAAGAAGAATGTCGAGGCCCTTTTCGCTCCTGGGGTTGCCGAAAAACAGCGCTACTGTCCGGTCCCCAGGAAGGCCGAGACTTGTCCTGGCCGCTGCACGCGACACGCTGTCCCCCCAGCGATCGGCATAGTGACCGTGGGGAATGACTGCGACCGGAGCGCGCCCCGGCGGCGCGCCGGCCGGGTTCAGAGCCACGCGGGAAAACTCATTGTGCACGACCAGCCCGTCGGCAAGGGCCGTGATCGCTGACCTACCGGCCTTTCCAGACGAAGAACCGAAACTATCGATATCGTGCAGAGTGACGACGAGTTTGAACCCCAGCAGCCGGCTTAGACAGGCGGCAATGAGTTCACGCGCGTCGTAATGGAACGAGTGCATGTGGACGATTTCAAGCCGTCGGGCCCGCGCATCGACAAGGGCCCTCGTCAGAAATCCTAGATACCGCAAAGCCCGCAGCCATTTACTCGCCGGTCCGTACAGGTCTTTGAAGGCGCTTTGGCGCAGATATTTGGCCGTGGGTTTCGGCGCCAGATCGTAGCCATAAAGCACGACCCGGCGGCCCGCGTGAGCAACTCCCTCCGCCAGGCCGTCGGTGTAATAGTGGAACCCGCCATGACTGCCCAAGGGGTCCAGAATGGCTATTCCCTCGCGCTTCACTGATCACCCCCAGAGGGCATTGGTCTGACTGCGCGCTCACCACGGGCCCAATCGACGACCGCTGAGACCACCGCCTTTGCGCCGGCCCGGTCCCGTGCCGCCAGATATCGGGTGCCCCGCGCCACGACCCTGCCAAGAGCCGTGACCAGCGAGAGCGGCTTGTGGATTTGCGAAAATCGCAGCATCGCCCTGTTCATATAGTAGATCGAGGCGTCGCCTGGACGACCGCGACCCTTGGTGCCTATGGATCCGCCTTCCTTATGGTAGACGACCGATTGGCTCGTGAATGCGATATCGAAGCGACCTGCCGAGCGCAGGGACCAATCCATCTCCTCGAAGTAGAGGAAATACTCTTCGCACATAGGTCCCACCGTCTCGTAAAATGGTCGACTTACCAACATTGATGCTCCGACTACGTAGTCGATATCGTGAGAACCAATGGTGCTATCCACTGAACCAGCCGTTAGACCATTGCCGACTTCGCGGCCTTTGTGCGTGAGAAGCGAATACTTCCCGCCGCACGCTTGAACAGTGTCGGGATCGTCATAGTAGAGAAGCATCGAACCCGTCAGGCCCGGCCGCAACTGCTGGTTTGAAAAAGCCTCCAAGGACGAAAGCGCGTCTGGGTCGACAATCGTGTCGCTGTTCAAGAGCCATGCTGCGGATACAGACGGATCCGCGAACGCCTTCGCCATTCCAACATTATTCGCTGCGGCGAAGCCCGCGTTCGTACCTAACGGGCACCAGTACACCGATCTGCTTTCCAGCGAGATCTCGGCTGAACCGGCCTTCAGGTTTCGGCGGGTCGCAGTTCTGATCGAAGACCACGCTGTGCCGTTCATTGGAGCATCCAGCCGATGGTCGATCCACTGGAATAGCTTTTCACGCGTTCCATCCCGCGAGTCGTTGTCGCAAATTATGACGCAAAACGACTCGTGCTGAAGGCGTGAGAGTGATTCGAGACACTCAATCAAATCACCAGCGCTGTTCCATGTAACAATGATAACAGCAATCATGACTACTTCAGGCCTCAAGAAAGACTGGCTAAGAGAACTCTTTTACGAAATCGGAATATGTGCGAGCCGGGTTCAATGGCTAATTGACGCCGGATGCCGTGTCGGCACGCACCAAAACGTCTTGATACTGGCCTAATACACGACCCCAAGTCAGTTCGTTTCTAAATCGATCTCTGGCCCGGAAGCTCATATTTGCACGACCCTCCGGTTCGGATTGGATTAATTCTATTAGCCCACCAAACTCGTCTTCATCTGTAAAGTACAGCTGATCTTCACCCGCAACCCATCGATTGTATTTGTTTTCGTGTGCTATGACGCAATTCCCCGCCCCCAAGGCTTCGACTAAGGAAGGATTGGTGCCCCCCACGGTGTGACCGTGACAGTAGGCGATAGCATGGAAGCGAAGAGCGCGAAGAATATTTTGATCATAAACTGGGCCAAGAAACACGACATCGGGGCTGGCGGCATCCAGGACTGCCCTGTGGTAATCATTCTCTTGTGGATTTAACTTGCCGACACAGACAAATTTTAGATTTCTCTTCGCCCTTGAGAACCCTCTGATCATGGTCAGCGTGTTGTTTTCCGGCTCTACGCGACCGACGGAGATGACGTAAGAGCCAGGAACCAGCCGCAATCCTCTAACTGCATCGTCAGCTTCAGCAACAACTTCGTCCGCTCCGTACGGGATCATTACAATATCGCGGGCATTGCGCCGCCGTGAAAGATGCACGGCGATTTCCGGGTGATCCGCAATCAGAAGATCAGACGTTAGTGATCCAATCCATTCATTCAGATAAAGCCACAGCCTGCCATGCCAAGGCCATTTGGCTCGCTTCCACTCAATACCATCCATGTTAGTCAGCAAGGGGTTTGAGGTCAGTCTTAGCGCCGCAGTAAAAATTGCTGTATTATATCCTAATGCAAGCATCACGCCGCGCTCTTTCATCGCGTGACTGACACAGGCAAAATCGAACCGCATCGTGCCAAGTGCGTCAAATCCTGCGCCGAAGGTGACGCGCCTGACGCCTCTCCAATCATCGATCACAGGCGCACTCGCGGGACGATCTGATTGACAATAGACTGTAACTGACCAGCCTTTCTCCACCATATGTAGGGCAAGGCGTTCTGCGAACGTTTCGAATCCCCCGTGTTCTGCTGGTATGCCTCTTGTGCCGAGAATGTATAAAGCTCGGCTCCCGTTCATTTCAGCACCGTGGTGCGCAGGTACCGACCGTAGTCGCTCTTGCCCAGGGCCGAGACGATCGCCTCCAGCTGGGCGGTGTCGATGAAGCCCTGGTCGAAGGCGATTTCCTCGGGGCAGGCGATCTTGAAGCCTTGGCGCCGTTCCAGCGTGCGCACGAACTCGGCGGCCTCCAACAGGCTGTCCGGCGTGCCCGTGTCCAGCCAGGCGAAGCCGCGTCCCATGATCTCGACCGACAACCGGCCGCGTTCCAAGTATGCGCGGTTGACGTCGGTGATCTCGAGCTCTCCGCGCGGCGACGGCCTCAGGTTGGCGGCGATGTCCACAACCTGCTCGTCATAGAAATACAGGCCTGTGACGGCCCAAGGCGATTTCGGGACGGGCGGTTTTTCCTCGATCGACACGGCGCGCATGTCGGCGTCGAACTCGACGACGCCATACCGTTCGGGGTCGTTGACGTGATAGGCGAAGACGGTCGCGCCCGTCGGCCGTGTCATCGCACTCTTGAATAGGTTGCTGATGCCGTGGCCATAGAAGATGTTATCGCCCAGGATCAGCGACGACGGGCCGCCGGACACGAAGTCCGCGCCGATGACATAGGCCTGGGCCAAGCCGTCGGGGCTGGGCTGGACGGCATACCGGATGTCCATGCCCCATTTCGATCCGTCGCCAAGCAGGGCCTGAAACGAGGGCGTATCGCGCGGGGTGGAGATGATCAGCACCTCGCGGATGCCGGCGAGCATCAGGGTCGACAGCGGATAGTAGATCATCGGCTTGTCGTAGACCGGCATCAGCTGCTTTGACGTGACCAGTGTCATCGGATGCAGGCGGGTGCCCGACCCTCCGGCGAGAATGATGCCCTTCATGGCGTAGGCTCCTGATGGAGTTCGGCGACAATCTCGGCCACGGCATCCTGCCAGGGCCGAGGCGTCACGCCGTAATCTCGGGTGATCTTGAAGGTAGAGAGGCGTGAGTTCGCAGGGCGGAGCGCGGGCGTCGGGTACTGGGCGGTCGTGATGCCCTCGACCTCGGCGGACGGACCGCCAAGCACGGCGCTGAGCGTGAAGATCTCACGCGCCAATCCGGCCCAGGTGGTCGAGCCGGCGTTGACGAAATGATAGACGCCGGTCGGCGCCTCTGGGTCCGCGATCATCTTCAGGGTGATGGTGGCCAGGGTGTCGGCTATGTCCCTGGCGGAGGTGGGGCTGCCGGTCTGGTCATCGACGACGCGCACGAGCGGACGATCGGCGGCGAGACGCAGCATGGTCTTGAGGAAGTTGGCGCGGTGCGGGCTCAGCACCCAGGCGGTTCGCAGGACGACCGAGCGCGGGTTGCCGGTGCGGACGGCGACTTCGCCGGCCAGTTTCGATGCACCGTAAACGCCCAGCGGACCGACCGGATCGCTTTCGGCGTAGTGGGCCTCGCCCAAACCGTCAAAGACATAGTCCGTCGAGACCTGGACCAAGGGAATGCCCGCCGCCTTGGTGACCTCGGCCAGGATCGCGGGTCCCATGGCATTGGCGGCGAAAGCGTCGGCGACCTCGCTCTCAGCCTTATCCACGGCCGTGTAGGCACCGGAGTTGATCACCGCCTTGAACGGCGTCGCGGCGAACAGGGCGCGCACGGCGTCCGCATCGCCCAGATCGAGTTCGCTGCGCGTCGGCATGTAAAGGCACACGCCGCCCGGCCACGAGGTTCGGGCCAGCTCGCGGCCTACCTGCCCTGCCCCCCCTGTTACCAGAATGTCTACGATGTCCTCAGCCATGGGCAACGACGGGCCGTTCCGTCTTGTAGCGGCCGTCCAGCATCGCCTGCCACCAGCCGCGGCTTTCGAAGTACCACCGCATCGTCGTCTGGATGCCCTCTTCGATCGTCGCCGGTGGGGTCCAGCCTAGCCCGTCACGGATCTTGGTCGCGTCGGTCGAGCGGTTGACGTGACTCTTGGCGGACAGGTGCGTGATCACATCGGGCCTGGAGTCGGCCAGCGCCGCCGCGACCGCCACCGGATCGCAGATGTCGGCCTGGACGACGCCATGAGGGTTGCTGGTCGAGGCTGGCTCAAGCGAACACGGGAGGCTCGCAGAAGTCAGCTTGTCGAACACCGGGACCTCCTCGCTGGTGGCGCGAATGAGGCGACGAACCAGCGCCGAGCCGATGAATCCGGCAGCGCCGGTGACCAAAACAGGCACCTTATGGCTTCAACAGCGCTGTGGGATGACGCAGGAGGAATACCAGGGCCAATGACGAGCCTCGGCTCGCTTGAGACCGATCAGCACGGACTGTTGACGAAAAAATCTCGAAGCGCGTGCGACTAAGACGCGGACCGTTGACCCCGACCATCTGCCCCCCGACAGCTCAAGCGTAACCGTTCGCACCCTACAGCAGCTAAGCTACCCAAGCGAGAAAATTGTGCAGGCGCGAACAAAGTCGTCATCTGCAGCGTCGTGGCCCTCAAACCCACGGTCCTGATACGCGGCTTGCCGAACGCGCCATCAACTCAGCCGTCCCAGCTCTGAGGGCTTGCCCCTTCTTCCGACGGCGATCCGGTCAGGTGGGGGCTGTCAGCCGAAAAGCTTATGCGCCGTCTTCCACGCGCCGTATCGCTCCGGCAGATCCCTGCCAAGGGTCCTGCCGCTCGGTACCGCTCTTTGATTTACCGCGATGAACCCGCGCGCCCGACTTGAATGACATGCGGCCACAAGGCATGGATTGACGATGTTTTCGCGCCTGTTCGCCAAACGCACCGAACGGCCCCCGTCACGCACACCGCCGGACTGCGTGATCTGGGCGGTCGGTGATATCCACGGCCGATCAGACCTGGTGGACCGTCTGATCCAGGCCATCCGCGCGGATCTTGCGGCGAGCCAATCCGCCCGAAAGGTCATCGTCTTTCTTGGCGACCATATCGACCGCGGTCTCGACTCCAAAGGCGTGCTGAATCAGCTCTGCAATTTGGAGGCGGATCCGTCGCTCGAAGTACACTTCATCCGCGGCAATCACGAAGATCGGATGGAAGCCTTCCTCGTCGATCCATCTGTCGGTCCTGGCTGGTGCGAGTACGGCGGCCGCGACACTCTCGTCTCCTATGGGGTCAGCCCGCCCCAGATGCGCGGTGACATGGACGGATGGGCTGAGACGTCGCGTGCCCTGGGCGAGGCCCTCCCCGACAACCATCGCCGCCTTTTGAACCTCCAGAAGCATTCTGTGAGCATCGGAGATTATTTCTTCTGCCATGCAGGAGCGCGCCCTGGCGTCCTTTTGGCAGAGCAATCGCCCGAAGACCTGATGTGGATCCGCCAGGCCTTCCTCGATCACCCCTCACCCTTCGAACAGGTTGTGGTGCATGGACACACCCCGACGGACACGGTTGTGTCCGACGCGCGCCGTATCGGGGTGGATACAGGTGCCTATGCCACGAACATTCTGTCGGCGGTTCGGCTTGCCGACGAGACGCGCGTCATCCTCCAGGCTACGGGTCGATCCGGTCGCGTCATGCTCTCGACGGCCTCGCCCCAGGCGGGACCGCGTCGGATCTGAGCCCGCTCCGCCACCGGCGCACCGTCCACGCCCTGCTTCAAAATGAATGACGTATGGGCGTACGAAATCACTGAAGCCCTCATAGGCTCGCGCGTCTTCCCAGCCTCGAAAACCTCGCAGAGCACTCACAAGTCTAGTGATCTAGTTTACGGCGAGCAGATCAGTCCTTCGTCTAGTTGCGCGGCACGGCAAGCCGAGACCGCCGCGTCGGCGCCGAAACGCTGACCGGGGCCAACGGATTGGCCATGACAGGCGGCGGTGCCGGCGGAGAAACCACGGCCGTCTGGACCGGCACCTGAGGCTCAGGTTCTGGAACGGGGGCTTCGGTCGCAATCTTGGGCGCCGGCGCGAGGTCGATTGGCGGGCCGACCTCAAGCGGGGTCAGGACCAGGTCGACGAGCGGGGGTGGAAGTTCTTCGACATAGGTCGCCAAGCCCGCCAGTTTTTCGATGATTGGCTCGTCCCCTGTATGCTGGCCGGTAAAGGCTCCGGGCAGGCCCCACCCCCCCGTCCAGCGGTAGAAGATGTGGGTCCCGATTTGGCGCATCTTGACCAGGCGCTCCGCCCAGTAGGGTGCGACCCAGTCAGTATGATAGTGGGTGGCCATGCCGACCTCGGCCGCCACGGATCCGTTCAGCGCACTTGCCGCCACGGCGCGGGCTCGAGCCCAGCCCCCTGCCGACGGGAGGCGCGCCAGGGCACCGTCGCACGTGAAGCTGAACTGACAGCCGGTCGTGCGTTCCTGGCCCTGAAACACGACGCCGCAGACCGTCTTTGGGAAGGCAGGATGACGCATGCGATTGAGAACGACCTGGGCCACGGCCGCCTGACCCGGCCCTGTCTCTGAGGCTGCCTCGTAATAGACCGCCGCCGTCAGGCAATCGAGCGCCCGTGCATAATCGGCCAGCTTGTCGGGGGCCATGATGAAGGGCCGCGCCACCTGGATCGGAAGGGTCGAAAAGGGAATGCCCGCGTTCCAGATCCGGGCCTCGTCCATCGAAATCGGACGAACTGCGTCCGGTGACAAGGTAAAGTCCAGGGGGGCTACGACGGGCGGACCGGTCGATGCCGAAACAGCGGACGCGGCAAGCGCACGGGCCTCAGCCAACTCGGCCAGCCGTGCCTGAACAATCAGACCGCCACTGGTCGCCAGAATCCCGATGACGGCAAAGATGGCGATGAGGCTCGGCGTCCAGGTGCTGAGGGCTGCCGCCAGGGCATAGGCGCGGATCTTCGCCAAGAGGCGAAGCCCTTGCGGCCACATGGGCACGGTCTCGGCCGTCATGACGAAGCCTTGCCGCTTGGCGACGGAGATGTTCCGAGGACCTTGAGGCCCGGCCAAGCGTAATGCGGGGCCACACGGGTCAGCGGCGGGCTCTCAAAGCGGGACATACCAAAGCATGTTGCCATCACGCCCCCCTTCCCTGTCCGAATGCGAACTGCAGCCCAAGAAGAAAGGCCCAGAAGCCTGCGATCGATGGGACCTGAAGGGCATAGTCGGTCAGGCCGTGCAGGAGAATGACAAGATTGGCGCATAGGAGCCCGTGCTGCAAGGTTCGTGCCCGCCCCCCAAACCCCCGGCGCAAGGCGAAGCCAAGGACGACGGCCATCAAGGCGAACATGGGCATGGCCCCGATCAGTCCGGCCTCCTCCAGCCATTGCAGGTAGACGTTGTGCGTCGCACGTATCGGCCACAAGGCGGTGGCAGAGTCCGACGTCATGGCCTGAACATTCACGGTGTCGAAACTGCCGAGCCCGTACCCAAACAGAGGCGAAGCCAGGAACGCGTCCCAATGCACCGAAAATATCTGGGCGCGCACATCCACATCGCCATCGAGACTGCCCACGCGGGTCCATAGCAAGCTGTTCCCCCCTATCGCCAGGCCGCCGGCCAAACCCAATAGAAGCAGAGCGGCTATACCGATCGCCATACGCCCCCTGGATGCCGATCCCAGTTCCCAAACGAGGAGGACCGCCACACCCGACAAGGTGGACACGACCCCCATTCGCGATGCGGTCAAAAGCAGGCAGACGGTCGTCAGGGCCAGACAGGCCAGGGGTGCGGCGACGGCGGTGACACGTTGTGAGAACCCCACTCCGCTCTTTCGGCGCCACGCCCGCAGAAACACCGCCAACCCAAGGACCGTCAGGACGCCGAAGACGGTGGCCCCATTGTTGAAGCTCATGAATCCACCCGAGAGGCGTCCGCCTCCCTGAGCGACCTGGGCTCCTGACAAGAAGGCCAGCAGGGAGATCGCCGCATAGACGCCGCCGGCCCAGACCACGGCTTCGACTGTCGCTTGGGCGCGATCGCGGCCGACCCCCTGGAGTGCACCCACGAGAAACACACAGGCAAAGGCCAGGAGCTTGACCAGCTCGATGAGGGTCGCGCTGCGATCGATGGTCAGCGATCCAGGAGCGATCCCGGCCCAGGCCCAGATCGGATGGGGCCCACCCAGTCCCCAAGGGGTCAGGCTCAGGAGACCGACGCCAAGGATAATCAAGAAGAGCCCCGCCAGGGGCCAGACGGGCGTCACGTCATGAAGTCCGGCACGAAGACGCGTAAACAAGACCACGGCCAGCGAGACGGCGAACATGGCCGACAACCAAAGCGCGGCAGCCGGCTGGTTTGCTCCGAACGCGAGATGGGCCAGACAGAAAAGCACTGGCAACACGGCCAAGCCCGCGCGCGTCCCCAGTGACACGCGCGCTCCACGGGCCCCGCTCGGGCCGAACGAGGAGCTGCGCCGGCGACGGGTCTCCACGACCGGAGCGCTCATCGGATCAGGCCGCGTAGTATTTCTTGTAGTCGCCGTAGTAGTAGCCTGCGTCGCCATAGCCGTAGCGGGCCTGGGCCTTCATATCGACCTGGGTCATACCCACGCCCGCGATATGGGCTCCGGACTGCTCGAGGATGCGGATGCTCGCTGAAATCGCCTTCTCGGGCGTCTTGCGCCAACGGGCCAGGAAGACGACGGCATCCGACTTGGCCGCCACCAGACGCGTGTCGGAGACCGCCAGCACTGGCGCGGTGTCGAGGATCACGAGATCAAACTGGGCGCGTAGATGCACCAACAGTTCATCCATGGCAGCAGTTCCGAACACGTCCTTGGGTGTGAAGCTGTTCTTGGCCAGGGGAAGAATCCGTGCACCCGAGGGCTCGTCGAGCAGCGTGGCCTGATCCAGGCTGACGGTACGGTTCAGGACCTCGACAAGCCCCGACTCGGGCTCCACGCCCAGTAGCCGATTGACGTTGCGACGGCGCAGATCGCAATCGACCAGAATAACCCTCAGCCCAGACTGGGCGGCGACCCGGGCCAGGCAGAGCGCCGTCGTGGTTTTGCCTTCTGAGGGAAGGGCCGAGGTCAGGGTGATGACCTGGATGGTGTGACCGATCCGGGAGAACAGGATGGAGGCGCGCATGGCCCGTACCGCCTCGGCGAAGCTCGAAAGCGGCTTCTGTATGATGTAGTCCGCCGGTGTTTCGTCACGGTCCTGCGGATCGGCGACCGAAGACAGCAGCGGCACCGAGCCCAGGTGGGGCAGGCCGAACTTGTGCTCGATGTCTTCGCCCGTGATGATGCCGGTGTCGAGCATGATGGCCAGAACAACTGCGGCGAAGCCGGCCCCCATGGCCAGGACAAGACCGAGCGTCAGATTGAGCGGCACATTGGGAGAACTGGCCCGCGTCGGGATCGCGGCGGGCGACACGATACGGGCGTCGGACTCCTCGATTCCTTCGGAACCGGAGGTTTCCTGAAAGCGACCCAGGAAGCTCTCATAGAGGGTCTTGACCGATTCCGCATTGCGTTGAAGTTCGTTCAGCCGAACGCCGGCCGCATTGTTGGCCGCCAAGGTGCCACGGGCAGAGCCGAGGCTTCCCGCCATGGAACCCGTACGCTCGCGCGCAACCTGCACCTGAGCTTCGAGGTTGGAGATGATCCGGCGAATCTCGGCCTGGATCTGCGCGTCGATGTCGGCCAGCTCCCGCTCAGCCCGCAGCATGTCCGGATGGCGCGGTCCGTAGCGGCTGGTCAGATCGGCCACGCGGCCGGACACCTCGGCGCGCTGGGCCCGCAGCTGCTGCACCACTTGCGAGCCGAGCGCCTCGCCGACGTCGTCGCCGTTCGATCCGGCGGACAACTGCGCGCGCGCCGTACGCAGACGCGCCTCAGCCTCGGCCTGGGTCGCGCGAACTGTCGCCAGTTGCTGGTTGTAGGTCGAAATTTCCTGCTCGGTCAGAGTGGCACCCGACGCGCTGAGAAGGTTGTTGGCTGTGCGATATTGTTCGACGGCTGCCTCCGCCTGCTGCACTTCGCCGCGCAGTTCGCCCAACCGGGTGTTCAGCCAGCTGTTGGCCTGACGGGTTGCATCGAACTTGGCCTCGAGCTGCTCCAGCAGATACCGCTCAGCGAAAGTATTGGCGATGCGTGCCGCCTTGGCTGGATCCCTCGAAGTGAAACCGACATTCATCACATAGGTCAGCCCTGAGCGCCGGACCGACAGGCGGCCCAGTACATTGTCGACGACCCGTTCTTTCTGTTTCTGGGCCTGGACCGCAGTCAGCTGAGCGCGCGCGGCGTCGGGTGCTGCGGCCCCGAACAGGGTGCCGATGCCGCCGACGACCGAGGCGATCGGCCCGGGCTCGGCGAGGGCGGGGTTGAACTCAGCGTCGTCTTCGAGCTTGAGAGTTTCGACCACGCGCTGGGCGAGTTGGCGCGACTTCAGGATCTCGATCTCTGTATCGACCACGCCGGTGTCCGCCGACAGTCCGGACAACACCGCCTGAGCGTCGACCACGGTCTCGGTCCGGGTGTTGATCATCAGGCTGGAGGTGGCGGTGTAAAGCGGCGTGGAGCGCACCGTGACGATCACTGCCCCCACCATGACCACCAGGCCGACAGCCAGAAACAGCGGCAGTCGACGCCGGAACAGGGCAATCAAGCGCTGCAGATCGACTCCCTCTGGAGCCGCGCCGTCCATGTCACCGGATTGGGCCGGACGAGCGCCGGGAGCGCGAATGGGCATCAGATTGTTCATCGCACTCTCAAGCGTACACGGTCGGGATGGCGTCCCACCCCTAGAATTGCGCGACCAGGGATAGGCTTACCCGGTTCACATCGAAGTCGCTGCCACCGGCCACGCCGTCCGACGCCTGCTCGAAATGGCTGGCCGACAGTGTTACGCCCAGGTTTCGATTGACCAGATAGGTCCCGCCAGCCGACACCTGCAGCCGATCGTCGTTGCGATCGATGCCTTCGTACTCGTCCTGGGAATACGTCAGGTTCGCGTTCAGGAGGACGTTGCGAAGAAGCTCGTGGTCGACCCGCACACCGACCGCCGACGACAGATAACCGCCCGAGCCGGCGATACCTGCATCCTCGATGGTTCGCGACGCGGTGCCGGTTACCGTCGTTAGCTGGGTGGGGAACCACTCCAGTTGGGCCCGCGTCCCGAAACCGCTGATCTCGTCATAGGCGGCGGCATCGAAGGTTTGAGAAATATAACCCACGGCGACCTCGCCGCGCGCCACGGCACCAAGCTCGAAGTTGGCGCCCGCGAGGAACTCGTAACCGTCGGAATCGCGCGCAGGAAGCAGAACCGACGTGGCTGTGTCGTAGTCGCGCTTGTTCCCTGTCACCTGAGCGAAGACGGCCGTCGCAGGGCTGACCGCATAGTCGCCCCGCGCCGTCAGGCTGGTAATGGTCCGGTCCCGATTGTCCTGATCGACAACGACCCCGCCAAGCGTCAGGCCGTCTTCATAGTTGTATTCGCGAATGTCGGCCCGCCCCGACAGCTTGACCCGCCCCCCGACCCGCGTTCCCGCGACGAACCCGGACGTCAGTTCGTACTGGATCGGTTCGCGCGTGGACGCCGGCGCATTGGAAGAGGTCCGAGGCTCCGTGACGCTGGCGTAATCTACACCACCCGCAAGGTTGGCCGCACGGGTGAAGTCCAGCCGGCCAGAAGCCCCCACCCCGTAGTCTTCGAAGTTCTCGTTGCTGAAATCCTGGTAGCGCGCGATGTCGGCGCGGGCGTAGGCCGCCAGGGCGTGGCGCGACCAGCCGGACTCAAGCTGAACTTCCGGCTTGACGTGAACGATCCAGTCACCGTCCGCTCCGTTCGACACCGCAAAGACATTGTCGGTGTACTCGGCGTCGATCTGCACGCTGGGGAAGGCGGTGAAGGTCCCGACCGGCATCCCCAGGGCCTCGTAGTCGGGCCGCGGCCGATCCCGGACCGGGATACTCCGGTCGCGAGCGAAGAGGTCGCCAGACTGGGCCGCGGCCTGGTTGAGCGATCCCGTTGTCGACTGGGCATGTGCAGCGCCGGCAACCGCAGAAGCGCTCAGGGCAATCATACAGGCCAGACGCGTCTTAAGATTGGACATAGATCCCCCGTGGGGCGAACTGGCCGACCCCGTTATTCAATCGCAGTGAAACGCCGGCCGTCAGGTCGCCGGACGATAATCCGAACCGCCACCACCGCCGCCGCCCGACGACGCGGGAGCGCCCAGAGGCGCGCCGCCGGTCTGTCCGCCGGAGGCGGGAGCCCCGCCCGGGTTCGAGGCCGAGACGACTGACTGGACATTACCAACGGCTGCGGCGGCAGCGGGCGATAGCTGGCCGTTAGCCGTTAGGTTCGCGCGGGCTGCAGCCAGAGCCTGGGCGACAACCGCCGGCGACTGACCACTGCTGGCGACGACAGCCTGGATGGCAGCCTGGATGACCGCGGCAGGGTCCGACGCGCCGGAAGCGGCTGCCTCGGCCTGAGCCTGAACGATCGCCGCCTGAAGGCTGGCGGTCAACGCTGCAGTTGCGTCCTGCACGGCAGCCTGTGCCACGACGGGAACAACGGCGGCGGTCGACAGCACGCCGAGGGCGACCGCAGCACGGCAGACCGCACCAAGAAACGTCGTCTTCAACATGGAAAGCCCTCCTGAAAGATGAACCAAGCGTTTACATTGCAGAGCAGCAAAAGCAAAGCTTGGCTTCCTCCATGGTCGAGAGTCAGCGTTTTTTGACGTCCGGTGTGCTGATTGAGTGACGCTCGGCTACGCTTTCGGCATGTTTGTGATCCAAAACACCCCAACGAGCGTCACTTATCCGGTTCAGCAATGACCGCTTGCCGTGTGAGGGCGAAGGCGAGCCGACCGGCGGGGTCGGTGATCTCCCGCTCCGCGGCATAGACAACCCCCGGTCGATCACGGATCGCGACCCGCAGCTCCGCGGTCGCCTGGCGCCGCAGGTCCGGCGTGAGCGCGGCCCAGCGGCCGTAAGCAAACCGCAGTCTCCAGGCCGTAATGTCCGGCCCATAGGGCGCGACCACATAGGTCCGGTCGAGGGCCACAAGGGCATCCGCCACGCGCCCTTGCCGGTCGGCAATCCAGGCCAATCGTCCCCACGCGGCGGCGTCGCCCGGCTTCTGGCGCAATGTCTTCAGGGTTTCTGCGCGGACCTTGTCGAGGCTCGGGGGTTGCACCTCTGCCGCCGCTTCGGCACGGCCCTCCGATACGGCTACGAGCGGGATCCGGTCGGCGAGGCTTTCGTTGGGAGAACTCAGGGAGACGGCGAACGCCCCGGCAACGACGAGCGTCGCGGTCGCCAGCACGACCGCGCCTGCTAGCCGGAAACGATAGATCTGGCGAGCGGACATGGGCAGAACCTCCGGGCCAGGTGACTAGAGGGCGGTCGCCACCCAGTCAAAGGGCTGGCCCGGCAGCTGACGCTCACGCCAGGCATAATCCACGCGGTCCCAGCGAGACACCCAGGGGGTCAGGCTGTCCAGAACGTATTCGCCCTGGTCTGACGCCAGGAGCAGCACAGCATGGGTTTCGCCCCAGCGGGTCTCGACGATGGCGATGGACAAGGCCTTGGCCGGCACGCCCTCGGCGATCAGCGCCTGGCGTTTGGCCAGAACATAATCCTCGCAGTCACCCCGAGCCCGGTTCCCGTCAGGCACCGACCAATAGTCATCGACCCCGTACTGACGCACATCCGCCAGCTGCCGGATCGACCGGTTGATCCGTCGATTGACGGCGTTGACGACGGTCCAACCTCGCCGGTCCAGAGCAAACACGCTGGGAGCAACAAGGAGGGAGGCGTCCGTTTCGGCCGTCACGATCGCTTCGGCTCCGTCGTCCGCGACCTCGCCAGCCGCCTCGGTCCATCCCGCCCTCAGGGCCCCGCCCCCCGTCTCGATGGCCGGGGCAGCCGCATCGTCCGCCGCCATCGCTCCCATTTCGCTCGCACCCGCGATGAGGGCTGGCACCGCGGCCATAGCAACCGGCGGCGGGACGGCGTCGTCCGACCGGCCCCGCTCGGGGCGCGCGAGGCGAAAGATCGGCGCGGACGGCGCTGTCCGCCGCGAGGCGGCAAAGACTTGGGACCAGTCATAACGGGCGTCGGCCGCCCCAGCCGCGGGTGCCGAGGCGCGCCGGGCAAAGGCGTCGGCCCAGAAGCGCTCCATGGCGGCGGCACGAACCTTTACCAGATCTGGCATGGGGGCACCCGGCACCGCGCACACGGCCGGCGAGCGTTCGCAAACATCCAGAAAGGCCACGGGTGGCGCGGCGCGCGCGCTCATCCGCATGATCGGGGCGGCCTCACTTCGTTCGCCGGGCGCGGCCTGTGCCACGCCGGCCTGGCACGCCAGCACCAGAGCGGCCGCGATGGGCCCGATCCGGACAATGGTTTGACTGTTGAGCATGACGCCCCCTCTTCATGGGAGCATCATGCTGATCAGCTGGTAATATCACTTCTACAGACACAGTTGCTGAAGACTTGAGCAACGCGGTTTCTATGCCGGTAAGGTTAACGTCAGTAAAGCCGATTTTCTCCGATCACCGGCACCACCGTTCGGCGAACCCTCTGGATTGTGCGATGCATTATAGGGTAGATGAGCCCTCAACTCTCGGGGAGCGATCCATGTTCATCGGCTTGCGGACTTTGCTGGCTTGCCTCGCCATCGCCTTTGCCATCTTCGGGTGCGCCCAGGCTCCGCTCTCGGTGGATCCCGCGGTCGCTCTTCAGGAGGGTGCGGTGCGCACCGTGCCCGAATACCGACTGGGACCGGCGGACAAGGTTCGGGTCAATGTGTTTGGCGAGGAGGCCCTGACAGGCGAGTTCACGGTGGGCGGTTCCGGCCGCATCTCCCTGCCCCTGATCGGTGAGGTGCAGGCGCAAGGCCTGACCATAACCCAGCTTCAGGAAAGCATCGCCCAGGCGCTGCGTCAGGGCTTCATCAATGAGCCGCGCGTCAATGCCGAGGTTCTGAACTACCGGCCGTTCTATATTCTCGGCGAGGTCAACAAACCCGGCGAGTATCCGTACACCGCCAACCTGACGGTCCTGAACGCCGTCGCCACCGCCGAGGGCTTCACCTACCGGGCCGACACCCGTCGGGTCTACATCAAGCGGGCAGACGGGGCGTTCGAGCAGGCCTATCCCCTGACCACAGCGACACAGGTCGCTCCGGGCGACACAATTCGCATTGGCGAACGCTTCTTCTGACGACAGAAGACCGCCATCTGGAAGGCGGTCAGACCGGTCCATTTCGCGATACGGGCGGCGCTTCCGTTGCCGCAGGTGCATCTGTGCGGATTGACGTGACAGCGGCCCGCCCCCTGGCGACGCCAGGTGAAGCGCTGTTCGTCCCCGCCGGCCGGAGCCCTTGCGAAAGATCTCGCACGGGCGCCGGAAGGTTGGGGGGAACTTGAGAGTTTGGATACCGTGTCCCTTCATCGGGCCTTGGGGGGTGTGGGCTAACGGTCAGGCTTCGCTATGGAGCCTTCCATCTTGTCCACGCCTCGCCAACTGGTCTTCTGGTTTCGCATCGTCGCCGCGCTGGCCCTGGCGGCGCTGACGGTCGTGCTCCTGGGCCCGTTCCAGGGGCTCGAGCGCGTCGTGCATCTCAGCGACAAGGAGGCCCACGCCCTCGCCTTCTATGGCGTTACCCTGGGGCTGTTCGCGACGCTTCCGGGATGGCGGCGAACGGACCTCGCGCTCGCCGCGCTGAGCTTCGGCGCACTGATCGAGATTGGCCAGGGGCTGACCGGGCGCAGCCTTTCGCTTGCGGATTTCGGATGCGACTCCCTGGGAATCCTGGCCGCCGTGTGCCCCGGCCTGATCGAGCGCCTTCGCCATCACTGGCGGACCTGCCCCGACATCGGGTTCGCCGCCCTCAGGGAGCAGGATCGTCGTCGCAACGGCGTATGGCCAAGCCTGGTTCGCATGGCAGCCTCGCCCCCGGCACGCGCCGACGCACCGCCTGTCTCCGGCGTTTGAAGCGAAACTCGGCCGGTTCGTTGAACGGCAAGCTCGCCGCGCCGGCGCCGCCGGTCATCCGCGCGGCGTGCGGGTCGGTCAGGGACGCCCTGCGGCACCGCCGTTCCAGGTGCGCCACCAGTCCACGAAGCGGGGCAGGCCGTCGGCGAGTTCGACCTTCGGCTGATACCCTGTCAGGGCGTGCAGCTTGCTGATGTCGGCATAGGTGGCCGTCACGTCGCCGGGTTGCATCGGACGCATGATCTTGATGGCCTCGCGACCCAGGGCCTTCTCCAGCAGGTCGATCATCTCCATCAGGCCGACGGGTCTGGAATCGCCGATGTTGTAGATCTCGTGGCCCCCGGCGGTCGGGGGATTGACGAGCACGCCCAGAATGCCGTCGACGATATCGTCGACATAGGTGAAGTCCCGCGCCATTCGACCCTCGCCGTAGACCTCGATCGGATCGCCGCGCATGATCTTCTCGGTAAAGCCGAAATAGGCCATGTCCGGGCGGCCCATCGGCCCATAGACGGTAAAGAACCGCAGGCCGGACTGGGGAAATCCATACAGCGAGGCATAGCTGTGGCTGAGCAACTCGCAGGAACGTTTGGTGGCGGCATAGAGCGACACCGGGGAGACCGCGGGGTCGTCCTCGCGAAAGCCGCGGCCATCCAAGGGCCGGTCGCCGTAGACCGAGCTGGACGAGGCATAGACGAGGTGTTCGACCCCGCCGTGACGGCAGGCCTCCAGGATCGACAGATGCCCGGCCAGGTTGGACCGCTCATAGGCGAAGGGATTGTCGATCGAATACCGCACACCCGCCTGGGCCGCCAGATGGATGACCTGTCTGATACCGTGGTCTCGCACGATCGCGGACATCAGCGCGGGGTCGGCGATATCGGCTTCGATCATGCGGAAGCCACCGTGGGTCGCGAGACGCCGGGCCCGGAGCCGTTTCAACGCGGGATCGTAGTAGGCGTTGAAGCTGTCGATGCCGATCACGGCCTGGCCCTCGTTCAGCAGCCGTTCTGCGACATGCATGCCGATGAAGCCTGCGGCCCCGGTGACGACAACCGTCATTTATCCCTCAAGAAGAACTCAGCGCGCGCACCTGCGGCCCGCGACAGTAGCGGGGAATCGCGGCGCGGACGACACGCTAGACCCGGAGACGTCCGTGTTCTGCCAAAAAAAGGGTCCGTTGATCTGCCGCCAAGCTGAACCCGGACCGCCGGAATCGGTTGTTGCACCATGTCCGTTACAACGACCGATGACACGAATGAACTGATCCAGCGGTGGATCGTCGCCTTCTGCGAAATGCCTGTTCTGATCGATCCCGACCTGATGCGAGCGGTTCTGGATGACAGGCCCCAACCCGGAGAAACGCCATGACGGAAAAGACGTTCAAGGCCGGCGATACGGTCGCATGGGACCACAGCCAGGGCACCTCAACGGGCAAGGTCGTCCGCAAACTGACGTCGCCCACAAAGATCAAGACGCACAAGGTTGCGGCATCGAAGGATAACCCTGAATATCTGGTCGAGAGCACCAGGACCGGTGCCAGGGCGGCTCACAAGCCGTCGGAATTGCGCAAGGCCTGACGGCGGCCTGCGCCTTTCCTCTTGGGGGGGGTGACAATGCGGCTGTTCGGACTTGTGGTCACGGCGATCGCCGTGACGGCGTGTGGCGAGGGATCGGCGGCGAAGAGCCCCGAACCGGATGTCGGCAGGACGGACGAGGCGAAGGCCAGTCCGATCCCGGATCGACCCGGCGAGCGCACGTTCCGGGACTGGTATGCCGTCTGCGACAACGCCAACGGCTGCTACGCTTTCGGCCGGGCCAGTGAAGGCGTCGGTTGGGTGCGTATCGCGATTGCGGCCGGGCCCGATGCCCAGCCCGGGGTCGTCGTCGGATTCTGGCCCGAGAACGGCAGTTTCGGCGGACCGCTCACGGCCCGGGTCGACGGCACGGACCTGATCGCGGCGACCGATGCGGTCGGCGACGAGGACGACTATCCGGCGGCCACCGTTCGCGCAGATCAGGTCACCCGGCTGATCGATGCCATGGGCCAGGGCGAGGCGATGACGCTCGCCGCGGGCACCGAGACGGTGACCATCTCGCTCAGCGGCGCTGCGGCCTCCCTGCTCTGGATCGACGAACGTCAAGGACGCCTGGGGACGTCCATGGCCCTGATCCGCAAGGGCGATCGCACGGCGTCCAGTGTGCCGGCCGGACCCACGGTGCCAGAGGTCACGCCCGCGCCCGCCGTGTCGCAGGGGCGGTATGGCGACCAGGAAGGCCAGACCCTGCCGGCGGCCGTCGCGGCCCTGCCCGACGTCGTCCAGTGCCGCGCGGACACCGATTTCAATCCCGACCTGCAGGCCGCGATCGTGTCGGCGAAGCTGGATGCCAACACCGTGCTGTGGGGTGTCCCCTGCGGAGCCGGGGCCTACAATTTCGCCAATGCCTGGTTCACCACCCGGCCCGACGGGTCCAACCCGCGCCGCCTGACCTTCCCCAGCACCGGCGAGCCGCTGGATCTGCTGGTCAACGCCGCCTACGACCCGGCCACGCGCGTGATCGATGCCTTCGACAAGGGCCGCGGTCTGGGGGATTGCGGCACGGCGTCCAGCTGGACCTGGACCGACCGGGGCTTCGTCCTGAGGTCCAGCACGGCCATGCCCGACTGCTACGGCGTGCCCAGCGAGTACTGGCCGACCTTCTGGGTGACGCGTTGAATCGCGACGCGGTCGATGTGCTGATCGTCGGCGCAGGCCCGGCCGGTCTGACGGCGGCCACCTATCTGGGCCGGTTCCGGCGCTCGGTCCTGGTCGCGGACGGAGGTCAGCCGCGCGCCAGCTGGATCCCGCTCAGCCACAACATGCCTGGCTTTCCGGCGGGCATAACGGGCGATGCGATCCTGACGCGGATGCGCGAACAGGCGCAGGAGTACGGCGCGGTCATCGAGCCCGGACGCGTCGAGGCGCTGAGCGCCGTCGACGGGGGTTTCGAGGCCAGCCTGAACGGTCGGACCATCACGGCGCGCGCGGTCCTGATGGCGACCGGGGTGGTGGACAACCACCCCGAGCTGCCGGGGGTGGAACGGGCGATCGAGCGGGCCCTGATCCGCATCTGTCCGATCTGCGACGGGTTCGAGGCCACGGACCAGCGCATCGCGGTGATCGGCGACAGCGACATGGGCGTGCGCGAGGCCGCATTCATGCGCTCCTATTCCGACCGTGTGACCCTGATCCACACCGGTCCGGCCGAGGCGCTGACCGAGCGTGCGGCGCTCGAGCGGCTGGGCATCCAGCTGGTCGAGACTGCGATCGAAAACGTCCGGCTGGAGGGCGACCGGGTGACCGCCCTGTGCTGGAACGGCGAATACAGTGCCTTCGACACGGTCTATTCGGCGCTGGGCACGGTGGCCAACGCCGACCTGCTGTCCGCCATCGGTGCCCGCCTGTCCGAAGAGGATGGGCGCGTCGAGACCGACCTGCACCAGCGCACCAGCATCGACGGCCTCTATGCCGCCGGCGACGTCGTGCGGGGGCTGAACCAGATCGCCGTTGCGACGGCCGAGGCCGCCGTGGCCGCGACCGACATCCACAATGCCCTGCGGCGTGAGGAAGGCCTGACGCTGTAAGCCGACCCCGGCCCCTATTCGGCGCCGAGCCAGGCCTCACGGAAGGCCTTCTGGCCGTCTGTCAGGGTGCCCCCGGCCGCCTCGGTGCGAACGATCTGCAGGGCGGGATCGGCGGCGAGGCGTACGGGTGCCGTACGATCGACGCCACGCTGGCGGAAGCGGATCTGGACCACATCGCCCGGCCTGTGGGCCTGAAGCATCCCGGCCCAGGCGGCGTCGGACTCCATCGCGGTCCCGTCGACACTGACGATCTGGTCACCGCGATCCAGCCCGGCTTCGTAAAGCGGCGTCTGCGGTGCCGGGGCACCCGCCACCATCAGCGCCGTCCCCGTGGCACGAACCTGCGCTGAGCCGGCCCAGGCCGCCTCCGGCCGGGCCGGCTTCAGAACGAGCCCGGCCTGGGCCAGCAGAGGCGCGAAATCCGGCAGGGCGCTGCCGTCGATACTGGTCGCGAAGAAGGTGTCGGCAAAGGCCTGGTCGCCTGTCACGGCTCCGAGCGCGAGACGCAGGTCATCGGGCGTATAGGGCCGCTCGGTGACCCCGTGGACCTGCCACATCCGGCGCATGTAATCGTCCAGCGTCACCCCCGGGAACCGCTCGCGCAGGGTCAGGTCCAGCGCCAGGGCGATGATCTGGCCATACGGATAGTAGGAGGTGAAGATGTTGGGATTGGTCGGATCGATGGCCGTCGCGGCGTCCACGAACGGGGCACGCAGGCTCATCTCCTGCGGAGACCCGTAGGCTCGCCCCGGCGCATTGACGATCCCGTTCAGCGTGCCCGAAAAATCTGCCAGAAAGGCGTCGACGGTGGACTCACCGGCCCGCCGGATGGCCAGGGGTCCATAGTAGCTCGTGAACCCTTCGGCGAACCACAGCGAGGGCGTGGGATTGGCGCGGGTGAAGTCGAACGGCTCCAGCTCGGCCGGGCGGATCCGCTCCACGTTCCAGGCGTGGAAGAACTCGTGGCTGAGCGTGCCCAGCTGGCTGAAGTTCGCCTCCTGGAAGGACCGGGTGTTGCTGATGATGGTGGAGTTGCGATGTTCCATGCCGTCGCCGCTCACATGCGGCAGGTAGTCGGCGATGAAGGTATAGGTGCCGTAGTCGAAGTCCGGCACATCCCCGAACACGGCGATCTGCTGGTCGACCACCTTCCTCGCACTGGCGGCAAAGGTATCGACCTCGGCGTCCGTGCCGGCGTGGTGCACGGTCAGCCGCATCGTGCGCGCCACACCGGCGTCGTCGACCTGCCACTCGCGCAGCGCGTGGCCGCTGAGCTCGGTCGGGCTGTCCATCAGATACTGCAGGCCCGGGGCCGTGAAGGTGTCGGCCGCGTCCGTCGGGGCCAGCTGGGTCGCGATGGTCCAGTCCGGCGAATAGGGCCGGAAGCGCAGCCGGACCGGACGGTCGTCGAAGCCCGTCGCCCACATCAGGGTCGCCGGCATGTTCAGATGGGCGTGGGTCGCGTCGATCTGGGAATAGGTCCCATCCGCCCGATCCGCGTACAGGGTGTAGGTCAGCACGACCGTGCCGTCGTGTCCCGGAACCGTCCAGCCGTAGGGATCGGTCCGCTCGAGGGACAGCGCCCGTCTCGCCCCGTCCGTGGCCGAGACGGAATAGACGTTCTTGGCGAACTCATGCAGCGCGTAGCGGCCGGGCGAGGACCGCGACATCTGCACGCGAAGCGGCTGGTCGCCGATCCCGCGCCAGGTCGCCGTGATCCGCGCCTCATGGTGCACGGCATTGTCGAACCGCAGGTCATATTCGACGGGCGCGCCCGCCCCCGTGGTCTGGGCCTGGGCCACACCGCTCCAGCCCGCCAGAATTGTCGCCGCCAGCGCCCATGCGGTGGTTCGCATCGTACTCATCTCCTTCAGGGCCTGCCGGCCGCGGATTTCATTGGCCGGTCAGGCCGCCTGCGCCGCGATCCATTCGGTCATGACCCGGTCCAGCACCGTCAGCGGCACGCCGCCGGTGTTCATGCCGGCATCATGGAAGGCCTTGATGTCGAAGCGGTCACCCAGCGTCGTCTGGGCGCGGTTGCGCAGCTCGACCCATTTGTTGTGCCCCAGCTTGTAGGAGCAGGCCTGGCCCGGCCACACGCAGTAGCGCTCGATCTCGGTGGTCACGGCCGAGGGTGAATCGCCCAGCGCCGTGGTCATGAACTCGATCGCCCGTTCACGGCTCCAGCGTTTGGCGTGCATGCCACTGTCCACGACCAGCCGTGTCGCGCGGAACATGGCCGACTGGATATAGCCGATCTTGCCGATGGGATCGGTCTCGTACATCCCCATCTCGTCGGCCAGCTGTTCGGCATACAGGGCCCAGCCCTCCGAATAGGCCGAGAAGCCCAGCACCTTCATCAGCAGCGGCGTGTCCGCCTTTTCCTGGGCGAGACTGATCTGGTGGTGGTGGCCCGGAACCGCCTCGTGATAGGTCAGGGTCGGCAGCTGCCACTTGGGCCATTCCGACGTGTCGCGCAGGTTGATGTAGTAGGCCCCGGGACGCGATCCATCCAGCGAGGGCGAGTTGTAGTAGCCGCCCGGCGCGCCGGCCTCGATCGCTTTGGGCACCCGCCGGATCTCGACGCCGGAGGTGGGCAGGCGGCCGAAATACTCGGGCATGCGGCGGCGGACCTCGATGACCTGGGCGTTCAGGTCGGCCAGCAGGGTCTCCTTGGCCTCGTCGGTATTGGGATAGAGGTATTTCGGGTCGTCACCCAGGGCGGCGATCCGCTCGCCGACAGACCCCTGCGTCATGCCCTGCTCGCGCAGCAGGACATCGGCGCGGGCGCTCAGTTCGGCCAGCTGGTCCAGACCGATCCGGTGGATCTCGTCGCCGCTCAGCGTCGTCGTCGTGTAGCTCTTGATGCCGTAATCATAGAAGGCCTCGCCGTCTGGCAGACGCCAGACGCCGGCGTCGTGGGTGGCCCCGGCCTGACGCGCCTTAAGCCCATCGGCCTGGCGGGCCAGCGCGGGGAAGACGGCGTCGTTGACGATGGCCTCGGCCCGGCTGCCCCAGTCGCCGGCGATGCCCTTCTCGGCCGTGCGGCGCACGATGGACTGGACCAGGGTCGTGGCGGCCGCGCCCGGCTGCATCGCGGCAGTCATCTGGGTCAGGGTGCGCTCGATGACGAAGTCCGGCGGCACGGCACCGGCGGCGAAATCGCGCTGCATCCGCTCCGTCTCCTGATCCAGAGCGGTCGCGAAGGCCGAGACGCGGCCGAGATAGGCCTCGGCATCCTCGGCCGTTTCGATGGAATGCTGGCTGTCGAGGAAGTCCGGGATCGACTGATAAGCGCCCGTCAGCTGGCTGATCGTATAGGGCGAGGGGCCGACCCCCCCACCGCCATAGCCGAAGCCGTACCCTTCGATCGCCGTGTCGCCAAAGAACTCCAGCGTGTCGAAATAGACCTTCTCGTCGGCGTTCAGCGCGGTCCGGTCGACCGCCTTCAGATCGGCGATGTGAGCCCGGAACCGGACCTGGTCGGCCTCGATCTTGGCCTGCGACCGGTCATCCAGCTTCGCTTTCATCGGCGCGTTCGGCCCCTTGTCGAAGCCGAGCTGGGTCAGCAGCTCCGGCGACGTCATCAGGGTTTCCTGAACGATGGTGTCCATGACCGCCTTCAGCGCGGCCGACGCGGTGATCGCGGCTTGGGGCCGGGCGATCGCCTGGCCGGTCGCCATAAGGCTGGCCCCGGCGGCGGCAGTGAACAGCAGGCGGCGACGGTCGATCATGGCGGTGGCTCCCATAGCGTTGCCGCATTGGCCATCAACCGCGCGTCGCCCACAAGGCGTCCGGGATTACAAAACCGTCAGGCAGTCCGGTGAGGCAGGGTTCGGGTGGCCAATCTTGCCGCAGCCGCGGGGGTCAAACCCGGCGTGGGCCCGGATCCACGGGCCGCGGCCTTGAGCAACAGATCGAACCATCCGAATGGAACGTCCTTATGGGTTCGAAACGCCTCCTCCCTATCGACCTCCTGCCGACACACACATCGTGACCTGAGATATCGGCTTGACAGACGCCGTTCGCAAACCAGTAGTAGGCCCGCATTGCCCTAGGTGAACTTATGTCTGATCCCCTATCCGGATTACCGTTGTCCTCGATCCGGGTGTTCGAAGCGGCGGCGCGTCTCAACAGCTTCACCCGCGCGGCGGAGGAACTGGGCATGACCCAGGCGGCGGTCAGCTGGCAGATCAAGGCGCTGGAGACGAAATTGGGGATCAGCCTGTTTCGCCGCCTGCCGCGAGAGGTGCGGCCGACCGAACCGGGCGAACGACTGTCGCGCGCGGCGACCGAGGCCATGACCCTTCTGCGGCGCGCATTCGCCGAGGTGACCGAGACCGATCAGGGTGTCCTGACCATCACCACCCTGACGACGCTGGCGACCCAGTGGCTGGCCCCCCGGCTGGGCGCGTTCCAGCTGGCCAATCCGGGGCTGGCGGTGCGGCTGGATACCAGTCCCCACATCGTCGATCTGGCCCGCTCCAACGTCGATGTGGCCCTGCGATCCGGCAGCGGCGACTGGCCGGGGACCGAGGCGGCGCTCCTGATGCCCAGCGTGTTCGTGCCGCTGTGCAGCCCCGCCCTGTGCGCGACCCTGAAGCTCACCACGCCTGCGGACCTGCTGGACGCGCCCCGGGTCGGCGATGAGAAGGAGTGGGCCGCGTGGTTCGCCAGCGCGGGCGTCAGCACTCCGACCACGCCCGCCACCCAGTTGCGCGCCGATATCCAGGGGCTGGAGGTGGCGGCGGCCCTGGGCGGTCAGGGCGTGGCGCTGGGATCCCCGATCCTGTTCGCGCGCGAGATCGCAGCCGGCCTGCTGACCCGGCCGTTCGCCCACACAGTCACCCTGTCGAACGGCTACTGGATTGCGTGGCCGGAGGATCGGCGGCGATCACCCAAGATCGCGCGGTTCCGGGATTGGCTGCTGGCCGAGGCCGCAGCCGATCCGGCCATCGCGGCCGGCTAGAAGTACTCGGCGCCCGCCGGACAGACGGCGGCGAGACGACGCGCGGTGATGCTGGCCGGCAGAAACGGCGTGCCGCGCGCGAGCTGGGCCCCGCCGCTGAACCGGAAACTCTCGGTCTGATAGGGCCCCCGCAGGCGAACGTTGACCCGGCGGCCCCGCGGATCGGTGCAGGTGCCTTCGAAGCGCGCATTGCCGTTGCCGACCTCGCGCGTCGGATAGACACAGCGCCAGCGCCGCGTGGACAGGCCGCCGAAGAAGCGGTTGATCTCGCTGGGCCGCACGCATTTCTGTTCGGTGCTGCGGATGCCCACGGCGTTGGTCGTGTATTCCCAGTAGCCGGGCAGAGGCTCGCCGCCGGGGGCCTGGGCCGATGACGGCGCGGCCAGCAGGACGGCTCCGGCCACGGCGGGCGCGGCGACGGCCAGGGTGCGGAGGACGAAGGCGGACACGGTCATCGGCGATCTCTCGTTCGGGGCGGCGCGACGGGCTGAAGCGTTGACCCGATTAGCTTAAGCATTGGATGGTGGCGATTGAACGACGCATGAACGATGAGACCATGCTCCGGTTTCATGTCCCGCCAGCCTTGACGGCGCGCGATCGCTTCCTCTATACGGCCCCCTCTCGCGCGGGGAGCCACCCCGCGCGCATTTGTTTCATGCGTCCCCCACGCTGCGATCCCAGGATCAAGGAGGGGTGTGGACGCCGTGCCCTAAGGAACTGACGATGTCACGTCGTTGCGAACTCACCGGTATCGGCCCGATGGTCGGTAACCTGGTCAGCCACTCGAATGTGAAGACCAAGCGCCGGTTCCTGCCGTCGCTGAAGAAGGTCAAGCTGGCTTCGGAAGCCCTGGGCCAGTCCTACACCCTGCGCATCTCGAACGCGGCGCTGCGGACCCTGGACTTCAAGGGTGGTCTGGATCCGTTCATCGTCAAGGCTGACGACGAGAAGCTGTCGGTCGCGGCCCAGCGCATCAAGCGTCAGGTCAAGGCCAAGCTGGCCGAGCAAGCCGCCGCCTGATCTTCGGCGCATCACGATTTCGGAAAGGGCCGGTGGAAACACCGGCCTTTTTCAATTCCGCCCCACCGCGTAGGCTTTATCCTCGTTCCGAGGAGTCCCGATGCGATCCGTTCTGTCCGTTCTTGCTGCGACCCTTCTGGCCACCACCGCAACCGCACAGGACGCCTCGTCCCGCGAGTCGACCGCCTTCACCCTGCTGACCGACCAGCCCCGGACGGCCGAACAGGAGGCGGTGCGAATCGACCTCGTGGATCTGTCGATCAAGGTCATCCCGGACGACAAGGCCATCGATGCCGTGGCCGAATTGACCTTCACCGCCACTGCCCCCGTCGCTCGACTGGTGGTCGAGCTGGATACCCTGTTCGACGTCTCGGCGGTGTCGGTCGACGGCCTGGCCGCCGAATGGACAAATCCCGAAGGCCGGATGACCGTCGCCCTGCCCCGCCCGTTGGCGGCGGGCGACACCACCACCCTGCGCATCGCCTATGCCGGACAGCCGCGCGTGGCCCCCAACGCGCCCTGGGACGGCGGCTTCGTCTGGTCGACGGCGCCCGGCGGCGAACCCTGGATCGCCACCGCCATCCAGGGCGAGGGCTGCGACCTGCTGTGGCCCTGCATCGACAGCCCTCTGGCCGAGCCGGCCCGCGTCAACCTGCACATCACCGTGCCCACCGGCCTGTCTGCCCCGTCCAACGGCCGGTTCTTGGGCTCGGAGGACCACGGCGACGGCTGGACGACGTGGAACTGGAGCGCCGCCAACCCGAACACCTATGCCATCGCCCTAAACATCGGGCCGTACGCGGAGCTGCGGGCCGACTATCGCAGCCGGTTCGGCAACACCTTCCCGATGCATTACTGGTACCTGAAGTCGGACGACCCGGCGCAGGCCGCCGCCCTGTTTGCGGAGTTCCCGCTGCAGCTGGACTTCTTCGAGGCTACGGTGGGCCCCTTCCCGTTCGGCGACGAGAAGATGGGCGTGGTCGAGACGCCCCACCTGGGCATGGAGCACCAGACGATCAACGCCTATGGCAACCAGTATCGGCTGGACGGCAGGGGGTACGACTGGCTGCTGCAACATGAACTGTCACATGAGTGGTTCGGCAACCAGCTGACCAATGCCAACGCCGATGACATGTGGCTGCACGAGGGTCTGGGCACCTATATGCAGCCGCTCTATGCCCGCTGGCTGAACGGCGACCGGTACATGCAGACCGAACTGGCCAAGATGCAGCAGGATCTGCGCAACCAGTTCCCCGTCGTGTCCGGCACGCTCAAGAGCGAGGACGAGGTCTACAAGGGCGAGACCGGCCCGGGTAACGACATCTATTTCAAGGGCGCGCTGATCGCCCATTCCCTGCGGATGCTGATCGGAGACGCGGCGTTCCACGAGGCCGTGACGACGCTGGTCTATGGGAGGCCCGATCCGCAGCCGGGCAATTTCACCACCCTGTATCGCTCGACGCCCGACTTCCTGCGGATCGTCAACGACGTGACGGGCCAGGACTACGGCTGGTTCTTCCGCGGCTATCTCTACAATGCCGCCCTGCCCGTGCTGGCCGAGACGCGCGAAGGCGACACTCTGGGCCTGTCGTGGACCACCGGCGACGGCGGCGTCTTTCCCATGCCTGTGGAGGTCGAGATCGATGGCGTCGTCCAGACCGTCCCGATGACCGGCGGGCGCGGGTCGATCGCCGTCCCGGCCGGGGCGCACGTCCTGGTCGATCCCGACAACAAGGTCCTGCGGCGGCTGGACTTCGTCGAGGCCTGGCGCGCCCGACCCGGCCGGTAGGGCTCAGGCGGCCTTGAGGCTGTCCGCATCCCCCGCGACGGCCGTGATCGACTGACGGACCAGTTCGCAGGTCCCCTGGGTCGACAGGAAGGCGATGTCGGCCGCGTCGCGCCCGCAGGCGATCCGTACGAGCCCTTCGATCGGGGCCAGCCCGGTCGGATCGACCAGCCACCAGCCGTTCGACAGCCAGACCTCGAAGATCGCATGGAAGTCCGGCGGGTTCAGCTGATGGGCAAAGGCACTGACGGCGCGGGCCGGGATGCCAGAGGCCCGGCACAGGGTGATGCCCATATGGGTGAAATCGCGGCACACACCGGCCCGGTCGATGAAGGTGCGCGAGGCCGTCGTCTCCGAATCCGACACGCCCGCCTCATAGTCGATGTTCTCGGTGATCCAGCCCAGGATCGCCAGGACGCGCTCGCCGCCGGCGGTGTCGCCGAACTGGCGTTCCGCGAACCGGCCGAACTGATCCGACGGGCAGTACCGGCTGGGCCACAGATAGGTCAGGACTTCGGCCGGCAGGTCGTTCCAGTCGTGCTGGGTCGCGCCCGGCGGCAGGCCCATCAGGGTGCCGTTGTCGACCAGGGCCTCATAGGTGACCGCCACCTCGCCCGACAGACGCGCGCGCAGGGTGCGGGCCCCGAAGTCGGCGTCCTCGTCCTCGTGAAAATCCTGCGGCGGGTTGGTGACCAGCCGCTCCTCGATCACGGTCTGACCCGGCCAGTGCGCGACCTGAATCTTGTAGATCGCATCGGTCGGGGGATCGAACCGATAGACGAGGTCGGCGCGGACGCGGATCTTCATGGAGGACCTGATGACGGAGTGCACGATCCGGCAACGTCGCGCGGGCGCGTGCGTTCCGGGCCCCGTCCTCTAGCAGATGGATCGGGTCGGGATAGGGGCGCAGGCGTCGCTAGTAGACGTCGCGGCGATAGCGGCCGGTTTCGACCAGATCCCGAAGGGCCGTGGTGCCCAGCACGTCCTCGAGCGCGACGTGTACCCCGCCCGCCATGCCCTCCAGACTGCCGCAGATGTAGAGGGCCGCGCCCCGCCCGATCCAGTCGCGGACGGTGTCGGCATTCTCTGTGATCAGCGCCTGCACATAGCGCCCGTCGCCGGGATCGCGCGAGAAGGTCCGGTCCAGCCGGGTCAGGGCACCGCTGGCCAGCCAGCCCTGCAACTCGGCGTCATGGAAGGCATCGTGTTCTGCCGTCCGCTCGCCGAACATGAGCCAGGTCTGGGCCGATCCCGGTTCTGACGCGCGGGCCTTCAGGTGCGATCGCAGGCCCGCCAGGCCGGTGCCATTGCCGATCAGGATCATGGGCGTGGAGGACGGCGGCGCGCGGAAGGCGGCATTGACGCGAAGACGCATCGGCACGGCGTCCCCGACCTTCAGCGGGCCCGTCAGCCAGCCCGACACCAGACCCGGCGTGCCGTCGGGACGATGCATGCGGCGCACCAGCAACTCCACCCGACCGTCCGACGGCAGGGAGGCGACGGAGTATTCGCGCAGGGCCAGGCCGTCGTCGGTCGAGGGTCCAACCAGCTCGACGATGTCGCCGGCCTGCCAGTCGAGGCCGGCAGCCGGCGGTTCGAAGCCGAGGTGCCAGGCCGCCTCGCCCGGACTGCCCGGGTTCAGCAGGCAGCGCTCGACCAGCCGCCAGGGGGCATGATCCGGCGCGGTCCATTCTGCCGTCGCGACCCCGCCGGTCAGCGCCGCGAGTTCGCCCTGCCAACGCCGGATGGCCGACGCGTCGCCGTTGTCGACCTCGACCGTTTCGAACAGGGCGACGGCCCCGGCCCCCTTCAGCCAGCCGTCGAGGGCCCGACCGAAGCCGCAGAAATCGCGGTACGACCGATCGCCGAGCGACAGCAGGCCATAGGATACGCCCGACAGGTCGACCCCGGCCGCCATGGTCCTTCGCACGAACCGGGCAGCGCTGTCGGGCGCATCGCCCTCGCCGGTCGTGGAGGCGATAAAGAGGACGCGGCGCGCGGCGATCAGGTCGGCCGCCTCAAGCTCGGACAAGGCGGCGACCCGCGCGGACTGGCCCGCCTCGGCCAGCATGCGGCGGGCAACCTCGGCCAATTCGTCGCCGAACCCCGTCTGGCTGGCCACCGCGATCAACAGGTTGCCCCCTTCGCCTCCGGTCTCGGGCCGCCGGCGCGCGCGCCAGATGATCCAGCCGGTCAGGATCAGCCAGACCGCCACCACGGCCGCCGCCCACAGCCACCGCACCGGGTCCGCGCTCAAGCCTCGTCGTCCAGCATCGCCGCAAAGGCCGGGCTCAGGACCTCGGTCACGCCTTCGGAGGTCCGGGTCAGGATCTGGGCGGCAATGCCGTGGGCCCGGGCGAGCGCCAGCCCCTGTTCCGGGCCGCTGACGGTCAGGGCCGTGGCCCAGGCATCGGCCAGCATGGCGCTGGCGTGGAAAACGGTCACCGAGGCGACGCCGTTCGCCACCGGCCGACCGGTCCGCCCGTCCAGCGTATGCGGGTACAGGATCCCGTCGAATTGGAAGGCCCGTCGCCAGTCGCCGGACGTCGCCACAGCGATATCGACCAAGCCCGCGACCGAGCGGGGGATCATCGCACCGGGCGGAGGCTCCAGCCCGATCCACCACGGCTGGGCATCCGGCTTGACGCCCGTGCCGCGCATCTCGCCACCGATCTCGACCAGGTGAGAGTTGCAGCCCAGCGCGGTGAGGGTGTCGGACACCCGGTCCACGGCGTGACCCTTGGCAATGCCGGAAAAGTCCAGCTTCAGCCCGCCCGGCTGCATGGCCGCCCGCGCGTCGCGGTGCAGACGCAGACCCTGCCAGCCACTGACGGCCAAGGCAGTCGCGATTTCGGCTTCGGACGGTAGCGGGTCGGTGTCCGGTCGCGGTCCCGGCGGGCCGAATCCCCACAGGTCGACCAGGGCCCCCAAGGTGGGATCGACCGCGCCGTCGGTGTCGTCCGCCAGGTTCATGGAGGCGTCGAGCACAGACCACAGGGCGGGCGACAGCGCCCACATGCCGGGCGGGGCGGCGTTGAAGCGAGCGATTTCGCTGTCATGCGCCCAGGGACTGAAGACGGCGATGACGGCGTCCAGGTCGGCCTGGATCGCGGCTTCGACAGCGGCCTGCTCCAGCCCCGACGGCGCGACCAGCCGGACCGACCAGGTCGTGCCCATGGTGTCGCCGTCCAGCGACCAGATCCTGTCGCCATTCGGACGCGCCGGCGGGCGATCCATCGGCGGGAGCAGGACACGGGTCGCCGACCGCTCGCCCGCGTCGCGCAGGTCGAGCGGCGGCGGGGCTCCGCGCGAGCCGCGGAGGCTCAGGGCAGGACCTGCAGCACGGCGGTGTACTGGGCCGAGGCGACCGGGGGTCCGCCGCGGCCTTCACCCTCGACCGGAGCCGGTGCGGCCGGGTCGCGCCAGCTGGTGTTGACCCAGTACATGCCGGCCTCGGGCCAGGTGATCGAGACCTTGCCGTCGGCGTCCGTCCGGGCGGTCATTTCCTCGGGATTGTCGCGGTACTGCAGGCCGCCCCGCGCGACGATGACGTCGGCGTTGGCATAGGGGGCGCCGTCCTTCAGGAACTGGAAGGTCGCCGCTTCCTCGGCCACCAGGTCGTTGGGGTGGGTCACCGGCACCATCTCGATGCCGACGCCGGTCGGGGCGAAGACCGAGGTCGTCGGCTCGCCCAGGGTCACGAAGGTTTCGAGGCGGCTGGCGCTGGGGGCCGAGACGACGTCGGTGGCCCCGGCCGGGACGTTGGCGGCCATGTCGGCGGCCGGACCGCGCCAGCGACCGGGCGTGCCGTTCAGGATCCAGGCGGCGTTCATGCCGGCGGAGGCATTGGCGATCTTCCAGGTGCCGGGCTTGTTGATCTCGACGTCGAAGGTCGAGCGATAGGCGCCCTGCATCAGGTTGGCGACGACGCCCGCCGCACCGTCGGGTGCGAGGACGCTGAGGGTCTGGGGCGACAGGCGCAGGGGGGCGTGGTCGGCGATGAAGACGCCGTTGGAGGCCGCGGCGTCGAATGCGACCCAGGCGCGCTCGCCCGACAGGACGGTGCTGGACGGCATCAGCCAGCCACGGTGCGCGCTGGCCGAGAACGGTGCGGCCACGGCGGCCAGCAGGGCGATGGCGGGCAGGATCAGCTTCTTCATGTCAGAGATTCCTATCGGGTGACGGCGACGCGGACGGCGCCCAGTTCGGAGGTTCCGGCGGCCGAGCCGGACGACGCGGCCCCGCCCCAGGTGAAGGGCACGCGCACCAGTTCGCGGCCGCCCTGCTCGCGCGCCGCCTCGACGACGACGTTGTACTGACCGGCCGGCAGGCTCGCGAGGCGCGCGCCAGGAACGGTCACCGTCTGACGGCCCGGGGCCCGGGTCGGGCCGCTGACACCGCTGATCGGCACGGTCATGGCGCGACCGCCCTTGCGCCACCAGGTCCGGATATCTTTCAGATACTGCGCGCCGTCGCCGTCGCCGCGCGCGGTTTCGCCCGCCTCGTACCAGAGGGCGATGGTGCGAACGGCGGTCTGGTCGGGCTGTTCGATCCAGATCGCGACATAGGGGCGATGGTAGGCGGCGGTGCGGACCGTCGGCACCTCGACCGTCACGGTCAGGTCAGCGGCCAGGGCCGGGGCAGCAACGGATCCCGCCGCGACGGCCAGGACGACAGGCAGGGTACGCATGGGCAAACTCGTCAGTGGATGAAGATCAGGGCGATGATGACCGGCACCGCGATCCCCAGCCCCACGAGGGGCCAGGTCGAGGCGCGGTTCCGGGCGTGCAGCCACAACAGGGTCAGGCCGGTCACGGCGAAGACGATGCAGGCCACAGCGAATACGTCGATGAACCAGTACCAGACCGGACCGGTGTCGCGGCCCTTGTGCAGGTCGTTCAGATAGGCGACCCAGCCGCGGGTGGTCGTCTCGCGCACCGCCTCGCCGGTCGCCCGGTCGATGGTCAGCCAGCCGTCTTTTCCAGGCCCCTTGAGCGCGACATAGATCTCGTCGGGCGCCGTCTCGGTCGGCAGCCCCCCCACGGAGGCGTCCAGCGCATCGACCGCCCAGCGCGCCACGGCGTCGGGCACAGGGTCGGTCGTCTCGTCCGGAAAGTCGGACAGGCGCGCCAGCAGCGGCGCGGGCAGTGTCGCCGAGGTCTCGACCGTGACGGGCTCGGCCGGGATCTGCGCCGCATGGTTCAGGGTGATGCCGGTGATGGCGAAGAGCAGCATGCCCGCCAGCGAAAGCCCGGCCGAAATCCAGTGCCAGCGGTGCAGTTCCTTCAACCAGAAGGCGCGGGCACCGTTCAGGGTCGAGCCGGGGGCGGCCTTGCGGGCAGGAATGTCGGAGGCAGCGTCAGTCACGTCTCGCCTGTGCCACACATTGCGAATGACTTGCAAGAACTTCTGGCGAGACGGAAGGGGTTGCCGCCTCACAGCGCCCGGCGAACCGCGTCGCGGGGCTGGCCAGCACCACCGATCCAGTCCCGCCGCCGGATCGATGCGAGGCCCCCGGGCGCCATTCGCCGCCGAGCCATAGGTATTTTTGCTTAACTGTTCGAACCCAAACAGACTGAATAAGTAAAAATGAGGATTACTCGACGCAAGCCGGGCCCGGATCGAAAACACAACCGAAGGCGTCGTCGATGAAGCGGGTCGTGATCATCGACGACGACGTGGTCGTGATGGAGTCTCTGGAAGCGCTGTTCCTGTCGGCCGGCTATGAGGTTCAGGCCTTTGGCCTGGCCACGGATTTTCTCGCAGCCCTCGACGGCCTTCAACCGGCCTGTATCGTCTCGGACCTCAGGATGCCGGATATGGACGGCCTGGCACTGGCGCGTCGGTTGAAGATCGAGATGGGCCTGGCATGGCCGCTCATTCTCATCAGTGGACATGCCGACGTCGCCCATGCGGTGGCCGCCAGGAACGCCGGCGTCGTTGATTTTCTGATCAAACCGTTTCCGCCGCAAAGTCTTCTGACCCTGGTGAACACCTGCTGTGACGCTTTGCTTCGGTCGGAAACGGACGACCAGACCGGGTAGGATACAGGGCTGATGCGGTGCAAGGCGCGTACGCAGATCCCCCTAGATGCGGCCTGAATGCGTCATCCGGCACCGCGAGGTCGCCCTGACCGTAGGTACTAATGGCTAGTTAACGACGGTGAAAGCGTCCCTAGGTTCTCTTGACCCACGGCGAGACCCCATGGTCGCGCCATCGGCGCAGAACGGCGCATCTGGAGCCATCCATGTCCTTCGTGGCTGCATGTCCCAACGCTCGCGAAACGCTCCTCGAAGCGGTCAGCGCGACCATGACGAAACGCGTTCGGCAGCGTCGGTCCCGGATGCTTTTCGCCGTCGCCAGCGTGGCGATCTTCTTCCCGCTGATCGGCCTGGCCTCGGCCGCGATCTGGCTGGCGGCCTTCCTGCTGATGCAGCTGTGCGAGATCGTGGCATTTCCGCAGGGCCAGGTTCGCGACCAGCGCGCCGCCCAATGGGCCTTCGCCCTGTTCCTGGCCAACAAGCTCATGTTCAGCCTGATCGCCATTCCGCTCGCCGTCAGCGGCGAGCACCTTGGCGTCGCGATCGGAATGGTCGTCCTTGCCGGTGCGCTGATCCACGCCGTCGCAGCCAGCGGCAGTTCCAGACTGATGGCCGGCGCGGCGGCAGGACCGCCGCTGATCGTGCTGGCATCGCTGATCGGGATTCTGCTGGGGAGCGGTGGCGACCAACGTTCCACCCTGATGCTCGCCAGCTCCGCCCTTCTGCTGTGCCTGGCCGCCTTCGGGGCCTGGCGACGGGTGTCCGAAGACATGTGCACCCTGAATGCCGCCCGGGAGGCTTCGGAACTCGCCAGCCAGGCCAAGAGCGACTTCCTGACCATGATCAGTCACGAAATCAGGACACCCTTGAATGGCATGATGGGCATGGCCCAGTCGCTCGTCGGGGATCCGCTCACACCCGTGCAGGCCGAGCGGCTGGAAACCCTGATCACGTCCGGCCGCGGGCTTCGCGACCTGATCGCGGAGGTGATCGACCTGGGCGGGATCGAGGCCGGTCTGCTCGAGATCGAGGCCGTCACCTTCAGCCTGCGTGATCTGGTCCAGCGCTCGATCGAGCCTTTCGAGGCGATCGCCAAAACCAGAAATCTGGAAATCTGTGTCAGCCTCTGCCCCGGGCTCGCGTCCGCCTATCTCGGCGATCCGGTCCGGATCCGCCAGGTTCTGCACAACATGGTCGCCAATGCGGTCCAGCTGACGGACACGGGCGGCATCCTGGTATCGGCGTCACGCGACGTGGACGGCGTGAGACTGTCCGTGTGCGATTCAGGGCCGGGCGTGCCCGATCATCTCCTGGCCGGGATCTTCGACAAGTACGCGCGTCTGGATCCGGCCATTCCGCGAGCCGACGGGAGCATGGGCCTGGGGCTCGGCCTGTTCATGGCCAACCAGCTGGTCCAGCGGATGGGCGGCTCCATCACAGCGACAAACAGGATCCCGAGCGGGCTGTGCCTGACAGCCGCCCTGCCCCTGCCCATCGCCGAACCCATTGCCGCGCGGTCGCCCGGGCCATCCCAGCCCCGGCCGGTCACCGGTTCGCTTCGCGTCCTGGCCGCAGAGGACCATCCCGTGAACCGCAAGGTCCTCGCGCTGCTGCTGGAGCAGATCGATGTCGTGCCGACCCTGGTCGAGAACGGCATGCAGGCCGTGGAGGCCTGTCGCGAGGGCGATTGGGATATCGTTCTGATGGACATCCAGATGCCGGTCCTCGGCGGGGTCGATGCGGCGCGCATGATCGTCGAGGAAGCCCGGACGGCGGGCCGAACGGCACCCCCGATCGTCGCGGTGACCGCCAATGTGATGCAGCATCAGCTCAAGATCTATTCCGAGTCCGGCATGGAGCACTGCGTCCCCAAGCCGATCGAGGCCACGACTCTGTTTGACGTGATGCAGACTTCCTTGAATAGATCTGGCCAAACAGGGTATACAACTGCCTGACCACGAGGCCGGACATAGATGCGATTGCATTTCGCTCGCAATAGCCCCGAGTATTCTCGCGAAAGTCTTGTGCGCATGAAGATTTCGGTTGTATGACAGTCTGAGCGCCCCTCAGGATTGAGAGAATTCCTCCCCGAATTCAAACCGATCGCGTGGGCGCAGGATTCGGCGCAACGTCGTCGGGGAGGGCAGAGGCTTGGAAGCATCGTTCGCCAGGAGCATCTTGGTTGACGCACCGATGGCGGTCGTCGCGATCGATGCAGCGGGAACGATCAGAAGCGCCAACACGACGGCTGACGCCTTCTTCGGGCGCGCCATGGTGGGAGACCCGCCGCTTCATATCGCCAGCCTCATTCCCGAGCTCGACGTTGCCGCCCTCCAGGCCCCCGGAGGTCTGGCGGATCTCAATGCCACGAGCCGCAGCGGGGGAAGCGGCGTCCACCTGACGGCCCTGCGTCACGACGGCCGCTGCGCCTTCGTCGACGTCCAGGCCGCGCAGTTCTCGGCGAACGGCGAGGACTTCCTGACCCTGTTCATTCAGGACGTCACCGGCGTTGTCGCAGCCGAAACGGCGGCCCAGGATCTGCGGCAGCAGATTACCTACAACTGGCGTCTGAACTCCCTCGGCGAACTGGCGTCCATGGTCGCCCACGAACTCAATCAGCCCTTGTCGGCCATCCTGAATTTCCTCGATGCGGCCACGACCCTGATTTCGCGCCCCGAGATCGATCGCGCCAAGATCACAAAGTACGTCGAATCCGCCGCCGGTCAGGCTGAACGGGCCAGCGACGTCATCCGACGACTGCGCACCTTGATGTCCCGCGATACCGGTTTCCACAGCCAGGCGAACATGGCTGAGATCGTCGACGAAATCCTGCCGATCCTGAGAATCAACGCCAGGGAGGTCGACGCCATTCTCACGGTGAGGATCCCGCCGGACGGCTGCGCGCTGTGCGACCGCGTCCAGGTCCAGCAGGTCGTCCTCAATCTGGTCCGCAACGCCCTGGATGCGCCCTCCGACGGTCAGCGACGTCGGGTTCTAATTTCCGGCGATCAGACTGACCAGCACTATCGGGTGACGGTCGAGGACAATGGCCCGGGCGTGCCCGAGGCCGTGGCGGGCGGCCTGTTCGATCCGCTGATCAGCACCAAGGCGGGCGGTATGGGAATGGGTCTATCGATCTGCCGGACGATCGTCGAAGCGCACGGCGGAAAGATCGAGCATGTCACCAGTTCGCTCGGGGGTGCCGGCTTCGCCTTCACTCTCAACAACAGGAGTGCCAATGTCTAAGGGCCACGTGTTCGTCATCGATGACGATGCCGCCGTTCTGGCATCGATCGAGGCCATGCTCTCTGTCGCGGATTTCGAGGTCACGGTCTTCGCGTCCCCCACGGCCTTCCTGTCCGCCTCGGAGTCCCTGCCGTTCGGGTGTGTCGTGACCGATGTCCGGATGCCCGAAATGTCGGGTCTCGCCCTGGTCGAGCGCCTTGCAAAGACCGGCAGGCAAGAGTGGCCCCTCATCGTCATCAGCGGCCATGCCGATGTGCCCATGGCCGTCGCGGCGATGAAGGCGGGCGCCTCCAACTTTCTGGAAAAGCCGTTCGGATCCGGTGCCCTGGTTCAGGCCATCGCCGATGCCTTCACGGCCTGCGGGCCGGTGGACACAGCCAGCACCGAGTTCGGGGATGCCCGCCGGCGCTACCAGACGCTGTCTCCGCGCGAACGTGAGGTCCTGTCCCATCTGGTCAACGGGGCCAGCAGCAAGGTCACCGCCCTCGTCCTCGGGATCAGCCCCCGGACGGTCGACGTCTTCCGCGGCAACATCCTGCGAAAGATGCAGGCCCCGAACATCGCGGCGATCGCAACTATGGTTGGGCGCGGCCTCGCGGCCTGACAGACCAGCTTAACCAGTTGCATCAATGCGGGTCCGCCCCGCCGCGCCCCTTGCTGTCACCGGTGTCTCACGCGGCTCCGCCCTAGGTAAAACAGCGTACGACGAAACGGGCGCGCGACGCCATTGCAGGCCTCGCTACGTAGTACAACGTAGCGATAAACCAAGCGATATCAACATCTTGGTGACCTGCAGTCTTTAAGTCTCCGACTATCAGAATGATCAGACGGGCGTGGTCCGTCGGCGTCCGAAGTCGGGGACTACAAACTTGAAAACTTCCATCAAACAGGCCCGGTCGGCCCTGTACCTCTCTTCCGCACTCGTCGCAGGGGCCACTGCCCTGACCTGTGCCGCACCGGCCCTGGCCGACCCGATCACGGGTCAGGTCGGCATCGCCAGCCAGTACATCGGCAAAGGCCTGGGCAAGAGCGACGAGGAACCCGCCGTCTTCGGGTCGGTGCGCTGGTCGGCCAACGGCTTCTATGTCAGCGCTTTCGAGTCCGAGGCGGCCTCCAGCAAGGGCGCCAATGCCGAAGTCATCGCAACCGCCGGCTACGCGACCGACATTCAGGACTGGGGCATCGACGTGCAGGTCATGCACCGCCAGATGATCGGCGAAACGAACGGTGTCGACAGCGGCTACGTCGAGTTCCAGGGCGACATCTCCCGTGACCTGACCGATCACATCAGCGCCCGCATGCGGGTGAACTATTCTGCAGACACCTACGGCAGCGGCGAGGCGGCCTGGTGGTCGGAAGCCCAGGCCTCGCTGAAGCTGACGTCCACGGACAAGCTGAGCATCGCCTACGGCATCCGGCGGGTCGACAACGGTTCCGACTACAACGCCTGGAATATCGGCGTGAAGCACAAGTTCAGCCCGGCCATCGCGGGCGACCTGCGCTGGTACGACACCGACGAGCATGACCTCGGCAGCCGGTACGAAGGCCGCCTCGTCGCCTCGATTTCCTACAGCTTCTAAGCCGCCCGCCGCGCTCAAAGGGACTGAATCATGAACTTCTCAAACTGGAAAATCAGCCGAAAGCTGGCCGCCGGGTTCGGCTTCCTGGCGCTGGTGACCGCCCTTTTCGGAGGCTTCGCGGTCTTTGAACTGCGAAACATCGAGACGGCGCGAGCAACCCTCGAGGCCGAAACCGCGTCGGCCGGCAGCCTGCGTCAGGCGCGCTTCTATCTGGCACGCCAGGAGAACGCCTTCCGTGGCTTCCTGCTGAGCGGCGACCGCTACTATATGGAGCGCCTCGCCAGCCACCGCGAGAATTTCGAGAAGAACGCGGCGGCTGCGATCGAGGCCTATCCCCATCCCCTTTCCGCAGAGGTGCAGACAGGGTTTGATACGGCCACGGCGGCGTCCACCGCCTGGTATCGACTGGTGGAAGCCGAAGGCAATCGCATCCTTGCGGGCGGAGACCGGGGCGCGGCAGCGAGCTTCGTGGGCCGCGACGGACCTTCGGACGCCGCTATCGGACCAGCCGAAGACGCGATTGACGGGCTCGTTGATAACGTCGTCGCGCTGCGCGAAGCGACGAATGTGCATCTGACCGAAGCGGTGCAGAGGGCCACCATCGCGTTGATCATCGGCGCCATCCTGTCCGCGATCGCGGCTGTGGTGATCGGACTGATGATGACCCGCGCGATCAGCAAACCCCTGGTTTCGCTGACGGACGTCATGGACAAGCTCGCGGCCGGAAACATGACCGTCGAGGTCGGCAACCTGCAGCGTCGCGACGAGATCGGCTCGATGAGCCGGGCGGTCCAGATCTTCAAGGAACAGGGCATCGCCCTGGAGAGCTCCTCCATCGCCGTCCGTGACGGCCAGAACATGATGGTCGGCGCCAACCAGGCCATGGGCATCGTCGAGTTCGACCTGAGCGGTAACGTCATCAAGGCAAACGAGAATTTCCTGAAGATCATGGGCTATTCCCTGGCTGAGGTTCAGGGCCGCCACCACAGGACCTTCTGCGATCGCGACTACGCAGCGTCGAGCGAATACGCCGACATGTGGCGCCGGCTGGCGGCCGGCGAAGGCGTCTCCGACCGGTTCACCCGCTATGCGAAGGACGGCAGGAAGGTGATCCTGGACGGCCGCTACAATCCCATCGTCGGCGCGGACGGCAAACCCTACAAGATCGTCAAGTTCGCCTCGGATCAGACCGCCCTTGAACTGGAGCGCGAAGAGAGGGCCGAGCGGGATGCGATCGCCGTCCGCGAACAGGCCGAGATCGTCAACGAGACGGCTGCGGGCCTGAGCGCCCTGGCCGCCGGCGACCTGGCCCACCGCATCACCCGGACCTTCCCCGGCGAATACGCCCGCCTGCAGGTCGACTTCAACGCCGCCATGGACAAGCTGGAAGAGGCGATGGGTGTCATCGGCACCAATGCCTCGGCGATGCAGTCCGGGGCCGGCGAGATCAGCCAGGCCGCCGACGACCTGTCGCGCCGGACCGAACAGCAGGCTGCCACGCTGGAAGAGACGGCGGCTGCGCTGGACGAGATCACCGCCACCGTCAAACGCACGGCTGAAGGCGCAGAGCGCGCCGGCACTGTCGTCGTGGGGGCCAAGGCCGCCGCCGAGCAGAGTGGTGTCGTGGTCGGTCGCGCCGTGGCCGCCATGGGCGAGATCGAACGGTCCTCGGACCAGATCAGCCAGATCATCGGCGTGATCGACGAGATCGCCTTCCAGACCAACCTGCTGGCCCTGAACGCCGGGGTTGAGGCGGCCCGGGCCGGCGATGCGGGTCGCGGCTTCGCGGTCGTCGCCTCCGAGGTCCGGGCCCTGGCCCAGCGTTCGGCGGAAGCGGCCAAGGAAATCAAGACCCTGATCGCGGCCAGCAGCGGCCACGTGAAGGACGGTGTCGGCCTCGTCGGCGAGACGGGTCAGGCCCTGACCGCCATCGTCGAGCGCGTCTCGGAGATCAACGGCCTGATGGCCGAGATCACGGCCTCCGCCCACGAACAGGCCACCGCGCTGAGCCAGGTCAACACGGCCGTCAACCAGATGGACCAGACGACCCAGCAGAACGCCGCCATGGTCGAGCAGTCCACCGCGGCCAGCCACAACCTGTCCCAGGAAGCCGAGGAACTGGCCATCCTGGTCGGCAAGTTCCACGTCTCCGAGGACGGCCGCGCTCCGGCCCGGGCGGCGCGCGCAAAGCCCAATGCGGTGCGTCAGGCCCAGTCCCGGATCGCCGACTTCGCACGGCAGTCCGCACCGGTTCCGGTCCGGCGCGCCGCCGGCGGCGGGGCCGCCCTGGCCCAGAGCAACGAACCGCAGTGGGAGCACTTTTGATGACCGGCCACGGCCCTGAAGTCTTCGTCCTTCCGGGACGGATGGATGCCTCGACCTTGCCCGAAACCCACGCCGACATCGTGCGCCGTCGTGGCAACGACCTGGATCTCGAGGCCTCCCAGGTCGACCGGTTCGGCGCGCAGGCGCTGCAGCTGATGCTGTCGAGCTTCGCGACCTGGCGTGAGGACGGTTTTCGCCTGCGCCTCCTGGACCCCAGCCCCGCCGTCCGGACGGCCTTCGACCAGCTGGGCTGCGCCCCGGTCCTGGATCAGCAAGAGGAAATAGCCGCATGACCATGTGCATCCTGACGGTCGACGACTCTCGCACGATGCGGGACATGCTGAGGCTGGCTCTGGCGGGGGATGAGTTCGAAGTGGTCCAGGCGGTCGACGGCCTCGACGGCCTCGACGTTCTGGGTCGCAATGAGCCGGACGTCATCATTACCGACATCAACATGCCCAACCTCGACGGCTTCGGCTTCATCGAGGGGGTCCGGCGCACCGAACGGCATCGGTCGACACCCATTCTGGTCCTGACCACCGAGAGCGACAGCGCCAAGAAGCAGCGGGCCCGGGATTCCGGCGCGACCGGCTGGATCGTCAAGCCGTTCGACCCCGTGAAACTGATCGACGCCATCCGTCGCGTCGCAGCCTGACGGATCAGATCATGGATCCGATGGAAGCCATCAAGGCCACATTCTTTCAGGAATGCGACGAGCTGCTCGGCGATCTGGAAGCCGGCCTGCTGACGCTCGAAACCGGTGGCGGCGACGAGGAAACGGTGAACGCCGTCTTCCGCGCGGTGCACTCCGTCAAGGGTGGCGCGGGTGCGTTCGGACTGGAACCCCTGGTGCGCTTCGCCCACGTCTTCGAAACGACCATGGACGCCGTGCGCAGCGGCTCCCTCGCCCCGGAACAGCACGTCATCCAGGTGCTCCTGCGCGCCGCCGACCATCTCGCCGACCACGTCAACGCCGCCAAGTCCGGCGGGGCCCCCATGGGCGACGGCGAGGCCATGATCGTGGCCGAGCTGGAAGCGCTGGTGGGCGGCGGCGAGCCCGGCGCGGGCCCGGCCACCGAGGCCACGCTCCCGGTCGCGGACGAATTCGGCTTCACGCCGATGATGCTGTCGCTGGATCCCGAGCCGGAGGCCGCGCCAGAGAGCGATCCGGTCTGGTGCGTGCGCTTCACGCCCAAGGACGTGATGTATCGCAACGCCAACGACGCCCTGCCGCTCATTCGCGAGCTGGCCCGTCTCGGTTCGCTGTCGGTCACCTGCGACATGAACGTGCCGCTGCTGGACGCGCTCGATCCCCTCGGAGCCTATCTGACCTGGACGGTCACCCTGACGACCGACGCCACCCGCGACCGGATCGTCGATGTGTTCGAGTTCGTGGATGGCGACTGCCTGTTCGAGGTGGAACCCGTCGCGCCCGAGCCCGCGCCGGCCGCCGTCGAGGACGAGATGCCCGGTTTCACGCCCGTCGCCGCCGCGATCACGCTGGACCCGGAGCCGACCGCGCCCGCAGCGGCACCCTCGCCCGTCCCGGCCGCGGCCCCCGAGGCTGCGGCGGCCAATGACGCCAAGAGCGCCGATGCCCAGGTTCAGGCCACGATCCGCGTCGAGCTCGATCGCGTCGACCGTCTGATCGACCTGGTCGGCGAGCTGGTCATCAACCAGGCCATGCTGGCCCAGCGGGTCATGGAGTCGGGCGTCGCCCGGTCGTCCAACATCGCGCTGGGCCTGGACGATCTCGAACAGCTCACGCGCGAGATCCAGGACAGCGTCATGGCCATCCGCGCCCAGCCGGTGAAGTCGGTGTTCCAGCGCATGCCGCGCCTGGCCCGCGAGGTCGCCGCCATGACCGGCAAGCGGGTCCGCATCATCACCGAGGGCGAAGGCACCGAGGTCGACAAGACGGTCATCGAGCGCCTGGCCGAGCCTTTGACCCATATGCTTCGCAACTCGATCGATCACGGTCTCGAGACGCCCGAGGAACGCCGCGCCGCCGGCAAGCCCGAGGAAGGCGTCGTCAAGCTGGCGGCCATGCATCGTTCCGGCCGCATCGTCATCGAGATTTCGGACGACGGGCGGGGCATCAACCGCGAACGCGTGCGCGACATCGCCATCCAGCGCGGCCTGATCGAGGCCTCCGCCGTCCTCAGCGACGAGGAGGTCGACAACCTGATCTTCGCGCCCGGCTTCTCGACGGCCGCGACCATCTCGGACGTGTCCGGGCGCGGGGTCGGCATGGATGTGGTCAAACGCTCCATCCAGGCGCTCGGCGGCCGGATCACCATCCTGTCGCGTCCGGGTCAGGGCTCGACCTTCACCATGAGCCTGCCGCTGACCCTCGCCGTCCTCGATGGCATGGTGGTGACGGCGGGCGAGCAGACCCTGGTGGTCCCGATCACCGCCATCGTGGAATCCCTGCAGCCGAAGGCCGGCGACGTCCAGGCGCTGGGCCCGTCGGGCCACGTGCTTTCGGTCCGGGGGGCCTACGTTCCGATGATCGACGTCGCGGAGTCCATGGGCTGGACCGAGACTCCGGCCGTCGGACCGGGCGTGACGCTGCTGGTCGAGAGCGGCATGGGCGGCCTCGCGGCTCTCCGCGTCGACGCGATCCAGGGCCAGCGACAGGTCGTCATCAAGAGCCTCGAGCTGAACTACCAGCAGGTCGAGGGCATCGCCGCCGCCACCATCCTCGGTGACGGCCGCGTCGCCCTGATCCTCGACGTCGACGCGCTGATCAACCTGCGCAAGCGCGCCGCACCGTCTGCCCCACCCCAACTGGCCATAGCGAGCTGATCATGTCCGCGACCCCCGTCCCCTCCTCCTCCTCGACCGCCGAACGCGAACTCGTCGCCTTCCGAATGGGCGAGCAGGAATACTGCGTCGACATCCAGTCGGTCCTCGAAATCCGTGGCTGGGCGCCCGCGACCCCCCTGCCCCAGTCGCCCTCCTATGTGCGCGGCGTGATCAACCTGCGGGGCACGGTCCTGCCGATCATCGACCTGGGCGCGCGTCTGGGCCTGCCGGTGACGCCCCCGTCGGCCCGGCACGTCATCATCGTCGCCCGGATCGGCCTGAAGACGGTCGGCCTTCTGGTGGAGGCCGTGTCCGACATCCTCACCGTGGGCGAGGACCTGATCCAGCCGACGCCCGACATCTCGTGCGAGACCGTGCGGGCGTTCGTGAAGGGCATCATCGCCATCGATGGCGAGATGATCAGCCTGATCTCGCTGGATGGACTGCTGCCCGAAGAGATCGTGCAGGAGGCGGCATGACTGCGGCCCAGCGGCGCACGGACGACCAGGCCGGCGACGGGGAATTCCCCTTCACCACGGCCGACTTTCGCGCGATCGCGGACCTGCTCTACGCCGCGTCCGGCATCCACCTCGCCGACGCCAAGGCGACGCTGGTCTACTCGCGCATCGCCAAACGCGTTCGAAAGCTTCGTCTGGACAGCTTCCGCGCCTATTGCGACCTGCTGCGGTCGGACCCGGACCACCCGGAACACGCGGCGATGCTCAGCGCCCTGACCACGAACGTCACGCGCTTCTTCCGCGAGCCGCATCACTTCGAGCATATGACGACGGACCTGCTGCCGTCCCTGATCGCCAAGGCCCGCGCGGGCGGACGCGTGCGGATGTGGTCCGCCGGATGCTCGGCCGGCCACGAACCCTATTCGATGGCCATGACGCTGCTGGACGCGTTCCCCGAAGCCGCCCGACACGACATCCGCATCCTGGCCACCGACATCGATCCCCTCGTCGTCGATCACGCCCGGCGCGGCATCTACAACGACGGCGACGTCGAGCCGATCGCCGCCGGCCTGCGCTCGAAATTCATGACCCGGGTCGAGGGTGGGAACTGGAAGGTCACGCCCGCCCTGACCGAGATCCTGAGCTTCGGGACGATCAACCTGATGGAGGACTGGCCCATGCGCGGCAAGTTCGACGCCATCTTCTGCCGCAACGTCGCCATCTACTTCGACGAGCCGACCCAGACCCGTCTCTTCACGCGGTTCGCCGATCGGCTGACGCCGGAGGGACGGCTGTACATCGGCCACTCCGAGCGGTCGCTGATCCCGCAACTGGTGTCGGCCGGACTCACAATCTACCGTTTGAAGGCCTCCTCATGAGCCGCACGATCAAGGTCCTGGTGGTCGACGATTCCGCGACGATGCGGGCGCTCATCATCGACTCGCTGCGGGCCGATCCCGAACTGCAGGTCATCGGCCAGGCCGCCGATCCGATCGAGGCGCGGGCCGCCATCAAGGAACTGAATCCCGACGTCGTGACCCTCGACATCGAGATGCCCAACATGAACGGCCTCGACTTCCTGGAACGGCTGATGCGGCTCCGGCCCATCCCGGTCGTGATGGTGTCGACCCTGACGCAGCGCGGCGCCGACATCTCGATTGCCGCGCTCGAACTGGGAGCCGTCGACTGCATCGGCAAGCCGGTCGTCGGCGGCGGCGAGGGCTTTCGCGACCTGGCCGCCAAGGTCAAGGCCGCGGCCCATGCCCGGGTGCAACCGGTCACCGCGCCCGCCCCGCCCCCCGCTCCGGCGTCCAACTACGCGCCGTCGGGTGCCGTCATCGCCATCGGCGCTTCGACCGGCGGCGTGGAGGCCCTGATCAAGGTCATCTCCGCCTTCCCCGCGAACTGCCCGCCGACCGTGATCACACAGCATATGCCGGTCACCTTCACCGCGAGTCTGGCGGCCCGGCTGGATCGCCTCGGTGCGCCGTCCGTCAGCGTGGCGAATGAGGGCGATGAGCTGCGCGTGGGTCACGTCTATCTGGCCCCCGGCGACCGGCACCTTCGCGTCACCGGCGGTCGCACGTTGCGCTGCACACTCGGCGACGACGGCCCCGTCAGCGGCCACAAGCCGTCGGTCGATGCCCTCTTCGCCTCGGTGGCCAGCACGGCGGGGTCCCGGTCCGTCGGCGTGATCCTGACCGGAATGGGCAAGGACGGCGCAGCCGGCCTGCTGGCCATGCATGACGCGGGTGCCGCTACGATCGGCCAGGACCAGGACACCTGCGTGGTCTTCGGCATGCCGCGCGCGGCGTTCGAGATCGGCGCCGTGGACCGCCAGCTCCCCCTGAGCCGCATCGCACAGGCGACGCTTTCCGCTGCCTCGACAACCCCGGGAGCTCGCTGATGCCTGCCGCCTCAAGCCTTCGTGTCCTGGTCGTCGACGACCAGCAGACGATCCGGTCTCTGGTCCGCATCGGCCTCAAGGAGATCGGGATCACCGATGTCGAGGACGCCGTCGACGGCGAGGACGGCCTGCGCGCCCTGCTCACCCACAAGAGCAATCTGGTCATCTCGGACTACAACATGCCCAAGCTGGACGGGCTGAACTTCCTGCGCGCGGTCCGCGCCACGCCGGCCCTGAAGAATACCGGCTTCATCATGCTGACCGGCCGGGCCGACACCGATCTGGTGCAGCGGGCCCAGCAGTTCGGCGTCAACAACTACCTCGTGAAGCCCTTCACCGTGACGACCCTGCGGCAGAAGATCGAGGCGGTCTACGGGGTGCTCACCTGATGACGTCCGACCTGCAGCCCATCCAGGAACGGCGTGTTCACGTCGGCCAGGGCTCGCACCAGGTGAGCGGTGATCGATCCGTCGTCTTCTCGACGATCCTCGGATCCTGCGTCGCCGCGTGCATCCGGGACCCGGTGGCCGGCATCGGCGGCATGAACCACTTCCTGTTGCCCGAGGCACCGGGAGGGGGCGCAGGAGATCGCCGCTACGGGGCCCAGGCGATGGAGCTGCTGATCAACGGCCTGCTGGCGCTCGGCGCGCGGCGCGATCGGCTCGAAGCCAAGGTCTTCGGTGGCGCACGCATGACGACGAGCTTCAACGACATCGGCGGCAAGAACGCCGAGTTCGTTCGTCGCTTCCTGCACGAGGACGGCATCCCGATCATCAGCCAGAGCCTGGGTGGGACGCTGGCGCGACGGATCCACTTCACGCCTTCGACCGGCGCGGCGGCCCAGCACCTGGTGCAGGACGCTGCCGTGATCGCTCGCGAACGCGTCGTGGTCACCGCACCCGCCCGGGACACGGGCGCGGTCGAACTTTTTGATTGAGAGCATCATGGCCACCGATCACACGCTCGAAAATCTGTTCCTGGGCCTTTCGGATGAACTGGCCTGCTGGGCCCTGGCCGGTGAGGGTCTTCAGCATCTCGCCGGTCAGCTGCTCGCAACCCATCCGAGGCCGCACGAGACCCTCGTCGAGGTCCAGCAGCTGGACGCTCTCGTCCAGCATATCGAGCAGATGGCCGTGCTCTGCAGCCGGCTCTCGACCGCGGCGGCGGCGAACGGTGGAATCCTCGACATCGGTCTGGTGAAGAGCGCGGCCGAAGCTTCGACGCTGAGCGGCCTGGCACAGCGGTTTCACGCCGGTGGCCGGACGGCCGTCGCGGCCTCCAGTGGCGAGTGCGAGCTATGGTGAGCCCCGCGCCATCACCCGCGCCGGTCCGGATCAACCTGCGGTCGCTGAAGGCGCTGTGCGTTGATGCGAACCCCATGGGGCTGGACATCCTCAGTCAGACCCTGCTCGGCTTCGGCGTGGACCGCATCTTTCGCGCGCCCAATGTCGAGGAAGCCAAGGCGATCCTGAAAAAAGATACGATCGACATGATCCTGTGCGATGCGCAGCTGGGCGAGGAGAGCGGACCCGACTTCGTGCGCTGGCTGAGGACGTCCCGGCTGGATCCGAACTGCCACGCGCCGATCTTCGTCATCACCGGTCACGCCATCGAGCCGGAGGTGGTCAACGCCCGCGATTGCGGATCGAATTTTATCATCACCAAACCCCTTTCGCCGGCGATCCTGATGCAGCGCATCCTCTGGGTCGCGGGCGCGGACCGGCCCTTCATCGAGTCGGACCACTACACGGGCCCGGACAGACGCTTCAAATTCGAGGGTGTGCCGACCGAACTGGCGGCGGGACGCCGCAAGAGCGACGGAAGCAGTACACTGGGCGAGCCCACCGGTGCGAACATGAGCCAGGAAGAACTCGACGGCATGGTCAAACCGCAGAGGCTGTCGCTATGACCGTGATCGTCCGAAGGGTGAAGACGGCGCTTCAGCGCGAGTATCGCAAGGCCGGCGGCATTCTGGTGTCGGAAGCAGTCGCCGGGGCCGAAGGGAATCTGGGTGAGCTGTCCGCCGCGGGCATGGAGCAGATCGACCTGACGCTCGAACGGGTCTGCGCCCTGACGGCGAACCCGTCGCGACGACCGACGCCCGAGGAGCTTCGGCAGATCCACGCTGCGATCAACGAGATGCTGTCGTTCTGCGCCACGGTCCGGATCGAGGGCTTCGCCGAGACCCTGCATGCCGCGGCCCGTCTCGTCGGCGCGCTGATGGAAGCCGACGTCTGGCTGGATGGGTCGCTGACGCCCGTGGCGAACCTCCTGAGGCTCGTGCGGCGGGGCGCTGTGGCTCCCGAGAACGTCGGCGTTCTCATCCTTGGCCTCGACCAGTGCGCGGCCAGGGTCCGGTCTCACGCGCGGACAACCGACCCTCAGTGACGGTTCACAAAGATCCCCGCCAAGGGGCCTGAGCCGACCCGGGTCACGACACTCCGCGACGGAACGCACCGTCGCGCCCTGCGCCGACGTTTCCCGGCCAGGCCGGCGACGCCCAACCGATGTCGCCGTTTTTGATCATCCTGCCTGTTGATCCCGCAAACCGCTCAGTGCGGCTGCAGGAGTCCTGCCGCGGGCACCGGCGGGTTTTGGGCCTGCGCCCGGGATTTCGGTCAGCCGGCGGCCAACCCTGCCGAGCGTCCCCCCGACCCAAGCTCTGAACAGGACTCGCCAACGGGGCGAACTTTGCAACCCGGGCAAGAACGCCGATCGAATAGCGGGGATCATCTAATCAATGTTGAGGACGCTTAAGGTTTTAGTAACCGCCATAAACCCCGTCGGTTGAGACAGCGGGGGAGCGCTAAACACACGAATAGCCATGAAAACGTCAGAACCGACCGGCCTCGGGCCTGTGTGTTTCTGGCGCGGAAGGCGCCGTTCGATTGGTGACGCACGATCCGCCTGATCGCACTCCCTCTCAGGACCGCGCTGCCGACGGGAGCATCCGTCCCGATGCCCCCGTTCGGACCCGGCCTTCATGCCGTTCGTCGGTCAGCATTCGGCATCGAGCGCCGGCGATCGATCCGGTCGGATCCGTCGCCCGTTCGCCGAGGCAAGCCATCGTGAAATGCGCCTGAAGTATGGAAGCGAGTAAGATGCGTAAATGGCTGGTGGCCCTTGGAGGGCTGCTCCTGACGTCAAGTCTGACTGCAGTCGCTGGACCCGCGTCCGCTCAACTGGTCGTCGACAAGCTTTGGATCGATCTCGACACGACCTCCACGGGGCGAGCCGATGTCGTGCTGAAGAACGAGAGCGCCGATCGCTACTACATCTCGGTCGCGCCCGTTGAGATGCTTCACCCCGGCACGACCGAAGAGCAACGCATAGCGCGCTCCAACCCGGAGGAGCTCGGCCTGCTCGTATCGCCCAGCCGCCTCGTCCTCGACCCAGGCGCGACGCGCGCCATCCGGATCGTGTCTATCAACCCCGAACTGGCGGCAGAGCGGGTCTACCGCATCCGCGTGACGCCCGAAGTCGGAGAGGTCCAGGCCGGCGAAGCCAGCGGAGATGAGCGAGGCATCAGCCTGAAGGTCCTCACCGCCTATGACCTGCTGGTGGTGGCGCGACCCGCCCAGCCCGAGTCCCGCCTGGAGGCCGTCCGGGGCGACGAAGAACTGGTCCTCACCAACGAGGGCAACACCAACACCCTGCTACTCGACGGCAAGACCTGCGTCGCTGCCCCCGAAGGCGAACGCTGCGCTCCCCTTGAGGATCGGCGCCTGTACGCCGGGGCCCAGTGGCGGATCGCCCTGGACTCGCCCGACGCGCAGGTCCGGTTCCGGGAACGCACCTCAGCCAATGGCGAGGACCGATTGATAGAGTTCTAGAGGACTTCAGCGACTCTGGGGTAAAAACATCAGTATATTAGCTTCATTGATCCGCTTAGGCGGATTGCTTTACTGTATTCTGATGAATTAATACTAATTAATTACTATCTTGTGTTCGAATTGTGCTTGACGCGCCAAATATTAACGGCTCATTAACAGCACCGAAGCCTTTGGCATACCGCCGTACGCGCTTCGCCAACCTTCAAAGAGATATCAGCATGATCAAGAAAATCCTTCTCGGCTTTGCAGCCACCGCCCTGCTCGCCGGTGCCGCCCAGGCACAGGACAGCCAGTACGGCGCGACCTCGCAGGACACCTTCAACCTGACCGCAACCGTTGATCCGGTCGTGCGCGTCTCGGGCCTCACGGACCTGACGTTCAACATCGGCGCCGCTTTCCTGAACAGCAGCAACCCGAACATCACCCAGCGCCCGAACTACTGCGTTTACTCGAACGTCACGAGCGCCGGCACCTATGAGCTGGAAGTCACGGGCGTGGCCTTCGGCACGGGTTCGGACAACCGCTGGAAGCTCTCGGGCCCGAACGGCGCGCTGGCCTATACGGTCAACAACACCGCCGGTGCCGTCTCGCGCCAGATGGGCCCGAACGACAGCTTTGCCTTCACGGCAGACGCCAAGACCGGCACGCGCCCCAACACGGGTGACTGCTCGGATATCGGTGGATCCAACAACCAGTTGATCGTCGCCTTCAGCCGCGCCGACATCCTGGCCGCCAGCGCCGGCACCTACACCGGCGTCGTGACCGTGATCGCCAAGGCGATCTGATCCAACGGGACGGAGGTCCACCGCTGGACCTCCGTCCCGCCCTTTTCACGGAGCTGATCATGATCCCGCGACTTGCGATCTGCGGCTCAGTCCTCACCCTGACCAGCATGGCTGGAGCGGGTGCTGCATGGGGCCAGGACGCGATTGCGCCCGCCACCGCGAGCGTCTCAATCCCGAACGGCACCACAGCAAGCCTCAACTGGAATGGCCGCGGCCAATCACGTGACGGCGTGCCTGTCTGTGTCAGCAGCCCGACGGGTCGCTACGAGATCAGCATCCGGACCGCGAGCGGTCTGGGCCTGGTGGGGCGCCAGGCCGTCCCCTACGTCGTGGCTTTCGAGAGCGCCGGAACCAGCAGCTCGGCCGTTCTCTCGGGTACGACATCCGTCGCACGCTTCGAGGGCGTGGTGGATCCTGCGCGTACCTGCGCGAGCGGACCAAACGCACGGATCATCGTGTCGCTGGACACCATGGCGGCCACGGCCGCGACGTCGGGCAACTACAGTGACCAGGTGACCATCGCGGTCGAACCACGCTGACGACAGTCCAACGGCTGGCCCGCCCGACGGAACCCAGAACGATGCGCGGCCTTTGGAACCTTGCGGCATGACCCAACAGATTTTGGAAACGCCGCGCCACCGCGCAACGTTTCGCCATTGGCTGTCATCGGCAGCCAGCCTTGCCCTGCTGGCCAATCTTCTGCCGCTTGAGGCATGGGCCGCGATCCCGCGACAGGATGATGTGTCGATCCCTGGACCGGTGAATGCATCGGACGCTCCGATCCGCACCGCCCCCCCTGTTCTGTCCGGTGCAGACTCGGATCTGACCCAGGCCGCCCAGGTTCAGGCCGCGGCACCGCCGGGGTTCGAAGATCTGGACGGCCCCATCGAGACCCTGTTCGACGTCTTCTATCAAAGCCGCCGCATCGGTGCCTTCAACGGCCGCCTCGAGAACGGCCAGATCGTCCTGATCGATGCGGCCGGCCTGTCCACCCAGATCCCGGGGGCGGACCCGGCCCTTGTCGCGGATCTTCTGGCCAGGCCGCTCGCCTCGAACGAGAACCTGCGCTGCCTTCCCAACGAGACACTCGCCTGCGGCGTTCTTCCGAGCGGCGTCAGCGGCGTGATCGTCAATCCTGATACCTTTCGCGTCGACCTCTTCCTCGGCCGAGAATACCTGAGCGCAGGGGAACCGAGCGGCCGACGGCTGGGCATGCCGATTTCAGGACCCTCGCTGATCCAGAATTTCAGCGGGACGATCTCCGCCGACGAGTCCGGCGGTTCCCGTCTTCGCTACGGCTTTGGTCTGGACACGCTGGGGAGTATCGGACGCACGTCTGCCGTCAGTCGCATCTTCGCCAACGAAGATCGCGGCATGCAGCTGGAAGAAGGCTACCTCCAGCAGTATCGGGACAACGTGCGTCTGGCAGGCGGTGTGTTGCAGACCCAGAATTCGCTGACCCTGACGAACCTGCGGTTCTTCGGTGCGGAGGTCTCGTCGTTCAACGGCGGACAGCTCGATCAGGATCAGTTCGCGGCCACGCCGATCGACGTCGTTCTGCCGCGGGCCAGCCGCGTGGAAATCTACCGGAACGGAGCGCTGGTCTCAGCCGCTCAGTACAGTGGCGGCCTTCAGTTGATCGATACCAGCCGCCTGCCGGGTGGCAGCTATCCGATACGGATTGTCGTGCGCGACGCCAGCGGCGTCACGCTGGACGAAGTCCGGACCTTCACGCGAGCCGCAGACCTTCCGCCTCCAGGTCGCACGATTTTCAGCCTTCGCGCCGGAGTGCGGGCGGCGGACAACTTCAACAGCCTGCTCGCCGTCGACGAGCGGCGCCCCTTCCTGCCCGACAGCACGGGTGAAGCCATCTTCAGCGCCAGCGCCAGCCGGCGCGTCGGGCGGGCGGCAGGCGTGACCCTCGGCTTCACCTCCGTCGACGGCGAGTTCTATCCCGAAGCGGCCCTGCAGATTTATCGCGGCCAGATCCGCGCCGCTGCCGGCGCTGCCCTGGGACCAGAGGGCCAGTACTCGGCGATCCTGGGCACGAGTTTCCAGTTCAGAGCCATCACCGGATCTGTCAGTCTCCGGTCGGTCAAGGCGATCCCGCTCGATCTGACGACTCTCACTCGCTCGCAGCGCTACCGACCCTTCCTGCAATCCGAGAACAGCGTCTACGCGAGTTTGCAGGCACCGTTCGCGGGGGGGTCTCTCGGCGGACGGATTGGCGTCTCCGACACCGAACTGTCTGGCGATCGATACACCTACGCGGTGAACTATAGCCGGCCGGTCATTGCCACCCGTCTAGGCACCGGCTTCATGACCGTGGACGCCGTCGCGTCCGACATCGAAAACCGCATCGGCATCCGCTTCACCTTCCTGCGCGGAATGGGCCCGCGGGCGTCGGCCACGACCAGCCTGGGTGGCGAGTACATCTCGTCCCGCACACCCAGCGGTGACGAGCGCGATGGCCTCTATCCGGTCGCAGTGGCGGGCTACAGTCGTTCGGCGCAGTTCCGGGAGGCTGAACTGACCGGATCGGCCAGCGCCGGCATTTCCAACGGCGATGTGGGGCTGCAGCTCTCCGGGACCGCCGCCTCCCGCGTAGGCGACGCGGACGTCTATGTGGGCGTCAGTCGTTCCCGCCTGACGGACGAAACGGACACCTTCTTCACCAGTAATGTTCGGACCGGCTTCCTGTACGGCGGAGGTGTTCTTCAGCTGGGCTCGCACGGTATCGGCGACGCGGCGGTCCTGGTGGACCTGGAAGACACCGTGGATCAAGGCGACAGCGACGGCCGTTTCCGGGTGGTCATCGACGATCTGCCCTATCAGACCATCCGTGTGAACCAGCGTGCGGCGATCGCCCTGCCGGCCTTCACGCGACCGCGCATTGGCCTGGTGCCAGAGGCGGCCCCACCCTTCGATATCGACCTGACGCCGCGTGAAGTCCCGCTCTATCCCGGCAACGTCGTGCGACTGGAATGGAGCGCGACGCGCGTCGTGACCGTCTATGGGCGCCTGGTCGACAGCGCCGGCTTCCCGGTTCCGGGTGCGCGTATCGAAAGCGGCGCCGACGTTACGGTGACCAGCGAGGACGGCTATTTCTCGATCACCGGACCGGGAGGCGCGCCGCTGACGGCGACACTCGCAGGAAGAACGTCCTGCGGCACGATCGCGACGATCGCCCTGCCTGAGAACCGATCAAAACGCGGTGTCGTGGCGCTGGGAACCCTGACCTGTTCGGTTCCGCCGCTCTGATCAGAGCCCGGCGAACACGACCTGCAGGGGCGTTGCCGCGCTCTGCGTCGACACCGGCGTCGGCAGGAGATAGTTGACCTGCACCAGATTGGCTCCGGCCACGGTGCCGGACGGCGTCATCGCGACATCGCCTCCCTCGCCCGCCACGCTCAAGGTGAACCGGTTGCGATCACTGCGATAGACGGCAAGCGGTGCGCTGGCCACGACAGCGGAATCTGCTGCCGCATCGGCTGACGTCGCGGGCTCAACCGTCTCGGGCAGATTCACGAGAAAGCCGCCGGCGGACGTCAGAACCGTCCAGTCGCCAGCCGCCCCGCTTTGGCGCGCGGAAATCGCCTCTGCAAACGGAGGGATGGTGACTGTGATCGTGAAGCTGGCGCTATCGGCCGCCGCTGCGGTTGCGAGGCTGGTCGAGGCCATCGCAAAAAACGCTGCCGTGATCTGCTTCGGGGTCATGTTCAACTCCAGTTCCGGACGCAGATTGGACCACAAAGATTCAAGTTAGAGCGAACAGACGCGATCAACAAAACCTGAAAATCACCGGTTGCCGAAAACACTCAATGTCCGCGTGGACTGGAGATGAGGCCGGCATGGACATTCTCGGAGGGCCGAACGAACCCTAGGGCTCGAGCTCGATGTCCCAGTACAGGTAATCCAGCCAGCTGCGGTGGAGATAATGCGGCGGGAACCGTCGGCCGGCGTCCTGAAGCTGGTAGGCATTGGGCCGATGCGGCGCGCGGCGAACCGGCATGTGGGCCTGCTGCGGCGTCCGTCCGCCCTTCTTCAGATTGCAGGGCGAACAGGCCGCGACGATGTTTTCCCAGGTCGTGCGTCCGCCGCGGCTGCGCGGGATGACGTGGTCGAACGTCAGTTCGGCGGTGTCGCCGCAGTACTGGCAGGTGAAGCCGTCGCGCAGGAAGACGTTGAAGCGGGTGAAGGCGGGACTGCGGTTCTGGTCGACATAGGATTTCAGCGCGATCACGCTGGGGATCGCCATCTCCATCGACGGGCTGCGTACGACCTTGTCGTAGACGGACACCACGTCGACGCGGTCCTGATAGACCGCCTTCACCGCCTCCTCCCACGGCCAGAGCGACAGCGGATAATAGGACAGCGGGCGAAAGTCGGCGTTCAGCACAAGGGCTGGAAAGCCGGAAGGCGGCTTGTGGAGCACCTGCATCAGGTCCTCCCGCTCACGCCGGGATTGATCGAGGAATGCGGACTGAAGACGCGTCTCCTTCGTTCTGTGCGGTCAGCCTATCCCCGATTCGTGCGCACCGCCATGACGGGCTTGCATCGGTTTCGTGACTAGCCCTTCCGGACAAGACCACCGGGAAAGGCCGGCAGGCTCCAGCCCCAGAGCAACGCCCCGCCCCGCAGAAGGAACCCCGCGGGGGCCGCGATGGCGGCGGCGGGCCACTGGTCCAGCCCCGCATACCGCGCGACGACATAGACGGTGGCCGCCAGCAGGGCCGCCGAGACCGTGATCTCCCGGCGCAGCAGGATGGAGGGCTGGCCGGCCAGCAGATCGCGCACGATGCCGCCGAAACAGGCCGTCAGCGCCCCCATGACGATACAGATCAGGGGCGGCACGCCGAAGGCCTCGGCCTTGGCCGCGCCCAGCACGCCATAGGCCCCCAGCCCGACCGCATCCAGCCACAGCAGCGCCCGGAACCGCCACGCCCCAGCGCCGATCATCCAGACCACCGCCGCGCTGGTCAGGCAGACGGCGATGTAGCGCCAGTCCTGCACCCAGAACACCGGGGCATCGATCAGCAGGTCCCGCAGCGTCCCGCCGCCGACCCCCGTGATCGCGGCGAAGAAGCCGAAGGTGACCAGGTCATGCTTCTCGCGCGCGGCCGCCAGGGCTCCCGTCGCCGCGAACACCGCCACGCCCGCGAAATCCAGCGCGCCCAGCACGGTTTCCGGGTGCGCCAGGGCGGGCGACAGCAGGGCCGGATCGACGAGGGCGCTCATGCGGGATCACCCAGCACGATCTCGCCCTTCTTCACGCCGGTGTACCAGGCCCAGAGCAGATGGGTGGCCACCCCGCGCCAGGGGCGCCAGATCTCGGCCCGGGCATAGGCCCCTTTGGTGTCCGGTCGGGTCTCGGTGCCGTCCGCCCATTTGATCGCCTCCTGCAGCGCCACGTCCCCGCCGGGGAAGACGTCCGTCCGACCCTCGCACAGCAAGAGATAGGCCTCTGCCGTCCAAAGGCCGACGCCCTTGAGTCTGACCAGGGCCTCGATCGCCGCCGCGTCGTCCAGCGTCGCCAGATGCTCAAGATCGATGGTGCCCTCGATCTGCGCCCGCGCCATGCCCTGCCCGTAGGTCGCCTTCTGCCGCGACAGGCCCATGCCCCGCAGACTGTCCAGATCGTGGGCCAGAAGGCCGGCGGGCGTGATCTCACCCAACCCGGCCTGCAACCGCGCCCAGACCGAGGCCGCGGAGGCCACCGACACCTGCTGCTCCACGATCATGCGGAACAGGCCGACGAAGCCGCCCTGGCGCACCCGCCATTCGAACGGCGGCGTCTGGGCATGGGCGCGGGCCAGGGCCGGGTCGAGCCGGGCCAGGGTCTCGCGCGCGGCAGCCAGGTCTTCGGGCGTGAGGGGCATGAGGTCCTTGTCGACAAGCGCGGCCGTGGAGCGGTAGCGTCCGGCCATGCCCAGTCTGGACGATCTCGCCGCGCCGATCACCCCCGTGTCTGCCGCTTCAGACGACGGGGGCCGGAAACCGCCGAGTCTGCGCGTCTCTCGATGAGCTTCGTCACCCGTTTCGCCCCCTCTCCCACCGGGCTTCTGCATCGGGGCCATGCCTACTCCGCCCTGACGGCCTGGACCTCCGCGCGTGAGGCAGGCGGGCGCTTCCTGCTGCGGATCGAGGATACCGACTTCACCCGCTGCCGGGCGGAGTACGAGACTGCCCTGCTCGAGGATCTGGCCTGGCTGGGACTGGACTGGGAGGGACCGGTCCGGCGCCAGTCCGACCACCGCGCGGCCTATGACGCGGCTCTGGAGCGTCTGCGCGATCAGGGGGTGCTCTATCGCTGCTTCCGGACGCGCAAGGAACTGATGGCCCTCGCCGGGGTGGCTCCCCATGCCGACGACCCGGCCGACGCCCAGGCCTTTGCCGGCGGCCCGCTCGATCCGGCCGAAGAGACCGAACGGCTGGGGGCCGGTCAGCCCTTCGCCTGGCGATTGTCGCTGGCGGCGGCGCGTGAGCGGCTGGGTGGATTCGGCGCCCTGACCTGGGTCGAGGAAACCGCCGATCCCGGGATCAGGACCGCGCGCCCCGAGGCGCTGGGCGACATGGTTCTGGGCCGCAAGGATATCGGCGCGGGCTATGTGATCGCTTCGGTCGTCGACGATGCGCTTCACGGCGTGACCCATGTCGTGCGGGGCGAGGACCTGATTCCGGCGACCGGGGTCCAGCGCGTGCTCCAGGCCCTGCTGGACCTGCCCACCCCGATCTACCGGCATCACCCCCTGCTGCTGGGCCCGGACGGCAAGCGCTACGCCAAGCGGGACGGATCGGTGACGATCATGGCGCTGCGCGAAGCCGGGGTGACGCCTGACGAGCTGAGGGCGGAGCTGGGGTTCGCGTGACGGCCCGGCGCGTTGTCGGCAAGGCGTGGTCAGACGACCTCGCCACTGGGATGCATCAGCGCAGGAAGCAGCGTCGGAAGTGAAGCGCCCGAGGTCCAGAGCGCGGCTTGCCAGCCTCTTTCACGCGCGGCCTGCACGTTCCTTTCGCTGTCATCGACGAAGGCGATGGCCGAGCCCCGCCGCCCGACCCTCTGTTCCACGGCGGCGTAGAACGCTTGAGACGGTTTCGATGCGCCCAGGTCCGCAGCGTAATGCATGTCGTCGAAATGATCGCGAAGGCCCAGATCATTCCAGAGCCAGGCCGCGCGCTCGTGCTCCTGCACGGTCGCCAGGTGCACCGCGACGCCCGTCGCGCGGACTGTCGCAATCTGTGTCAGCAGGTTCGCATCGAGTTCCGCGTCCCCGTGGAACCAGTATCGGATCAACGTCTCGCAACTGACGTGTGGAGCGATCTCTGCCAGCACGCCGGCCAGCCTCTCGCGAAGTCCGGCGCGGCCATGGATGACGTCGGCCCAATGGACCTGGAAAAAGCGTGACTGAAGCGCGGCGGCGGGGATCCCGAGATCGCGTTCGATTTCCGCCGACCAGCCCAAGGGATTGGCGGGGCGAACAACGACGCCATCCACATCCACCATCAAGATCGCAGGTTTCATGGGAGGTTCCGTCCCGACGTCGCAAGGCCAGGGTCACATCAAGCGCCATGGACCGCAATGGGTCGTCGGCCACCCGGGGCGGCAACGGGCCTCCGATCCCTCTCCCGCCAGGAGAAGGAAAGGTCTAAGCGACCCCGGATGACGCCCCCCGCCCCCCGCCTGATTCCCCTGCTGGTCGTCCTCGCCTCCGCCAGCATCCTCGGTCTGGCCCCCATCCTCGTGCGGCTGACGGAAACAGGGCCTGCGGCAGCCGGGTTCTGGCGCTTTGCCTTCGCCCTGCCGTTGCTGGCCCTGATCCTGTCCCGGCCCGGCGGTGAGGGCGTGGCGCGACCGTCGAAATGGATGCTGCTAGCCGGGCTGTTCTTCGCTCTGGATCTCAGCTTCTGGCACTACGGTATCGTCATGACCTCGGTCGCCAATGCCACGGTGCTTTGCAACCTGACGCCCGTCGTCGTCACCCTGATCGGCTGGTTGTTTTTCAAGGAGAAGCCCGCCCGCCTGTTTCTCCTGGCGCTCGCCCTCGCCATGGCGGGTGCGTTTGCGATGGCGGCGGCGGCGAAGGGCGGTCAGGGCACCAACCCGATCCTCGGCGACCTGCTCTCGCTGACGGTATCGTTCTGGTACGCGGGCTATTTCCTGATGGTGAAGCTGGCGCGGACCACCGCGGGCGCGCTGTGGGTCACCTTCTGGGCGACGCTGGCCGGGCTGCCGCTGATGGGCGGTGTGGCCCTGTTGCTGGGCGAGGACATGATCCCGGCGACGGCGGCGGGCTGGGCCGCCTGCGTCGCCATGGGGCTGATGCATGTGGCGGGACAGGGGGGTGTGGCCTGGGCGCTCGGCCGGCTGCCCGCCTCGATCACGGCGGTGACCATCCTGATCCAGCCTCTCGTGGCCGCAGGCCTGAGCTGGCTCGTCTTCGGCGAGACCCTCGCCCCGATCCAGGCGCTGGGCGGAGCCCTCGTGCTGTGCGCGATCGTCCTGGCGCAATGGTCGTCCAGAACGAAAACGGGCGCGACCCCCGAAGGTGTCGCGCCCGCCTGATCACATCGGTGTCTTTGATCCTGGAAGGATCAGAGAACCTTCAGATCGATCGCGGAGGTCTTGCCGCGCTGGGATTCCAGCTCGTACTCGACCTTGGCGTTCTCATCGAGGCCCGTCAGGCCAGCCTTCTGAACGGCGGTGATGTGAACGAACACATCGGCACCGCCGCTGTCGGGCTGGATGAAGCCGAAGCCCTTCGTGGGGTTGAACCACTTGACCGTACCGGTCGCCATGTTTGCGTCTCCATAAACGCGCTTTTCCAGGCGGACGCCCTGACGAGGGGGCCCGACAACCCATCTGGACAGCTCGTTCAGGCGAAGGAGCGAAACGCAGGTTTGGACCCCACGCGAAATCCGGATTGCGCAGGTGTTTTCTCGCGGACTCAAGGCGCGGTCAACCCGAAACGAATCATCCCACAGGCGAACCCGCAATGCGGGTGCCCGAGACACAAAGCGACCGGGGCGCGCCATCCAGATGCAGGTGGTCTCTATGCGCCGCGTTGTAGTCGGGTGTCAGCACCGTCGAGAACACCCGACAGGCCCCGTCGCGCAGCCGCTTCAGGAACACCGAACCCGCCGCTCCCTGGGGTCCCTCGCCGCTCCAGTCGGCCTCGACCGACACGGTTCGCCCATCCGCCAGGGTGACGGAGGCCACGTCCAGCGCATTGGCGCGGGCGTGTTCGCTGGGTCTGTCGGCCACGTCGGTGGAGCCGTAGATCCGGCGGCAGGAATAGGTGCCGTAGTTGTTCACCGCCACGGCGCGCGAGCCATAGACGGCCTGGGCCGACGGCTGCAGCACCTGCCGGTCCCAGATCACATAGCGAACCGCCAGGGGGCACTGCATGGTCAGGCCGCCGGGCTTCAGGGGCGTCACCGCCCCGCCCGTGATCGTGACCGCACCGCGCACCTGACAGAAGCCGCCGTCGTCGCGATCCTCGGCCCGGCGCACCTCCACGCCGGCGTCACGCAGGGTTTGCAGACAGGCGTCGGTGGCCCCTTCGACCTCCTCGGGCGCCGCGGCCGGCGAGACGGTGAAGTCGGCGACCTTGGCCGCCGTCGCCTGACCGACCGGCCGGTTCAGATCCAGCGGTTTCCAGAACAGATCCTGCGGCGGCGCGAAAGCGTTCAGCAGCGCGAAGGCGGCGCACAGACCGAGCGCCGCCTCCCACATCAGGTTCCAGAAATCGGCAAAATCGCGCTTCATGCCCGATGACAATGAACGGCAGGACGAAAGGTAACAATCGCGCGTGCGGTGTTTCGCGTCCTGCGGCCTCGACGCGGCCCTCAAACTGCCCGAACCTGAGACCGAATACGGAGGATCCCGCATGGGCAAGAAAGACGATTACGAGGAGGCGCTGGAAGCCTTGCAGGTCGAACTGGTCGCGACCCAGGCCTGGGCGATCGAGCAGGGGCTGAAGGTGCTGATCGTGTTCGAAGGACGCGACGCGGCGGGCAAGGACGGGGCGATCAAGCGCATCACCGAATACCTGTCGCCGCGACAGACTCGCGTCGTCGCCCTGTCCAAGCCGACCGAGCGCGAGACCGGCCAGTGGTATTTCCAGCGCTATGCCCCTCACCTGCCGGCCGCGGGCGAGATCGTCCTGTTCAACAGGTCCTGGTACAACCGGGCGGGCGTGGAGCCCGTCATGGGATTCTGCACCCCGGCCCAGTACGAGCAGTTCCTGAACGACGCGCCGCATTTCGAACGGATGCTGACCGGGGCGGGCATCGTCCTGATCAAGTTCTGGCTGGACATCAGTCGCGACGAACAGGCCAAGCGACTGGAGGAGCGGACCTCGGATCCCCTGAAGCGGTTCAAGGTCTCGGCCCTGGATGCGGAGGCGCAAAAGCGCTGGAGCGACTACTCCAAGGCCCGCGACCGGATGCTGGAAGAGACCGGCGCGCCCCATTCGGAATGGACGGTCGTGGCCACCGACGACAAGAAGGCGGCGCGGCTGAACATCATCCGCCACATCCTGCATCGCGTCTGCCGCCCGGGCGCCAAGGTCGACCGTCCGGACAAGGACATCCTGTTCCCGGCGCAGAAGGCCAAGGGTCGACTGCAGCCGTAGCGCCGACGGAAACGCCGCAACCGTCCGTTCAGGTCGAAGGCCCATGGAGATGATGGTGACGCGCCTTTCCCGCCGCACGATCCTTTTCGCCGCCGTCGTGCTGGCGGGCGGTGCAACCTCCGCCGCCGCCCAGAGCGCGCGGGGCGGCCTGCGCCATCGACGGTCCGGGAGCGGCCAGGCGGACGCGGCGGCTCCGCATGAGCGGATCCCGGTCGGCGCCGACGACCGTCAGGCCTACGACCTGTACCGGCCGGACGCCGCGGGTCCCATCCTGGCCTATGTCCACGGCGGCGGCTGGGCGCATGGCGACCGGAGCATGGTCCATGCCTTGCCGGACTTCGCCGAACGCCATGGCCTGGTGCTCGCCTCGATCGGCTATCGGCTGGTGCCGGAGGTGACGCCGCGCGAACAGGCCCGGGACGTGGCCGCGGCCCTGGCCGATCTCGTCCGACGGCATCCCGGCCGCGACCTCTATCTGATGGGTCATTCGGCCGGGGCCCACCTCGCCGCCCTGGTCGGCGTCGATCCGGTCTATCTGGCCGAGCATGGCCTCGCCCCCTCGGACCTCGCGGGCGTCATCCTTCTGGACGGGGCCGGGTACGACGCCACGGGAGACCGCGGGAACGGCTTCGCCGGACGAATTCTGACCCGGCTCTACGACGAGGCCTTCGGCGACCAGGCCGCGGCCCTGTCGCCGACCCTCAGGATCGCGCCCGGCGTCCCGCTTCCGCCGTTCCTGATCTTCTACATCGCCAGCCGGGCCGACTCCCGGGCCCAGAGCGAGGGGCTGGCCCGCGTGCTTCAGCAGGCCGGGGGTTCGGCAGAGGTCATCGTCGCGCCCGGGGACAGTCATCGCGAGATCAATGTCGGCTTCGGCCAGCCGGGCGATCCCCAAGGCGAACGGGCCGCCCGCTTCATCGCCCAGGCTCGCCGATAGACAGCGGCGCAGACAGGCATCGCCGCGTGAACGCCGGACGCCTATATCGGCGTCAATGACCGAGGAATCGAATCTCGAAACGCCGATCCACGCGGGAGCCGACCTGATCCGCGACGAGGCCCGGCGCGCGCCGGACAAGCCGGGCGTCTATCGCATGTACGGCGAGGACGGGACCTGCCTCTATGTGGGCAAGGCGCGGTCGATCAAGAAGCGCATCCTTCAGTACGCGCAAGGGCGGTTCCACACGCAGCGCATCGGCCTGATGGTCTCCCTGACCCGGTCGATGGAGCTGGTGGTCACGGCGTCCGAGACCGAGGCCCTGCTGCTCGAATCCAACTTCATCAAGAAGCTGAAGCCGCGCTTCAACGTGGTCCTGCGCGACGACAAGTCGTTCGCCGAGCTGATGATCCGCAAGGACCACCGCGCGCCCCAGGTCCGCAAGCACCGCGGCTCCCACACGACCCCCGGCGACTATTTCGGGCCGTTCGCCTCCACCTGGGCCGTGAACCGGACCCTGAACACCCTGCAGAAGGCCTTCCTGCTGCGGTCCTGTTCGGACAGCGTCTACGAGACCCGCACCCGTCCCTGCATGCTGCATCAGATCAAGCGCTGCTCGGCCCCCTGCACCGGCCTGATCTCGCTGGAAGACTATGCCGGGCTGGTCGAGGAGGCCTCGCTGTTCCTGCGCGGCAAGTCGCGCGCGGTGATCAGCCGCCTGTCGGGTGAGATGACCGCCGCCGCCGAGGCGATGGACTTCGAACAGGCCGCCCGCGTCCGGGACCGCATCCGCGCCCTCTCGGCCATCGCCATGGAGAATTCCGTCAGCGCCGACAGCGTGGCCGAGGCCGACGTCCTGGCCGTGTTCAGCGAGGGCGGCCAGGCCTGCGTCCAGGTCTTCTTCTATCGCGGCGGCCAGAACTGGGGCGGCCGCGCCTATTTTCCGCGCGTCGACAAGTCCGACACCGATGCCGAGATCCTGTCGGCCTTCCTGGGCCAGTTCTACGAGGACAAGCCGGTCCCGCGCCTGATCCTGTCGAACGTCGTCCCGTTCGAGAAGGAACTGCTGGAAGAGGCCTTCTCCATGAAGGCCCGGGAGGTGGACGGCCGACGCGTCGTCTCGATCGAACGGCCCCTGCGTGGCGACAAGCATGCCCTGGTCGACCACGCCCTGACCAACGCCCGCGAGGCCCTGGGCCGCAAGATGGCCGAGGGCTCTGCCCAGGGCAAGATCCTGGCCGAGGTCTGCGAGGCCTTCGGACTGGACGGCACGCCGGAGCGGATCGAGGTCTACGACAACGCCCACATCCAGGGCACCAATGCCGTCGGCGGCATGATCGTCGCCGGACCCGAGGGGTTCCAGAAGTCGCAGTACCGCAAGTTCAACATCCGCGGCGTCGATCTGACCCCCGGCGACGACTACGGCATGATGCGCGAGGTGATGCGCCGGCGCTTCAGCCGTCTGGTCAAGGACGAGGAGGAAGGTGCCGAAGAGGTGGTCCGCCCCGATCTGCTGCTGATCGACGGCGGGGCCGGCCAGCTGGCCGAAGTCCAGGCGGTGCTGGCCGATCTGGGTCTGGACGACATCCTGGCCGTCGGGGTGGCCAAGGGACCGGACCGGGACGCGGGGATGGAGCGGTTCTTCGTGCCCGGCAAGCCGCCCTTCATGCTGCCGCTGAAATCGCCGGCCCTCTACTACATCCAGCGCCTGCGCGACGAGGCCCACCGGTTCGCCAACGGGGCCCACCGCACCCGTCGCTCGATGGACATCAAGAAGAACCCGCTGGACGAGATCGAGGGCGTGGGTCCCGGCCGCAAGAAGGCGCTGCTGCATGCTTTCGGCTCGGCCAAGGGGGTGGGCCGCGCCGCGGTCGTCGACCTTGAAAAGGTCGACGGCATCAACCGCGCCCTGGCCGAACGGATTTATGGCTTCTTCCATCCGCAAACCCAGCGGTAGGGTGGCGACGTCAGGCCGGTCAGTCGCGGGAGGGTCCGTTGAGCGCGTTTCTGCAGGGCGTCGTCCACACGGCCGGCGCCGACCTCGAATCCGCCGTGCGATCCGACCCGGCCGTCTTCGCTCTGTGGCAGAGGCTGACGCCACTCGGTCGCAATGAGTTCATCTGCTGGGTCGACGACGCGAAACAGCCCGCAACCCGCGAGCGCCGCATCCGGCGGACCGGGGAGGAACTGCTTGAGGGCAAGTCCCGCCCCTGCTGCTGGGCCGGTTGCATCCACCGCACCGACAAGTCGCCCAGCCGCTGGCAGCAGGCCGTCCTGATCGACGGGAAAGCCCGCCGGGGGTCATAGGCGCGCCGCGGCGGCGGACGCTGTCCGCCTGCGTCTACATCGGTGGCGTCACGCCGTCCTTGCCCATCGCCAGGAAGCCGGCCGACGTCGTCCCCTGCGGGATGACGGCGTAAACCTTCTGACCCGCCGCCAGCGACGACCGTTCGGTCGGTTCGAACCGCACGATCGGCGTGCCCTCGGGAATGGCGACGTCCGCCGTGCCGCCCTCGTAGGCGATGTTGAGCACGAGGCCGCCGGTCGAGGCGTCACGGCCGGCGACCGTGCCGTTCGTCATGGCGCTCTGGGCCGGAGCCGTTCCGGCGGTCGGCGCACTGCGGCTTTCGACCGTGCCGTTGGTCATCGCGCTGGACTCCACCGCGCCGCCCCCGCGCGATGCGACGACGCCCGGGATGTCCCACGGATAGTGGCCCTCGCCCGTCCCGCGCATCGATTCAGGAAAGATCACCAGTTCCAGCGCGCGCAGCGCCGTCTTCGGACCCGTGGTCGCGGTCCCGACGAAATCGCCGTCCTTGAGGGTCGAAAGGCTGGAGGAGACGACCCAGACGAACCGCGTCGCCTCGGCGATCGGCACGGCGACCGTCCGGCCGTCATAGGTCTGAACCGTCATCGAACCGTCCGACACGGACTGGACCGTGCCCCGCACCCGCACCGTGCTGCTGGTCGCGTCGACGGCCTCGGCCTGGGCGGCGGGGCTCGCCGGCTCGGGGGCGGAGCATGCGGCCAGCATGGCCAGCACGGCGGAGGCGAGCATCAGGCTTCTAATCTTCGTCATCATGCATCCGTTCGTCAGCAAGGGTGGACGTTCGACGCCGGGGTCGGTTCGAATAAAGCACGTTAATGGCGGCGCTTGCCATGGTCAGGTAGCGGGCCGGACCGGCGTATTTTGCTCCTCCGGCCGAAGGGCTACAAGCAGGCCCATGTCTGACGATTCCCTCGACCCGCTCATCTCCGGCTACCGCCGCTTCCGCGCCGACCACTGGCCGGCCGCGCGCGCCGAATACGAGGCCCTGGCCGCCGGCCAGACGCCGCACACCCTGATCGTCGCCTGTTCCGACAGCCGCGCAGACCCGGCCCTGATCTTCGACGCCGCCCCCGGCCAGCTTTTCGTCGTGCGCAACGTCGCCAACCTCGTGCCGCCCTATGAGCCGGACGGCCAGCTGCACGGGGTCTCCGCCGCGCTGGAGTTCGGGGTCAAGGTGCTGAACGTGTCGCGCATCGTCGTCATGGGCCACGCCCACTGCGGCGGGGTCGCCGCCATGCGCGACGGCGCGCCCGACACGGTGAAGGATTTCGTCGCCCCCTGGATCGCCCAGGGCACCCCCGTCGTGCGCCGCGTCGCCGAGGCCGTCACGCCCGCAGAGGTCGAACAGGCCTCGGAGGAAGCCGTCGTGCGCCTGTCGCTGGACAACCTGCGCACCTTCCCCTGGATCGCGGAGCGGGAGACCGCCGGCACCCTGACCCTGACCGGTCTGCATTTCGGCATCGCCGAAGGGATGCTGCGCGCCCTCACTTCGGCTCCGCGGTTTGAACCGCTAAGCTAGAGGCGCGTTCGCCTCATATCGCCGCTCCGGATCCCTGAATGCCCCACACTCACCACGCCAATCCGATCCCCAACATCCTGACCGGCCTGCGGCTGATCGCGGGGGTCGTGATGTTCCTGATCCTGGCGGGTGCCACCGGGGGGGTGCCGATCCTGTCGGCCTATCTGAGCCCTGAAGACCAGTTCGGCCTGTACCGCGCGGCCTTCTACATCTTCGTCGTCGCCGCCTCGACCGACTGGGTCGACGGCTATCTGGCGCGGCGCTGGAAGTCCGAGACCCGCTGGGGGGCGATCCTGGACCCCATCGCCGACAAGATCCTGGTTACCGGGGCCATCCTGGGCGTTCTGACCAGTGGATCGGTGCCCCAGATCGCCATTCCCTGCGGCCTGATCCTGTTCCGCGAATTCGCCGTCTCGGCCCTGCGCGAGACCATCGCCGGCCGGGTCACGCTGGAAGTCACCACCCTGGCCAAATGGAAGACCACGGTCCAGCTGGTCGCTCTGGGAGCCCAGCTGTTCGCCCGCAACTGGGACGGGTTCGGTCTGGACTTCGAGTTCCTGCCCTGGTTCCAGCTGTTCGCCGACAGCCTGATCTGGTTCGCCGCGATCGCCACCGTCTGGACCGGCTGGCAGTATTTCGAGACCGCCAGGCGCTCGCTGAAGGAAAAGGACTAGCCGACGGTCCATCCCGGCGAGGCCGGTCCGCGCCGCCGTCTCGCTGAAGCCACCCCCGCAGCGTCGCGCGGTGTGGTTGTTAATCTATCACGCCCAGATTGAGGGGCTGATGGAGCGGTGGCATGTCGTGCATAGCGTGTAAGGACGGGGTGGGCTTCGACCTACCCATCACCATGGCGTTCCAACCGATCGTCGACATCCGGACCGGGACGGCCTTCGCCTATGAGGCGCTGGTTCGTGGCAAGGACGGTCAGGGGGCCGGCCATGTGCTGGCACAGGTGTCGGCCGACAATCGCTATGCCTTCGACCAGCTCTGCCGCACGACCGCCATCGAACTCGCGGCCGGACTGAACATGGCGTCCGACGCCGCGCACCTGTCGATCAACTTCCTGCCGAACGCCGTCTACGAGCCCAAGGCCTGCATCCGCGTGACCCTGGCGGCGGCGATGCGCACCGGTTTTCCGGTGAACCGGATCATCTTCGAGTTCACCGAGGCCGAGGCGATGGACAGTCATCACATCCTCAACATCCTCCGGTCCTATCGGGCGATGGGCTTCAAGACCGCCATCGACGACTTCGGTGCCGGCTATTCCGGTCTCGGCCTGCTGAGCCAGTTCCAGCCGGACATCGTCAAGCTCGACATGGCGCTCATCCGCGACATCGACACCGACAAGGTGAAGCGTACGATCGTCCGCAACACCCTGTGCATGCTGCGCGATCTCGACATCGAACCGGTCTGCGAGGGCATCGAGACCCTGGCGGAGCATGACGTCCTGCGCGATTTCGGCGTCTCGCTGATGCAGGGCTATCTGCTCGCCCGACCCGAGGTCGAGGCCCTGCCGGCCATCCGGGGGCGTTCGAGTGAAAGCGTCCCGCGACGGGCATGAACTGAACACGACGGGTCTTGCAGCGAACCGCCCGGGGTCGTTCAATCCCCTTCGAACAGCCGCAGGAGCGCGTCGTGACGGCAGAACGGATCAAGGGGCCCGCTTCGTACTTCCCGTCGATCGAGAAGACGTACGGCCGTCCGGTCTCCGACTGGAAGGCCATCGTCCGCGGCCATTATCCGGCAAGGCATGGAGCGCTGGTCGCCATGCTCAAGGACGAACACGGACTGGGGCACGGTCACGCCAATGCGATCGTGGCGCACACCCTGGCCGAAGACGGCCTGAAATAGCTCAGGCCAGAGTCTTCTCCAGCACCAAGAACTCCAGGTCCTGCCGTCTCGGCAATCCGAAACGTTCGTCGCTGAGCGGGAAGGGTTCGGTTTCTCCGGTCAGGGCATAGCCCCGTCGTTCGTACCAGGCGATCAGCTCGGGCCGCTGGCGGATGACGGTCATGCGCATCGTCCGCGCACCGAAGCGGGCTACGGCCTCGGCCTCGGCCGCCGCGATCATGAAGCGCCCGAGCCCCCCCGCCTGGCGTTCGGGCTCGACCGACAGCATGCCCAGATAGGCCGTGCCGGCCCCCTCATCGACCAGCTGGAGACAGGCGACCAGCGTGCCGGCCTCCTCGCCCACCAGCATGACGCGCGCGGGGTCGGTCAGGATGTCGGTGAGCTCGGCGACATCCGTGCGCTGCCCGTCCAGCAAGTCGGCCTCGTTGGTCCAGCCCTTCCTGGCTGTCTCGCCGCGATAGGCGCGTTCGATCAGGGCATGCAGGGCGGGCAGGTCCTCGAGCGTGCCCGCCCGCGTGCTCAGGGCCGGAGTCGCCAGTCCGCTCAACGCGCACCCAGCTCCTCGACCAGACGGCCCATGTCGTAGACGTCGCGCAGAGCCACGGTCACGGCCCCGGTGGTCACGATCACGCTGCGGTTGACGTTGCGGTCATAGCCATAGGCATTGCGCTGGGTCAGGACGGTGGAGTCGAAATTGGCCCCCACCATCTCGCCCGCCGCCGTCACCACGGGCGAGCCGGACGAGCCGCCGATGGTGTCGGACGACACCGTCATGTTCAACACTGCATCGCCGTCGATCCGGTCCCTGGCCGCCAGCAGCTTCGGCGCCACGTCGAACGGCGCAGCCCCGGTCGCCCGGTCCCACAGGCCGGCGAAGGTGGTGAAGGGCCCGAACCTCTGACCCGGCACGTCCGATCCCTCGATCAGGCCGTAGGTCAGGCGCAGGGTGCCGGTCGCGTCGGGATAGACGCTGTCGCCATAGGCTTCGAACCGGGCCGTCGCCAGCCGCTCCGACGCCTGGTCGGTCGGGGCCTGGACCCGCGTCTCCCAGTCGGCGCGGATGGCGCGGGTCTCGTCCTGGATCGACAGCAGATACTGGATCATCGGATCGTCCGAGGCCTGGATGGCGGCGAGACCGCCCTCCCACAGCGCGCGACGCACGGCCGGGTCGGCCAGTGTCGTGCCCTCGACCAGACGGGCCGACAGCTGTTCGGGCGATTCCTGACCCAGCAGGCCGCGCACCGCCGGATGGTCGACCGTCAGCCACTCACGCGTCTTGGACAGCCACCATTCCATCCGCACCTGCTCCAGCCCCGGATAGGTCGGCCGTTCGGCGAACAGGGCCGCCTGCACCGACGACAGGCGGGCATCGCCGAACTCCGGCAGACGCTCGGACGACGGCTTCTCCCGCTCCTGCGCGCCCCGCACGAGGGTGCGCGCCCAGGCGAACAATTGTGACCCGCCGGCGACCGACGTCGTGCCGACGCCGGTGCCGCCTTCCAGCAGCGCCATGGCGGGATAGAGCTCGCGGGCGATCGGCTGAACTTCGCCCAGGGCCCGCCACGGATCGTCGGACCTCAGCTGGACGGCGACGCTGCCGGGCGCGGCTTCCACGCGCGCGCCGCGAACCTCGACATCGGCACCACGAACGCGGCGCTGGAAATCGGTCTCCGCCTCGGCGCGCCTCGTCATGAAGCTGGCATCGGTCAGGGCCCGCATCCGGCCCAGGCCGCGCTTGTAGGTGTTCTCCAGACCGACGATCGGGTCCATGGCGATGAAGGCGTTCTCCTCGCTCTCCTCGCTGAAGCGGATCAGCCGGCCGCGCAGCTCCGAGGCGATCAGCTGGTCCATCGGCAGGACGACATCACGCACGGTCGCTAGCTGGTCCATCGTCAGCAGCCGCTGGGTCGCGCCGGGCGAACCGGCGACGAACACCGGCGTGCCCTCCACGGGTTTGTCGGCGTTCCAGGTGAAATGGGTCGGCGTCTGCGCCGGCGCGTCGTTCTCGTACAGACGGATGAAGGCCGCATCGATGGCGAAGCGCGGGAAGCTGAAGTTGTCCAGATCGCCGCCGAAGGTCGCCGCCCGATCTTCCGGCGCGAAGGCCAGGCGGACGTCGGTGTATTTCTTGTAGGTGTAGAGCTTGAACTGCCCGCCCCGGTACAGGGTCACGACCTGGCATCGTTTGTCCGTGGCCGTGCCGCAGGCTTCCTGCTCGATCCGGCCGATCTCGGCGTCGCGGGCCTGATTGAAGGCGAGGCCGGTCTTGCCCGCCGCCGCCGCCCGCACCCGCTCGGTCACGTCGCTGATGTCGGTCAGGATCTCGGCCGTGCCGCCGGGGCATTTCGCCTCCTCCTCGCGATTGCGGGGGGTGAAGCCGGTCTCGGCGTAGTTCCGCGCCTGGGTCGACAGATTGGCCACGCAGGTGGCGACGCAGTGGTTGTTGGTCATGACCAGACCGGCGTCCGACACGATCCCCGCCGAACAGCCGCCGAACCGCACGGAGCTGAGACGCACCCGGTCCAGCCAGGCCTGGTCGATCGAGGTCCCCAGCGTCGCATTGGCCCGCGCGATCGGGAAGTTGTCGAACGTCCACATCCCCTCTTCGGCGCGCGCACCGGTCGCGGCGACGGTCAGGGCGGTGGTGAGGGCGAGGATCAGGCGCATGGGGGCTCCTACATTGCGTCTCCTCCCTGTCGCCGCTTTGGCGATGGGGAGGTGGATCGACGGCGCTTGCCGTCGAGACGGAGGGGTTCTTCAACCGGACTCAGCGGTGGGGCGTCAAGAACCCCTCCACCGCTTCGCGGCCCCCTCCCCGTCGCCAAGGCGCGACGGGGAGGAGACTTTGTCGCCTACTCGACGCCCAGCTCTGCCAGCAGGCGCGGCTGATCGTAGACGTTGCGCAGCGCTTCGGTGATCGCCGCAGTGGACACGCTGACCGTCCGGTTCAGCTCGGCGTCGTAGCCAAACGCGCCGCCCAGCGAGTGGATGTTGCCGTCGAAGGCCGCCCCGATCACCTCGCCGGCGGCATTGATCACGGGCGAACCCGAGTTGCCGCCGATGATGTCGTTGGTCGAGGAGAAGTCATAGACCGTCTCCTTGTTCACCTTCGCCTCGTTGTCCGCGAACGCCTGCGCCAGCACGAACGGCTGCGATCCGGTCGCCCGGTCGTACAGCCCGCCCATGTAGGTGAAGGCCGGGACCTGCGTTCCGCGATAGGTCCAGCCCTGAACCTGGCCGTAGGACAGGCGCAGGGAGAAGGTCGCGTCGGGATACTGGTTCGAGCCGAGGACCGCGAACCGGGCCTGGGCCACCTTTTCGGCAGCGCGCGCGGTCGGGCCGGAGACACCGGCTTCCCAGCCCGCCCGCAGGGCCTGGGCGGCATCGTCGTTTCTCAGGACCAGCTCGATCATCGGGTCGCCCGATGCGGCCAGCTGTTCGGGCGTCATGGCCAGAAGCTCGCCCCGCCGGGCCGGATCCGCCAGCCCCGTTCCCGACACCAGTCGGGCGGCCAAGGCTTCCGGGCTTTCGCGACCCAGCAGCCGCTGGACGTCGGCATTGTCGACGGTCAGGTATTCGCGGGTCTTGGACAGCCAGAAGGTCAGCTGGATCTGGTCCAGATCGGTCGCGATGGGAAACGCCTGCGTCGCCCGTCGCGCCAGATTGGCGAGGTCGCCGTCGGAGTAGCCGGCCCGCCGCTCGTTCGCCGGCTTGGCCCGTTCCTTCGACGCCCGCACGATCTGCTTGGCCATGCTGTAGAGGGTCGAGCCGCCGCCGGCCGAGGCTTCCAGCTGGCGATAGGGCAGATACAGTTCGGTCGCGCGCGCCTGGATCGCCTCGAGGTCGGCCCAGGGATCGCCGATGCGCGCCGTCAGGTCCGGGTCGGCTTCGACAGCGCCACGGATACGGGCTTCCTCGTCGCGCTTCACCTGCATGAAGTCGGGATCCAGAAGCGCCTGCTGCTGGCCGTAGGTGGCCTTGAAGCTGTTCTCCAGACCGAAGATCGGATCGACCGCGACCCGCGCGGCTTCCTCGTCGGTGAAGGAATACTGGGTCATCCGCCCGCGCAGTTCCGACTGCTGGATCAGGGTCAGGGGCTGGACCTGATCGCGCAGACGCTCCAGCTGGCTGATGGTCAGCAGCCGCGAGGTCGACCCCGGATTGCCCGCCACGAAGACCGGATCGCCTTCCTTGGGCGCATTCGGGTTCCAGGTCAGGTGATTGGGCGTCTCGACCGGCTTGCCGTCCTCGTAGATGCGCAGCATGCCGAAATCGAGCGCATAGCGGGGGAAGTTGAAGTTGTCGGGGTCGCCGCCGAAGAAGGCCGCCTGGAACTCGGGCGCGAAGGCCAGCCGCACGTCCTCGTATTTGCGGAACTTGTACAGGGCGTACTGGCCGCCGCGGTAGAAGCTGATCACCTGGCACGTCAGCTTGACGTCGTCGCCGCAGACCTCCTGCTGGATCGCCTGGGTCTCGGCACCGCGCGCCTGGACGAAGGCCGCGCCTTCGAGACCCGCGCCGGCCGCCAGAACGCGGTCCGTGACATCGGTGATCTGGGTCAGGATTTCGGCCGTCTGGCCGGGGCACTGTTTCTCTTCCTCGCGGGTGGCGGGCATCCAGCCGTTCTTGACGTAGTCGTTCTGCGCGTCCGACAGGTCCTGGACGCAGCCCACCACGCAGTGATGGTTGGTCAGGATCAGGCCTTCCCCCGATACCAGCGAGGCGGAGCAGCCGCTGATCCGCACGGCGGCATTCTGGATCCGGTCCAGCCAGGCCTGGTCGATGCTGGTGCCGTAACGCGCGTTCACCGCCGCGATCGGGAAATTGTTGAACGTCCACATGCCTTCGTCGGCGCGCGCGGGCGTTGGCTGGATGCCGATGCCGGCGATGGCGAGGGCGAGCACCGAGGTGGCGGCGCTGAGGGTACGCAGGCTCATGGATCGTCTCCCGTTCGCCGTCCGGACCGGCGGCTGTCGTTGCTTTGCGGTAGCTAGGCCCCGGCACGGGCCGCTCGCAAGCGTGACCGTATCGAGGCCATTGTCTTACCCCGATTTAACTTGGAGCGAACAGCGCTCGGCCTCACACAGGGTCACAAGTCAGGGGACCTTCGAGACACAATGTCGCTCGCGCTTTCAACGCTGCTTTTCGAGTGGCGCCGCTACATGGCCGCCGTGATGGCGCTGGCGCTGTCCGGCCTGCTGGTGCTGGCCATGACCGGCGTCTTCATCGGTATCGGCAAGGGGTTCACCGCCACGATCGAGCGGTCCAGCGCCGACATCATCATCATGCAGCCGGGGGCCAAGTCGCTGATCGGCGGGCCGTCGGGCGTGCCGCGTCGCTTCATTCCCCTGGCCTACAACCACCCCGAGGTGGTCGAGGTGAAGCCGCTGGACGGCTCGCAAGGCACCTTCCAGAACATCAAGGACGTGGACCCCACCATGTCCCAGGCCGACAAGGCCAAACAGGGTGCCGCCCGCCAGAAATTCGTCCAGGTCAGCATCGTCGACACCACGCCCGGTGCCGTGACCATCCCGACCGACTATTCCCCCGAACTGGTCGACGCCCTGCGCCAGCCCTTCGCCGTCGCGGTGGACGAAACCGCGCTGACGACCCTGTCGGTCAAGCTCGGCGACAAGGCCCTGTACAACGGCCAGACGGTCACGGTCGCGGCCGTCACGCGCGGCTATCCCAACATGATGCAGCCCTCGATCGTCATGTCGCGCGACACCCTGCGGATGCTGGGTCAGGCCGACACGGGTCCGCGGGTCGGCCCCCTGATGGTCAAGCTGCGCGATCCGGCACGCGCCCAGATCGTGGCCGGTCAGCTGAACACCTTGGGCAACGGCCAGTGGAAGGCCTGGACCCGTCAGGAACTGGCCGATGCCAACGCCGGTGCCATGTTCGAGGAAGGCATCCTGATCATCATCATCGGCGGCTGCGTCGTCCTGGGCACCATCATCGGCATCGCCATCACCTGGCAGACCCTGCAGGGCGCGATCATGGCCAACATCAAGGAGTTCGCCTCGCTGCGCGCCCTGGGCGTCGGCATGGGATCGTTGAACCGGATCGTGATCGAGCTCAGCTTCTGGGTCGGGCTGGTGGGCGTCGCCGCCGCGATCGGGCTGACTTGGCTGGTCTCGATCTTCGCCATGGCCAATGCGGTCATCATCTCCCTGCCGCCCATCCTGCTGCTGGTGGTCGGCGGCGGCCTCGTGCTGATCGCCATGGCATCGGGGCTTCTGTCGATGGGCGTTCTCAAGAACAGCCAGCCTGCGGACCTGCTGCGATGATGGATTTCACCCCCGACGCGCCGGTCGCAAAGTCGGCGACCGTCCACACCAAGGTCCACGGCAAGCACGGCGATTTCGCCATCGAGGCCAAAGGCCTGGTCAAGCGGTTCAAGTCCGGCAAGGGCTATGTCGAGGTGCTGAAAGGCGTCGATTTCGATGCCCGCCACGGCGACCTGACCATGGTCATGGGCCCGTCCGGTTCGGGCAAGTCGACGCTGATCGCCGCCCTGTCCGGCCTGCTGAAGCCCGAAGAGGGCCGGGTCGACTGCCTGGACGTCGACGATCTCTGGAAGCTGTCGAACGGCAAGATCGACAAGTTCCGGCTGGACCACTGCGGCTTCATCTTCCAGGGTTTCAACCTGTTCCCCGCCCTGACCGCCCTGCAGCAGGTGACCACGGTCCTGAAGTTCCAGGGCCTGTCCCCCGGGGCCGCGAAGAAGCGCGCCACCGAAGCCTTGGCCGAGGTCGGCCTGGGTCATCGCCTGAACCAGCGGCCGTCGGCCCTGTCGGGCGGCGAGAAGCAGCGCGTCGCCATCGCCCGTGCCCTGGCCAAGGATCCCAAGATCCTGTTCGCCGACGAGCCCACATCGGCGCTGGACGGCGAGAACGGGCAGGTCGTCATCCGCCTGCTGCGCCGCGCCGCCACCGAACACGGGGCCGCCGTGATCTGCGTGACCCACGACCCCCGTCTGGAAGCCTGGGCGGACCGGGTCATCAAGATCGAGGACGGCATCATCGCCTCCGACGAACGCCGCATTCCCGACCCCACCGCCACTCTCGCCTCGCACTAAGACCGCTCAGGACCGCACCCTCATGCCCGCCTTTCTCAAGAACAAATGGACCTGGATCGGCGTCCTGCTGATCATCGTCCTCGTCGTCGGCTTCCTGATGTTCAGCAAGGCCGGAGCCGCCAAGAAGGCCGAAGAGGAGAAGGCCGAAGCAACCAAGGTCGAGAGCCCCTACGCCGCCATCGCCAACGGCAAGGTGGACGTCGAGGGCGGCATCATCTCCGTGGCCGCGCGCCGGGGCGGGATCATCCGGGAAGTCCTGGTCCAGGAAGGCGACCGCGTCACCGCCGGCCAGATCCTGGCCCGTCAGGAAGACGACGAAGCCCGTCTGGCCGTCCAGTCCAGCCGCGCCGCCGTCAACCAGGCCGAAAGCCAGCTGGCCGCGATCCGGGTCGACATCAACACCGCCCAGCGCGAGTACAACCGTCTGGAACGCCTGGTCGACACCAACTTCGTCGCCGCCCAGCGTCTGGATCAGGCCCGCGACTCGATCGCGACCGCCCAGGCCCGCATGAGTTCGGCTTCGGCCGCCGTCCAGACCGCCCGCGCCCAGCTGGCCCAGGCCGAGTACAACCAGGAACTGACCGTCATCCGCGCGCCCACGGCTGGCCGGATCGCGCGCCGCTATGCCAACCCCGGTGCCGGGGCCTCGACCCTGAACGTGTCGGCCATGTTCGACCTGGAGCCGGATGCGCCCCGCATCGCGCGGGCCGAGATCGTCGAAAGCGACCTGCCCAACGTCTCGGTGGGTCAGGCCGTCGAGATCACGCCGGAAGGCGATCCCAGCAAGGTCTACGTCGGGTCGGTCCTGCGCCGCGCGGCCGTGTTCGGGGCCCGCAAGCTGGCCTCCGACGATCCGTCGCAACGCTCGGACGAGCGGGTCGTCGAGGTCGTGGTCGCCGCCGGCGACGCGCCCATGCTGATTGGCCAGCGCGTCCTGGTGAAGTTCATGAAGCCGGGCGAGACCGCCGGCGCGCCGCGGACCGCGACCACCGGCGTCCCGGCCACGCGGTCCATGCAGACGCCGTCGCCCCGGGCCTGATCCGGACCTCTGACAAGCGAAAGCCCCGGCCGACGGCCGGGGCTTTTTGCATTCGGAGCCGAACGTCAGTCCTTCTGGCCGAACCGGAAGGGCACGAAGTTCGACGGATGGCTGACCACGCGATCGTTGGCGCGCGGGCTCTTGGTGTTCACCAGCATCCCGCCCCAGAGGGCGAAGGACATCATGGCGTGTTGCAGGTTCTTGTCTCGGTCGTTCATGGTGGCGTCTCCTTTCGCTGAACGATGAAAAGAGACGCGTCGTGCTTGCAGGGGATTGCACCCTCTTAGTCGTTTCGCGTCGATGACACCTTCGCACAGTCGGCGGGGATTGCAAGTTTTTTAGTCCGGTTGCGGAGTATATTTCGTAAAGATGTCGCTCACTGTCGCACAGCCGCCACGCCCGATCGCGACGCCCTGCATCAAGGTGTGCGTGGTCGACGGAGCCACCAGCCTCTGTCTCGGCTGCTATCGGACCCTGGCCGAAATCGCGGAATGGAGCCGGCTGGACGACGGGCAACGCGCGGATATCATGGCAGAACTGCCCGCTCGCCGCGACCGGATCGACCCGGCCCTGCGCGGAGCCTGAGGCGTTAACCCGCCGTCAGCCATCTCGGTTCACCGCATCCCAACGCGGGCCATGCAGGATGGAGACAGGCCGCAGAAGCGGTGGGTCCGTGTAGGTATTCCTCTGGTGCGTTTCGACCTGCAGTCCGCGATCGTCATGGGCATGGCGACGGTGTCGTCGCTCGCCGTCGCCTGGGTGCTGAGCCATCAGTCCCCGCGCGCGGCCGAGGCCGCGACTCCGGTTCAGCCGATGGCGCAGTCCGTCATCGTTCCCGTGACCGGTCAGCCCGCCCAGATCGCCAAGAGTGCCGACGGCCATTTCTGGGCCGAGGCCGACATCGACGGCCGCGCCATCCGCGTGCTGGTCGATACCGGTGCCAGCGTCGTCGCCCTGACCCGGGATGACGCCCTCAGGCTGGGCCTGCGCCTGACCCCCGCCGATTTCAACCGGACGGTGGAGACCGCGTCGGGCCCTGCCAAGGCCGCTGCGATCCAGCTGGACCACGTCGCGGTGGCCGGCGCGCGGGTCGAACGGGTCCAGGCGCTGGTCGTCGAGAAGGGCCTGCCCCACTCCCTGCTCGGCATGAGCTATCTGGGCCGCCTGTCGGCCTTCGAGGCACGCCCCACGGGCCTCACGCTGAGACCCTGAGGGTCCAGACCATCGACCCGGTCGGACGGCCCGTCAGGCGTGTCCGAGGGCGTATGAGATCAGCGCGATGATCGCCGCACAGACCAGGGCCGCCAGCAGCACCTCTCGTGCCAGCCGCGCGGCGTCTATGGCATCGGGAGATATTTCCCGGTTCCCGAGGACGGCTCCTCGGCGTCCAGACCCGGGCAGGACTGGGCCAGGACCAGCAGCCACCTGAAGGTCTTCTCCGGCGACTCCAGCGCGGCCATACGACGGGCTTCCCGGATCCGGAACACGGCGTTGTCCAGATCCCAGGGCGCGACCAGGTCCAGGTACTGCCGTTCGATCTCGTCCCAGTTCAGCACCAGGATATCGCTCGTCGACGAGCGGATCGGCGGGAAGGCCTCCTCGAAGACCTTCTGCTCTTCCGTGATCTGCCGGACCTGCGGAGCCCGCAGAGGCGGCACGTCCAGGGGCCGGATCGTCGGGCGCGATCGCCGGGGATAGAATTCCGGGAGCGCCGGATCGGTCGAAGGGGAATTCGTCTTCGGCGAGATCATCGGTCGGTCCTCGTTTCGAGGCACGATCCAACGGGATGGTCGAGGCGGACAGGCCCAGTGCTTGGGCCCCCCAATCCTTGAGGGGGTCACGCCCGGCCTCATGCGCCACCAGCATGCGCCCGGCGTGAAACCGGTCGACGGCCCCGAGCTTGTTTTTCAGGGCCTTGAGGCGATCGTCGATGGTGTGCGGCGACCGCGAGACCATGGGCGCCATCTGCTTCGAACTCAGTCCGACGGCCGCCCCGCGCAGCAGGACGCGGTCGATTTCCGACAGGGTTTCGAACGACTTGGCAGGATCGGCGGCCGTGGAGGACATGCGCGGACGCTATGGCGGTGACCCCGCATTGGCAATGCGCGTCGGCACCCCTCGGCGAAGCAATTTGCCGCGATCGCGCTGTCCCCCCCTAGAACCGGACGGTGGCCCCCAGCTGGACGACGGGAAACAGGCCCCGGTCCTTCGCATCTTCCTGAATGTCGGCGGCCTCCTGATCGAGGCGGGCGCGGAAGATCGGGTCGTTCGACAGGGTGCCGCCCGTCGAGTCGAGGCCGACCTGCGGGTCCTCGCTGTAGGCGACGCCGACGATGCCGCGGAAGCCCCAGCGGCGGTCGCGATAGAAGCTGTCGTCATAGCCGATGCCGAGGAAGGGCGCGGTATCCGACAGCTTGACCCGGCCGCTCAGCGTCCCGACCTGGGCCGGCGTGAAGGTCGCCCCGCCGATCTCGACCGGGGCGGTCGGGGTGGCGTTCAGGTCGATCGTGCGATCCCCGACATAGACCCCGCCCGAGATCAGGAAGGCGTTGGCGAAGGGGTGCAGGTCGACGAAGGCGGACACGGTGTCGAAGTCGAACCGGCCCTTGTAGTCCACGTCGCTGTAGCTCTGGTCGAACTGGACGCCCAGGGTATCGAGGCCGCCGCGCAGGACGAAGACGGGGCCCAGCGACAGCTGCGCCTCGACGCCCACGCCGGGCGTGCCCAGGTTCAGGGCCGCGGTGATCGGCGAACGGCCGCGACCCTGGGCTTCCGCGGATCCGGCGGCGAGCGCGGTCAGGGCCGAGGACAGGGACAGGGCGATCAGGAGGGCGCGTTTCATACGGCCCAGATGCATCGAACAGGCTTAATGCACAGTTTACCCTGATGCCGGCCTCAGGCCGCCTCGCCCACCCGCTCGCGGCGGGCCTCGGCCTCGCGGACCGCGTCGAGGGCCCGATCGACCACCTCCAGCCCCGCGCCCGGCCGGATGGCCTCGACGGTCAGGATGCGGCGGAAGGCGCGGGCCCCCGGGCGGCCGTGCATCAGCCCCAGCATGTGCCGGGTCATGGCGTGCAGGCCCCAGCCCTCCGACAGGCGCGCCGCCAGATAGGGTTTGTAGCGCTCGACGGCGGCGAAGGGGTCGACGTCGCCGGTGCCCTCGCCGAACAGCCGGCGATCGACCTGACCCAGCAGGGCGGGTTCGTGATAGGCGGCGCGTCCCAGCATGACGCCGTCCAGGGCCACGCCGTCGGTGTCGTCCAGATGGGCCTCGGCCGCGTCCAGCGAGGCGATGCCGCCGTTGATGCAGATCGTCAGATGCGGACGCTCGCGCTTCAGCCGGCGGACCAGTCCGTAGTCCAGCGGCGGCACATCGCGGTTCTCCTTGGGCGACAGGCCGCTGAGCCAGGCCTTGCGCGCATGGACGATGAAGGTGGTGACCCCGACCGCGGCGGAGGCGTCGACCGTTGCGAACAGGCTGACCGCCGGGTCCTGGTCGTCGACCCCGATCCGGCATTTGACCGTGGCGGGGATATCCACAGCCCCCTTGATGGCGGCCATGCAGTCGGCGACCAGTTCCGGCTCCTTCATCAGACAGGCCCCGAACCGGCCCGACTGGACCCGGTCCGAAGGGCAGCCGACGTTCAGGTTGATCTCGTCATAGCCCATGGCCGCGCCGATCCGGGCGGCCTGCGCCAACTGCTCCGGGTCCGAGCCGCCCAGCTGCAGGGCCACGGGATGCTCGACCGGATCGAAGCCCAGCAGCCGCTCGCGGTCGCCGTGCAGCACCGCCGGGGCCGTGACCATCTCGGTATAGAGCAGGGCGCGCGTGCTCAGCGCACGGTGGAAGGCCCGGCAGTGCCGGTCGGTCCAGTCCATCATGGGGGCCACCGAGAGGCGGTGGGCGGGGGCGGCGGTCATGGCGATCAGTCTAGAGCAGGTGGGAGGCAAAATCAGGGTCGAGAAGGATCGACGGGAGGCGGTACCCGACCGAGCGTGAAAAACACCGTCCGACCCGTCCGACCCGTCCGACCCGTCCGGATTGGCGTGTCGGAAAAGGGGTGTCTAGCACGCCCTTCCGTCAGGATCGGACGTACCGCCTGCCAAACGTCCAGAAATCGGATGACGCACCCCGCCGGGCTGGCTAACCAGAACAGCGATGGCCCAGCATCCCGATACCTATGTCTCCACGCGCGGTGGCGCGCCCGCGACGGATTTCGCCGAGGCCCTGCTGCGCGGCATGGCCCCGGACGGCGGCCTCTACATGCCCGCCGCCTGGCCGAAGGTGAGCCCCGACGCCTGGACCACCGGGCGCGGCTATGCCGGGATCGCCCAGACGGCCATGGCCCCCTTCATCGGCGACGCCCTGCCCACCGGAGCCCTGGACCGGGCGCTGGAGCGGCTGGTCGCCGGTTTTGGCCCGGCCGAGGTCACGCCGCTGGTCCGGCTGGAGGACGGGCTCTATCTGCTCGAGCTGTTCCACGGCCCGACGGCGGCCTTCAAGGACCTGGCCATGCAGCTGGCCGCGTCGCTGGCGTCCGAGGCGCTGGCCGCGTCGGGCGAGACCCTGACCCTGGTCACGGCGACCAGCGGCGACACGGGCGCCGCCGCCGTCGCCGCCTTCGCCAACCAGCCCCGGATCCGCCTGATCGTCCTGCATCCGCACGAGCGGGTGTCCCCCGTCCAGCGCCGCCAGATGACGACGGTGGAGGCCGACAATGTGCTGAACCTCGCCGTGCGGGGGGATTTCGACGACTGCCAAAGGCTGGTGAAGGGCCTGCTGGCGGACGAGACCCTGCGCGCCCACGGGCGGTTCAGCTCGGTCAACTCGATCAACTGGGCCCGGCTGGCCGGACAGATCCCCTACTATGTCTCGGCCGTGTCGCAGCTGGCGGCGATGGGCGAGACGCGGCCGCCGGTCTTCGTCGTGCCCACAGGCAATTTCGGTGACGCCTTCGCCGGGATCGCCGCACGGAAGATGGGCCTGCCCGTCGCGGGCTTCGTGGCGGCGGTGAACTCGAACGACGCCCTGGCCCGCGCCATCAATGAGGGGGTCTATGCCCGCAAGGCCGCCGTCGAGACGGCCAGCGTCAGCATGGATGTGCAGGCCCCGTCGAACTTCGAGCGGCTGGTGTTCGAGGCCTCCGGGCGCGACGCCGCCCTGACCAGGGGCCTGTTCTCGGACTTCGCCCGGCACGGCACCGTCACCCTGCCCGCCGACCTCCTGGCCGCGATCCGCGCCGAGGTCTCGGCCGTCTCAGTCGACGAAGCGACCACGCGGGCCCAGATCGCCCACGCCCACGCCACCTGGGGCCAGGTGGTCTGCCCCCACACCGCCGTAGCCCTGTCGGCGGCGCGCGGCGTCGATCGCGCGACGGGTCCCGTCGTCGCCCTCGCCACCGCCCACCCGGCCAAGTTCGGCAAGGACGTCGCCCCGGTTCTCGGCTTCGACCCGGACCCGCCGAAGGTCATCCGCGACCTGGGCGACCGGGCCGAACGGTTCGAGGTGATCGGGGCGGATGCGGCCGAAGCGCTGGCGGCGGTGCGGGGGTTCGGATGATCGTCGCCTGCGCGGTCTGGCTCATCGGTATAGGGCTGGGCCTAGCAGGCCTCTGGGCTTCGGACATCCCGGTCTGGGCCCGGTTCGTCGGGATGGCGGCGTTCCTGTTGAGTGGTGTCTTTGCCAGCGAAGTGCGTCACCGGACGTGCGGCAAGAAGCTGCTTGAGAACGAAGAGTTTGCTTCAAGGATGGCGAGTTGGGGTCGCGGCAAACCGAGGTTCGAACTTCCTAGCCGGACCTGCTTCGGATGCGGCCGGGATCGGCTTTGGGCTTGGCCGACATTTCGAAAGGCCCGATATTAACCTGTCTCCTCCCCGACGCCCAGCGGTGGGGAGGTGGCTCGGAGCGAAGCGGAGAGACGGAGGGGCTCTTCACGACGCAGGGCGCCGTGAGCCGGGCGCGAATGCTTCGTCGGACGCTGACGCCGCCGGAGGCGCGGCTGTGGATGTACTTGCGGCGGCGGGCGCTGGGAGGCCTGAAGTTTCGCCGCCAGCCCCCGGTGGGGCCGTACGTCCTCGACTTCTATTGTCCTGAGGCTCGGGTGGCGGTCGAGGTGGATGGCCAACATCATGCCGATCCGGAGCAGTTCGAGAAGGATGAGGCCCGGACGGCATGGCTAGCCAAGCAAGGCATCGCGGTGCTGCGCATCGCCGCCGAGCGGGTGCGCACCGATCTGGAGGGCGTGCTGGGCTGGGTCAGGACGAATGCCGAGGAGCGGGTGCGGCTTTAAGAGCCCCTCCACCCCCCGCCAAGCGGCGGGCGGTCCCCCTCCCCATTCGCAAGCGCGAACGGGGAGGAGACGCGGTTGTTACGCCGTCTCCCGCCACCACGCCGCCCGCCTGAAGAAGGCCCCCGGATCCTTCGGTGTCACCAGCTTGGTGGGGTCGTGGAAGATGCGGTCGTGCAGGCGGGTCAGGGTGAAGCGGATGGCGGCGGCTTCGCCCAGGCGCGGCAGGGCGGCCGCCTCAGGCGGCGTCAGGGGACGGACGGCCTCGTAACCGCGCCGGAAGGCCTCGACCGCGCCCGGTATCGGCGTGCCCGCGCCGTCGAAACCCCAGGCGCTGAGGGCGATGGCGAGGTCGTAGACCAACAGGTCGGTGCAGCCGAAATAGAAGTCGATGACGCCCGAGACGGCACCGTCCTCAAACAGCACATTGTCGGGGAAATAGTCGGCATGGATGGGTCCGCGCGGCAGATCGTCCGTCCACGGATCACCGAGGCGCGACAGGGTGTCCTCGACGCCGTCCAGGATCGCCCGGTCCTCGCCGGTCGCCGCGCTCTGGCAGCGATCGGCGAGGGCGCGCCAGATGACCGGACCGACGGGATTGGCGCGTTCGACCGCGAACCCGTCGGCCTGCAGATGCAGGCGCGCCAGCATGGCCCCGGCCGCCTCGACCTCGGTGGGTGACGGGTCGCGCAGCCACGCTCCCGACAGCCATTCGATCACCGCCGCCGGGCGTCCGTTCAGCGTCCCGACCCAGTCGCCGTCGCGGTTTCGCACCGGCCGGGGGGCCGGAAACGCCCGGCCCGCCAGGTGGTCGGTCAGGCCGAGGCAGAACGGCAGGGAGGCCGCATCGGTGCGCGCCTCGAACAAAGTCAGGACGTGGACGGCCCCCTCGGTCTCCAGCCGGTAGTTGGTGTTCTCCACGCCCTCGGCGATCGGGTGGAGCGAGCGGAAGGTGCCCAGCTCGTACGCGTTCAGAAACGCCCGCGCCTGATCGTCCGAAACCGGAGTGAAGACGGCCAAGGGCTAGTGATGCCCCAGCGACGCATGCCGCGCCCGCACGATGTCGGCGAGGTCGGCCAGCACGCTTTCGGTCGTCGGCCAGCGGCCGGCGCCGCGCCCCTTGCACGACCAGACCCGCCCGTCCTCGCCATAGACCTTCAAGCCGTTGCGCTCCCCATCCAGGGCCTGGAAGAACGGATCATCCAGCCCGACGTCAAGTGAAACCGACGCCTTCAGCCCGTCGCCTTCCTTGAAGCACGCCCCGATCTGACGCACCGGCCCGGCCGGATGGAAGGCGTCGGACAGGACGGCGCAGGGCACGTCGGCCTCGGCCGGCGTCCGGCCGAAAGCCTCGAAGGCCAGCAGGCGGACCTTGGCGGCCGAGTCGCGGCCCTCCAGATCGGACGACGGGTCCTCCTCGGCGAAGCCCGCGACGCGGGCGTCGGCCAGGGCGTCGGCGAAATCGGCCCCGGCCTGCAGCCGGGTCAGCATGAAGTTGACCGTGCCGTTCAGCACCGCCTCGAACCCCTTGACCGGGCCGGCGGATTTGGCCGCGCGCAGGGTCTCGATCATGGGCGCGCCACCCCCGACCGCGGCGGAATAGGCCAGACGGGATCCATGGGCGCGGGCGGCGTCGGCCAGACCCTGGGGATCGCGGCTGATGGCCTGTTTGTTGGCGCTGGCCACGTCGATGCCGCGTTCGAGGGCGCACCGGATCAGGTCGTGGCCGGCCCCCCCCTCGGACAGGGCCTCCAGCAGGATGTCGGGCTTGAGCGCCAGCAGGGCCTCGCGATCCGACGTGAACAGGTCTGCGGGGGCCTCCACGTCGCGGGGCTTGGACGGATCGCGGACCAGCACCCCCACGACCTGGAAGCGCGCGTCCTTCTGCAGCCGCGCCAGCAGCCCGCCGCCGACCACGCCGCAGCCGGCGATGGCGACCTTCAGCGGGGCGTCGGGGACGGACGGCCCGGGGGGGGCCGAGGCGTCGCCGACCACCGTGCAGTCGGCGCGCCCGAGGGCGGCGACCTCGATCTCGACCAGGCGCTCCTGACCCAGATCGATGGCGTCGTGCTGGACCAGGGCTCCGCCGTGGCGGCGGGCGTCGTCCCAGCTGGCGCGGCGGTAGCGCAGCGGTTTGCCCGAGGCCGAGGCGGGGTCGCGGTCGTACAGTCCGTCCACGTCCTTCACCAGCCGGACGCGCTTCAGGCCCAGCTCGGCGGCCAGGAAGACCGCCGTCAGATCCGATCCGCCCCGTCCCAGAAGCACGACCTTGCCGCTCGATCCCACCGCGCCGAAGCCGGGCACCACCACGACCTGATGATCCGCCAGCGCCTTCCTCAACGCCTCGCTGCGGAGCGAGACGGGATGGGCGTGCTCCGACGGTCCCTCGGCCACGATGCCCAGTTCGCGCACCGACAGGGCCGAGGCGTCCAGCCCGATCCGGTCGCAGGCGATGGCCACCAGGGCCGCGGCCTTCTCCTCGCCCAGCGCCACATAGGCGGGCAGCAGGTCGTTCTCGTGATCCAGCCCCAGCTCGCGCGCCTCGGCCAGCAGCCGGTCGGTGTGCCCGCCGAGCGCCGAGACCACCGCGATCACCTTCCGGCCCGCCCGGACGTGGCCATAGACCTCGGAGGCGACGGCGGGGGCGCAGGACCGGTCCTGGAGGATGGAGGAGCCAAACTTCAGCACCACGACCTCGGTGGCGGGCGCGGGGTCTGGCTTCGGTTTTTCGACGACGGCAAGGTGGGGGGCGTTGGGCATCGGGGTGGTCCGTTCGGGTTCTGAATCTGGGTGATCGGGCAAAGGAAAACCCGCCTGGCCGGGGCCGGGCGGGTCTGGGTTGGCTGAAGGTCTTTCGATCCCCGTGCGCTAACCTGTTCCCGCCCGCGAGGGGCCGGTGATGGTCATACCGGTGGTGGTCGAAATGAGAGTCGCGAGCGTCATCGACCGCGCCCCGAGAGCGGCGGTGGAGGTCGAAACGGCGAGGCGGCCGAGACGGGACACGGGCGAAACCTTGTTGAAATTCGTTGGTCTGAGGGTGTCTGGACGGAGGGCGGCCGTCAACCCGTCTTGCGCATCTTTTTTGCGTCAGACGTCAAACGACGGCGCATTTGACCTCTCTACCCCTATAACGGAAATGAACGAGGCAGATTTTTTCTCTTGACCGGCGGCCTTCGCGGTCGCAACGTAATGTCACTCATCAAGACCGACCGAGGGATAGGCCCTTTGACGTCGGGGCAACCATCGGTTTCCAGCCGAACGGTGCCAACTCCTGCGAGGACCCGTTTCGGCGGTTCCGCGAGAGATGAGTGGAGCGTCGACGAGGCGACGTCTCCACGATCTGTCATCGCATCCGGAGCCTTGCTGGGCGGGACGATGCAGACGACACCATGGCTTTCGACACCCAGACCCTCTCCCCCACCGAACCCCTCTGTCGCCGGGTCGCGTATCTGGCCGGTCGCGGCAACGAGGCCGCCGACATCGCGGTCGCCATTCCCGCCGACTTCCGCCTCGCTTCGGGCGAGCGGCTGGGTCAGGGCCGGATCACCGGCCGGCTGCACGGCCGGGTCGGCGCGCCGCTGATCGTCGTCGCCGGCGGCATCTCGGCGGGACGGTTCGTGCACCGGACGGAGACCAACGGCCTGGGCTGGTGGTCGGGCGCGGTGTCGATCCGCGGCCCCATCGACCTCAGCCGGTTCCAGGTCCTGGCCTTCGACTATGCGCCCGAGGCGGCGGAGGGTTCGAGGCCCGTGACCATCACCACCCACGACCAGGCGCGGCTGCTGGGTCTGATCCTGGACCAGATCGGCGACCCGGTCGTTTCGGCCTTCGTCGGCTGTTCCTATGGCGGCATGATCGGGCTGGCCTTCGCCGAACTGTTCCCCGACCGCGCCCGGCAGCTGGTCGTCGTCTCCGCCGCCCACCGGGCGCATCCGCAGGCGACCGCCTGGCGCGGCATCCAGCGCCGGATCCTGCAGCTGGCCGAGGCCGCCGGTCGGCCCGAGGACGGCGTCGCCCTGGCCCGCGAACTGGCCATGACCACCTATCGCACCGCCGAGGAGTTCGCCGACCGGTTCGAGAGCACCGCCCCGGCCGCGGCCGGCCAGGCCTATCCGGTGTGCGAATACCTGACCGCGCGGGGCAAGGCCTACCGCACCCACACCACCCCGGCGCGCTGGCTGTCGCTGTCGGACTCGATCGACCGCCACGCGGTGACTCCCGAGGCCATCCGCACCCCCGTTACCCTGGTCGGGTTCGCGTCCGACCGGCTGGTGCCGATCGACGACATCCGCGAGCTGGCCGCCCGCCTGCCCTCCCTGTTCCGTCTGGTCGAGGCCCCGTCCCTGTACGGCCACGACGCCTTTCTGAAGGAGGACGAGGCGGTCGCCGCCATCCTCCGCGCCGCCCTGAAGGATATCGACCAATGAGCCACTCGACCGGCAAACGCCCCCACGACGTCCGCACCACCTGCGCCCGCTCGGGCGTCGATACCGACACGGCCCACGGCTCGGTGATGCCGCCGCTGTATCTGTCGTCGAACTATTCGTTCGCCGGCTTCGAGCAGAAGCGGAAATACGACTACAGCCGCTCGGGCAATCCCACGCGCGACGTCCTGGCCGAGACCCTGGCCGAGCTGGAAGGCGGGGCGGGGTGCGTGGTCACGGCGACGGGCATGGCGGCGGTCGACCTGCCCCTGACCCTGCTGGAGCCCGGCGACCTGCTGATCGCCCCGCACGATTGCTACGGCGGCACCCACCGGCTGCTGTGCGCCCGCGCGAAAAAGGGGCATTTCGAGGTGCTGTGGGTCGATCAGGGCGATCCGGTCGCGCTGGACGCGGCCCTGGCCCTGAACCCGAAACTGCTGCTAGTCGAGACCCCGTCCAACCCCCTGCTGCGCGTCGTCGACATCGCCGACATCTGCACCCGCGCCCACCGCGTCGGGGCCAAGGTGGTGGCCGACAACACCTTCCTGTCCCCGGCCCTGCAGCGGCCGATCGAGCTGGGGGCCGACATCGTCGTTCACTCGACCACCAAATACATCAACGGCCATTCCGATGTCGTGGGCGGGGCGGTGATCGCGGCCGATCCGGCGGATCACGCCGAGCTGGCCTGGTGGGCCAACTGTCTGGGCGTCACCGGCTCGCCGTTCGACGCCTATCTGACCCTGCGCGGGGTGCGCACCCTGTTCGCCCGGATCGAGCGGCAACAGACCACGGCGGGCAAGGTCGCCGCCCTGCTGGAGGCCCACCCGGCCGTCTCGGCGGTCCACTATCCGGGGCTGACGTCCCACCCCAATCACGCCCTGGCCGCGCGCCAGCAGCAGGGGCCGGGGGCCATGCTGAGCTTCGAGCTGGCCGGAGGCGTCGACGCGGTGCGCCGGCTGGTCGAGACGCTCGACACCTTCACACTGGCGGAGTCGCTGGGCGGGGTCGAAAGCCTGATCGCCCACCCGGCGACCATGACCCATGCCGCCATGACGCCCGAGGCCCGCGTCGTCGCCGGCATCACCGACGGCCTGCTGCGGCTGTCGGTCGGACTGGAGCACGAGGACGACCTGATCGCCGACCTGGTCCAGGCGCTCGATGCTCTGGTGGTAGCGAAGGCGGAGGCGGCCTGAGGCGGTGGTTCGCTGGATGCACCGTGCTGGCCGCGATAAACCTTCCAGCCCAAACCCCCTACAGCCTAGCCGCAGGCTTCGACCGCCTCGGTGTCGAGGTGGATGACGAAGCAATGCTCGGGTCCGCCGTCCTCGGCCTGGACGATGACGCGCAGAGCATCGTCTTCGGCCCAGGGGGCGTGGGCCTCGGCGAAGGTCAGGGCCGCGTCCTCGAAGCTGCGGGCTTCCAGAATATGGCAGTGACCGGACTCGGTATGGGCGACGTAACGGGCGGCTTGGGTCATCGGGGCTTCCTGAGCGGCGGTCCGAACAGGCTGAACGCGTCACCGGGGAAATGGATTCAATAGCGCTCGCGCCGGCGGTCAGGGTGCCATTGGCCCCGCGTGCTTCAGCCATCCGCTAGGCCGGTCTGGCCTGGGTCTGCATCGCGCCCGTCATCGGGATGAAGAACACGCCGACGTCGCGGCGGCTGCGGACCCGGCCATCGGCGTCCTTGGTGTAGACATACAGCACCTGCCCGCGGCGGAACGGCTGGCCGATCGGGATGATCAGCTTGCCGCCCGGCTTGAGCTGGCGGAACAGCTCGGGCGGGGCGTACTGGGCGACGCAGGTCAGCATGATGGTGTCGAAGCCCTCGGTCACCTCGGGCCAGCCGAAATAGCCGTCGCCGACCTTGCCGTGGACGTTGTCGTAGCCGAGCGGCGCGAAGATCTGGTCCACCGCCCGGCCGATCGGCTCGATGATCTCGATCGTATAGGCGTCGCGGACGATGCGGCTGAGCAGGGACGACTGGAAGCCCGATCCGGTCCCGATCTCCAGCGTCACATCGGTCGGCTTGGGGGCCGCCAGCTGGGTCATATAGGCCTGGCCCAGATAGTCTGAGAGGACACTCCCGTGGCCGATGGCCCAGGGCTTGGGGTTGGCCTCATAGGCCTGGTAAGCGGTCGAGGCCCCGGCGGCATAGGCGTAGTGGAAATAGTCGCGCGGCACGCTTTCGAAGGCCTGGACCACGTTCGGATCGGCCGCGCCGAACCGCCCGTCGAGGTAGGTCCTGATGCGCTCGATGGCGGCGGGTTTGCGCGCCTGGATCTCGGTGAACTGGGCCTCGGTCAGGGTGTGGGGGCGCCTGGAAGCCTCCATCGCCGCATTGAAGCGGGCGAAGGTCCAGGGCTCGCCCGGCATCCGGACCGTCTGCGACACGGCTGAGGCCTCGGCGGCGGCGGCCTGGGTCGGGGCATTGGCGGCGACGCCCGATCCCCCGGCCGCCTGCGTCGGATTCAGGCGCGCCTGGATGGACGTCATCGTGGCCTCGTCGCAGGCGGCCAGCGTGGTCAGGGCGGTGCCCGCTGCGGCGGTCAGCAGGGTGCGGCGGTTCAGCTGGGTCATGCGGGGCTCGTCTGGCTCTGGCTGACGGGAGGCGGACGGTCTGTGTCCGGAAAGGGGTCGAGGCGGGCGGGTGCGGGCTCGGGCAGGCCGGCGAACGGGTCCTGCGGCAAGGCCGGCTCGAACAGGGGCACGGTGCGCGCCCGGGTCGCGGCGACCGGCAGGACGAGGAAGGCCAGGGCATAGAGGCCGGCCGCCACGATCAGCAGGGACGAAAAGCCGATGTCGCGGCTCATCAGATTGGCCAGCGGCGTGGCGACGACCGAGAAGGCCCCGTTCAGCCCCCAGGCCCACGGCAGGGCCCGGCCGTCGCCGACCTGGATCAGGCCCAGCGGGAACGGCAGGCCCAGCGCCAGCGACACGGGCGCGGCAGCCAGCGCCACCAGTCCGGCCCTGACGGCCCAGGACTGATCCAGCGTCCGCATCATGAAGTCTTCGGCCCCCATCAGCATGGCGCCGATCCAGGCCAGGACGACGATCAGGGCGATGGCCGAGGCCGCCTTGGGCATCCGCGCGCATCGGCCGGCGATCATGCTGCCGAGGCCGGAGAAGATCAGCATCGAGGTCAGGACGATGGCGAAGGCCGACGAATAGTCGTTCAGGTAGAAGGCCGCCCGGTCGATCAGCAGGATCTCGATGAACAGGAAGCCGAGACCCAGCGCGGGGAAATAGAGCGCGGGCCACAGGCGCCGGGGCTCCTTCACCCCGCCCGCGCGGCGACGGAACAGGGCCGGCGTGGCCAGGACCAGCAGGGCGATCACGATGGCCTGGGCCAGAACGGCCAGGTTCACCAGCGCGCCGATCTCGGCCTGGGGCAGGACCTCCAGCCGGCGGATCAGCGTGCCGGGGTGCTCCAGCATCAGCGACGAATAGAAGGCCGGGCGGTCCAGCGTCGCCGGGCGGATGTGGAAGGCCTCCGACGACGGCGAGGCGCGGCCGGCCAGCACCGCCGCTACCTCGTTGGCGATGGCGTCGTCGGGACCGTTCGACGTCATCTCCCCGCTCTCGAACGAGACGCTGGGCAGGTCGTTGAACAGGCGCGCGCGGGCGGCGGTGACGTCCAGACCGGGATGCCAGGACACGTCGAACGACCGGGCGGCACAGAAGGCCTGGAGCGCGGCGATGTCGGCCGCCGACCACGGCGTCGGGCTGATCAGGATCCGCGCGTTCCAGGCCGAGCGATAGACCATGACATGGGCGGACGGATCGGCGACGCCCTGCCCCCGCAAGGCCTCACGCGCGGTCGCAAGCACCCGCAGGGCATAGACCGGGAAGTCGCGGATGGAGACCGAGATCGACACCGCCCCGCCCGGCTTCAGCGCCGCCAGATAGGCCTCCATCGCCTCCACCGTGACGCCGGTGACGTTGGCCGGGGCGGCGTCGACGAAGTCGGCCGAGACGTCGACGATGTCATAGCTGCCCCGCCCTGCGCGCCAGGCCGCATTGATCGGCCCGCCCTCCAGCAGGCGCACGCGCGGGTCGCGCGCCAGGGCGGGTGACGGGCCCAGCCCGCGCACCAGGGCGTCGCGCAGCACGGGTTCGCTCTCGACCCCGTCGACACGGGCCGCGCCCAGCGTCAGGGCCTCGGCCACGCGATAGCCGCCGGAGAGGCCGACCAGCAGGACGTCCGCGCCCGGACGGATCACATAGGGTGCGGCCGACAGGGCGCTGGGCGCATAGGCGGCGTCGAGGGGGCCCGCCATCGGCAGGGAGGCGATGCGGTTGCCGTCGCGGTACAGGCCATAGGTCTTGGGCGGCCCCGCAACGCCCATCATGCCGGCGTTGTTGGACACGTCGGCGTCCACCCGCTCGGTGAAGTCGTCGAGCAGCAGATAGTGGCCGCGCGGCTGGCGGATCTCGGCGACGACCACCGCGCCGGGTGTGTTCAGCGGCGCATAGATGGCCTTGAACTCCGAGAAGGCCGGCGGGGCGCCGAGGAACAGGATCGCCTCGCCCGCCACCAGCGCCGCGCCCGCCAGACCCCCGCCCAGCCAACTCAGGCGGCCGGGCTGGAACAGGACCGACATCGCCAGCGGGATCAGAAGCACCGGGGCCAGCAGGAAGGGATGCACCACGAACATCAGCCCCAGCGCCACCGCCGACCCGACCCCGGCGCCGATCAGGTCGTAGCCATAGACCCGGCCGATCTCGCGCGGGTTCAGGACGAAGATCAGGCTGATGTAGAGACCCGCCAGGAAGAAGAAGGGCAGCAGGGCGGCGTAGTACATCCCGATGTTGCGCACCTGATCGGGCCAGGTCGTCGGGTTCTGCAGCTGCAGCGGATTGAAGGGGTTCTGCGTCACCCACTGATAGCCGAGCGCGGCCGCCAGGGTCATGGCCCCCGGCAGGATCGCCCGCAGCAGCACGCCGTGGCGCTGGACGGTGTCGCGCAGCAGGGCCACGACGACGCCAGACAGGGCGAACCCGGCCAGGACGATGGAGATGATCCAGTATCCGTACTCGGACCATTTCGCGACGGCGAAGTAGCGGGTCAGGGCATTCTCGATCCCGACCACACCGAGGGCGATCAGGAACAGCGGGATCAGGGCCGCGCGGGTGCGTTCGGCGGGCGCGGTCAATGGACCGTCTCGCGCGCCGCGACCGGGCCGTCGAGGAAGTCGGTCAGCAGGCGGTTGAACCGCTCCGCCTCGTCCACGAACAGGGCATGACCCGCGTCCTCGAACACGTCCATGCGCGCATCGGCATGGCTGCGGACGAGGTTTTCACCCTGCTCGCGCCAGCGGGGTCGCACGACGTACAGCACCGGCCGGTCGGTCGAATGGACGGCCGCCCGCCAGTATTCGCGCGGCACGTCATAGGCCAGCAGGCGACGCTCGTCCTCGGGCGCCATCCTCAGGGCCTGATCGGTCAGCCGGGCGCGATAGTCGTCCCCGGGATCACGGGCGAACATCGAGGCGACGAAGGCGGCCCGGCGATCGTGGCGCTCGGTCTCCGTCAGGACCGCCGGCCCGGCGGGGCGGTCTCCCCCGGCGGCGCGCGGCGCGGGTTCCTCGCCGATGGAATTGTCGATCAGCACGAGGCCGGCGAGACGGTCGTCGCCCGCGCCCGCGACCCAGGCCAGCGTATCCAGCACGCCCAGCGACCAGCCGACCAGAACGATCCGCCCGGTCGCGGCGTGGTCGATCAGCTCGCCGATGTCGCGTCCGCGGCGTTCATGGGTATAGCCGAAGCGGGTGACCTCGCTCTCGCCCTGGCCGCGCGGATCCAGCGCAAGGACGTGAAACCGGTCCGATAGGGCGTCGATCTGGGCCTGAAAGATCCAGCCCGGCATGGTCCACCCGGGCACGAACAGAACGGTCCGGGCTTCCGCAGGGCCCGCCTCCAGATAGTGAAGACGGGCCCCGTCGGAAGTGATGAAGCTGCGGCTCTCCGCCGCCTCGACCGCGTCCCCCGACACGGCCGTCGCGCTTGCGAGAACGGCGACACCCAACACGCCGACCATGGCCGCCCGTGTCCATGCCGGCAGGGTTGTCAGACCGTTACGCCCCATCGACGGGCATCTGACCCGGACCGGCGTTCGCTGTCGACCGGGTTCGCCGCACGCGAGAGCGACTGGGTTAACGGCGTGGCCCGAACGGCACTAATCCTCCCCCATGGGGGGCTTGCGGTCGGCTCGTATACGAGCCGATCCTCAAGGCGCGGCGCGGCTTCGCGACGTGACGGAGGGGGCCCACCCACACGCCATCATTCGTGGCCTGCCCCCTCCACCCCAGCGCAAGGGCGCTGCGGTCCCCCTCCCCCGACGGGGGAGGATTATCTCGCCCCGAACGGCACGACCTTGTTGTCCCCGTCATGGGCGATGTCGGCGGTCCCCAGGTAGGGGATGCCGGATCGTTCGCACCAGTATTCGACGATCTGCTCGCCCGTCATGCCGAAGTCCGGCACGTTCGGCGTCACGTCGGTGAACCGCCCGGCGCGGATGCCCGCCACGCGCCGGATCGAGGGGGTCGAGGTCAGGTGGAACATCATCCGGTCGATGCTGTAGGCGGCCTCCGACACGTCCTCGAGCATCAGGACATGGTCGCTCAGGTCCGGCTCCAGCGGCGTGCCCAGCAACTGGTCCAGCACCGTCAGGTTGAAGGCCACGGCCGGACGTGGATCGTCGTGCAGCGACGGCTCCCACGACGACGAGGAGCCCTTCCGCAGCCAGTTCAGGGCGCGCATGGCCGTCTCGTCGTAGCGCACCGCGTCCGACGCCATCGGCCCGTGCGCCAGATGCGGGAAGCCGGCCTTGTACAGCGTGGCCAGCAGCGACCCGACGTCGGAATAGCCCAGATACCGCTTGTTCCGCGCCACCTCGGTCAGCTGCGGCAGCACCGCCTCGGCGATCCGGCACGAGCCGTAGCCGCCCCGCGCGAACCAGACGGCGTCGATCTTCGGGTCATTGGCGTACTCGACGAAGGCGGCGGCCCGGGTTTCGTCATCCCCGCTGAAATGGCCGGACTTCTTCAGCGACGAGGGATGGATGACGACCGCCACCTCCCGCTTCGGAAAGTGCGCCTCCATCCAGGCCTCGATGGCCAGGGCCCGGTCGCGGGCGAAGCGCGAGGAGACCGCGACGATACCGATCTTCATTCTGCTGTAGCCTCCCGCTCGTCTCCACTTTAGTCACCGGACAATGAGCGAACCATCCTATTTCTTCTGCGGCATCGGTGGCTCCGGCATGCTGCCCCTGGCGATGATCGTCCAGGCGCAGGGGACCGCGATCGAGGGGTCGGACCGGGCGCTGGACCAGGGGCGGACGCCCGAGAAGTTCGACTGGTTGCGCGCCCACGGCGTCACCCTGCATCCGCAGGACGGATCGGGGATCCGGGCGGACATGACCGTCGTCGCCACCGGTGCGGTCGAGGACACGGTGCCCGACATCGGGGCGGCGAAACGGCTGGGCGCGACCATCGTCACCCGGCCCGAACTGCTGAGCTGCATCTTCAACGCCGCGCCGACCTCGGTCGGGGTCGCGGGCACCAGCGGCAAGTCCACCATCACCGGCATGATCGCCTGGATCCTTCAGCAGGCCGGCCGCGACCCCACCGTCATGAACGGCGCGGTGATGCGCAACTTCGCCGACGCCGACCATCCGTTCGCCAGCGCCCTCGTCGGCTCCCCCGACCTGTTCGTGGCCGAGGTGGACGAGTCCGACGGCTCCATCGCCCGCTACGATCCGAGCGTGGCCGTGGTGTCCAACATCTCGCTGGACCACAAGTCGATGGAGGAGCTGCGCGACCTGTTCGGCGGCTTCACCGGCCGGGCGCAAACGGCGGTGCTGAACCTCGACAACCCCGAGACGGCGGCGCTGGCGCAAGGCTTGGTCGACGACGGCCGGGGCGAGGCGGTCCTGACCTTCGCGCTCGGCAACGACGCGGCGGACCTGTCGGCCCACGACCTGGTCCCCCTGCCGACCGGCATGACCTTCGCCCTGACCGAACGGGCCGGCGGCGCGCGGATCGCGGCCACCCTGAACGTGCCCGGCGCGCACAATGTCGCCAACGCCCTGGCCGCGCTGGGGGCCGTCCGGGCCCTGGGCGTGCCGCTGGACCAGGCGGTCGCATCGCTGGAAACCTTCGCCGGGATCCGGCGCCGGATGGAGGTCGTCGGCGCGGCGAACGGCGTCACCGTCATCGACGACTTCGCCCACAACCCCGACAAGATCGCCGCCACGGTCAAGACCCTGCACGCCTTCGACGGGCGGCTGCTGATCCTGTTCCAGCCGCACGGTTTCGGACCGCTGAAGCTGATGAAGGCCGAGTTCATCGATACCTTCGCCGGCCTCCTGCGGCCCGACGACGTGCTGCTGATGCCCGAGCCCGTCTACTACGGCGGCACGACCGACCGCAGCGTCGGGTCGGAGGACATCGCCGCGGGCGTCCGCGCGGCCGGGCGGACGGCCGAGGCGCTGTCCGACCGCGCGGCCTGCGGCGACCGGCTGATCGACCTGGCCCGCCCCGGCGACCGGATCATCGTCATGGGCGCGAGGGACGACACCCTGTCGCAGTTTGCGGCGGAGCTTCTGGACAGGCTGCGCGCTTAGGCCGGATGCTTCAGGACGCCCCCGCCCCCCTCGCCGACGTGGTCGTTACCGCCGCGCGCCTCCCCCCCGCCGCCGGGGAGGCCGCGTTTTCGGTCATCCGGCTGGATCCGGACCGGCTGGAGCGCGCCACACGCCTGGACGAGGCCCTGGCCACCGTGCCGGCCGTCAGCCTGTTCCGTCGCACCTCCAGCCTCGCCGCCAATCCGACGACGCAGGGAATCTCGCTGCGCGCTATCGCCCCGTCGGGGGCCGGGCGGACGCTGGTGACGCTGGACGGCGTGCCGCTGAACGATCCGTTCGGGGGCTGGGTGCTCTGGTCGCAGGTGCCGACCGAAAGCCTGTCCGGCCTCGACATCGTGCGCGGTGCGGGAGCGGGTCCCTACGGCGCCGGGGCCCTGACCGGGGTCATCGCCCTGCGCGAGCGCGAGACGACCGGCGGGGTGCTGGACCTGTCCGGCGGCGAATACGGCGGCCAGAGGCTGGCGGCGGCCACCACGCTGAGCACGGGGCGGCTGGCCCTGACCGGGACGGTGCAGCGCGAGCTGTCGGACGGCTATGTGCCGGTCCGGGGACCCCGGGCCGGAGCGGCCGACGTGCCGCTGGACCTCGCCACCCTGTCCGGCGCCATCCGGGCCGATGTCGCCCTGACCGACGCCACCGCCCTGTCGCTGCGCGCCTCGGCCTATGAGGAGGATCGCGGGGCGGGCCTGCTGGGCGCGCGTTCTTCGGCGACGGGCCAGAGCTATGCCGCCACCCTGTCGCGCACCCCGTCCGCCGACCGCCTGGGCTGGCGCGCCCAGGTCTGGCGGCGCGAGAGCGACTTCGCCAACACCTCGGCCGCCGTGGCCGCCGACCGCTCGGGCACCACGCCGGCCAACAACCAGTTCGCGACCCCGGCCGAGGGCTGGGGAGCCAATCTCGCGGTCCGTCGCACGGCCGTGCCCCTGGGCGGCGGATCGCTGGAGTGGGAGCTGGGGGCCGACGCCCGCTTCACCGAGGGCGAGACCCGGGAACTGTTCCGCTACATGGCCGGAGCCTTCACGCGCGACCGCGTCGCGGGCGGCAGGACGTCGGTGATCGGGGCCTATGGCGAGGGGTCGTGGACCGCCGGACCGTGGTTGGTCGCCGGGGGGCTGAGGGTCGACGGCTGGAGCAATTCGGACGGTCGCCGTCTCGAGCGGGACCGCGCCACCGGTCTGGCCACCCTGGACGAGACCGATCCCGATCGCTCGGGCGAGGTCGTCAGCGCGCGCCTTGCGGTCCGCCGCGAGCTGGCCTCGGGCCTCGCCGCCCGCGCCGCCGCCTATTCCGGCTTCCGGCCCGCGACCCTGAACGAACTGCACCGGCCGTTCCGCGTCGGCAACGACCTGACCGAAGCCAATGCCGGCCTCGTGCCCGAGACGCTGCAGGGCCTCGAGACCGGCCTGTCCTGGCAGGGTCCGGCGACCACGCTCACCGGCACGGTCTTCTGGAACCGGATCGAGGACGCCATCGTCAACGTCACCATCGGCACCGGCCCCGGGACCTTCCCCCGCGCGGGGTTCGTCCCGGCCGGCGGCGTGCTGCGCCAGCGCCAGAACGCGGGCACGATCGATGCCACGGGTCTGGAGCTGACCGCCGAGCACCGACTGGGCGAGCGGGTCTCTCTGGACGGGGCCCTGTCCTGGACCGACGCCGAGGTCGACGGCGGCAGCGCGGCGGCCCAGCTGACCGGCCTGCGCCCGGCCCAGGCCCCGGAATGGAGCGCCACGGCCGGAGCCGACTGGCGCGCGACCGACCGGCTGAGCCTGATCGGGCGGGTTCGCTATGAAAGCGCCCGGTTCGAGGACGATCTCAACAGCCGGACGCTGGACGCGGCGATCACCGCCGATGCCCGGGCCGAATACCGGGTGCGCGACGGGGTGGTCGTCTACGCCGCCGCCGACAACCTGTTCGACCAGGACGTCGAGGTGTCCGAAACCGGCGACGGCATCGAGGGCTTTGGCCCGCCGCGCACCCTGCGGGCCGGGCTGACGTTGAGCTGGTAACCGCGTCGCCCGCGCGACGTCGCGCAGGCAAGACGGTTCATCACAGCGAGCACGGCGAGCCACAGCGAACACGACGAGAGCGCCGATGGCTCGCGCACGGTTTCGTCGTGCCCGCCGTGACTTCGCTGTGGCCGCTGTGATGAACCTGCCGGGTGGCAACAGTCCTGCGGCCCGCTAGACTTCGGTCCACCGCCGCAGCAGGTTGTGATAGACGCCGGTCAGTTCCAGCACGGCCTGATCGGAAGGTCCGCCGCCCACCGCCACGCGCTGCGTCGCCACGTCCAGCTGGAACAGGGTCTCGCGCGCCGCGTCGTCCTTCACGAGGCTCTGGATCCAGAAGAAGCTCGACACTCTTGCGCCCCGCGTCACCGGCGTGACCCGGTGCAGGCTCCTGGACGGGTACAGCACCATGTCCCCGGCCGGCAGCTTGACGCTCTGCGGGCCATAGAGGTCCTCGATGACCAGCTCGCCGCCGTCGTAATCCCCGGGCTCCGACAGGAACAGCGTCGCCGACAGATCCGAGCGGATGCGCAGGCCAGAGGGGTGCACGCGAATGGCATTGTCGACATGGGCCGCGAACGCCTGACCGCCCTCGTAGCGGTTGAACAGCGGGGGAAAGACCGTGTGCGGCAGGGCGGCGGAGACGAACATCGCGTTCGCGGCCAGGGCCTGTTCGACGATCGCCCCGACCTCCCGCGCGGCCTCGCTGTCCTGCGGCAGCTGGGTGTTGTCCTTGGCCCGTGCCGACTGATGCCCCGAGGTCGCATTGCCGTCGGCCCAGGGACCGGCGTCCAGGATCGCCCGCAGGCGGGCGACCTCGTCCTTCGAAAAGACCTCGGGGATGTGGAGCAGCAAATCAGAACCTCAGATTCAGCGCCAGGGTGGCCGACCGAGCCGGGGCGACATCGGCATGATGCACACCGTTGGTGCGGATGATGTAGGCCTCGTCGCCCGCATTCTGAACGTTCAGCTGCAGCGACGTCCGCGGATTGATGTCGTAGGACGCGAACAGGTCCACCCGGGTGTATTCCGGCGCATAGATCCGGTTGGTCCCGCCCCCCGCGCCGCCCTGGTTCCCGCCGAACGACGTCGAGACATAGTAGACGCCGCCGCCCACGCTCAGCGCCGGGATCACCTGATAGGTCGTGAACAGGCTGAACGAATGCTCCGGCGTATTGGCCAGGGGGTCGCCCTGGTTCACGCCGGTATAGGCCCCGCGCACCAGTTCGGACTCCATCCAGGTATAGCCGCCGAACACCTGCCACTTGTCGGTGACGTTGCCGGACGCGCCCAGCTCGATGCCCTGGACCCGCGCCTCGCCAACCTGGGCGAAGACGTTCGGTTCGATCAGGATGGCGGCGTTCTGGCGCTCCAGCCGGAAGGCGGCGGCCGACAGGATCAGCTGCTCGCGGAAGAAGGTCGCCTTGGCCCCGATCTCGTAGTTGGTCGTTTCTTCCGGATCGAGCACGACATTGGCCAGGTTGCCGGTGCCGGTGCCGCCCGCCGTGTTCTGGTCCCCGGCCGAGATCGTCGGCGGCGTCGAGGCGGTGGCGTAAGAGGCATAGACGCTGGTGTTGCGGGTCGGCTTGAACACGAGGCCGGCCTGATAGTTGGTGAACGTCCATTCGCGCCGGGGCACCTCGACGATCCCGGGCGCGAGCGTGCTGCCCGCTGCGGGAACCTGCGGATTGATCGTCCAGACGCCCGCCGCCTGGGTCGCGTTCACCGTGGTGCCGTCCACCGCATACTGGTCCCAGCGGACGCCCAGATTGAGGATCAGCCGGTCGGTCAGGCTGATGCTGTCGAAGGCGGAGACGCCGATCGTCTCGGTCGTCGACCGGCTGGTCGGCCCCCGATTGATGACGCCGGTCCAGGCATCGTCAGGCGTGGGCGCATAGACGCGGGTGCAGTCACCGGCCCCCAGGGCCCCTGCCGCCGTGGGATAGCTCCCTGACACCGTGGTCAGTCCGGTCGGGCAGGCCGCGCCACCGGTGGTGTAGGTGGAATAGCTGGCGTTGCGATTGACCTCGCGGGTCAGTTCCAGCGCGACGTCATAGCTGTGGCGCAGGCCGCCGGTGGCGAACACGCCCGACAGGTCGGTGACGTTGGCCCAGGTCGTGACCGGGTTCCACCGCGTCTTGGTGCCCCGCTTCATCCAGTAGGTCCCGTCCGCCGCGCGGCCGACATAGCCGCCGTCGCCGGGGTTGGTGACGATGTAGTCGTTCAGCGTCTCCGAGAACCGGCTGACGGACTTCAGGATCGCGGCGTCTGAGAAGCGGTGGGTGATGTCGAAGGTGAAGGCATCGACCGTGTTGGTCAGATAGTCCCGCGCGGTCAGGCCATAGAAAGCGTCGCGCGGCACATCCAGCACGCCCGACTCCGTGGTCCGGACCCCGATCTTGGTGAACAGCGGGATGCCGTAATCGGGCATCTGGTCGGATGTCAGGTGGTAGTAGCTGGCCGTGGCGTGGGTGTCGGTGCCCAGCCCCGCCGCCAGCGAGATCAGTGCGCCCCATTTGTCGTAGTCGACGGCCTCGCGACCGGCCACGTCGCCCCGGTTGCCCATCAGATTGATCCGCAGGGCGGCCGTGTCCCCGAGGGGCGCGTTCCAGTCGACCGTGCCGCGCAGATAGGCGTCGGTGCCCGCGCCCAGAGAGACGGTGGTGAAGGGCTCCAGCCGGGGCGTCTTGGAGGACAGGTTGATCGAGCCCCCGCCGGACCCGCGCCCGGAATAGACCGAGTCCGGGCCCTTGATGACCTCGACCTGTTCCAGGGCGAAGACCTCGCGCTGTTGCCCGCCGGTGTCGCGGATGCCGTCGAGGAAGACGTTGTTGCCCGAGGCCTGTCCCCGGATGAAAGGCCGGTCAGCCAGGGGCTGGCCGCCCTCCCCCGCCCCGAAGGTGATGCCGGGCGAAGTCCGCAGCAGGTCCTGAAGCGAGGTGGCACCGGTCTGTTCGATCACCCGCTGGGGGATCACGGTCACGGCGCGGGGGGTGTCGACCAGGTCGGCCACGAACTCGGGCGAGCGCGGCTCGGGCCGGTGGCGTCGGCCGTTGACGTCGACGGTCGACAGGGTGGTCTGGGCGGCCGGATCGTTGGGGTCGAGGCCCGTGTCGGGATCCGCGGCCAGCACCGGCGTCGCGCACAGCATCCCTGCGGCGGTCGAGGCGGACAGAAGGGCGCGAAGGACAGAAGCTTGAGACTGGGACACTTGGGCGATCCGGTGTTTGAATTGCGACTGGCTCGCAATATCAGACCGGCACGGCATGGCAAGGCTAATTGAGAATTGGTCTCAATATCATTCGCAGTCTCTCTCCCTCCCCGCAGGGGGAGGGTGGTCGTAGCGCAGCGGAGACCGGGTGGGGGCGGCAAGGCAGGGCAGCAAAGATCGGAGGCCGGATCGCCGGTCCTTCCCACCCCGCCGATGCTTCGCATCGACGACCCTCCCCCGGGGGGCGGGAGAAGGTCGGTCCTTACCCCACCACCGTCATCGACGGCCGGAACGGGGGCACCTCCGCCATCCAGGGCGGGTCGGGCATGGCGCGATGGGCGTTGGCCAGGGCCTCGGACCAGCGTCGGCCCAGGTCCTTGAAATAGGGATCGTCGGTTTCAATCCGGCGCTGATCGCCGTGCAGGCTGTTGCGGGGAATGACGATCATGTCGAACGGCGGCCCGACCGCGATGTTCGAGCGGATGGTGGAATCGAAGCTGATCAGCCCCAGCTTGACCGCCTCCGACATCGGCGTGTCGGGGCGCAGCGCCCGGTCCAGAATGGGCTTGCCGTACTTCAGCTCGCCGATCTGCAGATAGGGCGTGTCGGTGCCGCACTCGATGAAGTTGCCCTGGGCATAGATCAGGTACAGCCCCATCTTGCCGCCCTTGACCTGGCCGCCCAGCAGCATGGAGGCGGTGATCTTCAGCGCGTCGGCCTCGACCGTCGGCTGCAGGTCCTGCCGCACCTGGTTCAGGCAGTAGCCGACCAGTTGGGCGGCGCGAAACAGGGTGGGCGCGGTCTCCAGGGTCTCGGGCGTGTCCGAGCCCGGCATCCGCACGCCCTCGGCGACCATGGCCAGGGCCGTCTGGGTCACCGACAGGTTTCCGGCCGTGGCAATGGCGATGACCCGCTCGCCCGTGACCTCGGTCACATGCAGCTTCTTGTAGGAGGAGATGTTGTCGACGCCGGCGTTCGTGCGGGTGTCGGCGATCATCGCCAACCCCTCATCCACCATCATGCCGACGCAGTAAGTCATGTCAGAAGACCCGGCCCGAACCGGACCGCCACCCCTCAGGAACGGGAACGGTAACAGATTCGATTAACAGGACGACCCCTGAACGGATCATGACCAGCTCTGGCTTTGCTGTTGCTGCTGGGTCTGTTGCATCTGGCGCACACGCAGCGCCACCGTCATCGTCTCGCGCCCGCCGCCATAGCTGGTGCCCCGGATCGGCGAGGCCCCGAGCGCGTCCAGCCCGCAGGCGACGCGGACATAGTGTTCGGTCGGGCTGATGCCGTTGGCGGCGTCGAAGCCGACCCAGCCCAGGCCCTCCACCCAGGCTTCGGCCCAGGCGTGGGCGGCGTCCTGGTTCTCGACCCCGTCCGAGCGGTGCAGGTGGCCGGAGACATAGCGCGCCGGAATGCCCATCCGCCGCGCGGCCGAGATGAAGATCTGGGCGTGGTCCTGACAGACGCCCTGCTTCTGGGCATAGGCGTCGGCGGCGGTGTGGTCGGCGGTGGTCGAACCGACCATGAAGGCGACGGTGCCGTGGATCGTGGCCATCAGCCGGTGCAGACGGGTCAGGGGGTCGCCCTGATCGCCCACCTCGACGGCCAAGGCCCGCAGCGCGGCATCGGCATGGGTCAGGGGCGTGTCGCGCAGGAAGACCAGCGGCGACAGACGCTCGGGCGTGCCCCGCAGGACCCCGCCGGTATCCACCGTCGCGACCTCGCCGGTCACCCGCACCATCAGGCCGTTCGTGGGCCGCTCGGTATAGAGGGTGTGGACGATGTTGCCGAAGGCGTCCTCGGACCGACGCAGATGGGCGTCGACGTCGGTCTCGATGCGCCAGTCGCGCACCTGCTGGCCCTCGGTCGAGCGCGGCGTCAGGCGCAGCACCTGGACGATGAACCGCGCGGCGCGGTCGTAGGCGTAACGGGTTTCGTGGTCGATCCGGATGCGCATCAGGTCACACCAGGTACTGATCGTGGACGGCGGCAGCCAGGGCGTTGTTCTCGCTCAGGAAGGCCAGGATGTATTCGTGCAGCCCCGACTGGAAGATCTCTTCGATATTGGTCTCGTTGAACCGCGTCAGCCGCGCCGAGGCGATGCGCTGGGCGGGTCCGCGACGCCCGTAGTCGGTCGCCAGACGATCCAGATAGCTGACGATCATCCCCTGACAGCTGGCCAGGGACCGCGGCATCTGGCGGTTCAGCACCATCAGGTCGGCCACCAGCCAGGGCCGCACAGATTCCCGATACACCCAGCGATAGGCGGTCAGGGCGGACACCTCGCGCAGCAGGGTCGTCCACTGGAAATAGTCCAGCTGACCCCCGACCCGCTCGCCGGCGGGCAGCAGCAGGTGATATTTGACGTCCAGCAGGCGCGCGGTGTTGTCGGCCCGCTCGATCGCCCCGCCAAGGCGCAGGAACCAGTAGGCGTCGTTGCGCAGCATGGTCCGCGACGAGGCCCCCTCGACCGCCAGCGACACGCCCTTCACCCACTCCAGGAAGCGCACGAAGTCGTCGCGCTTGGACGGCTCGCCGAACTCGTTCAGCCCGTTCCAGGCCCCGTTGATGGCCTCCCACAGCTCGATGGTCAGGGCGGTGCGGACCGAGCGGGCATTGGTGCGCGCGGCGGTGATGCAGGCGCGGATCGAGGACGGATTGTCGGGCGAGAAGGCCAGGAACTCGCGCACCGACTTCTCGGACGGCGTGCGCCCCGAAGCGGCGAACTGGCGCGACACCCCGGCCGAGGCGATGGCGCTGGCCCAGGCGGTGGCGGCCGCCCCGTCGCGCGCCGGCAGGGCGGCCAGACGCACGGCCGCCTCCAGGATGCGGGCGAGGAAGTCGGCCCGCTCCATGTAGCGACCGGTCCAGTACAGACTCTCTGCGGTACGGCTCAGCATCAGTCGTCCAGCACCCAGGTGTCCTTGGTTCCGCCGCCCTGGCTGGAGTTGACGACCAGCGATCCGGCCTTCAGCGCCACGCGCGTCAGCCCGCCCGGCGCGACGCGAACCCCGGCGGGGCTCGACAGCACGAACGGACGCAGATCGACGTGGCGCGGCGACAACGATCCGCCGTCCAGCGTCGGCGCGGTCGAAAGGGCCAGGGTGGGCTGGGCGATGAAGTCGTCGGGGTCGGCGATCAGCTTGGCCCGGAAGGCCTCGATCTCGGCCTTGGTCGAGGCGGGCCCCACCAGCATGCCGTAGCCGCCGGACCCGCCGACCTCCTTGACCACCAGTTCGGGCAGCTTCTCCAGCACCTCCTTCAGCGCCGCGGGCTCGCGGCAGCGCCAGGTCGGCACATTGCCCAGGATGGGGTCGCCGCCCGAGAAAAACTTAATGATCTCGGGCATGTAGGTATAGACGGCCTTGTCGTCGGCGACGCCGGTGCCGACCGCGTTCGACAGGGTCACATTGCCCGCCATATAGGCCGACATGATGCCGGGCACGCCGACGGTGGAGTCCGTGCGGAACGTCAGCGGATCCAGCCAGTCGTCGTCGACGCGGCGGTAGATCACGTCGACGCGCCGGGGCCCCTCGGTCGTGCGCATGAAGACGATGTCGTCGTTGACGAACAGGTCCCCGCCCTCGACCAGCTCGACCCCCAGCTTGTCGGCCAGGAAGCTGTGCTCGTAGTAGGCCGAGTTGTAGGGCCCTGGCGTCAGGACGACGATGTTCGGATCGGCCCCGGCGTGCTCGGGCGCACTGGCCCGAAGGCTGGCCAGCAGCATGTCGGTATAGGTCTCGACCGGGCGGATGCGGTGCTCGGCGAACAGGTCGGGGAACAACCGCATCATCATCTCGCGGTTCTCCAGCATGTAGGAGACGCCGGAGGGCGTGCGGCAGTTGTCCTCCAGCACCACGAACCCGTCCTCGCCCGTGCGGACCAGGTCGACGCCGCAGATGTGGGTCCAGATGTCGCCCGGCGGCCGGCGGCCCTGCATCTCGGGCCGGTAGTGCGGATTGGTGAAGATCAGCTCGGCCGGGACGATGCCGGCCTTGATGCATTCCTGCGGGCCGTAGATGTCCTTCAGGAAGGCGTTGAGGGCGGTGACCCGCTGCTTCAGGCCCTTTTCCAGCTGCTCCCATTCAGCCGCGCCGATGATGCGGGGCACAACGTCGAACGGGATGAGCCGCTCGTTGGACTCGACGTCGCCATAGACGGCGAAGGTCACCCCCATGCGGCGGAAGAACAGCTCCGCCTGACGCGAGCGCGCCTGCAGCAGATCGGACGGCGCGGCCTCCAGCCACCGGGCCAGGGTCCGGTAGCTGGGACGAACCTGATCCGATCCGGCATGGCCTGACATTTCGTCGAACGTGACGGTCGCTCCCGCGCGCTAGGGTGAGGGGTCAGCGTGGACCGGCGGCGCGATGATGCGCAACAGTTTTGTTGCGGTGCGGGACGGGAACTTTTCCGCCAGTCCCGCGTGAGGCCGATCAGACGTCCAGATCGACGGTGATCGGACAGTGGTCACTGGGCTGGGTCCAGGCCCGCACCGGTTCGTGGATGGTGGCCGATCCGGCCACCACGGCGGGCGTCAGGCCGGGCGAGGTCCAGATGTGGTCGAGCCGCAGCCCGCGCGCCGACTTCCTGAAGTCCTCGGCGCGATAGCTCCACCAGCTGGCCAGCTTCTGCGGTTCCGGAAACGCCTCGCGGACCACGTCGGTGAAGGCCCCGGCCACCTGCAGCCGGTTCAGCGTCTCCACCTCGATCGGGGTGTGGCTGACGATCTTCGACATATAGCGGTGGTTCCAGACGTCGAACTCCGACGGCGCGATGTTGAAGTCCCCGCACATCAGCAGCGGGCGCGAGCGATCCTGCGCCGCCACCGTCGCCGTCAGCTGCTCGTAGAAGTCCATCTTGTGATCGAACTTGGGGTTCAGCTCGCGGTCCGGCACGTCGCCCCCGGCCGGAATGTAGAAGTTCTGGATATCCACGCCCGCCACCTGAACCGACACGCACCGGGCATGCCCCAGCTTGCACGACTGGAAGGTCTCGCTGGGTTCGATCGGCCGGCGGCTGGCGATGGCGACGCCGTGCCAGCCCTTCTGACCCGCGATCTTCAGATGCGGCAGGCCCATGTCGGCGAAGGCGTTCCGGGGGAACTGGTCCTCCAGGCATTTGATCTCCTGAAGACACAGGACATCGGTGCCGCTTTCGGCGACGAAGCGCGCGACCTGGTCGATGCGCAGGCGGACGGAGTTGATGTTCCAGGTGGCGACGCGAAGCATGTGGCGGGTCTTAAACGGCGCGCCCGGTTTCGTCTCCTCCCCGTCCGAAGGATGGGGAGGTGGCGGCGAGCGCTTCGCGAGCTGACGGAGGGGTTCTTGAAGCGGGCAAGATCCGTGGGGGTGTGAAGAGCCTCTCCGTCACGGTGCCGAAGAAGCACCGCGCCACCTCCCCCCTCGCTTCGCGCCGGGGAGGAGACAAAAAACCACCCCCGGCAGGGCATACCGGGGGTGGAAGTGGATTTCTCTCGCAGCCGTCGGGAGGGGATGACGTCCGAAGGCGAAGGACCGCCGAAGCCGTCCTGTGCCCAAAGTGTCACTCCTCATCGAAATAGTCAAACGATCATCAAAGCGGTTTGCCTGTGATCGTCCGAACACGGTCAAGGATTCGCAAAACCGTCAGTTGCGGCCCGGACGGCGGGTCGGATCGGTCAGGCGGAACAGGCTGGCGGACAGGCCCGACGCGGGCGTCAGGCTGGTCAGCTGGGTCCGGGTGCGGGCCCCGGACGCCTCGGTGATCGTCCACTCCTGCAGCCGCATCGGATTGCCCGCGAAGGCCAGGATGACCGAGCCGTCGTTCGGGCGCGAGGAATCGCGCACGGTCAGGGCAAAGGCCCCCGACTGCATCCGCGTGACGCGGTCGATCCGCACGCCCTGGTCCAGCCGCACGTTGCGGGCCAGGAAGGTGGACAGGGGCGTGGCGCCCAGCGGCACCTGACGGAAGACATTCAGGCGCGGATCATAGCGCTTCACGTTCGAGCCGTCCGACACGACCAGCAGGCCCGCGGGGTCGGTGTACTCGAACCGCATCCGGCCGGGACGCTGCAGCCAGAACCGCCCCGAGCGTCGCTGCCCGCCGGCACCGGTCTCGGTGAAGGTGCCCTGGGCCGAGGTCAGGTTCTGCAGATAGGTCTGGGCCGTCGCCAGGGTGGCGCGGTCCTCGGCCGACAGGCCCGACTGGGCGGCGGCCGGCAGGGCGGCGAGCGAAGCGATGGCGGCGAGGCCGAAGCCGAGGTCTCTGCGAGACAGGGTCATGAGGGTCTTTCTCCCGTTCGGGATGTTTGTCGATCGTGCCGTTATGGCGGCCCGGCGCGGCGCGGCGATGACGGCAGCTAGACCTTATTCCGGCGGCGAGATGAAGCCCTGTTCAGGTGGGAAGGTTCCCGGGGAGGCAGTAGGCAGTAGGCAGTAGGCAATAGTTCGATCAAGCGTGGCGGAGCGCCTGTCTCGAATCCTACTGCCTACTGCCTACTGCCTACTGCCTCTCCTCACGCCATCGGCGGCGGGCCCGCCAGGATATCGCGCTTGCCCGCGTGGTTGGCGGCCGAGACGACGCCTTCCTGTTCCATCCGCTCGATCAGGGAGGCAGCGCGGTTGTAGCCGATCTGCAGGCGACGCTGGACGTAGCTGGTCGAGGCCTTGCGGTCGCGGGTGACCACGGCCACGGCCCGGTCGTACAGGTCGTCGCCCGAGGAGGCCCCGCCGCCCTCGTCCATGGCCCCGTCGCCGTCGCCGTCCGGATCGTCGGTGATCAGGTCCAGATAGTCGGGCTCGGCCTGGCTGCGCAGGTGCTTGCAGACCTCCTCGACTTCCTGGTCGGTCACGAACGGCCCGTGCAGGCGGGTGATGCGGCCGCCGCCGGCCATATAGAGCATGTCGCCCTGGCCCAGCAGTTGTTCGCCGCCCTGTTCGCCCAGGATGGTGCGGCTGTCGATCTTGGAGGTGACCTGGAAGCTGATCCGGGTCGGGAAGTTGGCCTTGATGGTGCCGGTGATGACGTCGACCGAGGGGCGCTGGGTGGCCATGATCAGGTGGATGCCGGCGGCGCGGGCCATCTGGGCCAGGCGCTGGACCGCGCCTTCCACGTCCTTGCCGGCGACCAGCATCAGGTCGGCCATCTCGTCCATGACCACGACCAGATAGGGCATGGGCTCGGGGCGGATCTTCTCGGACTCATAGACCGGGCGGCCCTGGTCGTCGAAGCCGGTCTGGACCGTGCGCTCGAAATGCTCGCCCTTCTTCTGGGCCTCGATGGCGCGCTCGTTGTAGCTGGCGACGTTGCGCACGCCGAGCTTGGACATGCGGCGATAGCGGTCCTCCATCTCGCGCACCGTCCATTTCAGGGCGACGACGGCCTTCTTCGGATCGGTCACGACAGGGGCCAGCAGGTGCGGGATACCGTCATAGACCGACAGCTCCAGCATCTTGGGATCGATCATGATGAAGCGGCACTCGGCCGGGCTCAGCCGGTACAGGATCGACAGGATCATGGCGTTGACCCCGACCGACTTGCCCGAGCCGGTGGTGCCCGCGATCAGCAGGTGGGGCATGCGCGCCAGGTCGGCGACATAGGGCTCGCCGCCGATGGTCTCGCCGAGCGCCAGCGGCAGCAGGTGGGCGGGCTTGCCGTATTCGGCGCTGGCCAGCAGGTCGCGCAGATAGACGGTCTCGCGCTTCAGATTGGGCAGCTCGATGCCGATGGCGTTCCTGTTCGGCACCACCGAGATGCGGCAGGCCCGGGCGGACATGCTGCGCGCGATGTCGTCCGACAGGGCTACGACGCGGCCGTGCTTGACGCCCGGAGCCGGCACCAGTTCGTACAGGGTGACCACGGGGCCCGGGCGGATCTGGTCGATGACGCCCTTGACGCCGAACTCGGCCAGCACGCCTTCCAGCATCTTGGCGTTCTGCTTCAGGGCCGTCTCGTCGACGGTGCCGACGCGGGCCTGGGGCTTGGCCAGCATGGCGAGCGGCGGCAGGTCGAAGTCGCCTTCGGGCCGCACGAAGTCGAAGGCCACCTGGCCGTCGTCGACGGCCTTCTTCGAGGTCTTGGCAGGCTTGGGCGCGGCCACGCGCGGTTCGACGGCCGCGCGGGCGGCCGGCAAGGTCGGCTCGGCGACCGGCTCGTCCCACGGCAGGGGCGCGACGGCGTCGTCGTCCTCGGGCAGTTCGAGCCGACCCGGTTTGCGGGGGGCCTTGGTTGCGGCGATCTCCGGCTCCAGCTCCGGCTCGGGCCGACGACGCGCCGGCCGGGGCGCGGGCGGGGGCTGACGCCGCAGCCCCGAGGCCCAGGCGATCCCCTCGCCGAAATCGGAGATGCGCAACCCCACCGCATAGCCGCAGGCCCAAAGGCCGGCCGTCAGGAACAGGACACCCCCGATGATCCCGCCGCCGGGCACGCCCAGGGCACGGAAGGCCGAGGCGAACAGACCGATCACCGCATCGCCCCACAGCCCGCCCAGCCCTGCCGCCAGCGGCCAGGCCGAGGGCGCCGCCAGAGCCGAAAGCGCGGCCGACAGGGCCAGCACGCCGCCGGTGGCGGCCAGCGCCTTCAACGGCGTGGGCTTCAGTCGCTGCTGGATCGCGTCGCCGATCGCGGCGGCCAGACCGAAGGCGACCGTCAGGGCCGAAGCGGGCCATGCGGCCAGCCCCAGTGACTGCATGAACAGGTCGGCGAAGATAGCGCCATTGGTCCCCAACCAGTTGGTCGCGCCATTCGAGGAGGCCGCATTCAGGCTGGGATCGGCGGGGTTCCACGACACCAGGGCCACGACCAGCAGGGTGGCCAGCAGCGCTTGCAGCACCCCGCGAAACCGCACCACGAACGGCGCGTCCCACAGGATGAGGGCGCTCATGAAGGCGCGCTGGCTGATGGCGAGGGCGGCGGACATCGACGGCTCCGGACGAACTGGCGGTCAGTGTCGCAGGAACGGGGTTAAGAGGCTGTTTACCTCGTGACGACGTCCGGCTTCATCGGGGCCAGTTTGGCGAGGAACCGGTTCTGGGCCGGGAAGCTGATGCCCTCGGCCTGCATGGCCGCCTGCAGGTTCTCGACCAGCGCGCCCATGTCGGCGGCCTGCAGTCCCAGATCGCGGTGGCTGCTTTCCATGTCGCGGCCGGAATAGGTGACCGGACCGCCGAGGATGTAGCCGAACTGTTCCTTCAGGGTCCGGCGCAGGCGGATCAGATCGTGGCTGACGAACGTGCCCGCGATGCGGGGGTCCGCCACGTTGCGGGCCACGAAGGCGTCGACGATCCGCGACACGCCCGCCTCGCCGTGGAACGCCTCCCACATGGCCGTGCCCTGAAACGGGGTCGCCCCGGCGTTGGCATCGGAGCGCTCATAGGCGTCGACCGCGATCTCGCCCGGGTGCTCCGTCGACATGACGACCGGGGGCAGCTCCAGCGGCGCGTCGGCGTCCTGGGCGAAGGCGGGCGTGTTTAGTGTGGCGAGCGCAGCGGCGATCAGGAACAGGCGCATGATTCAGAACCCCGCTTGGAGCGACAGATAGAGGCCACGCTGGTTCTCGAAGGTGGCGATGGAACCCAGGTCGACCCAGGCGGCCGTGACCGACAGATGCTTGTTGATGGCCCAGGCCGCATAGACGTCCAGCCAGTCGTCCTCGCCGGCGAAACCCAGGTTGTCCGGCTTGGTGCGGACTTCGGCCCCGACCACGAGGTTGCGGCTCAGCAGATAGCCGACCGAACCCTCGAACTGCGGCTCCAGGTCGTCGTTGCGGTCGCCGCCGAAGCCCAGCAGGCCGGTCTGGTTGGCATCGGTCCAGCGCACGGTGCCGGACACCAGCAGCGACTGCGCCAGAAACAGCTTTGTGGCGGCGACATAGGCTTCGGTGCCCTCGTCGTCCTTGCCGCCGACGGCCGTGATGATCGCGCCCTGGTCGTTGGTCTTGTGCTGCAGCCCCACCGCGACCTGGGGCATCCAGCCGGCCTGGTCATAGACGGCGTCGCCCAGCAGCCGGACCTTCACACCTACGATGTCCTGGGTGAAGGTGAATCCCTGCCCCAGACCGAGCGCCGCGCCCGTGTCGCCGGTGTCGAACTCCTGCCGGGCGACGGACAGCTCGACCCGGTCCCACAGCCCCACGGCCGCGCCCCAGGATCGCAGTTCATAGTCCGGCAGGTTGACCCAGGTGGCGTGCACATTGCCGCCGATGCCGTCCTCGGCCCCGTATCCGGTCGTGGTCGCCCAGGTCGCCATGCCCCCGCCGCCCGAGCCCTCGAGGGTGGAGACGCCGCCGGTCAGCAGCAGCTTCCCGCCGGTCCGGCTCTCGGGGACCCAGTCGAACGCCTGGGCAGACGCCGGGCAAGACACGCACCAAAGCGCGCTCCCGACCGCGGCACCGGCCAGCCAAACCCACGATCGAGACACGACGAACCTCCGGCAGTGCATACTGCCGGGCGCTGCTAGGGCGGACAGGGTTAACCGCGAATAAAAATGATTGGATTTCGAGTTAAGCGCATGCGTTGGCGGTTACAGGACATCAACGCTACTTGAAAACCGCCTACCATCTCTGGTTGCGTGACCGTTTACTTCGATTTCACGGACCGCTGCTTAGAGAGCATTGATGCGCTCTATACTTTTTGCCCTGCTATTCGTTATTTCCGTTCATGGAACAGCGTTCGCAGGAGATCTGACCATCAGCGTCCGAAATGCCGCCGGTCAGCCGGTGCGTGATGCGGTCGTGACCGTCCGACCCAACGCCGGCGTCCCGTCCGGACCGATCCGCTTCTCCTGGCCGCTCCGCGTCGTCCAGCAGAACGTCCAGTTCCAGCCCTACGTCCTGATCGCACCGGTGGGCGCAACGGTCTCTTTCCCCAACCTCGATCGGGTCCGCCACCACGTCTACTCCTTCTCGCGCGGCAACCGGTTCGAGATCGAGCTTTTCGGCCAGGACCAGACACGCAGCCACACCTTCACCACCGCCGGCGTCGCGGCCCTCGGCTGCAACATCCACGACCAGATGCTGGCCTTCGTCCGCGTCGTCGACACGCCCTGGGCCGGCAAGACCGACGCCAGCGGCAATGTCACCATCCCGGCCATCCCGGCGGGGGCCGCCTCGCTGCGGGTCTGGCACCCCCAGCTCAACGTGCGCGGCAACGAGACGGCCTATCCGGTGACCATCGGCGCCGGCGCGGGACGTCACACCATCGCCGGCGACTTCTCCGGCCGGGCGGCGGTGCGCTGACGTGCTGAGGTTCCGCACCCTGCGCACCCGCATGACGGTGCTGTATGCCGGTCTGTTCGGCATCGCCCTGATCCTGGTGGCGACCGCGGTGTTCACGGCGATCACGGGCAGCGCGCGCGGCCTGGTCCGCGACGAGCTCACCGCATCGGGCGCCGTCTACGGCCAGCTGTGGGAATCGCGCTCGGCCCAGCTGCACCAGGGGGCCTCGGTCCTGGCCCAGGATTTCGGATTCCGCGAAGCCGTGGCCACCGAGGACGAGCCGACGGTCCGGTCCGCCCTCGACAATCTCCGCGCCCGCCAGCAGGTGGATGGAGCCCTGATCCTGGGCGTCGACGGCTATGCCACCGGCGCGGGCCTGACGCTCGATGAGGCGGCCACCGACACCCTGTGGCAAGGCCTCAACGCCGGCGGCATCGAGGCCGGGGTGCTGACCGTCGACGGCCAGCCCTACCAGGCCGTGGCCGCGCCGATCATGGCCCCGGTCCTGATCGGCTGGGTCGTCTTCGTCGAGCGCCTGGACCAGGCCCAGATGCGCAAGCTGGAGACCCTGTCCGCCATTCCCCTGACGGCTTCGGTGCTCACCTCCTCAAACGCCGGCTGGCGCGACATGGCCGGGCCGACCAGCGCCCTAGACGGCGCGATCGACCAGGCCCTGACCACCCCCCGCGGCCGCCCGATCGAGGCCCGGCTGGACGAGGGCGAAGCCATGGTCCTGGCCAAGCCCCTGCCCAGCTTCGATGCCGACGCCCCCGCCGTCCTCACCCTCAGCTATCCGATGGCGCGCGCGCTCCGCCCCTATGCGCCGATGTTCTGGGCCCTCGGCGCCATCGCCCTGGCGGGGTTCGGCCTGCTGCTGGGCGGCACCTGGTTCCTGTCGCGCGGCCTGACCCGTCCCATCACCGATCTGGACCAGGCCGTGCACCGGCTGCAGGCCGGCGAGCACGCCGAGGTGACCGTCTCGTCGCCCGACGAGATCGGACGGCTGGCACAGAGCTTCAACGCCATGGCCGGGGACATCCGGGACCGGGAAGCGCGCCTGACCCACATGGCCCTGCACGAACAGGAGACGGGCCTGCCTAACCGCCTCTGGCTGGAACAGCAGGTCGCCGTCCATACGGACGGCTTTGTCGTGGTGCTCGGCATCGACCGGTTCCCCATCGTCCGCAACGCCATCGGCTACGACGCCATGGGCCAGCTGCTGTCGGCGCTGGCGACCCGCATCACCGAGACCGCCGGCGGCGTGAAGGTCGCGCGGGTCTCCGCCGGGGTCGTCGGCATGGTCCTGACCGCCGCCGATGCCGCCGAGGCCCTGGCTCTGGCCGAGCGGCTCTGCGCCGTCGCGGACCGGCCGGTCAAACTCATCGGGGCGACCGTGGACGCGACCCTGCGCGCCGGGGTCGCCAGCGCCGTGGACGTCACGGGCGGCGTGGACTCCCTCATCGACCGCGCCGCTATCGCCCTGGACCAGGCCCGCGACGGACACCGCAAGGCCGCCCGCTTCGACGCGACGGCCTATGGCGACCCGGTCGGGAACCTCAGCCTCATCAGCGACCTGATGGGCGCGCTGGAGAGCGACCAGGTCTGGATGGCCTATCAGCCCAAGTTCGACCTGCGGGCCAACGCCATCACCGGCGTCGAGGGCCTGATGCGCTGGAACCACCCGCGTCGCGGCTTCGTCTCCCCGGACCTGTTCATCACCATGGCCGAAGAGACGGGCCAGATCCGCGAACTGACCGAATGGGGCCTGCGTCGCGCCATCGCCGACCAGAAGACCCTGGCGGCCGCCGGACACGCCCTGACCATGTCGGTCAACATCTCCGGCCGGCTGCTGACCGACGAGAGCTTCGCCGACCATGCCCTGGCGGAGGTCGCGCGGGCGGGGGCCGACATGATCTTCGAGATCACGGAGACGGCCGTCATCGACAACCCCGCCATGGCGCTGGGCATCGTCGACCGGTTCTCGGCCGCAGGGATCCGCGTCTCGATCGACGACTACGGCTCGGGCCTGTCGTCGCTGTCCTATCTGAAACAGATCCGCGCCGACGAGTTGAAGATCGACAAGGCCTTCATCCTGACCCTGGACGAGAGCGCGCGCGACGCCCTGCTGGTCAAGTCGACCATCGACCTGGCCCACAGCCTGGGCCTGAAGGTCACCGCTGAGGGGGTCGAGACCGCGACGGCGCTGGCCCTCCTCCGCGGCATGGGCTGCGACACCGCCCAGGGCTATTTCATCGCCAGGGCCCTGCCGATGGCCGGTCTGATCGAACGCCTGGGTCAGCCGGCCGTCGAAGAGGTGAAGGCGGCCTGACGTCCGGCACGCAACCCCTTGACCGTTCCACTGTTACAGCATAGTGGAACGCACTCAATGACCGACACCCTCTCCCGCAAGGCCGTGAACAAGGCCGCCGACGACCGGATGGCGCTGTATGACGCCTTCCTGTCGCTGAAGACGCGCGAGGAGATGGACGCCTTCCTGTCGGACCTCTGCACCCCCGCCGAACTGCGGGCCTTCGCCGAGCGCTGGGCCGTGGCCCGGTTGCTGGACCAGAAGTCCAAATCCTATCGAGAGATCGCGATCGAGGCCGGGGCCAGTCCCACGACCGTCGTCCGCGTCGCGCGCTTCCTGCGCGAAATGCAGCATCAGGGCTATCGCCTGGTGCTGGACCGCCTTTCCCGGAAAGACTGAGCCCCACATCATGAGTACCGTTCAGGGGCGACTTCGCATCGCCGTGCAGAAATCCGGCCGTCTGGCCGACCGCAGCCTCGACCTCGTCCGCGATGCGGGCCTGCGCGTCGTCAAGGGCGCCAACGACCTGCTCTACAAGGTCGAGAACTATCCGATCGACCTGCTGCGGGTCCGCGACGACGACATCCCCACCTTCGTGGCGGACGGCGTCTGCGACCTCGGCATCGTCGGCGAGAACGTGCTGGAAGAGGGCAAGAACGGCGGGGCCAATGCGTCCGTCGTCATGCCGCTGGGCTTCGGCAAATGCACGCTGAAGCTCGCCTGCCCGCCGATGCTGGACTACGCCGGACCGGCCTCGCTGCAGGGTCTGCGCATCGCCACCTCCTATCCCAAGATCCTGCGTCGCTATCTGGACGAGCAGGGCATCGGGGCCGACATCGTCGTCATGCGCGGCGCGGTCGAGGTCGCCCCGCGCCTGAAGCTGGCCTCGGCCATCTGCGATCTCGTGTCCACCGGCGCGACGCTGGAGGCCAACGGCCTGGTCGCCAAGGAGACCGTGTTCGAAAGCCAGGCCGTCCTGATCCAGTCGCCGGTCGCGCCCGAGCCCGGCCTGCAGCACCTGCTGGAGTCGATCATCGAGCGCATGGCCGGCGTGGTGTCCTCGCAGGGCGCCAAATACGTCATGCTCAACGCGCCCCGTTCGGCGCTGGACGCCATCACCGCCATCCTGCCCGGAGCCGGCGCGCCCACCGTCATGCCCCTGATGGGCCGCGACGACGCGGTCGCCGTCCACGCGGTGTGTCAGGAAGCCGTCTTCTGGGAGACGCTGGAGAAGCTCAAGGCCGCCGGGGCCTCGGCCATCCTGGTCCTGCCGATCGAGAAGATGATGTGATGACCACGCTCGACATCAAACGCATCGACTGGGCGAGCCTCGACGGACAGGGGCGGTTCGACGCCCTGGCCCGCCCCTCGCGCCGCAGCGAACGCGACGTCCAGGACGTCGTCAGCGGCATCTTCGAACAGGTCGCCCTCTCGGGCGGCCTGGCCGTGACCCAGTTCGCCGAGCGGATCGACGGCTTCAAGCCGCGCCGCATCGCCATCACGCCAGAGGCCGTCGCCGCCGCGCGTGACGCCCTGCCCCCCGCCGACACCCGCGCGCTCAGAGTGGCCGCCGAGAACGTCCGCGTCTTCCACCAGGCGACCAAACCCGAGGACACCGCCTTCGTCGAGACCACGCCCGGCGTGAAGTCGAAACTGGTCTGGCGGCCCATCGGTGCCGCGGGAATCTACGTCCCCGGCGGCACGGCCCCCCTGTTCTCGTCGCTGCTCATGCAGGCCATCCCGGCCGAGGTCGCGGGCGTCACGACCCGGGTCGTGGTCACCCCGCCCGCGAAGGACGGCAGCGTCCACCCCGCCATGATCCTGGCGGCGGCGGAAGCCAACCTGGATGCGATCTGGCTGATCGGCGGAGCCCAGGCCATCGCGGCCCTGACCTATGGCGCCGTGCTGGACGACGGCGAGATCCCCGCCTGCGACAAGCTGTTCGGGCCGGGCAATGCCTATGTCGCCGAGGCCAAACGCTATGCCGCCGCCCTGCCGAACGGTCCCTCGGTCGACATGCCGGCCGGGCCGTCGGAGCTGCTGGTCATCGCCGACCGCTTCTGCGACCCCGAGATCGCTGCCGCCGACCTGCTCAGCCAGGCCGAGCACGACGCCGACGCCCAGGTCATCCTGGTCTGCGAGCGTGCCGCCACGATCGACGCCATCCTGGCCGAGGTCGAAGAGCAGCTGACCACCCTGCCGCGCGCCGACATCGCCCGCGCCTCCCTGTCCGAAGCCCGCGCCATCCTCGTGTCCGACATGGCCGAGGCCTGCGCGGTGTCCAACCTCTATGGCCCCGAACACCTGGCGATCCAGGCCGAGGACGCCGAGGCGCTGGTCGCCTCCATCCGGGCCGCCGGAGCGGTGTTCGTCGGTCGCTGGGCCGCCGAGACGCTCGGCGACTACGCCGCCGGCCCCAGCCACGTCCTGCCCACCGACGGCGGGGCGCGGACGCTCGGCGGCATCACCACCGCCAGCTTCATGACCTCCATGTCGGTCCAGACCGTGACCGAGGCCGGAGCCGAACGCCTCGGGCCCATCGCCGCACGCCTGGCCCGGCTGGAAGGGCTGGAAGCCCACGCCAGGGCGGCCGACCTGAGGAGTGTCGCGTGAGTTCGCTGTCTTCAATCCTCCCCCGCGTCGGCGGGGGAGGGGGACCGCGACGCGCTTGCGTCGTGGTGGAGGGGGCGACCCCAGACACCCTGCTTGCTTCCGCCCCCTCCACCGCTTCGCGGTCCCCCTCCCCCGTTCCGCTGCGCTTCTCGAGGGAGGATTCTCGATGACCCTGCCCGCCCCCTATCCGCCGCTGGTCGCCGGTGGCGAAGGCCTCGACGCCTATCCGGGCGATCCCTCCGCCCTCGCCGCCCGCATGGCCCAGGTCTATGGCGTCGCCCCCGACCAGGTCCTGCCCGTCCGCGGCCTGACCCACGGGCTGGAACTCGCGTTCCGTCTCGCCGCCCGGGACGGCCGTTCCATCGAGGCCCCCGATGCCGAGCCCTACGCCGGCCTCGCCCGCATCTACCGCGCCGGCGACGGCGAGCGCGCTGCCGTGGTCATCCGCGCCCTCGGCTCGGCCGAGGCCGTGGCCGAGATGGCCGAGCGCGTCGCCCCCGCCCTGCTGGTCGTCGACGAGGGCCTGGTCGAGTTCGCCGACGCCCCTTCCGCCGCCACCCTGATCGGGGACCACGCCAATCTGGTCATCCTGCGCAGCCTGTCGCTGGCCTATGGCCTGGCCGGAGCCCGCGTCGGCGCGGCCCTGGCCCTGCCTGCGACCTTGGCGCGACTGACCGAGGTCGTCGAACCCTACGCCCTGCCCGAACCGCTGGTCCGGCTGGCCATGCAGGCCCTCGATCCATCGCGCATGATCGAGACCGCCGAACGCATCGCCGCCGTCCGCCGCGAGCGCGAGCGGCTGGTGCGCGAGATCGGCCGCGTCATGGTCGTGGAGACCGGCGTCGGCCCCATCCTGATGGCGCGCCCGTCGGACATCGGGGCGACCCTGGCCGACCTGTCGAAATACGGCATCGCCGCTGACCGCTCCGGCGACCGCGTCCGCCTGCCGGTCTCCATCAAGGCCGAGGTCAACGACCGGCTGCTGACCGCGCTCGGCCTCACGCCCGCCAAGTCCCGCGCCCACCGCGTGGGACAGGCCGTGCGCGACACGAAAGAAACCCGGATCGTCTGCGCCGTCGATCTGGACGCGACCGGCCCGATCCGGATCGAGACCGGCGTCGGCTTCTTCGACCACATGCTGGAACAGGTCGCGGCCCACGGCGGCTTCTCCCTGCGGCTGCAGTGCGAGGGCGACCTGCACACCGACCCGCACCACACCATCGAGGACAGCGCCATCGCGCTCGGCCAGGCCCTGAAACAGGCGCTGGGCGACCGGCGCGGCATCCAGCGCTACGGCTTCGTCCTGGCCATGGACGAGGCCCAGGCCAATGTCGCCATCGACCTGTCCGGGCGTCCCTATCCGGTGTTCGAGGGCAGCTTCGCCACCCCCTTCATCGGCGAGTACCGCACCGACCTGACCGCCCACGTCTTCCGCTCGCTGGCCGAGCACCTCGGGGCCGCGATCCAGATCTCGGTCAAGGGCGACGACGACCACCACAAGACCGAGGCCGTCTACAAGGGCTTCGGTCGCGCGCTCCGTCAGGCCATCCGCGTCGAGGGCGACGCCGTACCCAGCACGAAGGGCGTGCTTTGACCCATACCGCCATCGTCCACCTGGGCGCCGGGAACACCGCCTCGGTCCTGTTCGCGCTCGAGCGGCTGGGAGCCGACGCCCGCATCACCGCCGATCCGGTCGAGATCGCCGAGGCCGAACGTCTGGTCCTGCCCGGCGTCGGCGCGGCCGGCTATGCCATGGAGCAGATGGCGGCGCTGGGCCTCACCGACATCATCAAGGGCTTCGAGCGCCCCCTGCTGGGCCTGTGCCTGGGACAGCAGCTTCTGTTCGCCGAGAGCGAGGAGAACGGCGGGGCCTCCATGCTGGGCTTCATCCCCGGCCGGGTGACCCGCATGCCCGTCCGCGACGACCTGCCGGTGCCGCACATGGGCTGGTCGCAGCTGCATAACCTGGAAGACGACCCCCTGCTGCAGGGCGTGGTCGAGGGCGACTATGCCTATTTCGTCCACTCCTACGCCTGCCCCGATACCCCCGCGACCATCGCCTGCGCCGACTATGGTGCCGAGGTCCCCGCCATGGTCCGGACCGGCAACCGCTGGGGCTGCCAGTTCCACCCGGAGCGGTCGGCCAAAGCAGGGGCGCGGATCCTGAAGAACTTCCTCGAGCTGCCCGCATGATCATCTATCCCGCCATCGACCTGCGAAACGGCGTCTGCGTGCGGCTGATGCACGGCCGGTTCGACCAGGTGACCGAGTACGACACTGTCCCCGCTGCGCGTCTGGCCGCCTTCGTCGCCGAGGGCGCGACCTGGGTCCACATCGTCGATCTGGACGGGGCCGAGGCCGGACGCGCGGTCCAGCACGCCCTCATCGGCGAACTGGCGGGCAGCCTGTCGGTCGCCATCCAGTCGGGCGGCGGCGTCCGCACCCTGTCCGACGTGCAGAACCTGCTGGACGCCGGCGTCAGCCGCGTCGTCGTCGGCTCCCAGGCTGTGACCCAGCCGGACGTGGTCTCCGCCTGGCTGGCCGAATTCGGGGCCGACCGGCTGACCCTCGCCTTCGACGTCCGCGTCGGCGAGGACGGCGTCCCGGTGCCCTCGCTCAAGGGCTGGACGGAGGCCGCGCCGGTCGACCTGTGGACCGCGCTCGACCGCTATCCGTCGGGCACGGTGGAGCATGTCCTGATCACCGACGTGGGCCGAGACGGGGCCCTGACGGGTCCGAACCTCGACCTGCTGGCCGAGGTCATCCGCCGCCGTCCCGACCTGAAGGTCCAGGCCTCGGGCGGGGTGTCCTCGCTGGAAGACCTGAAGGCGGCCCGGGCCATCGGCTGCGACGGGGCCATCGTCGGCCGCGCCATCTACGAGGGTCGTTTCAGCGCCCGCGACGCCATAGAAGCCTGCGCATGACCGCCCGCCGTATCATCCCCTGCCTGGACGTGAAGGACGGCCGCGTGGTCAAGGGCGTGCGGTTCGAGGGCCACGTCGACATGGGCGACGCCTCCGAACTGGCCGCGCGCTATCGCGACGAGGGCGCCGACGAACTGGTCTTCTACGACATCACCGCCTCGCCCGAGGGCCGGACCCTGGACTACGGCTGGGTGCGCGACATCGCCCGGCTGCTGGACATCCCCTTCTGCGTCGCGGGCGGCATCCGCACGGTCGATCAGGCCGCGGCCTGCCTCGACAACGGCGCCGACAAGGTCTCGATCAACTCCCCGGCGCTGGAACGCCCCGAACTGATCACCGAAATGGCCGAGCGCCTCGGCAGCCAGTGCGTCGTCGTCGGCGTCGATTCCCGCCGCGAGGACGGCGAATATGTCGTGCACAAATACACCGGCGACCCCGACAGCCGCCGTCTGGCGGGACGCCTGACCATGGACTGGATCGTCGAGGCGCAGGAGCGCGGCGCCGGCGAGATCGTGCTGAACTGCATCGACCAGGACGGCGTGCGTCAGGGCTATGACACCGCCCAGCTGTCGGACGCCCGCAGCCGCCTGACCATCCCCCTGATCGCCTCGGGCGGCGCCGGGGCCAGGTCGCATTTCCTCGACGTCTTCGACCGCGCCAATGTGTCGGGTGCCCTGGCCGCCAGCGTCTTCCACTCGGGCCAGATCGCCGTCCCGGACCTGAAAGCGTTTCTCGCCGGTGCCGGCGTGGAGGTGAGGCAATGAGCGTGAACCCGGACCAGCTCGATTTCGCCAAGGGCAACGGCCTGATCCCCGCCGTGGTGCAGGACGCCGACACCCTGCAGGTGCTGACCCTCGCCTATATGGACCGGGCGGCGCTGGACGAGACGATCGAGAGTGGAGAGGCCACCTTCTTCTCCCGCTCGCGCGGCGGACGGTGGCGGAAGGGCGAGACCAGCGGCAACCGCCTGACGGTCGTCTCCATCACCCCCGACTGCGACAACGATTCCCTGGTCCTGGCCGTTCGCCCGATGGGTCCGGCCTGTCACCTCGGCACCACCAGCTGCTTCGGGTCCGAGGACGCGCCGGGTCTCGGCCGGATCGCCCGTCTGGAGGCCACGATCGCCGAACGCGCCGCCGCCGATCCGTCCACCAGCTGGACCGCCCGCCTGCTGGCCGAAGGCCCCAAGCGCGTGGCCCAGAAGGTCGGCGAGGAGGGCGTGGAGACCGCCCTGGCCGGAGCCGCCGGTCCCGACGAGGAAGTCGCATCCGAGGCCGCCGATCTGGTCTATCATCTGCTGGTTCTGTTACGGGCGCGTCAAATGTCGTTTCAGGACGTTCTGGACGTGTTGGCCTCGCGCGCGCGACCGGCCACACACGCAGACTGACTGTCGAGGGCCTGCCCTCGCGATTTGAGGAATAGGCATGACGGCTCTGGTCCTGTTCGGCGGCGGCGGCGATCTGGCGATGCGGATGCTTCTGCCCTCGCTGTATTTCCTCGAGCACGACGGCCTGCTGCCCGACGGCCTGAAGATCATCGGCGCCGCCCGCTCCGAGGAGACCCCCGAGGAATACATCGCCAAGGTCCGCACGGCGGTCGAGTCGAAGGCCGACGGTCACTGGTCCGACGACGCCTGGAGCCGGCTGGAGGCCCGCCTCGACTACCTCGCCGTCGACGCCACCTCGGCCGAGAGCCTGAAGCCGCTGAAGGACAAGGTCGGCGACGGGGCCTGCACCAGCTTCCTCGCCGTCTCGCCGTCCCTCTATGCGAAGATCGTCACCGCCATGCGGGCCGCCGGCCTGGCCGAACCGGAAGATCGCGTCGTGCTGGAAAAGCCGGTCGGCCGCGATCTGGAGAGCTTCCGCGCCATCGACGACGCCGTGGCCGATGCCTTCTCGGAGCACCAGGTGTTCCGCATCGACCACTATCTGGGCAAGGAGACGGTCCAGAACCTGATCGCCCTGCGCTTCGGCAACGTCATCTTCGAACCGCTGTGGAACAACCTGTCGATCGACCACGTCCAGATCACCGTGGGCGAGACCGTCGGCGTCGGCGACCGCTGGCCCTACTACGATGAGTACGGCGCCCTGCGCGACATGCTGCAGAACCACATGCTGCAGCTTCTCTGCCTGGTCGCCATGGAGCCGCCCAGCGATCTCGACCCGGACTCGGTGCGCAACGAGAAGGTCAAGGTGATCCGCTCGCTGCGCCCCATCACCGACGAGGACGCCGAGCGCACCACCGTGCGCGGCCAGTACGTCTCGGGCACCGTCGATGGGAAACGCGTCCCCGGCTATGACGAGGAGCGGGGGTCGGACAGCGACACCGAGACCTTCGTCGCCATCCGCGTAGACATCGACAACTGGCGCTGGGCCGGGGTGCCCTTCTTCCTGCGGACCGGCAAGCGCCTGCCCGAGAAGCGCACCGAGATCGTCATCCAGTTCAAGCCCGTGCCCCACTCGATCTTCGGCCAGGACGCCCGCGACGAGGACGCCGCCAACCGGATGATCATCGAGCTGCAGCCCGAGGAAGACATCTCCCTGACGGTGATGAACAAGAAGCCGGGGCTGGATCAGCGCATGCAACTGCAGCCGATCAAGATGAGCCTGTCGTGGGGGGTAGGCGGCAAGGGCGACGCCCCGCCGCGCCGCCGTATCGCCTACGAGCGCCTGCTGCTGGATGCCCTGAACGGCGACTCCACCCTGTTCGTCCGCCGCGACGAGGCCGAAAAGGCGTGGGAATGGGTCGACGGCGTGTCCCAGGCCTGGGTCGACGGCAACGTCAAACCCCTGCCCTATCGCGCCGGTACCTGGGGGCCCGACGCCGCCGACATGCTGATGGCGCGCACCGGCCGGGACTGGAACACCAGCGATGCTTGAGACCTTCCCCACCCTCGACACCTGGGCCGCCACGATCGCGGCCCGGCTTGAGGAGACGCTCGCCGCCGCCGTCCTCGCCAACGGCCGCGCCCTGTTCGCCGGGCCGGGGGGATCGACCCCGTCCCCCGTCTACGCCCGCCTCGCCCAGGCCGACATCGGCTGGTCGAACGTCGCGGTCACCCTGGTCGACGAGCGCTACGTGCCCGAGACCTCGCCGGAGTCGAACGCCCGGCTGATCCGGGACGTCCTGCTCCAGGGCCCCGCCGCCGCCGCGACCTTCATCCCGCTGTATCACCCCGAGGTCACCGTCGACCGTGCGGCGGCCAAGGCCGCGCATGCGCTCGCCGGTGCCGGCGGCCGGTTCGACGCCGTGCTGCTGGGCATGGGGGAGGATGGCCACATCTGCTCGATGTTCCCGAACAGCCCGACGCTGAAGACCCTGCTGTCGCCCGGCCTCAAGCCGACCGTGCTCGGCGTGCCCCACGGCCGTGACGGCGCCGCCCCCAGCCTCGAGCGGCTCTCGATCAATCTGCCGTATCTGATATCGGCCGGCCGGGTCATTCTGGGCCTGAAAGGTGCCGCCAAGCGTTCGGTCTTCGAGCGCGAGGCGGACGGCGACCCGGCCACGCAACCCATCGCGGCGATGATCGCGGCGAAGGTCCCCCTCGAAGTCGTCTGGACGGAAGCGAACTGATGGCCCTTCACGCCCCCGCGCTGCATCCGGTCGTGGCCGAGGTCACGCAACGCATCGTCGAACGGTCGAAAGACACCCGCGCCGACTACATCCGCCGCATGGACGCGGCCCGCGACAGCGGCGTCGGCCGCGCCAAGCTCAGCTGCGCCAACTGGGCCCACGCCTTCGCCGGCCAGACCATCGCCGACAAGCTGACCGCCATGACCGGCAAGACGCCCAACGTCGGCATCGTCACCGCCTACAACGACATGCTGTCGGCGCATCAGCCGTTCGAGCGCTTCCCCGATGTGATCAGGAAGGCCACCCGCGAGGTCGGTGCCACGGCCCAGGTCGCCGGCGGCACGCCCGCCATGTGCGACGGCGTCACGCAAGGGCGCCCCGGCATGGAGCTGAGCCTGTTCAGCCGCGACGTCATCGCCATGTCGGTGGGCGTCGCCCTGACCCACGACGCCTTCGACGCCGCCATGATGCTGGGCGTCTGCGACAAGATCGTGCCCGGCCTGTTCATGGGGGCGCTCGCCTTCGGCCACCTGCCCGTGGTCTTCGCCCCCGCCGGCCCCATGCCCTCAGGCATCCCCAATGCCGAAAAGGCCCGCGTCCGCGCCGAATACGCGCAAGGCAAGGTCGACCGGTCCGTCCTGCTGGCCAGCGAGATCGGCAGCTATCACTCGCCCGGCACCTGCACCTTCTACGGCACCGCCAATTCCAACCAGATGATGATGGAGCTGGGCGGCTTGCACATGCCCTCCACCGCCTTCGTCCATCCGGAGACCGGCCTGCGCGACGCCCTGACGGCGGCGGCGGCCAAGCGGGCGGTCGAACTGGCCCAGTCCGGCGAATGCCGCATGGCCGACGTCGTCGACGAGAAGTCGGTCGTCAACATGATCGTGGCCCTGCTGGCCACCGGCGGGTCGACCAACCACGCCATCCACCTGGTCGCCATGGCGCGGGCGGCGGGCGTGCTGATCGACTGGACCGACATGGACCAGCTGTCGTCCGTCACCCCCCTGCTGGCCCGGGTCTATCCCAACGGCTCAGCCGATGTGAACGCCTTCCAGGCCGCCGGCGGCGTGGCCTTCGTGGCCCGCGAGCTGGCCCAGGCCGGCCACATCCACTCCGACGTCACCACCATCATGGGCAAAGGCATCCACCCCTATTTCCAGGAACCGGCGATGATCGACGGCGAACTGGTCTGGAAGGACGGCGTGGCCGAAAGCCTCGACCGCGACATCCTTCGCCCCGCCTCCGACCCGTTCGACACCGAGGGCGGCCTGCGCCTGGTGCAAGGCAACCTCGGCCGCGCGGTCATCAAGATCTCGGCGGTCAAGCCGCAGCACCGGATCGTGGAGGGCCCCGCCCGGGTGTTCGACGCCCAGGAAGACGTCCTGGCCGCCTTCCAGCGCGGCGAGCTCGACACCGGCGGCGTCATCGTCCTGCGCTTTCAGGGCCCCAAGGCCAACGGCATGCCGGAGCTGCATTCCCTTTCGCCGCTGATGAGCGTGCTTCAGGACCGCGGCGTGCCCATCGCCCTGGTCACCGACGGCCGCATGTCCGGGGCCTCCGGCAAGACCCCCGCCGCCATCCACGTCACGCCCGAGGCGCTGGAGGGCGGCCCGCTCGCCTATGTGCACGACGGCGACATCGTCCGTCTGGACGCCGAGGCCGGGGTCCTGACCGTCGCCGCGGACCTGTCGAGCCGCGATCGCGCCCGGCCGCTGTCGGTGCAGAGCTGGGGCTATGGCCGCGAGCTGTTCGGGGCCTTCCGCTCGGTCGTGTCCGCCGCCGAACAGGGCGCCTCGGTCTGTTTCGTGGCCGAACCGACAACGCAACAACCAGAGATCCGCGATGTAGCGGACGCGAATGTACAGAACAGGGCTGTGGACGCATGAGTGACAGCAAGACGCTTCTGGTAGGCCCCCTCCTTGTTGGAGACGTCGGCGGCACCAACGCCCGCTTCGCCCTGGCCCGCATGGAGGGTGGCCAGATCGTGCTGGACCACCACGAAAGCTTCCCGGCCGAGCAGTATCCGACCTTCCTCGGCGGGGTGAAGGCCTTCATCGACGGCTGCGAGACCAAGCCGTCCGGCGGGGTGATCGCCGTGGCCGGACCGGTCGAGGACGGCGCCATCGACCTGACGAACAGCCCGTGGGCGGTGTCCGAGACCGAGCTCCAGACCCTGGGTCTGAACCCGGTCAAGCTGATCAACGATTTCGAGGCCCTGGCTTGGGGTGCCCCCGTGATCCCGTCCGAGAACCTGGAAAGGCTGGGCGGACCCGAGGCCGGCGATCCCCATGCCACCATCGCGGTGCTCGGCCCCGGCACCGGCTTCGGCGTCTCGGCCCTGATCCGCGACGCCCACGGCCAGGAAATGGCCATGCCGTCCGAGGGCGGGCACGCCTGCTTCCCGCCCGGCGACACGGTCGAGGACGAGATCCTGCGCATCCTGCGCCGCCGTTACGACCGCGTGTCGATCGAGCGGCTGATCTGCGGCCCCGGCCTTCTGAACATGCACCGCGCCCTGGCCGAGATCGACGGGCGCGAGACCCATATCGAGGATCCGGCCGAGATCACGAAGACCGCCCTGGCCGACCCCGACAGCCCGTGCGGCGCGACGCTCGCGCGGTTCTGCGCCATCCTGGGGGCCGTCGCCGGTGACATCGCCCTGACCACCGGCGCGCGCGGCGGCGTCTATATCGCCGGCGGCATCGCCCCGCGGATCCTGCCCTTCCTGAAAGCCAGCCCCTTCCGTCAGCGGTTCGAGCGCAAGGGCCGGTTCAAGGACTATATGGCCGACATCCCGACGTGGGTGATCACGCACAAGCATGCCGCGCTTCTGGGGGCCGCGCGGGTCGCATTTGCCGAAGCGGGATAACGGCGTTCGTATTTTCCGGTCACGTCCGCGTGAACCTTCCGTGAGCCGCGGCATTTTCTCGGCTCAACTGAGGAAGGGACTACCATGCGTAAACTGATCATCGCCTCCGCCGCCATCGCCCTGGCCGGCTCGCTCGCCGCCTGCGGTGAATCGGCTGCCGACAAGCAGGCCGAAGTGCAAGCGGACGCCCTGGAGCAACAAGCCGCTGCCGCCCCGACCGAATCTCAGGAAACCGCCCTGAACGCCGAGGCCGACCGCATCGAGCAACAGGCCGGCAACGCCGACGGTGGCATGACCACCTCGAACACGCCGAACACCTCGCCGTCGGCTCCGGAAGGTGCCATGGCCCCGGTCACCACGCCCCCGGCCAACTAAGCCCTATCCGGCTTGAAGACCGATCGGCCCCCGTCGCGAAAGCGGCGGGGGCTTTTCGTTGTCCTCAGTCCGGCGGCAGTCCGAAGTTCGGGATCGGCACCTCGGTCGACGTCACGGACGGACGCCGGACCGCCTCGGTGAACCACGCGGACAGGCCCGGTCGTTCCGCCATCAGACCGCGCCCCGCCTCGGCCAGCGACAGGTTCTGGATCATCGGGACAAGCGCCGCATCGGCCAGACCGAACCCGGGCCCGCCCATGAACGGACCACCCGACAACCAGATCAGGGTCTCGACCACCGACTCGATGGCCTTCAGCGGCTCCACCGTCGCCTCCACCGCCGCCGCCAGCCGGTCGGCATCCACCCGGCCGCCGTTGGCCAGGATGTAGGCCTGGTTGAAGAACACGCCCATCACCGCCGTCGGATAGAGATAGTGCCCGGCCGCCGCGACCACCGCCGTGGACAGGGCGTCCCGGTACGGATCGCCGCTCTTCAGCCTGGGCCCGTCGAAGGCCGCGTCGACATAGTCGAGGATGGCCACGGTTTCGAACAGACGACGCCCGTCGTGCTCCAGGACCGGCACCCGGCCGAACGGGCTCAGCGCCCGCCCCTGCGGGGTCGCCAGGTCGGGCAGGGCCAGCGGCACATGGTCATGCGCCACGCCCTTTTCGTTCAGGGCGATCCGCACGGCGCGGACATAGGGGCTGAAGGCCCACCCATGGGTCTTGACGCTCATGCCGCTCACCGGTCGTAGGGCTGTTGAGCGACGGCGTAGAAGGGCGCCGGAAGGCCCTGCACGCCCAGCTGGACGAAGGCGCGCGGCCAGTCGAACTGGTCCCAGTGCTCGTAAAGCTGGCCGTCGCGGACCGTCCAGGTGTCGATCACGTCGAACTCCAGCTTTTGCCCGGCCGGCGCGACGCCCAGGAAGCCCTCGCCCGTCAGGGTGCCGGTCCAGGTCCATCGCGTGACGACCCGGTCCTCGGTCGCATAGACGTCGCGCAGGATGAACCGCGCGTCGGGCATGGCCTGATAGATCACGGGGATGAAGTCGATCAGGCCCTGCCGCCCCTCGGGCACCAGCGGATTGTGCTGGATGTAGTCGGTGGCCACGATCCGGTTCAGGATCTCGATCCGCTTCGCCTGCGAGCGCTCATTGAGCAGCACCTCGGAAAAGCTCCGCCCCAGCCAGGTGTTGTAGGCCACGGTGCCCGGCGCCGCGGGCGGGTCGGTGAATTCCTGCGCTGTCGCGTGACTGGCGGCGAGGACGAGGGCCAGGGTCGCCCCGGTGAACAGGTACTTCAACATGGTGGTCAGTCCCGATGAAACGCCGCGATCGGCCGCGACCCGACGCAATTATTGATCGACCGATCAATAACAAGAGGCGGAGAGGACTTTTTTTGATCGAGCGATCCACTATCTTGTCCGGATGAGCCGTCCCCGCGCCTTCGACATCGACGCCGTCACCGAACAGGCGATGCAGGTCTTCTGGCAATCCGGCTATGCGGCCGCGTCCATGGCCGACCTCTATGCCGCGACGGGCCTGAAGCCCGGCAGCGTCTACGCGGCCTTCGGGGACAAGGAGCGGCTGTTCCAGCGTGCCTTCGAGACCTATGCCGCCCATTTTCGCGCGACCCTGCCGCAGGGCCTGACGGGTCTCGCTGCCATCGAGGCCTGGTTGGGGGTCCAGGCGGACCTGTCGGTCGCGGACCCGGAGCGCAAGGGATGCCTGATCGTCAACACGGTCGCCGAACGCCACGCGCATTCGGCCCGGACCCATGCGATGGCGCAAGCCCGCATGGACGAGATCCGCGCCTTCTTCCGCACGGCCCTCGATCAGGCGGCCGCGGCAGGCGAGCTGCGGCCGGACGCCGATCCGGACCTCTGGGCCGACAGCCTCACGGGCACGGTCGTCAGCCTGATGACGCTGGGCCGGGCGGGTGCCGAGGAACGGACCATCCGCAACGTGGCCACCGCCGCCCTGGCCGGCCTGCCGCGCGCCTGAACCGTCAGTCCTTCTTCGGCGGCATCGGGATGAAGGCGCTGGTCCGACGGATGTAGTCGGCATACTGCGGCTTGGTCTTGGCCGTCGATTTCTCGGTGATGCCGATGCCCGACCATTTGGTCAGGGTGAAGGTCAGGAAGACCGGACCCAGCACCGAGGCGATGCCGATCCAGCCCGTCTCCGCCGCGATCAGCCACAGCCCCCACCAGACGCAGGCGTCGCCGAAATAGTTCGGGTGCCGCGTATAGCGCCACAGGCCGGTGTCCAGCACCTTGCCTTTGTTCTTGGGGTCCTTGCGGAAGGCCGACAGCTGGGCATCGCCGATGCTCTCGAAGGCGATGCCGACGACCACGATCACCGCCCCGATCCAGCCGATCGCCCCCATCGCCGGCACGGGCGACACCTGCCCCAGCTGCACCGGCAGGCAGGTCAGCCAGGCCAGGAAGGCCTGCGGCAGGAAGACGAACAGCAGCGCCGTCTTGCCGAAGCTCCAGCCGTGGTTCTTCTCCTGGTGCTCGACGATGTCGGTATAGCGCCCGTCCGCCCCGTGCCCGCGCCAGCGGTGCAGCAGGTGCCAGCCCAGCCGGATGGCCCAGACCGCGCACAGCCACAGCAGCAGGCCCTTGCGCACCGGATCCCCGTCCGTCCGGGGAAAGGTGATCAGCGCCAGGAACAGCATCCCCAGCGGCCACACCCCGTCGATGAAGCTGACGTCCTTCAGCCGCAACGACAGGGTCCACAGGCCCAGCATCACGGCGACGATAAGCACCAGGTTCAGGCCCAGCAGGCCGGCGAGTTCGATCAGCGTCATAGGTCTCTAACGAGCCTATCGCCCGTCCGGACGCAAGCCGAGATTCCATAGCCTGGCGAGGTCGGGTTCATCACAAAGGGCACGAAGGAAAACCACAAAGGCCACGACGGGTTCTGCGAGGTCGCTCAAGCCGGGCCCGCCGTCTCACAGGATCGATGCGGCGTACGCCGCGAGTAAACCTCAGCCCCGAAGGCATCGACCCCAACACGGCTCGGCTGTCTTCGTGTCCTTTGTGACCTTCCTTCGTGCCCTTTGTGATGAACCTGCCCACCCCCCACGTCTGGTCTGCAGGTTCAGGACAATCGATCTGGTCCCTCCCCTTCCCCTTCGCGCCCACAGCCGCCATCTAGCGCCCATGACCGACACACGCATTCCCGTCACCGTCCTCACCGGCTACCTCGGCGCGGGCAAGACCACGCTCCTGAACCGCATCCTCACCGAGGACCACGGCAAGCGCTACGCCGTCATCGTCAACGAGTTCGGCCAGATCGGCATCGACAACGATCTGGTCGTCGGCGCCGACGAGGACGTGTTCGAGATGAACAACGGCTGCGTCTGCTGCACGGTGCGCGGCGACCTGATCCGCGTGGTCGCCGGCCTGATGAAGCGCCAGAAGCCCGGGGCCCCCGCCTTCGACGCCATCATCGTCGAGACCACGGGACTGGCCGACCCCGGCCCGGTGGCCCAGACCTTCTTCGTCGACGAGGACGTCAAGGCCAAGACGAAACTGGACAGCGTCACCGCCCTGGTCGACGCCCACCACGTCATGGCCCGGCTGGACGACTCCAGGGAGGCCCGCGAGCAGGTCGCCTTCGCCGACCGCATCATCCTGAACAAGGTCGACCTGGCCACGCCGGAAGAGCTGTTCGCCGTCGAGGCCCGGCTGCGGGCCCTGAACCCCCTGGCCCCCATCCTCCGCGCCGAGCGGGCCAACGTTCCGCTGGACCAGGTCCTGGGCCTGCACGGCTTCGACCTGGAGCGGATCCTCCACATCCACCCCGAGTTCGCCAACCCGGCGCACGGCGAGGCCGGCCACGTCCACGACGAACACTGCGGCCACGACCACCACGCGCACGATCATGACCACGATCACGACCATCACGGGCACGACCATGCGCACACCCCGAACGGGTCGGACGGGTCGGACGGTGTTTCGACGCCCGCCGAGGGCCCCCGGGGGCACAGTCATGCCGACGACATCAAGGGCATCTCCCTGTCGCTGGATCGCCCCATGAACGGCGCGAAATTCACCCAGTGGCTGGATCAGCTGCTGGGCCAGCAGGGCCAGAACATCCTGCGCGCCAAGGGCATCATCGACGTCCAGGGCGAGGACCGCCGCCTGGTCTTCCAGGCCGTCCACATGATCCTCGAGGGCGACCTGCAGCGGGAATGGGGAGCCACCGAACGCCGCTGGAGCCGCGCCGTCTTCATCGGCCGCGACCTCGACGAAACCGCTTTGAAAGCCGGCTTCGAAGCCTGCGCCGCCTGAAAGATCCTGTCATGACCCAGACCATCCTCATCGTCGGGGCCTCGCGCGGCCTCGGCCTCGGCCTCGTCGCCGAACACCTGAAGCGCGGCTTCGACGTCATCGCCACGGTCAGGAAGACCGGGGACGAGCCGGCTCTGAAGGCCCTCCCCGGGTCCGACCGCCTGACGATCCATCATCTGGACGTGACGTCGGACGCCGACATCGCCCGCCTCGCCGCCGCCCTCCCGGACCCGATCGACGTCGTCTTCATCAACGCCGGGATCAGCGGGCCGAAAAGCGTCGTCGCCGCCACGGCCGACGAGTTGAACGCGGCGATGCAGGCCAATGTCTTCGGACCCATCCGCCTGGCCCATGCCCTCGCCGACCGGGTGCGCGAGCAGACGGGCGTCCTCGCCCTGATGTCCAGCATCATGGGCTCGATCGCCGAAAACACCTCCGGCGGGATGGAGGTCTACCGCGCCACCAAGACGGCCCAGAACAGCTTCGCGCGGTCGCTCTGGCTGGGGTCGCCCAGGGCCCGCGGCGTGACGGTGCTGTCGGTCCATCCGGGCTGGGTGAAGACCGACATGGGCGGCGCGGGGGCCGACATCGACGTCGACACCAGCGTCTCCGGCATCGCCGACCAGCTGAAGGCCCACGCCGGGTCGCACGCCCATCGCTTCATCGACTACAGCGGACGCGAGATCGCGTGGTAACGCACCCGGCATGACCACCTTCTCCTTCGACGCCCAGGTCACCTCGGCGCATTTCGATACCGCCGGCGCGATCTTCGCCCTGGGCGACGGCTCGGTCCGCTTCGAGGACCGGACCTTCAACGCTGTGCATGACGGGGCCATCCTGTGCGCCACCGTCCACCCGTCCGGCGAGGGCCTCGTCACCGGCGGCGACGACGGCCGCGTGATCTGGAACCGCCGCGGCGAGGCCGGCGTGCTGGCCACCGCGAAGGGCTCCAATGTCGGCGGGTGGATCGACGCCATCGACGCCTCGCCCGAGACCAAGCTGATCGCCTTCTCCTCGGGCAAGACCCTGTCCGTCATCGACGCGACCGACATGGGCTTTCGCCGCGACTTCCAGCACGAGCGCACCGTCTCCGGCGTCGCCTTCGATCCCAAGGGTCGCCGCGTCGCCACCTCGACCTACGGCGGGGCCTGCCTGTGGTTCGCCCGTATCGCCGAGCAGAAGCCGACGAAACTGGTCTGGGCCGGTTCGCACACCGGCGTCGCCTTCTCGCCCGACGGGGCCTTCGTGGTCACCACCATGCAGGACATGCAGCTTCACGGCTGGCGGCTGAAGGATTCAAAGAACATGCGGATGGGCGGCTACCCGTCCAAGGTCCGCTCCATGGCCTTCCTGTCGAAGGGATCGCTTCTGGCCACGTCGGGGGCCCAGGGCGCGGTCCTGTGGCCCTTCACCGGGTCGAACGGCCCGATGGGACGCGAGGCCTCGGAGATCGGCTTCGACGACAGCACCACGGTCACCCTGGTCGCCGCCGCCAACCCGCACGGGCGCCTGGCAGCCGGCCTCGCCGACGGCCGCGTCTGGGTCGCCGATCCGGCCGGTCAGGGCCTGAACTTCGTCAAGGCCGGGAAGGGCGCCCCCATCGTCGCCCTCGCCCTCAGCCCCGACGCCGCCCGCGTCGCCTGGGCCGACGAGGACGGCCAGGCCGGGGTGTCCGACGTCGTCATCGACTGACCCTCGACAGCCCGGTTCGCCCGCGCCTATCGTCGGGGGGAACGAGGGGTCGGGATGCGAAATCGCAAGGGACGCGGGGGATCGCCGCGCACGGCCTTCGGATGTCTGGCCGTGGTCGTGGTCCTCGTCGTCGCGGTGGGCGCCTGGCTCGTGGTCTTCCTCTGGGACGTGAACCTGCCGAAATGAGCGAAACCCAGCCCCCCGTTCCGCCAGGGCCGCGCCGCCGCAAGGGCCGCCCGATCCTGACCGCCCTGGTGGTGCTGGCCCTGCCGCCGTTCGGCGCGGTGCTGATCCACCGGTTCGTGCCGGTCCCCTACACGCTGCTGATGATCCGCGAGGGCCTGGCGGGCAACGGTCTCGACTATCGCTGGAAGCCCCTTCGCGACATCTCGCCCAACCTCGTCGCCTCGGCCATCGCCGCCGAGGACGCGCGCTTCTGCAGCCACGGCGGCTTCGACTTCGAGGCGATCGAGAAGGCGCTGAAGGACAACGAACAGGGCCGTCGCATCCGGGGCGGGTCGACCATCAGCCAGCAGACGGCCAAGAACGTCTTCCTCTGGCCCGGCCGCGACTGGGTCCGGAAGGGCCTGGAGGCGGGCTATACCGTCCTGATCGAGACCGGCTGGGGCAAGCGCCGCATCATGGAGGTCTATCTGAACGTCGCCGAGATGGGGCCGGGCGTCTATGGGGCCGAGGCCGCGGCCCGCCACTGGTTCGGCAAGTCGGCCGCCGACCTGACCCCGCGCGAGGCCGCCCGCCTCGCCGCCATCCTGCCCAGTCCGCGCCGCTACGACGCCGGAACGCCCGGCCCCTATGTCCGCCGGCGGGCGTCGCGCATCCAGGCCTCGGCCCGGGTCGTCCGAAACGAGGGTCTGGCCGCCTGCGTCCTCTGACCGAACGCCGATCGATCCCGGGCCGTTAACCCTCGCCCTCACCGATCCCTTAACCGCGCCTTGGTACATCAGGTCGATTGCGGACCCCTCGCGGGCCGCCAAAGACCATGCGGGTGGGCCATGCGGATCATGAAGCGGACAGTCTCTGCCCTGAAGACCTTCGGGACGCGTTTCTCCGACGACAGGCGCGGCAACGTCGCCATGATGTTCGCCCTGGCCCTGCCGCCGATGATGCTGATGACGCTGGGCGGGGTCGACATCGCCCGCGTCTCCACCGTGCGCATGAACGTCCAGGACGCCCTCGACGCCGCCACCCTGGCCGCTGCCCGGTCGCAGTACACCGACAACCCCCGGATCAACGCCGTCGGCCTGGCCGCGCTGCAGGCCAACCTGGCCCCCTATGGCGACGTCACCCTGGACACCACCCAGACGAACTTCCGGCTGAACACGGCCACGGGGGCGGTTGAGGCCGATGCCAAGGTCAACGTCCGGGCCCTGGTCGCCAACATCTTCCTGCCGCCCTATGGCCAGTTCTTCGACGACCAGTTGCCGGCCAACGCCCATTCCGAGGTCCTGCGCTCCAACAACCGGATCGAGGTCGCGCTGGTGATCGACAACACGGGCTCCATGGACGGTGCCAAGCTGACCAATACAAAGACCGCCGCCATCGACCTGATCAACCGGCTGGAGGCCGCCGACGGCCGATCCATCGAGCAGGACGCCATCAAGATCTCGCTGGTGCCCTTCTCGATGACCGTCCGCGTCGCCCAGGGCGGGACCAACACGCCGCCCAGCTTTATGTCCAACGCCGACACCCACACCGGTGGCGGCGCCTGGAACTCGGGATCCAATCCCTACAGCGCGTTCGACACCGCCGTTGGCCGTTTCACCCTCTTCGGCCGCCTTAACACGACTTGGGGCGGGTGCGTCGAAAGCCGTCCGCAGCCCTACGACATTCGCGACACCGCGCCGTCCAGCGGCACCCAGGCGACCATGTTCGTGCCCTATTTCGCGCCCGACGAGCCGGACAGGGCCGACTATCCGAACCATTCGACGTGGCAGAACTGGCAGTATGAGGGCAACGACTACCTGGACGATGGTCGGCCGGGGTCTAACGCCAACAGCCCCTTTGCGAACACCGCCGCGCGCACGACCGAATGGTTTGCGCGGGTCCGGTCCGTCAGCCGCTACAGCACCACTCCGCGCAACACCCTGAACACAGGCTTCGGCCCGAACCGCGGCTGCGACCTGCAGCCCATCATCCGCCTGACCGACAACTACACGGCGCTGCGCACGGCGGTGAACAACATGATCGCGTCGGGCAACACCAATGTGCCGCTGGGCACGATGTGGGGCTGGCACACCCTGTCGCCCAACGCGCCGTTCGGTGACGGCCGGCCCTACGGCACCGAGCGGCTGAAGAAGATCATCATCATCATGACGGACGGCGCGAACGTCATGTCCGACACCACCAGCCCGAACGACAGCACCTACAACGGCCTGGGCTATATCTGGCAGAACCGGCTGGGCATCGTCTCGGGCAACGATACGACCCGGCGCACGCGGATGGACAACCGTTTCGACCACGCCACCGCCGCGACCGAAGACATGTGCGGCAACATGAAGGACAAGGACATCGAGGTGTACACCGTCGCTGTCCAGGTCGACTCGACGGCCCAGACCCTTCTGCGGCGCTGCGCCACCGACACCGACCACTATTTCCCGGTCGACAGCGCCGCCGGCATCGGGGCCGCTTTCGACCGCATCGCGGGGGCCATCGAGAACCTGAGGATCAGCCGGTGATCGCCGGTTCGATCGCGGCCAGCGGCATCGCCTCGGCCATGGCCCGGTTCGACCAGAGCGCGGCCCGTACCGCCGCTGCGCCGCTGGACGACCTCGCCGGCGAAATGGTCGAACGGATGCAGGCCAAGGTCGCCGTGTCCGCCAATGTGGCGGTCCTTCGCACCGCCGACGACATGACCGGCACCCTGCTGGACATGCTGGCCTAGAGACGTCGTCCGCTGGGTTGAGCCGGAGGGGCACCGTCTCGGGTCAGGCGCGCAAGAGTTTCATCACAAAGGGCACAAAGGGAGCCACGAAGGACACGACGGGAGCGGAGCCGCGTTGGAGAGCTCCCTCTTCACGGGTGCGTTTACTATCGCGGCGTACGCCGCATTGATCCAGCGAAGACGGGCGCGGCTCGGGCAACAGGACAGGTCCCGTTGTGCCCTTTGTGATCCTCTTTGTGCCCTTCGTGATGAACCAGCAGCCCCGGACAAGGACACGGCTCCCGGGCGTCAACTCAAACGACGAAAGGTCCAGACCCCCGATCGCTATCCGGCCGCAGGGACAGGCGGGCCGGCGACCTTGGGCGGCAATTCGAACAGGCCGGCGAACCGCGCCAGAACGTCCGGGTCGCCCTCCAGATCCAGCAGGCCCTCGGCCTGAAGCGCCGCCAGCGGAACGCCGCCATAGACGAGGCCCGCCAGCGCCGGGGGCTGGCCGGTCACGACCGCATCGGCCTCTTCCGCGACCCCACGCTCGACCGTGAACCGGCCGTCGCGGACCGTGCCGCGAAACCGGTCGTCCCCGAAGATGAAGTTCAGGGTCAGGTCGATCCCCTTCGCCCGTTCGGCGCGGAACATCGTCTGGAACGACATCATCATCGAGATGGCGCTCAGCGGCAGGGTCGGGTCGTGCCGCGGCGACCGGGCCGCCCACATCCCCAGCATGCCGAACACCGGGTGGAGTTCCCGTCCCCAGTCGGTCAGGTCATAGACCTGGACCGAGGCGGGTGGCGGCAGCCTCCGGCGCTCGACCACCCCGGCCGCCTCGAGCGCTTCCAGCTTCTGGGTCAGGACATTGGCGCTGATCCCCGGCAGGCTGGTGCGCAGTTCCCCGAACCGGCGCGGGCCGAACATCATCTCGCGGATGACCAGTAGCGCCCATCGTTCGCCGACCAGGTCCAGCGCATGCGCCGCCCCGCAGGCGTCCTCATAGCGACGCGCCGACCGCGCCGCCCCCTCCATAGTTACTTTTTCTAACTTCATAGTTGCCATATATAACTTCGGTGGGTAGGCTTCACAACGTCAATGGCGCATCCAGACGCCTCACAGGAAGGAAACCCGATGTCGCGCCTGATCTTCATCAATCTGCCTGTCGCCGATCTGGCCCGGTCCGTCGCCTTCTACGAAGCCGTCGGGGCCACGAAGAACCCGGCCTTCAGCGACGAGACGGCCGCCTGCATGGTGGTGTCCGACACCATCTTCGTGATGCTGCTGACGCACCCGAAATTCGCCAGCTTCACCGCGCGCCCCATCGCGGACCGCTCGACGGTGGAGGCCCTGTTCTGTCTGTCGTGCGACAGCAAACAAGCGGTGCTGGACCAGCTGTCCGCCGCCACCGCGGCCGGCGGCAGGCCCGACCCCACGCCCGAACAGAACTACGGCGGCTTCATGTACGGCCGCAGCTACGAGGATCCGGACGGCCACATCTGGGAGATCATGTGGATGGACCCCGCGGCCGCCGCCCAGGGGGCCGCCGCCCTCGAACCCGCCTGACCCGACGCCTGCCCGCCGATCTCGACCCGGCGCTCAAACAATCAACCCACCTGCCAACCCGGCCTCAAGCAGCGAGCGCCCACGGCGCGAGCGGTAGGCCCTCCGAAGGAGCAAAAAGAATGCCCTACGTTTCCGGCTTCCTGACCCCCGTGAAGGCACAGGACAAGGACCGCTACATCGCCTCGGCCGCCAAGAGCTGGCCGGTCTTCCAGAAATACGGCTGCCTCGAACAGGTCGAGACCTGGGGCGTCGACGTGCCCCCCGGCAAGGTCACCGGCTTCGACCTGGCGGTGAAGCTGGAACCCGGCGAGGTCGTCGTCTTCTCGTGGCTGAAATGGCCGGACCGGGCCACCGCCGACGCCTGCTTCGCCACCATGGAAACGGACCCGGCCTGGAAGGACATGGACATGCCCTTCGACGGCAAGCGCATGATGTGGGGCGGCTTCGAGGTGATCTTCGGAGGCTGAGACGGCCCGCTGCGCGGCCGCATGACGCGGGGCGGGCACAGGGCGCGGGGTTGCGGCCGGAGATTGCGTCGGTTACTGCGACGCGTTCTCATTCTCAGGTCTACGCCCCATGCTCCGTGCCCTCGCCCTCACCACCACCGCCCTGATCGCCTTCGCCGCCCCGGCTCTGGCCCAGGACGCCGCCGCCGACCGGCTGGAAGAGGTGATCGTCACGGGCTCCCAGGTCCGCATCGCCGCCCCCTATGCCGGCGGTCAGGTCGCGCGCGGGGCGCGGGTCGGCCTGTTCGGCACGCTGTCGCAGCTCGACACTCCCTTCGCCGTCACCGCCTATACCGAAGAGCTCGCCCGGAACCAGCAGGCCCGCAGCGTCGGCGACGTGCTGCAGAACGATCCCGCCGTCCGCGTCTCCAAGGGCTTCGGCAATTTCCAGGAGCTGTACGTCATCCGGGGCTTCCCGGTTTACTCCGACGACATGACCTACAACGGCCTGTACGGCATCCTGCCGCGCCAGTTCGTGGCCGCCGAGTTCCTTGAGCGGGTCGAGGTCTTCCACGGGGCCACCGCCTTCCTGAACGGCGCGGCCCCCGGCGGGTCCGGCGTCGGCGGGGCCTTCAACCTCACGCCCAAGCGGGCCGGCAACGAGCCTCTCACCCGCCTGACCCTGGGCCTCGAAGGCGGGCGCGAGGGCTATGCCGCCGCCGACGTCTCGCGCCGCTTCGGCACCGATGGCGACACCGGTCTGCGCCTCAACGTCGCCCGTCGCGACGGCGAGGGCGCGATCGACGATCAGTCCCGCACCCTGAGCGTCGTCGGTCTGGGCCTCGACCGACGCGGCGAGCGCGCGCGCCTGTCCGCCGACCTGGGCTGGCAGGACCACCGCATCGACGCCCCGCGCCCGACCGTGACCCCGACCGGGGCTGTCCCCGCCGCGCCCGACGCCTCGGGCAACTTCGCCCAGCCCTGGACCTATACCGACGAGGAACAGCTGTTCGGCGTGGTGCGCGGCGAGCTGGACCTGACGCCCGACGTCTCCGCCTGGGCTGCCTTCGGGGGCCGCAGCGGCGAGGAGTCCAACGTCCTGGCCAATCCCGCCGCAGCGCCCGACGGTACCACCAGCGCCTACCGCTTCGACAACACCCGTGAGGACACCGTCTGGTCCGGCGACGTCGGCGTCCGCGCCGACCTGACCACCGGCTCCGTCGACCACCGCCTGGTCGCCTCGGCCTCGCAGGTTCGGTCGAAGTCGGAGAACGCCTATGCCTTCTCGAATTTCGCCGGCTTCGCCTCCAGCCTGTCGAACCCCGTCGCCGTCGCCCCCCCGGTCCCGGACTTCTTCGTCGGCGGCGACCTCGCCAACCCCGGCGTCACCGAACGGGTGGACAACACCAGCGTCGCCCTCGCCGACATGATGACCTTCATGGACGGCCGGCTGCTGCTGACCGTCGGGGCCCGCCACCAGTCGATCGAGACCCGGACCTACGCCTACGGCTCCGGCGTGCCCGCCCCCGCCTATGAGAGCGACGCGGTCACCCCCGTCCTGGCCGTGGTCTACAAGCCGAGCGAGTGGATCTCGCTCTACGCCAACTACGCCGAGGCCCTGGTCCCCGGCCAGATCGCCCCGGAGGTCGTCGGCGGCGTGCAGATCGACAACCGCGGCGAGGTGCTCGACCCCTTCCTCGGCGAGCAGATGGAAGTCGGCCTGAAATACGACGTCGGCCGCTTCGGCGGCTCGGTCAGCCTGTTCCGCACCACCCTCCAGAGCGCCTTCGTCGAGAACGGCCGCTTCGGCACCAATGGCGAGCAGCGCAACCAGGGGCTGGAGATCGCCTTCTTCGGCGAGCCCCGCGACGGCCTGCGCGTCCTCGGCGGCTGGACCTTGCTCGACGCCGAGCTGACCGAGACGGCCGGCGGGGCCCTCGACGGCCGCGCCCCCATCGGCGCGCCGGAGCTCCAGGGCAACGTCAACGTCGAGTGGGACGTCCCCGCCGTCACCGGCCTGACGCTGGAAGGCCGCCTCGTCTACACGGGCGAGCAGGAGGTCAACGCCACCAACACCGTCCAGCTCGACAGCTGGACCCGCCTCGACGCCGGCGTCCGTTATGCCTTCGAGGCGTCGGGCCGCCCCCTGACCGTCCGCGCCCGGGTCGAGAACCTCGCCGACGAGGACCAGTGGGTCGCCGTCGGCGGCTTCCCGGGGGCCAACTACCTGACGCTCGGCGCGCCCCGCACCCTGTCGCTGTCGATCTCCGCGGAGTTCTGAGCGGGTGAGCCCGGCCACGATCCGCGCCTGGTCCTGGACCCACCGCTGGTCCAGCCTGGTCTCGACCCTGTTCCTGCTGATGCTCTGCATCACCGGCCTGCCGCTGGTGTTCAGTCATGAGCTGAACGAGGTCCTGCTGGACGAGCCCTGGACGGCCGCCGCCCCCGACGGGCCGAACCTCAACCTCGACCGGGTCCTGGCCACCGCCCTCGCGCGCCAGCCCGGCGACGTCCCCGCCTTCATGAGCTTCGACGAGGACCGGCCGGTGGTGAACGTCACCAGCCGCGCCCCGGACGCTCCCGCCGGCCAGTACAACTTCCAGCCCATCGACCAGACCTCGGGCGAGCCCGCCCCCCTGGTCGCCGGCCATCCCGTGGTGGAGTTCCTGCTCCAGCTGCACACCGACATGTTCCTGGGCCTGCCCGGCATGCTGTTCCTCGGCCTGATGGGGCTGATGTTCCTGGTGGCCGTCGTCTCGGGCGTGGTCCTGTACGCCCCCTTCATGCGCCGCCTGCCGTTCGGCACCCTGCGGGTCGAGAAGACCGCCCGCACCCGCTGGCTGGACTGGCACAATCTGCTCGGCATCGTCACCGCCGCCTGGGTGGTGGTCGTCGGCCTGACGGGCGTGGTCAACACCCTGGCCGTGCCCATCCTGGCCCTGTGGAAGGCCGACGCCCTCGCCGGCCTGACCGCGTCCGCCACCGACGCCGCCCCCGTCCCCGTGTCCGAGCGCGCCTCGCTGGACGCCGCCGTCGCCCGCGCCCGCGCCGCCCTGCCGGGGCTCAAGCTGCAGTTCGTGGCCTTCCCCGGCACGGAGTACACCACCGACCACCACTATGCGGTCTTCTTCCACGGCGACACGCCGCTGACGACCCACCTGACCACCCCGGCCCTGATTGACGTCCGCACCGGAAACCTCGCGGCCATCGCCCCCATGCCCTGGTATGTGAAGGCGCTGGGTCTGTCCCAGCCCCTGCATTTCGGGGACTACGGCGGCCTGCCGCTCAAGATCGTCTGGGCCCTGCTGGACCTGGCCACGATCGTCATCCTGCTGTCGGGCCTCTATCTGTGGCTGGGCAAGCGCCGGCTCGCCCGCCCGGGGACGCGCCCGTGATCGCCCTCGCCCACCGCCAGTCCCTGGCCGCGATCTTCGCCCTGCCCCTGCTGCTGGCCGCCCTAGTCCTCACCGGCCTGATCGGCGCCCTGCTGGCCGACGGCCTGTGGGACGGGATCGGCGCGGCCCTGATCGCGGTGCCGGGGGTGGCGGTGGTGTGGGCCCGGGTAGCGGCCGCGCGGCGGGTGCGCGGCGGCTGACAGGCCCCGGCGGTCGCTAGTGGGCCGCGCCGGCCGGCAGGTGATCCTTGTCGTGCCGACCGACCCGGTCGATGAGCGATTGCCCCGCCGCGTTCATGCCCACGACGGTGACCGCCGCGCCCTGACGGCGGTATCGGAAGACCACCTTGTCGACGGCGGCGACCCCGGTCAGGTCCCACAGATGCGCGCCGGTCATGTCGATCTCGACCCGCTCCGGCTGGCCGTGATGCTCGAAGGCGGCGGCGAAGACGTCCGCCGAGGCGAAGAACAGCTGGCCGGTCACGCGATAGCGCAGCACGCCGGGTGCCCCGGTGGGAATCTCCTCGACCACGACGGTCTTGCCGACCTTGCGCATGAAGAAGACCGCCGAGAGGATCACGCCCAGAACCACGCCCTTGGACAGGTCGTGCGTCGCCACCACGGTCGCCGTCGTCGCGATCATGACGACGGACGACTGGATCGGTGTGGACCGGATCGCCAGGACCGACCCCCAGTCGAACGTGCCGACCGAGACCATGATCATCACCGCGACCAGGGCCGCCATCGGGATCCGGGCGACCCAGTCCTGCAGCACCAGGATCAGGAACAGCAGGAACAGCCCGGCCCACAGGGTCGACAGCCGGCCGCGCGCGCCGGACGTGACGTTGATGATCGACTGGCCGATCATCGCGCAGCCCGCCATGCCGCCGAACAGCGAGGCGGCGATGTTGGCGATGCCCTGCCCGCGCGTCTCGCGGTCCTTGTCGGACGGCGTGTCGGTGATGTCGTCGATGAGGTTGGCGGTCAGCAGGCTTTCCAGCAGTCCGACGAAGGCCAGCGTCGCCGAGATCGGCCCGATGATCACCAGGGTCTCCCACGTCAGCGGGACCGCCGGGATGTGGAACGCCGGCAGCGTCGATGGCATCTGCCCCATGTCCCCGACGGTCCGTACGTCCAGCCCGGTCCAGATGACGAACCCGCTCAGCAGCACGATCGCGACGAGCGGCGACGGCACCGCCTTGGTCAGTCGCGGCAGGCCGTAGATGATGACCAGGGCGGCGGCGACGAGGGCGAAGGTCTGCCAGTTCGCCCCGATCAGCTCCGGCATCTGGGCGAGGAAGATCAGGATCGCCAGCGAGTTCACGAACCCGGTCATGACCGAGCGCGAGACGAACCGGATGTACCGGCCGAGGCGGAACAGCCCGACGGCGATCTGGAAGACGCCGGTCAGCAGCGACGCCGCGAACAGATATTCCAGGCCATGATCGCGGACGAGCGTGACCATCAGCAGGGCCATGGCTCCGGTCGCGGCCGAGATCATGGCGGGCCGACCGCCCACGAAGGCGATGGTCACGGCGATGACGACGCTGGCATACAGCCCGACGGCCGGGTCGACCCCGGCGATGATGGAAAAGGCGATGGCTTCCGGGATCAGGGCCAGCGCCACGACGGTCCCGGCCAGAAGGTCGCGACGCGGATTGGCGAGCCATTGCTGGCGCGCGGATGCGATTATGGACATTTGATTTTCAAGCGCGTGAGCCGCCTGGCGGCTCGATTTCCTGACGGATAGGCGGTCAGGATAGCCACCGCCTCCCGCAGGGCGGGGCCGGTCCGAAGCGAAGGCGGCCTCATGCCTTCAACCGGCCGCGGAGGCAAGACCTCATGTGCGCGACGGATCGGCGGCGCAGGATCGCGCAAAGCCGGAAAGCCCGCACGCAGGGCGATGCCGCCGGGTGACCTGGGGGTCGATCCGCGTGGGGCGAACGTCTGACGCCTGGGCGTCGGGGTCTTCAGTGCCGCGTCACGAGCGCCTGGACGACCGGATCCATGAGCGACGCGTTGACTTCGAGGTCGAACGCCTCCTCGGCGGACTCCAGGCGGGCCAGGACGCGCTGCTGGTTCGGCCTGAGGGTCGTGAGCCGGTAATGGCTCGCCCGGACGGTGCCCAGGGGGGTCACCTCCTCGACCAGGGTCAGCCGCACGCCGGCCTCGGTTTTCAGTTCCGTTGTTCTGGACGGCATACCGGCAATGCCCCTCAGCTTTCGCAGCGTCGACCCCTGACGGCCCATGCCTCTGACCTTCAGCTCTGGAAGGCGACGAAGACGAACAGGGCGGCGAGGGCCGTCAGGACAACGGCCAGCCACCGTCTGGCCCGGTGTGCGGCAGTGATCACCTCGCCGAACATGGTCGCCCTCGACACAACGCGCCCCGCTTCGACGCCTGTCGGCCCGGCCTCGCATGAAGGCTGCGGTTTCATCACGGGGCCGGGCCGACAGCTGACGTCCGGGGGGAACCGCCAGCCCCGGCACTCTGACATTCCCGTTCGCCGAGCAACAATACCCAGAATAAGGGACATTTCGGGCGACGCTCCCGCTCGCATGGGACAGGCCGAAACGTCGACCATCGGTCGAGGGCGGCCCTCGACGCCGGGTCGGACGCGCCCCGGGCGCTCACGAGAGCCACGCCCTCGGCCCCTCCGTCACGGGGTTCGCCTCGCCCTCGCCCTCCGCCTCCCCCTCCGTCTCCCGCCAATGCGCCTGGAGCCCCCATGGATCGAGGTCGCCGTCCCTCATGGCCCGGGCGGCCTCGCCGAAGGGCAGCAGACGCCCATCGGCATCGTAGAAGTCGGTGGCCAGGCCCTGGGCCTCGCACCGGCGCCGGTCGTGTTCGGCGACCTCGGAGCCCAGCTGGGCGGCCCGCCATTTCAGGGCGAACAGGGTGTAGTGGCCCCGGTTGTCGAAATTGGTGTCCAGCAGCCGCTGCACCAGATCCTCGGCGCGACGCTCGACCGCGAAACGCACCATCTCGAACATCACGCCCTGCTGCTCCTGACGCTCGGCCTCGGCCTGCGCCGGGTCCATCGGCCCGGCCGCCGGGACCTCCGTGATCCGCCCCAGCGCCTCGGCGGCCTTCAGGATCGCGCTGGCCTCCGCTGCCCGGCCCTCGCCCAGAAGCGCGGCGGCCTGGGCGATGGCCCGCGCGCGGGCCTCGACCGGGTCGGCGACGACGACGTCCGCGCACCCCGGTCCCGCCCCCGGCCCCGCCCCCAGCAGGCGCGGCTGGGTGGCCAGGATCAGGGGGTCGCTCGCCGCAGCCGCCGCGCGGCGGGTCCAGCCCTCCCGCATGGCCTTCTTGCGCAGATTGGCCAGGCCGACATCGAACCGGCGGGCCAGCTGGGGGCCGGCCTCGCCCGCCACATAGGCCTCGCGCACCCGCTCCCAGACCTCCGGCCCCCGGTATTTGCGCAGTCGGAAATGCTCCATGCCGCCATTATGGAACATCGGTACGTCAGAATCGGACGCGTGGTCGTCGGTGTCGTCGAAGTCCCCTCCGGCCAGGTCCGAAGTCTCCGTCCGGGCGTGGTCGAATTCACCGGCGGAACCGGGGGTCTGGCCGCGTCCCGCACGCGGCGGTTTGCGGTCGAAAATACGGCCAAGGTTAACTCGACCTCATGACAGAGCTCTAAGTTGAAGACCGCCGTTCGCCCGGACTAGATCGCGCCGTCGGCGGGGCAAGGTCCCGACCACATCCCATCCCCGAAACGCTCCGGCTGTCCGGTGCGTGGCCCCGGCCGCGCGCCCCGGCGGAGCCCTGTCCAGACCTCAAAGGAGACCTGTCATGATCCACCACCTGTCCGTCGCCGCCCGCGATCCGAAAGCGGTCGCCGACTTCTTCGCCGAGCTGATCGACGGCGTCACCGTCGACTTCGCCCCCAACCCCGGCAGCTATATGGTGTTCAAGGCCGACGGCCACGGCACCGCGATCGAGATCTATCCCGCCGGCACCGTCATGGCCCCCAACGGCGATCCTGGGGCCGTCTTCCTGACCCGCCCGACCGAGCCCGTGGACCGCTCGCCCACCCATTTCGCGCTCAGCGTGGACCGCAACGCCCCGACCATCCAGGCGATGGCGGCGGCGCGCGGCTGGGACTGTTTCGTGTGTGACCGCGGCGGCCATTTCCATGTGGTCGAGGTCTGGATCGAGAACGCCTGGCTGGTCGAGGCCCTGCCCCCCGCCTTCGCCGCCGAATACCTCGACTTCGCCGACGCCGTCGGCCGCATGGCCAACCCCACCGGCGTCCTCAACAGCCACGCGCCGCAGGTCAGGACGCTGGAACGGGCATAACCTCCCCTCTCCCGGCGGGAGAGGGCTTGAGCACACGATCACGCAGTGATCGTCCTGGTGCGAAAGGGTGAGGGGCAGCCCTCACCCGTCGACAGAAGCCCCTCACCCTTTCGGCTGGCGCATCGCTACGCTCTGCGAGCCTCAAGCCCTCTCCCGCCGCGAGAGGGAAAGAAAAAGGGCCGCCCCCTCCCGGAAGCGACCCTGATCCCTACTGCCTACTGCCTACTGCCTGAACTCAGCTGTCCAGGAAGCTCCGCAGCTTCCGCGACCGGCTCGGATGCTTCAGCTTGCGCAGGGCCTTGGCCTCGATCTGGCGGATCCGTTCGCGGGTGACCGAGAACTGCTGGCCGACCTCTTCCAGCGTGTGATCCGTGTTCATGCCGATGCCGAAGCGCATGCGCAGGACGCGCTCCTCGCGCGGCGTCAGGGACGCCAGCACGCGGGTCGTGGTCTCGCGCAGGTTCGACTGGATGGCCGCGTCGATGGGCAGGATGGCGTTCTTGTCCTCGATGAAGTCGCCCAGGTGGCTGTCCTCCTCGTCGCCGATGGGCGTCTCGAGGCTGATGGGCTCCTTGGCGATCTTCAGGACCTTGCGGACCTTCTCCAGCGGCATGGCCAGCTTCTCGGCCAGCTCTTCCGGAGTCGGTTCGCGGCCGATCTCGTGCAGCATCTGGCGGCTGGTGCGGACGATCTTGTTGATCGTCTCGATCATGTGGACCGGGATGCGGATGGTCCGCGCCTGGTCGGCGATCGAGCGCGTGATCGCCTGACGGATCCACCAGGTCGCATAGGTCGAGAACTTGTAGCCGCGGCGGTACTCGAACTTGTCGACCGCCTTCATCAGGCCGATGTTGCCCTCCTGGATCAGGTCCAGGAACTGCAGGCCGCGGTTGGTGTATTTCTTGGCGATGGAGATCACGAGGCGCAGGTTGGCCTCGACCATTTCCTTCTTGGCCTGACGGGCCTCCCGCTCCCCCTTCTGGACGGTCTGGACGATGCGGCGATAGTCGTCGATCGGTAGGCCGGCCTCGACCGCCACGGCCGCGACGTCATGGCGGATGGTGGCGATCTGGGTCGCCTCGTTGTCGCTGAACTTGGTCCAGCGCACGCCCATGTCCTTGACCCGCGTGGACCAGGTCGGATCCAGCTCGGCGGTGAAATAGGCCTTCAGGAACTCGGGGCGCGAGATGCCGTAGCTGTCGGCCAGGCGAAGCAGCCGGCCTTCCAGACCGATCAGGCGCTTGTTGATCGCGTACAGCTGCTCGACCAGGGCTTCGATGCGGTTGTTGTTCAGCTTCAGCGTCTTCAGCCGGCCCGAGATGGCGGCGGACAGGGTGTCATAGGCCTTGCGGTCCTTGGCGCTCAGCTCCTCGCCCTTCAGCCGGCTCTCGACCAGCTTCTCCTGCAGTTTGCGGAACGCGTCGAAGTCGCCGGCGATCGCGTCCAGGGTCTCCATGACGCCGTCGCGCAGCTCGGCCTCCAGCGCCGAGATGGACATCCCGCCGCCATCGTCGAAGTCCTCGTCCTCCTCGTCCTGCTCAGCCTTGTCCGCCTCCGCTTCCGCGCCGGGCTCGGGTTCGGGCTTGGGCGGGATCGGCTGGCCGGGGATCGGCGGCTGGGGCTGGTTGTGCGGCAGGGACGACGGGTTCAGCACGCCGTAGGTGGCGTCCAGGTCGATGACCTCGCGAAGCAGGATGCGGTTGTTGGCCAGCTCGTCGCGCCACACCATGATGGCCTCGAACGTCAGGGCGCTCTCGCACAGGCCGCTGATCATGGCGTCGCGACCGGCCTCGATCCGCTTGGCGATCGCGATCTCGCCCTCGCGGCTCAGCAGCTCGACCGAGCCCATCTCGCGCAGATACATCCGCACCGGATCGTCGGTGCGGTCGTACGTCGGCTTGGCATCGCCCTCGGTAACCGAAGTCTCTGCCTTCTCAGCCAGCTCCCCACCGGTCGATTCCGCAGCGTCCTCTTCGGCCTCGACGACGTTGACGCCCATCTCGGACAGCATCGCCAAGGTGTCCTCGATCGCGTCGGGGGTCACCTCTTCCGACGGCAGGACCTTGTTCAGCTCCTCCATCGTCACATAGCCGCGCGCCTTGGCCTGTTTGATGAACTTCTTGACCCCGGCGTCCGTGAGGTCGAGCAGCGGCCCGTCGGTGGTGGCTTCGGGCGCTTCCTGCGTATCGCTCATTACGTCTTCTTCTCCGGCCGAAGGGGAGGATCAGGCCCCTTGGCAAAAATGCAACATCCGTTCCAAAACAGAACGCCCAGACACGCAGTTCGTTACGAAACCGCCGCGTCGTCCCAGATCGTCCCGGTCTTGATGGCCCGCCGCAACGCATCACGCTCCGCCTTCAGGCGACTGAAGGCCGAGGCATCGAAGACGTGATCCGCCCCCGACTTCGCTGACGCCAGCGCCGCGTCCAGACCCGCCACGCGGGTCAGGGCATCGAAGCCTTGCGACCACCGGACCCTTGCTTCGGCGAGGGGCGCATTCGCGGCCAGGAAAGGCGCGCCGGACTTTGCCGCCGCCTTCTCGACCTCGCGCACTAAAGCGTCGTGTCCGGAGGACGCGAGATGGCGACGCAGGGCCGCGCTGTCAAGCGTCTGGCCCCCGAAACGCAGCCTCACGAGCTCCTGCGCCAGCCCATCGAGCGCCGGATCGCCAAAGCCGTGGGACGCGATCGCCTCGAGATGATCGTCCATCCGCTCGGGGTCCTCGATGGCCCCGTGCGCCAGGGCCGCCGCGACCGGCTCGATCGAACGGTTCAGCGCCTGCATGGCCTGCGCCCCCTCGGCCGTCTGTCCGAGCTTGGGCGGGGGACCGGGACGCCAGCGACCGCCGGACTGCTGGGGCCGCTGCGGAGCCTGCGCCCGGGATGGAAACAGGGCGTCGAACCGTTCGAACAGCTCCCGCCGGTACTGTTCCGCCAGATCCTTGTCAGCGATGGCCCCGGCGGCCGTGCGCAGCCGGCCCTTCAGGCCCGCGCGGCGTTCGGGCGTGTCCAGCGGCTCGACCTCGGCCTCGCGTTTGAACAGCACCTCTGCGAACGGCCGGGTCTCGGTCATGGCCTGACGCAGCGCCGGGGCCCCCTTGTCGCGCAGGATGTCGTCGGGGTCCTGACCGCCCTCCAGCAGGGCGAAGCGGAACGATCGGCCGGATTTCAGCAGCGGCAGGGCCCGCTCGATCGCGCGATAGGCCGCCCTCTGCCCCGCCCCGTCGCCGTCGAAACACAGGATGGGCTCGGAGGAGACGCGCCAGAGCAGGGCCATCTGATCCTCGGTCAGGGCCGTGCCCATGGGGGCCACGGCCGGCAGGCCCGCGCGCTGGCAGGCGATCACGTCCATATAGCCCTCGACCACGATCACGCTCTGGGTCGACTTGCTCTCCGCCCCCAGGATCCGCCGCGCCTCGGGCAGGCCGTAGAGCGTCGCGCCCTTGTGAAACAGCGGGCTTTCGGGACCATTGAGGTATTTGGCCCGGTCATCGGGGTTCATGGCCCGGCCGCCGAAGCTGACCAGCCGCCCGCGCGCATCCAGGATCGGGAACATCAGCCGGTCGCGGAACCGGTCATAGGGTGCCCCGCCGCCTTCGGGCGAGATCAGCATCCCCATCTCGACCAGGTCGCCGGGCTTGGCCCCGCGCTGCACCAGCGCCGATTTCAGGCCCTCGCGGTCGTTGGGCGCATAGCCCAGGCCGAACCGCTCCCACTGATCCTCGGGAAGGCCGCGCCGCTCCAGATACTCGCGCGCCGCCTTGCCGGTCGACCGTCGCAGATTGGCCGCGAACCATTTCTGGGCCAGGTCCATCCAGTCCGACAGGCCCTGCTTCTTCGCCTCGCGCTCGGCCGCCTGGGGGTCCTCGGCCGGCAACTGCATGCCGGCCTCGGCCGCCAGACGCTCGACGGCCTCCGGAAAGCTCAGCCGCTCGGTTTCCTGCAGGAAGGAGATGACGTCGCCGTGCTTGCCGGACGAGAAATCGTGGAAGAACCCCTTGTCGTCGTTGACGAAGAAGGACGGCGACTTCTCCTTCGAGAAGGGGCTCAACCCGACCCATTCCCGTCCCTGACGCTTGAGCTTCACCGACCGGCCGATCACGTCGGACGGGCGAAGGCGAGCCTTCAGTTCTTCCAGGAAGCGGTCATCGAAACGCACCCGTAATCCTTAACGCCATTGCGGCCCGGCGCGAAGCAATGGCGCGTCCAAGACGGTGGATAGCGTCACCGACCCCTGATATGGCGGTTGGCAGGGAGCAGACATGATACGTCGTGCCGTCGCGATCGCAGGCCTGATCGGCGCACTTCTGGCGGGTGGATGCCAGACGGTGTCGCGAGCGGCCTTCACCTACGATGACATCGCCACCGCCAGCCCGGACATCCGGCTCGACTTTCACGGCCCCACCGACCGCGAGCGTTACGTCGCCGGCACCAACGCGGCGGTCCTGGCCGCGCGCGACGGGCATTTCGACCTGCTGGCCCTGTCGGGCGGCGGCGCGGTCGGGGCCTACGGTGCCGGCCTTCTGGTCGGGTGGACCCGGCGCGGCGATCGGCCGGTGTTCGAGGTGGTCACGGGCGTGTCGACCGGGGCGATGATCGCGCCCTTCGCCTTCATCGGCAGCGACGGCGACGCGGCCCTGCAGGCCGCGTTCACCGACGGACGGTCCGACCGGCTGCTGCAGGCGCGCTGGGCCATGTCACTGGTAGGCCCGGGGCTGTTTCGACAGCGCCCCCTGCGCGATCTGGTGGCCGCCTCGGTCACCGACGACCTGCTCGCCCGGGTCGCCGAAGGGCACCGGGCCGGGCGAAGGCTGTACGTGGCCACCACCAGTCTCGACACCCAGGGCCAGGTGGTCTGGGACATGGGGGCGCTGGCGGCGTCCGATCGCCCGAACCGGCGAGAGGTCTTCATCGACATCCTGACCGCCTCTGCCAGCATTCCGGGCGTGTTTCCGCCGGTGTTCGTGGCGCTGGAGGACGATGGCCACGTCGTTCGCGAACTCCATGCCGACGGCCGGACCACCGCCAATTTCTTCATCGCGCCCGAGCGGCTGATGCTGGATCCCGCCCTTCTGGCCAATGGCTCGGACGGGCGGATCTGGATCGCCATCAACGGCCGGCCCGACGCGCGGTTCAGCGTGGCGTCCTACAGCGGGGTGGGAGTGGCGTCGCGGGGCCTGGATACGATGATGAAGGCATCGACCCGGATGAGCCTGGTGGCTGCGGACCAGTTCGCCCGACTGCGCGGTCTGTCCCTGTCCGTCGCCATGGCCCCGGTCGGATCCGACAACAACCTTCGCTTTGACAAGCTCTGGATGCAGGGTCTGTTCGACCAGGGCCTTCAGGCGGGCCTGGGCGGCGAGGCGTGGGCGGGCACGCCATCAGCCCGCGATTAATCTCTCGTTAACCACACGGGCGAAACCGTGTCCGTAACCATCTGATTTTGGGCCAATTTTCGCGGTACTTAGGGAACAATCCACAGGGTTTGTGGATTAACCATACCGAACGCCCCAGAACGGGGCGTCCTCGCCCGCCCCGGCCGCGCTGCGCGACGGGCGGCCCTGCTTCGGATTTGCCCACCATGTTCATCGCCATCGCCCGCCCGGCGGTGGAACCCATCGGTCCCGACGCCGTCGCCGTCCCCGGTTCCCCCGCCATCCATGATCTGACGCCCCGCGCCCTGCATGCGCGCCTGCTGGAGAACGCCGCCCAGCGGCGTCTGCGTGGCGTGGAGCGAAAACGGGCTGACCGGCATGAGGATGCCGACTACTGGCTCCATGCCGCGCCGGTGGCGGTCAGGAAGGCCTGCGCCCTGCGCGAGGAACGCAGCTTCGCCCCCCTGCCGTGAGCAAGCCTAACGCCAGGCGGTGCCGTCGATCGCGCCCTGGCGCCCGATGTCGTACACCGCGCTCATCGACTCCACGCTGAAGTCCAGCGCCGAGGCCTCCGAGTCGTCCGGCAGGGCCGCATAGCGAAAGAACAGGTCGTTGGTGTCCGCGAAGGCCCGGTTTCCGGCCAGGGTCGTGATGATCGAAGCCCTCAGCAGAATGTCGATACTGCGGCCCAGCACGCGCTGCGGCGTGTCCCGGGTGATCTCGAAACTGGGATTGGTCCGGCCGTTGATGACGACGTAGAAGCGCGCGGCCCTCAGGGTGCCGGAAGGCTCGCGGAAGGACCACAGCGTCTCGGGTACAGCCAGGAAGGGCGTCGTCACGCCGCCGTCGACATGCATCTCCTCGAACTGCAGCCCGGCATTGTCGGACTGGATCAGCACAGGCGGGAACGCCCCGGGAATGCTGGCCGAGGCGACCAGCACGCTGCGGAACAGCTCAAGCGCCTCGGGCGTGCCCTGGGTTGCGATGGCTCCGAGATCCCAGCTGACGCCGCGCTGCGAGTCCAGATCGGTGGTGGCGACCAGCAGGACGCGGCCCTTGGCGTACTCCGCCGCGACGGCTCGCAGGAGGGCCGCATCGACGTAGCGATCAACGAGGGCTCGCAGCGGTTGCGGCTTGTAGATTCCCGAGCCGAAGAAGGCCCCGATCCCCTGCGGCTGAAGCAGGCCCGCCGCCGCGCCGCCCGTATAGGCTTCGGCCAGCTCGTCGTCGTAGTCGGCCCCGAGGAACACGAAGGGGGCTGCCAGCGCGCCCGTGGATACGCCCGTCACGACCTCGAAATCCGGCCGTTCGCCGGTCTCGCTCCAGCCCTTCATCAGACCGGCCGTGAAGGCGCCGTTGGAGCCGCCGCCGCTGAGCGCGATGAAATCAAGCACACCGTCGGGTCCGAGGGGGACGCCCTCGCGAAAGGCCTGCTGGAAAAGGGCGGCGCGATCTTCCGCATCCAGATAGACGCGGATGGGATGGCCGGTCCGGGCCACCAGCCCCATCGGCCGGGCCCCGTCGCGATCCTGAAGGTCAAAGCTGGTTCGCGCACCGCTGGCGCAGGCTCCAAGAGCCATGGCGAGACAGGCGGTCAGGGACAGGACGAGTGCGCGCATGTCTTCCCTCTACCACGCCCGCGATCACGGAACGATTACGGCGTTCAGCGGGCCTCGGGAAGCCGACGCGCCAGGGACTGTTTCATGCGCCGCAGTCGGGACGACACCGTCCGCGGCGTCACACGCTCGCGGGCCTCCAGCCCGACCGCCCAGCGGCCACGCACGGCGGCTGCCAGCAAGGGGTGCCGGTCGTGCTGATGCACAATGGCGCTGATCGAGCCATCGGGATTGATGACCTGTCCATCCCGAAAGGCGAAGTCTGCGGCAGCCTGCAGCCCGATGGTCGCCACCCGCCCGTAGTTGGCCCGCACTTCGGCCTGCACCAGCCCCATGTGGATCGCCATGTTGCAGGCGGCCTGGTCCGCCCCGAAGCTGCCGCCCATCTCCGAGCGAGGCACCGCGGCCAGCATCAACACCGTGCGACAGAACCGGACCATGTCGGCGCGGGGCCCCAGGATCGTCCCGACACAGATCGCCGGCGCGAGCCCCAGGGCGTCGGCAATCCCGTCCCCGGCCAGAGCCCTGAGATATTTCATGTCGAAGGCATGATCCTTCAGCCGGTCGCCTTCGAGAAACACCTCAAGTCCATCGGGCGCGGGCTCGAACGGGGACTTCTGGAAGATCACGTCGCGGACGTCGGTCAGCAGGACGTTGCGGATATCCGATCGCGCGGTCAGGTGGGCATCGACAGCGGCGAACCGGGCCATGACGGGATGCGGCTGCCAGCCCTGTGTGTCCGGCTGGGTCAGGAAGCGGACGTCGTGATCGGCGAACAGGGCCTCCACATCGGGCCGGGCATCGGCTGCCAGGGCGATCTCGCCGTCGAAGACGCTGCGGAGCGACCGCACGAAGGGGGCGATATGGTGGGCGTCATAGCCGGTGGCATAGCCGGCCACGAGGTCCCGGGTGCCAACTTCCGCCCCGGTCTCGACCCGCACGCTCCCCAGCGCCTGCGCCAGCCAGTGCAGATAGTCCGACCGGGCGCTGGGTGAAGACGCCAACCTAGGCGTCCATCAGGGCCTGGAAGCGGTCGAACAGGTACAGACTGTCCGTCGGTCCGGGCGAGGCCTCGGGGTGGTGCTGGACGCTGAAGACCGGCCGGTCCTTCAGCTGGATACCGCAGTTGGTGCCGTCGAACAGGCTGACGTGCGTCTCGACCACCGCGTCCGGCAGGCTGTCGCGGTCGACGGTGAAGCCGTGGTTCATCGACACGATCTCGACCTTGCCGGTGGTCAGATCCTTGACCGGATGGTTGGCCCCGTGGTGGCCCTGTTCCATCTTGACCGTCTTGCCGCCCAGCGCGAGGGCCAGCATCTGGTGCCCCAGGCAGATGCCGAACACCGGCTTGCCGCTGTCGACCAGCTTGCGGATCTCGGGCACCGCGTAGTCGCCGGTGGCCGCCGGATCGCCCGGGCCGTTCGACAGGACGATGCCGTCCGGATTGCGCGCCAGGACCTCTTCGGCCGTCGTCGTTGCCGGGACCACCGTGATCTTCGCGCCCGTCGAGGCCAGGGCCCGCAGGATGTTGCGCTTCACGCCATAGTCCAGAACCACGACCGACTTGCGCCCATGGGTCTTCGGATGACCTTCCGGCCACTCCCACAGGCCTTCGTCCCATTCGAACGCCTGCAGCGTCGAGGCCGGCTTGGCCAGGTCCAGGCCGACAAGGCCGGTCCAGCCCCGGGCCTGCGCGACGAGTGCCTCCAGATCGAACCGGCCTTCGGGATCGTGGGCGATCACCGCGTGGGGCGCGCCGTGGTCGCGGATGCGCTGCGTCAGCGCCCGTGTGTCGATGCCCGACAGGCCCACGACGCCGCGTCGCTTCATCCAGACGTCCAGGCTGGCATCGCTGCGCCAGTTGGCCGGATCGGTCGGCAGGTCGCGGAAGATCGCGCCCCGGGCCGAGGTGTCCGATCCGCCGCCCATCTGCTCGATGTCTTCCACATTGGTGCCGGTGTTGCCGACGTGCGGAAAGGTGAAGGCCAGGATCTGGCTCATGTAGGACGGGTCGGTCAGGATCTCCTGATACCCGGTCATGGCGGTGTTGAAGACCACCTCGCCGAGGGCGGCGCCGGTCGCGCCGACGCCGATGCCCTGGAAGATGGTGCCGTCGGCCAGGGCCAGAACGCCGGTGCAGCCGGGAAGAAGCGCCGGAAAAGAAGTCTGGGTCATGGCCGTTCCCTTACACCGAATCCCGGCGAACAAACGGCTGCGTGACTAAACAGATGGCCCGATCGGGTCAACGCGCCGTTCCGGGGCGTTTCGCACCCAAACCCACCCCACGGAAGCCACGGCGAACAGGACGATGGCCGGCACGATGTTTCCCGGAGCCGCCGCCACCACCGCGCCGATCGAAAAGATCAGCCCGACGACCGACAGCACTCGCCAGCCCGGGGCCCGGCTGGCCCGGAACAGGCTGATGCAGCACAGGGCATACAGGCAGATGGTCAGGACGGTGCAGGCCCCGATCAGCAAGGCGAACTGCCCGGCCAGGGTCGGCTGGGAGGTCATGACGACCAGCCCAGCCATGATCGCCCCGTTGATCAGCGGATTGGCCAGGGGCAGTCGCCCCGGCGTCGCGGCCGATCCGAACCAGCGCGGCAGATAGCCGGCCTCGCCCGCGCTCCGCGCCGTCTCTCCGCCGAGGATGGTCCAGCCCGCGATGGTGCCCAGGGCCTTGATCACCGCACAGGCGGCCACGAAGCCGGCCACCGAGGCCCCGAACACCCGCGCCGCCAGGTCGGCGAACGGGCTGGTCGAGCTCGCCAGCTCCCCGGCCGGGATGACGCCGAACACCGCCACGCTGGCGGCGACATAGACGACCAGCGCCAGTCCCACGCCCGCCACGCTGGCCCGGCCGACATCCTGGGCCGGGTTTCGTACCAGCCGCGACAGGGCCGCCGCGCTCTCCAGCCCCAGGAAGGACCAGAAGATCACGACCAGCGAGGCCGGCACGCTCTGAGCCAGCGGCAGGCCCTGCGGGGACCAGGAGGCGGCGAAGGTCGTCCCGCTGAAGGCGACGATCCCGGCCACGATGGCCAGCACCAGCGGCAACAGCCCGATCACCAGCGTCACCGCCCCCAGCCGTGCCGCGATGCGGGCTCCGGCCGCATAGGCTGACGTCGTCACGCCGATCAGCACCAGATTGCACAGCATGGCCGGGATCGGCTCGGCCAGGACCGGTGCGAAGAAGGCCAGATAGCCCGTTCCCGCCAGCGCCACCGCAACATTGCCGGTCAGGCAGACGCCCCAGTAGGCGATCGCGGTCTGGTAGCCGACGAAACGCCCCAGTCCCCGGCGCGTGAAGTCGGTCAGGCCGTCGGCGTCCGGCTGGAACCGGCCGAGGCCCGCGAACACCGCCGCCAGGATCATCGCCCCCGCCCCGCAGATCAGCTAGCCGATCAGGCTGGACGATCCGGTCGAGGCCAGGGCCACGGGGGCCAGATAGACGCCCGAGCCGATCATGTTGCCGGCCACCACCAGCGCCGCCAGGCCCCAGCCCAGTTTGCGGCCGCCGTGCTGGGCCTCAAGCGGAATCGTTTCGGTCTGGCTCATGCGCCGACGCTTAGGCCGGAATGCGCGCTCCGTCCCATGCGAAAACACCACCGCTGTCGGCGGGTGTCAGCCCGTCCAGCACCGACAGCAGCCGCTCGGCCGAATAGGCGGGCGTGAACAGCTTTTCCGGCTTCACGCCGCGCTGGAACGGCTCGCTGAGCCCCGTGTCGACCGTTCCGGGATGCAGCCCCGCCACCACCGCCTGCGGGTGCGACCGCCCCAGTTCCAGCGCCAGGTTGGTCAGGATCATGTTGAGCGCCGCCTTGGACGCCCGATAGCTGTGCCACCCGCCCAGACGGTTGTCGCCGATCGATCCGACCCGCGCCGACAGCGCCGCGAACGCCGCCCGCCGGTCGCGCGGCAGCAGCGGCGCGAAATGCTTGGCGACCAGCGCCGGCCCCACGGTGTTGACCCGGTAGTCCCGGAGCAGGTGCCCGGCCGTCATCGCCTTGTAGGATCGCTCCGGCTCCTCGCCGTGATGCAGGACCCCGGTCGCGACAAAGAAAAGGGTCGGGACAGGCCCTTGGGCCACGCGGGCGGCGGCGGCCGAGAGGGTGCGCTCGTCCTCGAGATCGATATGCGCCTCGCCGGCCATCGACCGCCCGAACCGGTGGACGGTCCCGAAGGTGCCGCCGGCCTCGAGCGCCTCGGCGACGGCAAACCCGATCCCCCCCGAGGCCCCGATCACGACCGCCGCTCGATCCGTCATATCATCGCTCCCATAGCGTCACCCCGGTTCCGGTCCGAAGACCGGCCCGTCCGCAGCACAGACCTAGACGGTTCGCCCTCGCAGGTCCGTGCGACGCTTCCGCTCACGACCGCCCCGGCGTTCGGCCGGATCGGGTCCGGGGATGACGCGCCGCGAAGGTCTGCGCTACTGCACGCACACCCCCTGCCGGAGCGCCCCCATGCCCATCACCACGGTCGGTCTCGATGCCGACGACACCCTGTGGCACAACGAGACCATCTTCCGCCTGACCCAGGCGCGGTTCCTGGACCTGCTGTCCGCCCACGCCGACACCGCCACCACAGAAGCGCGGCTGGCCGAGGTCGAACGGCGGAACCTTCGTCTCTATGGCTACGGCATCAAGGGGTTCACCCTGTCGATGATCGAGACGGCGATGGAGCTGTGCGACGGCGAGGCCCCGGCCCCGGTGGTGCGCGAGATCCTGGCCGCCGGGCGCGAGATGATCGCCCACCCGGTCGAGACCCTGCCCGGCGTGGACGAGACCGTGGCCGCCCTGGCCGAGCGCCACCGGCTGGTCCTGATCACCAAGGGCGACCTTCTGGACCAGGAACGCAAGCTTGCGGCCTCGGGGCTCGGCGAGCTGTTCGCCGCCGTCGAGATCGTCTCGGAGAAGGACCGCGGCACCTACGACCGGGTCTTCGCCCGCCATGGCACGGGCGCGGACGAGGCGGTGATGGTCGGGAACTCGATGAAGTCCGACGTCCTGCCCGCGCTGGAGGCCGGGGCCTTCGCCGTCCACATTCCCTATCACATTACCTGGGCCCACGAACTGGCCGACGCCCCGGACGGTCACGCCCGCTACGGCACGCTGGACACCATTGCCGCCCTGCCCGCCTGGATCGCCGAGCGGGCATAGAAAAAGGCGGCCCTGCGGAGGGGCCGCCTTTCCCTTCGTCATCCGGTGCCGGTCGGGGGGATCAGCGCCAGGCGAACAGGCTGCCGAGCGAGCCCAGCTTGGCGGTCGCGCCGACATAGAAGTAGCGACCCAGCGCGCTGACCGGATAGGATTCCGATCCGGGAGCGGGCTGCTCGTCGGTGAAGTTGTTCACGCCGGCGTAGACGCCCAGACCGTCGTTGACGTCATAGGCCACGCGGAAGTCGTGAACCTCGCGCGCCGGGAACCGGCGGTACTGGGCTTCATAGGCATCCGGGTTGTTGACCAGACCCTGGCGGCTCTGACGATCGACGGCGTTGAAGTAGCTGAAGCCATAGTTGGCCGACAGCGCCTTCCAGTTCCAGGTCACGTCGAAGGTGGCCGTGTACTCGGGCGAACCCGGACGGTTCTGGGAGTTGATGGGGTCCGCGCCGGACACCTCGGTGAAGGTCAGGCTGTCGAGCAGGTTCGCAACCAGATTGAAGTTGAACGTACCGATGTCGCGCTCGATGCCGAACATGGCCGGGTCCAGACGGTACTGGGCGTTCAGATCCCAGCCGGAGGTTTCGTAGCTGGCCAGGTTTCCGGGGATCTGGTTGAAGCTGACGATCCGGCCGGGGTTTCCACCGACGGTGCCGCGCTCGATGAGATCGCAGAACTGGTTCGGCCGCGGGAGGTCGTAGCAGTTGTTGACGATCGTCTGCGAGGAATAGGCCTGGATCGCGTCGCTGATCTCGATGTTGTAATAGTCGAGCGACAGCGACAGCCCGGGAACATCGGCCGGCGTGATCACGAAGCCGAAGGTGTAGGTGTCGGCGCTTTCCGGGCTCAGGTCCGGATTGCCCTGAACGAAGCCACCGACCGATTCCGAGCTGGTGTTCTGATACCCGCCGGCACCGACCGTCAGTCCGAACGTCGCGAGGTCGGCCTGGCAGTTCTGGAGACGCAGGGTCGGGTTCTCGCCTTCCGTCAGGTTTTCCCGCGAGCAGGGGTCGGCGAAGGTGCCGAAGGTCTGCTGACGCCCTTGGAACAGATCCACGATGTTGGGGGCGCGCACGGCGCGGGCCACGGTCGCCCGGAAGGCCAGGGTGTCGTCGATGTCCCAGCGTCCGTTGACGTTCCACGTGTCGGCACCGCCGCTGGTGGAATAGTCGGAGTAACGATAGGCGGCGGACAGCTCGACCGACTTGGCAAAGGGCAGGTCCTTGACGATCGGCACCGACACTTCGGTGAAGAATTCCGCCACGTCGAACTCGCCCTGGGTGCGCGAGGCGCGGCCGACGCCCGTCAACGGATACTCCAGCGCGTCCGCCAGCAGCTGGATATCGGACGGCCGCGAGTCGCTGCTTTCCTTGCGGTATTCACCGCCGACCACGAAGCCGACGGGGCCACCCGGCAGGCGGAAGAAGCCCGTCGTGTCACCAGAGACGAACGCGTTGACCACGTGCTGCTCGATGGTGGCTTCTTCGGTGTATTCCCCGGTGATCCAGTCGATCGCCGTCTGGGAGTTCAGGCCTTCGCCGAACAGGTTCAGCGGCTGACACCCGGAGTTCGCGCCGGGCGTGAAGGTCGCGCCGAACGCCGCGGCGGGGAACTGGAACTGACCGAACACGTCGCCAACCGGAACCGCGGTCGGATCGATGTTGGACCGGCAGACCGGTTGTCCACCCGACACGATCACGTCGCTGGCCGCAAAGAAGCGGTCGTTGATGATGACGTTCTTGGCGGTCTGTTCCTGATCCGCGCGGCCATAGACGTAGGAGGCCTCGAACGCGATGTTGTCCGTCAGGTCTCCGGACAGGCCGACCACGGCGCGGTAGGTCTCACGCGTGATGTCGTAGTTCTGGGTGCCCAGATCGAAGTTGTCGCGGGCCAGCAGAACAGCGCCGTCGGACAGACCGAGGCCGCCGGGCGTCAGGGAATCCGCGCGGGCCGAGGCCGGGATGAACGGGTTGTCGAGCGGAACGAACAGCCCGTAGACATAGCTGGGCTGGGCGAAGAACTGCGTCTGGCTCTGCGTGTATTTCAGCTCGGTGAACGCGCGCAGACCGGGCGTGATGTCGTATCGGCCGGTCAGGCTGAGCGTCCCGCGCTCCAGACCGGGCAGCAGATCGTCGTTGAAATCGTCCAGCGGGCTGCCGCTGCCGCCGATGGCCGTGAAGCCGCCGGCCGAAATGCCGTCGACGAACGGGTCGCCGTTACCCAGGAAGCTGACGCCCGAGCCCGTCGTCGCCGTTGCGAAGTTGGTGTAGATCGAGCCGCCCCGCGACGTGTCGATGTAGCGGACATTGTTCGACAGGATCAGGTCCGGGATGCCGGGGGTCTGGGCACCGCCGAAGGTCTCCGGATCGTCGGGGTTGTTGATGAAGATGAAGCGGTTGCCCGAGCGGGTGTACTCGCGCTCCGAGACCTTCAGGGCCTCGTCCTTGTTGTATTCGAAGCCCAGCGTGACGTTGCCGCGTCCGTCGGCGAAATTGTTGCCGAGCAGCAGGCTGGCGAAATAGTTGTCGGCGCCGCCTTCGTCCGAAGTGCCGTACTGGGTGCGGAAATCGACGCCCTCGAAATCGTCCTTGAGGATGAAGTTGACCACGCCGGACACGCCGTCCGCGCCGTACACGGCCGAAGCACCGCCGGTCAGGACCTCGGTCCGCTCGACCAGGGCGACGGGGATCGAGTTGACGTCCACCGACGGCGTACCGGGGCTGGACGAGATGTGGCGGCGGCCGTTGACCAGGACCAGGGTCCGGTCAGTGCCCAGACCGCGCAGGTTCAGCAGGTTGAGGCCGGCCAGGCCGGGGGTGGTCGTATCCGCGCCGTCTTGAAGGGTCACGGAGCTCGACAGCGCCGGAATGTCGGTCAGGAACTGGGTCAGGTTGGTCTGGCCCGAGTTCTCGATGGTCTCAGCGGTGACCGAGGTCACGGGGTTGGCGGCGACATAGTCCTGCACCCGGATGCGGGTCCCGGTGACGACGACTTCATCGAGCGACGTCTCCGGATCCTGCGGCTCCGGTGCCGTCTGCGCCAACACAGGCGTCCCGATCAGTGCGAAGGCCAGGATGCCTCCTGCAAGGGCGGAAGAGTGGCGCAAACGGAAGCGACTGACCATGGAGACTACTTTTCACTGACTGGAAAAAACTGACGGCGACCTACCGTCTGTGGTGCCCGTATCGCAACACACACACGACCGAACCATGTCACTTTCGCCTCATTCTCACACGATTGTGAGAATTTTCGATGAGGTTGGGACCGCTCGGCGACGTCTTTTCTGTCTGGCAGTCTCTACCGCGCGCTGACGGTCGGCGCGTGGGGACGTGTCCATCCAGCAAATGCAGATCCCGGCTCGGCGTTCCGGCGGGCCCACCTTTCTCCCCCTTGGCAGGCCATGACGCCGCATCGGGCCGAAAGCTTGACCGTGACTAAAGCGCGACACATTCCGGACATAATAGTTACGCGGCATTTCGCGGCTTGCGTAACGACGGTCGCCGCAAGAACCATCCCTGTCTGAGGCTGATTTTTATTCCAGGGGAACGATTCATGCGTACGGCGAAGCTATGGCTGCTGGGGTCCGCAGCGACCTTTCTGATGGCGGGGCCGGTTCTGGCCCAGTCGGCTGATCCGCAAACGCCACCCCAGGAAGCGGATCAGGTCGACGAAATCGTCGTCACGGGCTCGCGTCTGTCGTCAGGTTCCGTGCTGCAGGCCCCGCAACCCGTGCAGGTCGTGACGGCCGAGGTCATCGCCGCCAAGGGCACGGTCGCCATCTCGGATCTCCTCGACACCCTGCCGGCCCTGATCAGCTCGACCAGTTCGGCCCAGGCCAACGGCGGTGCGGCGACGCTGAACCTGCGCAGCCTGGGCGGCAACCGCACACTGGTTCTGGTCAACGGCCGCCGTCACGTTTCGGGCGTTCCCGGCTCCTCCGCGGTGGACATCGCCTCGATCCCCTCCGGTTTGATCGATCGCGTCGACGTGCTGACGGGCGGTGCCTCGGCCGTCTATGGCTCGGACGCCGTCACGGGGGTCGTCAACTTCATCATCAAGGATGACTTCGAGGGCTCGCAGTTCACCATGCAGGCCGGCCTGTCGGGCGAGGGCGACGGCAACGAGATGTACGGCTCGTTCCTGTTCGGCACCAACTTCGGCGAAGGCGACCGCGGCAACATCACGGTGTCGGTCGAGGGCTACGATCGCCAGGCCGTCTTCTACGGCGACCGGGACTTCACGCGCGACAACTTCCTGGCCGACAACTATCCCAACCCCGACCTGTTCTTCCAGATCGGCGATCCCATCCCGGCGGGTCAGACGCGTGCGCTGGGCCGCACCATCCTGGTCGGTGGCAACCCGCGTTTCGCCGGCACGGATCCGGCCCTGGTCGCGCGGGCCCGTGCCGCCCGGGCCCAGACCTTCATCAACCGCCCGACCTTCGATGTGTCCAGCACCAGCGGCCTGATCGGCTTCGATCTGGACGGCAGCGGTTTCTCGACGCCGGCGCGCTTCTTCTCGACGACCCAGGACCTGGACGGCGACGGCATCAACGACTGTCAGGAAAGCCGCGCCGGCCGCGAAGGCTACGGCTGCTACGTGGTCGATCCCGTGACCGGCCGCGTGCGGCCGTTCGTCGACGGCATCTATGCCGGCGGCATCAACCAGTCGGGCGGCGACGGCGCTGGCCAGACCTTCAACGGCACGTCCCTCGTCCCGGACGAGACGCAGATCGCCGCCAACGTCTTCCTGAACTATGAGGTCAACAGCGCCTTCCATCCCTATGCGGAGCTGAAGGCCGTCCGCACCACGTCGACCACCTACAATCCGTACAACACCTTCGACGACTCCATCCCGATCCAGCTGGACAACCCCTTCATCCCGGCTGACATCCGCCGCTACATCAATGCAGAGATCGCGGCCGATCCTTCGATCGCAGGGGTCGCCAAGGTGCTCCTGGGTCGCGACAACATCGACCTGTTCGATCCGCGGGCCGAGGAAGAGCGCTCGACCTATCGCGCCGTCATCGGCGCCCGGGGCGAGCTGGGCTGGAACCTGTCCTACGACCTGTCGCTGAACTACGGCCGGACCGAGGGAGAGGCGCGCAGCGCCGTGCGTCTGGAAGATCGCTACTTCGCGGCCATCGACGCCGTGACCGCGCCGAATGGCCAGGTCGTCTGCCGTTCGACGCTCGACCCCACCGCCCTCCCCAGCAAGGGACAGCTCGGCCCCAATCCGGGCGGCACCATCCCGTTCAACACCTTCACGCCCGGCGCAGGCTCCGCCTGTCGCCCGCTGAACCTGTTCGGCCTCAATCAGGCCAGCCAGGCGGCTCTGGACTTCATCGCCTACACGGCCGTCGACCTGTTCACGATCGAGCAGACGGTGGTGACCGGCGTGCTGACCGGTGATTCCGCGCCCCTGTTCTCCCTGCCCGGGGGCCCGATCGGGTTCGTCATCGGCGGCGAGTATCGCAAGGAGAAGAGCGACTTCAACGGCGACGATTTCGTCAACCAAGGCTTCAACTTCGAAAGCCGCATCACCGCCGATGTCAGCGGCGAGTTCGACGTACAGGAAATCTTCGCCGAACTGCGCGTCCCCTTGCTGGCCGACATGCCGTTCTTCGACGAACTGACCGTGACGGGCGCGGTACGGGCCGGCGAATATTCGACGGTCGGTTCGACCACCACCTACAAGTACGATGCGGTCTGGGCGCCGATCCCCGACATCCGCTTCCGCGGAGGGCAGGCCAAGACGGTTCGCGCGCCCAACATCTCCGAGCTGTTCTCGCCGATCACCTCGTTCAACGCCCGGCCGATCGACCCGTGCGACGAGAACAACATCGGTCTGGGCAACAACCCGGCCAACCGTCTGGCCAACTGCCGGGCCGACGGCATTCCCGCCGGCTTCACCGACCCTCTGACCAGCCAGTTCGCCGGTCGGACCGGCGGCAACCCGAACCTGCAGGAAGAGGAATCCGACAGCTTCACCTACGGCATCGTCCTGCAGCCGCGCTTCGTTCCGGGCCTGGCGGTCACGGTCGACTACTACAATATCGAGATCACCAACGCGATCCAGGCGGTCACGACCCAGGACATCGTCGACAGCTGCTATGACGGCCCCGACCTGACCAACGTCTTCTGCGGTCAGTTCACGCGGAACCGAAATGCATCCTCGCCGACGTTCCTCGGCTTCAACTCCATCACCACGACCCAGCTGAACTTCGCCGGGCTGGAGGCGTCGGGGATTGATTTCAACGTCAGCTACGCCTTCGACTTCGCCGCGCTGGGTCGCCCCGCCTGGGGCGACATGTCCCTGTCGGTCGGCGGCACCCACGTGGAAGATCGCAACGACTATCCGTTCGCCACCAACCCGACCCAGGCCAACCCGGTCGAGCTTCAGCTCAACAATCCGGAACTGTCTCTGAACGCGGGCATCCGGTGGACCATCGGCGACTTCACCATCAACACCGGCCACCAGTACATGGGCGAACAGGCCCTGCCGGGCGTGGAGATCGAGAACGCCGACAACTTCGCGTTCGCCTTCGCCGACGAAATCTGGATCCACGACCTGTCGGTGCGCTGGGACGCCGACGACTACGCCGTCACCTTCGGCGTCAACAACGTGACGAACGAGGAGCCGTTCATCGCCTCGGTCGCCACCCCGGTGTCCAGCGTCGGGCGCTACTTCTTCCTGCGGTTCGCCACCACTTATTGAGCCGCGGCCGATCGACAATGGAGGGGGCGGTGCCGAAAGGCGCCGCCCCTTTTTCCTGTCTGGCGTCCGGCACCTTGCACGCCTGCCACGCTCTCTCTAAACCGGCCGCTTAACCGACAACCCGAACGCCCCCGGCCGCGAATCCCGCTGCGCCGGACGTTCGCGCGCGAGCGAGAGACCGCCCTGGACGACGATGCCATCCCTCACGAAGAGCGGGACGCCATGGTGCGGGCGTCGCTGGCGGCCCATGGCGACAGCGGCATCACGCCCCGCCACACCCTGTTCTATTTCTACGGTGAGGGCGACCACGACGACCTGAACGAGGTCGCCCGCCGCGCCGGCTTCCTGACCAAGGGCCAGGACGACGCCACCATTCTCGAGACGACCATGGCCGTGGACGAAGACAGCTTCGCCCCGGTCAGCGCGATGATGCAATCCTGGGCCGCGGCCTTCCAGCTCGATTACGACGGCTGGGAGTGCGCGGTCGTGACGAACTAGAGGGAGGCTGAGATGCCCAAACGTACGGACATTCAGTCGATCCTGATCATCGGGGCGGGGCCGATCGTGATCGGTCAGGCGTGCGAGTTCGACTATTCGGGCGTGCAGGCGTGCAAGGCGCTGAAGGCGGAGGGGTACCGGGTCATCCTGGTGAACTCGAACCCGGCGACGATCATGACCGATCCGGACATGGCGGACGCGACCTATATCGAGCCGATCACGCCCGAGTTCGTCGAGCGGATCATCGCCAAGGAGCGCCCCGACGCCTTGCTGCCTACGATGGGCGGCCAGACCGCGCTGAACACGGCCCTGGCGCTGGACGCGTCGGGCGCACTGGCCAAGTACGGCGTCGAGATGATCGGGGCCAAGGCGGACGTCATCGACAAGGCCGAGGACCGGCAGAAATTCCGCGACGCCATGGACAAGCTGGGCCTCGAGTCCCCGAAGTCCAAGGCGGCGCACACGCTGGACGAGGCTCTTGACGGGCTGGAGTTCGTCGGCCTGCCCGCCATCATCCGCCCCTCCTTCACCCTGGCCGGCACCGGCGGCGGCATCGCCTACAACCGCGAGGAGTTCGAGGAGATCGTCCTGCGCGGCCTCGACCTGTCGCCGACCACCGAGGTGCTGATCGAGGAGAGCGTGCTGGGCTGGAAGGAGTATGAGATGGAGGTGGTCCGCGACAAGGCGGACAACTGCATCATCATCTGCTCCATCGAGAACATCGACCCGATGGGCGTCCATACGGGCGACAGCATCACCGTCGCCCCGGCCCTGACCCTGACGGACAAGGAGTACCAGCGCATGCGCACGGGCTCCATCAACGTCCTGCGCGAGATCGGCGTCGAGACCGGCGGATCGAACGTCCAGTGGGCCATCAACCCCGCCGACGGCCGGATGGTCGTGATCGAGATGAACCCGCGCGTATCGCGCTCGTCCGCGCTGGCCTCCAAGGCCACCGGCTTCCCGATCGCCAAGGTCGCGGCCCGTCTGGCGGTCGGCTACACGCTGGATGAGCTGACCAACGACATCACCATGGTGACGCCGGCCTCGTTCGAGCCGTCGATCGACTATGTCGTGACCAAGATCCCCCGCTTCGCCTTCGAGAAATACCCCGGCGCCGAGGCCACCCTGTCGACCTCGATGAAGTCGGTCGGCGAGGTCATGGCTATCGGGCGGACCTTCCAGGAATCGATGCAGAAGGCCCTGCGCGGGCTGGAGACCGGCCTGTCCGGCTTCGACGAGATCGAGATCGAGGGCACGGTCGACGTCGAGGACGACGCCTCGGCCCGCGCCGCCGTCGTGCGCGCGCTCGGACAGCCCACGCCCGACCGCATCCGTGTCATCGCCCAGGCCTTCCGCCACGGCCTGTCGGTCGAGGAGGTCAATGCGGCCTGTTCCTATGAGCCCTGGTTCCTGCGCCAGATCGCCGACATCGTCCGCACCGAGGGTCATGTCCGCGTCCAGGGCCTGCCCGCCGACCCGACCGAGTTCCGCAAGCTGAAGGCCAAGGGCTTCTCCGACGCCCGGCTGGCCCAGCTGACCGGGTCCACGGAACGCGAGGTCCGCCACGCCCGTCGCGCCCTGTCGGTCCGTCCGGTCTTCAAGCGGATCGACACCTGCGCGGCCGAGTTCAAATCCGCCACTGCCTATATGTATTCGACCTATGAGACCGGGGCGCTGGGCCAGGTCCCGCAGTGCGAATCCGAACCGACCGACGCGAAGAAGGCCATCATCCTGGGCGGCGGTCCGAACCGGATCGGACAGGGCATCGAGTTCGATTACTGCTGCTGCCACGCGGCGTTCGCCTTCGCCGACATCGGCGTCGAGTCGATCATGGTCAACTGCAACCCCGAGACGGTCTCGACCGACTACGACACCTCCGACCGGCTGTATTTCGAGCCCCTGACGGCCGAGGACGTGCTGGAGTTGATCGAGGTCGAGCGGTCGAACGGCAACCTGATCGGCGTCGTCGTCCAGTTCGGCGGCCAGACCCCGCTGAAGCTGGCCCATGCCCTGCACGAGGACGGCATCCCGATCCTGGGCACCTCGCTCGACTCCATCGACCTGGCCGAGGACCGCGAGCGGTTCCAGGTCATGCTGAATGACATCGGCCTGATGCAGCCGCCGAACGGCCTGGCCCGCTCGGCCCAGGAAGCCGCCGACAAGGCGGAGGAGGTCGGCTATCCCGTCGTCCTGCGCCCCTCCTATGTGCTGGGCGGGCGGGGGATGATGATCGTCCACGACCGCGAGCAGCTGGACCGCTACGTCGGCGAGGCCATGCGGGTGTCGGGCTCCGATCCCGTCCTGATCGACCACTATCTGAACCGCGCCACCGAGGTGGACGTCGACGCCCTGTGCGACGACGAGACGGTGTTCGTGGCGGGCGTGCTGGAACACATCGAGGAGGCCGGGGTGCATTCGGGCGACAGCGCCTGTTCCATGCCGCCCTTCTCCCTGTCGGCCGAGATCGTGACCGAGCTGAAGCGCCAGACCGAGGCCATGGCCCGGGCCCTGAAGGTGCGCGGCCTGATGAACGTGCAGTTCGCCATCGAGGAGCCGCACAGCGACAACCCGCGCATCTTCGTGCTGGAGGTCAATCCGCGCGCGTCCCGTACCGCCCCCTTCGTGGCCAAGACCATCGGCCAGCCGGTCGCCGCCATCGCGGCCAAGGTCATGGCGGGCGTTCCCCTCGCCTCCTTCGGCCTGAAGGACGTCCCCTACGACCACATCGCGGTCAAGGAGGCGGTCTTCCCGTTCGCCCGCTTCGCCGGGGTCGACACCATCCTGGGCCCCGAGATGCGCTCGACCGGCGAGGTCATGGGCCTGGACTTCAAGCGTCCGGGCGAAACCGACATGGCACCGGCCTTCGCCCGCGCCTTCGCCAAGTCCCAGATCGGCGGCGGGACCACCCTGCCCGTCTCGGGTTGCGCCTTCGTGTCGGTCAAGGATGCCGACAAGCCGTATGTGGCCGAGGCCGTTGCCCTGCTGCTGAAACAGGGGTTCGAGGTCATCGCCACCGGCGGCACCCACGCCTATCTGGTCGAACAGGGCCTGACCGTCGGCTACGTCAAGAAGGTGCTGGAAGGCCGCCCCAACATCGTCGACGCGATGAAGAACGGCGACGTCCAGCTGGTCATCAACACCACCGAGGGCAAGCAGTCGCTGCAGGACAGCTTCTCCTTACGCCGCACCGCCCTGATGATGAAGATCCCCTACTATACGACGTCAGCGGGGGCCCTGGCCGCGGCCCAGGCCATCGGGGCGATCCAGGCGGACGCGCTGGACGTCCGGCCGATCCAGGACTTCGCGCACTGAGATGGGGCTGGGCCGGATCGATCTGTTCCTGATCGTTCTGGCCCTGGCCAATGCCAACGCCTTCCTGCGGTTCTGGATCGACAAGCGGGCGGCCGTGGCCGGGGTCCGGCGCACGCCGGAACGGGTGCTGTTGTGGGCGGCGATGTTCGGCGGGTTCGGAGCCTGGCTGGGCCAGCACCTTCTGCGCCACAAGACCCACAAGGCGCCGTTCCGCACCCGTCTGGGCATGGTGATCAGGCTGCATCTGGTGGTGGTCGCGGCGATCGTGTGGGTGTTGCTCCGCAGCCCATGACGAGCCTGGGGTCGAAGACGAACGACGCCCACGCCCTGCTGCGCGACGCCGCGGCCCTCGACGAGCCAAGGTGGTCCGCGCGGTGAGGGGTCTAGTTTACGCGTCAACGCCGATGACCGCTCTCGACCCATTACGGACATTGATTTTGTCGTGGGACAAAACCCGGCATGACATACATGAACACGTCCCCCGACGTTCAGATTTTGGCGCGGTTCTCAGCTTTAAAAGTGCTGGGGGTGTGCGGGGTGGCGACCGCAGCCGCCGTGCTCACATGGACGCTGTTGCCCGCCCTAGATGACTATCAGGGACGTCGGTTCTCGCCGGAAACCGCCAGGTTCCTGCTGGTTTCGTCGAGTGTCATTCTTACTGCGGTTTTGCCGCTTTGGGGTTGGAACATCTGGAATTTCGTCACCCGTCCCGGAGCCCTATACATTTCTGGCGGGCGTCTCTTCATTTACTGGGCGTATCTCCAATCCGTCCCAGTCAAAGACATTACTGCTGCCATCGATTTAGGTCGCGCTGGACCGTTGGGCGACATCGTTCGCCTTTCGGTGAGTGGTCGCCGCGACGTCGAGTTTCAAACGACATTCATGGCGAAGAGCGGCAGTGGAGTCGTTGCGTCGATTAAGCAAGTCGCGGCAATCACGACCTGAGAGCGAAGGTCCGCTTTCGCCTGGAAGGCTATGACCGGTCCCGACCCATAGCAGATATTAGCTACCTCTCAGTATCCACTGATGCTTCATACGACCGGATGACGCCGCTGCTCTTTAGAACCTCAAGCAGGCTTCGCGGTACTGCGTCGCTGGCGGTAACGCAGTCTGCGTGGAAGTTGTCATACGCGCCGAAGGCGAGTCTCCCTTCTTTCTCGATTTGAGTGTGAATGATGCCGTCGTGGGCCAAGTGGTCAACCTTGGACACCGTTTCCCAAATTAGAGGCTGTGTTTCCGCTGTCAGCGGCAGAACCACGAAGTCGAGTTCAGGGGTCAAGGTCTGCCGTCGAAGGGAGGTTTCACCTTCCTCCACTCCGCTCACCCCGTTCCAGTCGATGCCTTGCAGGTCTCCCTCAAAGGAGATGTACGCTCCGCCAGCCAACTCTCGCATCATCGCTATCAAGAGCCCGGGCTTGTCGCGGGCGACGATATGAAACCATTGCTCTGACATCATGCCTTTAGAGCCATCGAAGTTGCGCAACGCAACGTCCGCTTTCCACCCATAGCGGACCTTCAGAGAGTCCGCTTTCCGGGGCCGCCGCGCGCAGGCCGATCCGCGACCTGGAAGACACAGTCCGCCACGCCTTATCCCGGGTCGATACACGCCATAGTTTTGCCGAACGGCAGTCCGTCTCTGGGGTCAACGAGACATAACCCCGGGAGGACGCGATGCTGGTCACCATGCTGAAACAGGGGGTGGCCGCGGTCGTGGGGTTGAGCCTCGCGACGCCGATCGGTACCGCCGGCCCGAGCCCCCAGGTCCGTCCGGCGTATGCGCCCGGCGATGGCGCGGTCAGTGCCGCGGCGTGCGCGGCCGTCGGCATTCCCCTGAGAGACGACAGCCGGGTGGACGAGATCATCCTGAGCGGGACGAGAACCGGTGCCTATGCCCCGCCACCCCCGGTCACCCTGCCCATCCAGCCGACAACGAAGGAGGATCGCGTCGCATACGGGGCACCGCCCCCGCCGCCCCCTCCGCCTCCACCTCCGCCTCCCGCGCCTGCCGCGCTCGTGCGACCGCCTGTCGTCGTCACGAATGCCGCCGGCCAGACGACCGTGGACGGCGTGGTCGTGCCGGGCCGGCCCGGCACGCGCGTCGACACCGAACGCTATCCGGACGCCACGCCCAACCCCGTCCGGCGCGTGGCGGACGAACCGGTGTCCACCTTCTCGATCGACGTCGACACCGCCGCCTATGCCAACGTCCGACGTTTCATCTCCGAAGGCCAGACACCGCCCCGTGACGCCGTCCGGGTCGAGGAGATGATCAATTACTTCGACTACGGGTACGCTCGGCCGGGTCGCGCGGACGAACCCTTCGCCGTGTCGACCGCGGTGGCGGCCTCGCCCTGGTCCGCCAACGCCGGAGCCGGAGGGCGCCAGATCGTCCACATCGGGCTGCAGGGCTATGAGCTGCCCGCCGGCGAGCGCCGGCCGCTGAACCTGACCTTCATGGTCGATGTGTCGGGCTCCATGCAGTCGCCGGACAAGCTGGGTCTGGCGCAGCAGACGATGAACCTGATCATCGACAGGCTGCGCCCCGAGGACCGGGTCGCGGTGACCTACTACGCCTCCGACGTCGGCACGGCGGTGGGACCGACGCCGGGGTCGGAGAAGCTGAAGCTGCGCTGCGCCGTGGCCGCGCTGAACGCCGGCGGATCGACCGCGGGGGCCCAGGGGATGGTCAACGCCTATGAGCAGGCCGAGGCCGCCTTCAGTCCCGACAAGGTCAACCGGATCCTGATGTTCACCGACGGCGACTTCAACGTGGGCGTCACCGACGACAGGCGGCTGGAGGACTATGTCGCCGACAAGCGCGGCACCGGCATCTATCTGTCGGTCTATGGCTTCGGGCGCGGCAACTATCAGGACGCCCGGATGCAGACGATCGCCCAGGCGGGCAATGGCGTCGCCGCCTATGTCGACGACCTGGACGAGGCGCGGTGCCTGTTCGGTCCGGCCTTCGATCGCGGGGCCTTTCCCATCGCCGACGACGTCAAGATCCAGGTCGAGTTCAACCCGGCCCGGGTCAGCGAATACCGGCTGATCGGCTATGAGACCCGACTGCTGAACGAGGAGGATTTCGCGAACGACGCCATCGACGCCGGAGAGGTCGGATCCGGGGCCAGCGTCACCGCCCTGTACGAGATCACCCCCGTCGGCGGGGCCAGCCAGATCCCCGAGCGCCGCTACGAGGCCAACCGCGCGGGCGATGCCGGGGGCGACCCGACCGGCGAGATCGGCTTCGTGCAGGTCCGCTACAAGCTGCCGGGCCAGCCGACGTCGCGCCTGATCCAGCAGCCGATCTCCGGCACCACGGACGGGCCCGGATCCGCCCGTCTTCCCGAGGCGACGCGGTGGGCCATGGCCGTCGCCGGCTTCGGCCAGAGGCTGCGCGGCGATCCGTGGATGGGCGCGGACTTCGACACCGCCGCCATCCTGGATCTGGCCCAGGGCGTGCGGGGGGAGGACCCTTATGGCGACCGCGCGGCCTTCGTGCAGATGGTGCGGGCCGCCGAAAGCCTTCCGCGGCGGCGCACGCCCTGACCGGGGCCTGAAGCGACGGGATCGGCGCGGATTTCAGGGCCGGCCACTTGCCGAGGATTTCGACCAGTCGGGGGCCGCCGGAGCCGGAGGCTGGGTTCGACGCAGGCGGCCGGACGCGCGCCCGCTTCCGGTTTTCCGGTGGCATCAACCTTGGCCTTTCGGAACGAACCGACGGCCAATCGGCTTCGACTGGGGCAACCTTGGAAGGGAATGCATCCATGTTGAGAACCATCGTCGCCCTGTCGGCGACATCCATCCTGCTGACCGCTTGCGGAAACAGCGACACGGCCGAGGCGCCCGTCGAGGGTCCTGCGGTCTCCACCGCCGAAGCCCCCGCCAACCCTGCCATCGACACCCAGGACACCTCGGAGAAGGCGGCCGTGACGCCGGGCGCCAACTCCTTCACCGAGGGCCAGGCCAGGGAAGCGATCGAGAAGCAGGGCTATACCGTCTCGGGACCCCTGACCCAGGATGCCCAAGGCATCTGGATGGGCCAGGCCTCGAAGTCGGGCGGAGCCGCCACGACCGTATCGGTCGATTACAAGGGCGTCGTCTCGGCCTCGTAAGGCGCGCGCACCCCCTACCCAGTAACAGTATTCAAGGAGCCACTCATGGCCACCGTCACACGGCTGTTCGACAGCCATACCGAAGCCCTCCAGGCCGTCGCCGAACTCGAGGCCGCCGGGGTTTCCCACGACAAGATCAGCATCGTCTCGAACAATGCCGACAACTGGCATTCGGGCGACAAGGGCGGCTCGGCCGGCCCGCTGGGCGATCGCAACGGCGATGGCGAGAATGACGTCGCCGACGGTGCCGGCAAGGGCGCGACCACCGGCGGCCTGCTGGGCGCCGGCGCAGGCGTGCTGGCCGGTCTGGGCATGCTCGCCATCCCGGGCCTCGGACCCGTTGTCGCCGCCGGCTGGCTGGCGTCGACGGCGGTCGGCGCGGCGGTCGGCGCGGCTGCGGGCGGTGCCACCGGCGGACTGCTCGGCGCGCTCAAGGAAGCGGGCCACAGCGACGATGAAGCCAACGTCTATTCCGAAGGCGTCCGTCGCGGCGGGACCCTGGTGAGCATCAAGGCCGATGGCGACGAGAAGGATCGCCTGGAAGCCATTCTGAACGGCCAGCGCGGCTTCGACGCCTCGACGCGCGGCGAGGCCTATCGCCAGGCGGGCTGGTCACGCTTCGATGCCGACGCCCAGCCCTATTCGACCGATCAGATCGCCCGGGAACGCGCGCTCTATCGCTAGGCGACGGCCGTCCGATCTCTCGTGATCGGGCGTCGTGATCTCTTCCAGCGGCCCGGCGTCACGTGACGCCGGGCCGTTTCGGCGTCTGAAGGCGCTGACTGACGGTCTGCTGGCCTCCCTGCCCATGCCTGGCGGTCAGGGACATCGCCCACGCGAGCGTCCGCCGCATGCGCGCCCGTCCTCCGATCCACGCCGCCGCCAGATCGGGGGTAGCGTAACGCCGTTGCCACGTGGGGGACCGTTGACTACGGTCTCGCTGCGCCCGTGGTCATCCGGACCGGAATCCCAGAATGTTCAGCAGTACAGGGGTCAGCAGTGCCCGCCTCGGCCGCATCGTCGAGGAGGCGGCCAGCGAAGTCTATGTCTTCTCGGCCGAAGATTTTCGCTTCCGGCTCGTGAACAAGGGCGCGCGCGAGAACCTGGGCTATTCCATGCAGGAACTGGGCGAACTGACGCCGTGGGACCTCAAGCCGGAGATCACGCGCGACGCCTTTCTTCAGCTGCTGGAACCGTTGCAGTCCGGGCGGATCGAACGTCTGGACTTCGACACGGTGCACCAGCGCAAGGACGGGACCTTGTACAACGTGGCCGTCAAGCTGCAGCTGTTCGACGAGCAGGGCGACAGGGTCTTCTACGCCGCCATTCAGGACACGACCGTCAACCGGGCATCGGAAGCCGCCTTGCGAAGGGCGTCCGGCCGGCTGGACGCCATTCTGGCCAACACCACCATGGCCGTCTTCCTGATCGACGAGCGCCACCACTGCGCCTTCATGAACAGGGCGGCCGAAGAGCTGACCGGCTTTGCGTTTGACGAGACCATCGGTCGCCCCCTGCACGACGTGATCCATCACACCCGACCGGACGGATCGCCCTACCCCATGTCGGAATGCGCGATCGACCGCGCCTTTCCCGAGAACGCCCGGGAACAGGGCGAGGAGGTCTTTGTCCGGAAGGACGGGACCTTCTACCCGGTCGCCTATACGGCGAGCCCGGTTCACGACGACGGGTCGCGGGTCGTGGGCACCATCATCGAGGTGCGCGACATCTCGGCCGACAAGCGCAGCGAGGCGGCGCGCAACCTGCTGATGCGCGAGGTCGATCACCGGGCGCGCAACGTGCTGGCCATTGTTCAGTCCCTGGCACAGCTGACGCCGGCACCGGATGTCCAGAGCTACAAGGCGGCGCTTTCCGGGCGGATCAACGCCCTGGCCCGCGCCCAGACCTCCTTGGCCAGTCGTCGCTGGGAGGACGGCATCCTTGTGGATGTGGTGCGCGACGCGGTGCTGTCGCTCTGCCCGGACCTGAATGTCGCCCTCGACGGACCCGAGGTCGTCCTTGCCGCCGATCAGGTCCAGCCGGTCAGCATGGTGATGCATGAACTGGCCACGAACGCGAACAAATACGGCGCCTGCAGCCAGGAGGGCGGCAAGGTCACGATCGACTGGGTGGTGCGCGACGGGCTGATCCATCTGGGCTGGCGAGAGACCGGAGGCCCGGCCGTGGTCGCCCCCGGCACCACGGGTTTCGGTTCAAAACTGACCGCCAGCCTTGCGCAGCAGTTGAACGGCAAGGTGCGTATGGACTGGGATCCGGGCGGACTGTCTGTCGCCCTGACCTTCCCCCTGCGCGGCGGCGGCGCGTCGCTGCCGGATCGTTCGCCTGCGACCACGGTGGATGCAGTCGGTCTCGCTCACTGACGGCCGCGTCGGCAGACCGCCCGGCGTGTCATCAGGAACGTCCGCCTTCGGCGAGTGAGTGAACAACCGTTCCCGACACGTTGTGGACATAGGCTTGGTGGGGCACCCTGCGTAGATGAAGCGTCCATTGCACCATCGGGTGATCGCCGTCGTCGCCACGGCAATGGTAGTGGGCATCACGCTTCTGGGGCTGAGCTTTACGCCCGTAGCGACCGCCGCACTCGCAATGTATGGCTGCTTGATCCAAGGGATTTGCATCTAACGGAAGTCCGCTTCCCTCCCTTTGCTGACGGTCCGCTCTCGACCCTCTGGAGACGATCGCGGGGGGTCTCCTCCCTGTCGCGAAGCGATGGGGAGGTGGCACGGCGCGCTTGCGCCGTGACGGAGGGGCTCTTCACCCGAGGCACTGTTGCGGGGCCCAGAACCCCTCCACCGCTTCGCGGTCCCCCTCCCCATCGCCAAGCGGCGACGGGGAGGAGACGCCCCCGCCAGCGTCCGCTTTCCACCCTTGGCGGACCCTGCCCACGGCCGCTTCCGGCCTCGCCGCCCTACCCCTTCTCTCCCTCCCCCCGTCCCGCGGGACAGACGCGGCGCGAGCCGGTCTGGCGGAAGGGGGAGAGGCGCAGTTTGGACTCGTGGTCGGCGGGGCCGGGCGTGCCGTCGGGATGCAGGCCCCGGTAGTAGAGCTTCTGCCACTGGTCGGCAGGAGTCTTTGGCTGGGTCCGCTTGACCCAGTCCTGGAAGTCCAGCCGCGCCTGTCGCCAGGCGTCGAAGGAGGCCAGCAGCTCCGGGTCGTCCTCCATCGGGCGCAGTTCGGGCTTGAGCCGCTCCAGCACGCCGCGCGGGGTGGGGAAGAAGAAGCAGAAGGGCTCGTTCTCCTCGAACCGGATCCAGACGTCGGGCCGGGTGAAGCGCCAGTTCATGGTGAAGGTGTAGGGCGACCAGTCGGTCTCGATCACGCCGCTTATCGGGGCGATGCCGTCCTTCATGGCGTTGGGCGGGCCGCCGACCCACAGGTTCCAGCCCTCGGACGTGCGGAAGATACCGTCGACGTGAAACGTCAGCGTGCCACTGCCGAACAGGGAGGTCGGTGCCTTGGCCGGGTCGACGCCGTCATCCAGCACGATCTCGACCGCGCCGACGTGGTCGCCGCCATGCCAGCGCGCCTTGAACCCGCAGGGACTCAACACGTCCCAGCCGTGTGTGTTGGCGACGGCCAGGGGCAGGCAGCGATAGGCGAAGCTGTCAGGCGTGGCGTTCATCCAGTCGCGGCGCGGCGAGGCGGGCGCGATGCGCGGGGTCCAGCCGTCGCGCACATGGCAGATCAGCTCGGTCTCGGCCGCCCGCAGGGGCGCATCGGGGCGGCGCGCCGGGGCCGATCCCTTCAGCCGTTTCCGCATCTCACGCCCCCGTCGTTGTGGTTCGGGCCTTATGGCATGGGGCGCACGGGGCCGTAAGCCGGCGTGCGTCCTGCGGGGCCGGGCAGGTTCATCCGCCGGCGCCGGGGCGCGACCCGGACGGCGATCAGATGCCCGAGGCCGCGTCGGGGTCCGCGGTTGCGTCGCGGCCCTCCACGATCCGCGCCGCCGCCAGGTCGGCGGTGACGTTGCCGACGGTGCGGAAGATGTCGGGCACGACCTCGACCGCCAGCAGCAGGGGCAGGACCTGCAAGGGGATGCCCATGGCCAGGCAGATGGGGCCGATGGAGGCGAAGAAGCTGACCTGGCCCGGCAGGCCGACGGTGCCGACGCTGATGGCCAGGGCGGCGACGCTGCCGGCCAGGAGGACCTGGGGCGACAGGTCGACGCCGAACAGCTTCGCGCAATAAATGGCGACGGCCAGGTTGGCGACGGTCGAGGTGATGCGGAAGACCGCGACCGCCAGCGGCAGGACCAGACCCGCGGTCGGGGCCGAGACCCCCAGCCGCGTCGTCGCCCGCTCCACCATGACGGGCAGACAGGCGAGGGACGACTGGGTCGAGAAGGCCACGACCTGGGCCGGGGCGACGGCCGAGGCGAACCGCGACAGGCTGATCCGGCCGAAGACCACGGCGATGACATAGGTCAGCAGGATCAGCCCGATCAGGCTGAGCACCACCAGGGCGATGTAGTGGCCGAGCACGCCCGCCGCGCCGAGCCCTGCCCGCAGGCCTACGCCCATGGCCAGGGCGAAGACTCCGAGGGGAGCGACGGCCAGCACCCACTGGACGATGACGATCATGGTCTGGGCCACGGCCTCGAAGAAGACGGCGACGGGCTGGCGCAGGCGTTCGGGCAGCTTGGTGGTGGCGAACCCAAACGCGATCGCGAAGACCACGATGGCCAGGATGGCGTCGTCGGCCGCGGCCTTGATCGGATTGGACGGGGCGAGGCCCGTCAGGAAGGCCTCGAACCCGCCGCCGGTGACGTTGCCGGCGACCTCTCGCGCCGCCTCGGGCGGGGCCCCGGCGATCAGGGCCTGGGCCCCGACAGGGTCGATCGGCCAGAGGGCGTACAGCCCCAAGGAGGCGGCGACGGCGTACACCGTGGCGAAGATGAGCAGGGCCGCGAACACCAGCACCGCCTTCAGCGCCAGCCGCCCCGACGCGGCCGCATCGGCGATGGAGGCGATGCCGGTGACCAGCAGGCTGAACACCAGGGGGATGATCGTCATCCGCAGCGCATTGAGCCACAGCTGTCCCAGGGCATCGACGACCGCGATGGTCCCCGTCCCGCCTGGGATGCCGTATGCCTGCGCCGCCGCGCCCGCGGCCACGCCCCCCACCAGGGCGATCAGCACCCACAGGCTGAGGGAGGTCAGGACGGCACGGGTACGGGATCGGGTCATGAGGGGACGCTAGCACAGGGTTTGGTCTTGTCTCCCTCGCGGTGGTGCCGTGCGTCGCGCGCGTGCTAGGGCCGGCCCATGCCTCCTCGCCGCATCGTCCTCGCCACCGCCGGATCGCTCGGGGACCTGCACCCCTTCATCGCGCTGGGTCTGGCGCTGCGGGCCCGCGGATTTCAGGCCGAGATCGCCTCCTCGCCCGAGTATGCCGACAAGGTGCGGGCCGAGGGACTGGTGTTCCATTCCGTCGGGCCGACGCTGGCGGAGCTGGAAGCCCGGACCGGGCTGGACCGGGTGGCGCTGACCCGCGCGATCGGGCGGTCCACCGTCTTCCTGTTCGAAAAGCTGCTGCTGCCCCATCTCGAGGCCGCGGCGCGGGAGACGATCCGGGTGGCGGAGGGGGCGTCCGCCATCGTGGGGTCGACCTTCGCAGCCGGCGCGGCGATGGCGGCCGAGCGCCTGGGGGTGCCGTTCGTGCCGGTGGCGCTGCAGCCGGCGATCGTCTTCTCGGCCTATGACCCGCCCCGGCTGCCCACCGCACCCTGGCTGCGTCCGGCGCGCGCAGGGCTCGGCCTGGCCCTGAACCGGCTGACCATCGCGGCCGCCCGCGCGACCACCGCCCGCTGGACCGGCCGCGTCGATGCGATCCGCGCGGCCCTCGACCTCCCGCCCGAGGAGCGCAATCTGCTGCTGGACGGACTGGAGGGGCGTGACCTGTCGCTGGGCCTGTATTCGCCCCTGCTGAGCCCGGCCCAGCCAGATGCGCCCGAGGGCTTCGCCGTGGTCGGTCCGGCGCACTACGACAGCGAGGCGGGCGGACCGGTCGCCCTGTCCCCGCCCCTGTCCGCCTTCCTGGCCGCCGGCCCCGCGCCGCTTGTGTTCACCCTGGGCAGCGCGGTGGTCAACGATCCCGGCGACTTCTACGCGCAGAGCCTTGTGGCCGCGCGTCGGCTGGGTCGGCGCGCCGTGCTGCTGGTCGGGCCGGAGGGCGACGCCTCGGTGGCCGACGGCCCGGACGCGATCGCCCTGCCCTACGCCCCCTTCTCCCTGCTGTTTCCGCGCGCCGCCGCGGTCGTCCACCAGGGCGGGGTGGGCACCACTCAGCAGGCGCTGCGCGCCGGGCGGCCCCAGCTGGTCGTGCCCTATCTGGGCGACCAGTTCGACAACGCCGCGCGGGTGGTTCGTCTCGGGATCGGCGCGAGCCTGGGCCGGGGCGGCTATCGGGGCAGGCGGGTCGCGGCGGCGCTGGAGCGGCTGCTGAGGGATCCGACGGGGGTGGAGACGGCGGCGCGGCTGGGTGGGGTCGCGGCGCAGGAGGACGGGGCGGCGGTGGCGGCGGAGAAGATCGTCGATCTGCTCTCCCTCTCCCGGCGGGAGAGGGCTTGAGGCTCGAAGAGCGCAGCGATGCGCCTTGGCCGAAAGGGTGAGGGGCTCCCACTGAAGTCGGCGTGAACCGTGTCTCGTGCGACGGCTCACGCCGAAGGCCAGATCCGCCCCTCACCCTTTCGCGCAAGTCCGCTCGCCTGCGGCTCTCGGGCGCTCAAGCCCTCTCCCGCCGGGAGAGGGTGGCGGCCACCATCCCCGCCGCCCGCTCAAGCTCCCCATCCGACACATCCACCATCTCCACCCGCCCCAGCAGGGGTCGGGCCCGCCGCGCCGACATGCGGCGGTAGGCGGGGTCGTAGTGGTCGGCGATCAGGGCGGCGGCGAGGGGCGCGAACGCGCGCTCGCGGGCCATGGCTTTCCAGGCGGCGACGGTCTCCTTCGAATGGTGCGGCGGCAGGCGGGTAAGCGCGGTCTCCAGAGCGTCGGCATCCGCCGCGATGTCGGCATAGACCCGGGCGGAGAAGGCGGCGCGGGCCTCCACCGGGGCCGACAGTTCGATCACGCTCGCCCGGCCCATGGCGGCCCACAGGGCGGGCGGGACGGTGCGCGCGCCGACGCGGCTGCTCTCGGCCTCGACCACGACGGGCCGGTCCGGGTCGAGCCCCTCCAGCGCCTCGAACAGGCGGCTCTCGAACAGTTTCTGCGACGGCTGGGGACGGTCCTTCAGCGCGCCGAACAGGGAGCCGCGGTGGGCGGCCAGGCCCTCCAGATCGACGACCTGGACTCCGCGATCCGCCAGCCGGGCCAAGAGCGCCGTCTTGCCGGAGCCGGTCCCGCCATCCAGCAGGACCACGTCCAGCCCCGTCCCGTCGCCGTACAGCGCCGCCTGGACCCCGCGCCGCCAGGTCATGTAGCCGCCGTCCAGCACCGTGACCGGCCAGCCGATCTGGTCCATCACCGCCGCCATGGCTCCCGACCGCTGCCCGCCGCGCCAGCAGTGGACCAAGGGGCGGAAGCTGCCGTCGCGATCCTTCAGGGGCCCGTCCAGATGGGCGGCGATGTTGCGGGCCACCTTCGCCGCGCCGATGCGCCGGGCCAGGAATTTGGATGACTGGACATAGATGGTCCCGATCTCGGCCCGTTCGGCGTCGTCCAGCACCGGCAGGTTGATGGCCCCGGGGATGTGGTCCTGCGCGAACTCGGCCGGGCTGCGCACGTCGATGATGGCGTCGAAGCCTGCGCAGGCGGCGGCCGACAGATCGGTCGTGCGCCGGATCAAACGACCTGCACCCCGGCGCCCTCGACCACCCGCCCGACGATCGCCGCCCGGGTGAAGCCCGCCGCCCGGACCTGGTCGAGGACCCGACCGGCCGCGTCCGGGGCCACGGCGACCAGCAGGCCGCCCGAGGTCTGGGGGTCCGTCAGCAGGTCCCGCCGCCAGCCGTCGAAGCCGTGCGGCAGCGACACGCCCGCGCTGTAGCTGTTCCAGTTGCGGCCGGACGCCCCCGTCCGAACGCCGTCACGGGCCAGCCCCTCGACCCCGTCCAGCAGCGGCACTGCATCGGCCTGGATGTCGACAGCCAGTCCCGACCCGCGCGCCATCTCCAGCGCATGGCCGAGCAGGCCGAACCCCGTGACGTCGGTCATGGCATGCACCGCGTCGACATCGGCCAGATCGGCCCCGACCGCGTTCAGCTGCGTCGTCGAGCCGATCATCGTCGCATAGCCCGCGTCGTCCAGCCGTTCCTGTTTCAGCGCCGCGCTGAGCACCCCCACGCCCAGACCCTTGGTCAGGATCAGGACATCGCCCGCCTGTGCGCCCCGATTGGTCCGCACCCGGTCGGGGTGGACGAGGCCGAGCGCGACGAGGCCGTAGATCGGCTCGACGCTGTCGATCGAATGGCCCCCCGCCACGGGGATCCCGGCGTCGGCGCAGACGCTCGCTCCGCCCGCGAGGATCCGGCCGATCGTGTCCGTGGACAGGAGGTTCACCGGCATCCCGACCAGGGCCAGGGCCAGGATCGGCCGCCCGCCCATGGCGTAGACGTCGGACAGGGCGTTGGTGGCGGCGATCCGGCCGAACTCGAAGGGATCGTCCACCACCGGCATGAAGAAGTCCGTGGTCGCCACCAGCGCCTGGGTGTCGTTCAGCCGCCAAACGGCCGCGTCGTCGCTGGTCTCGGTCCCGACCATCAGATTGGCGAAGGCAGCCGCCTGCGGCATTCCGGCCAGGATGTCGCGCAGGACGCCGGGGGACAGCTTGCAGCCGCATCCGCCGCCGTGGGCGAGACTGGTGAGGCGGGGTTCGGACGTGCTCATGGGTCATGGTGTGGGCGAAAGCGCGCAGGGTTTCAACGCCGGTGAACCTGAGCCGCAGATGACCGTTCTGATGCCGAACCGAGGAGAACGACCATGGCCCTATCCCGTATCGCCACCGCCCTGGGCGGTCTTCTGCTGTCGCAAGGGGGCCGCCGCTTCGCCGGACGGCACGCCGGCAAGCTGGCCTTGGCCACACTGGCCTATGAGCTGTGGCAGAGCCGCCGGACCGGCGTGGCACCGACGATGAAGCCGGGCGCGCGGCAGACCCAGGGCCAGGCCCATCCGCGCAAGCGCTGGAGCGGACGCCCGTCCTGACGCCGGGCTTGCGCTCCGTCACGTCAAGGCGGCTATGGTGAAGCCGTAGCCAGCGGAGCCGTGCCATGATCATCGTCCATCACCTGAACAACTCCCGCTCCCAGCGCGTGCTGTGGCTGCTGGAGGAGATGGGCCTGCCCTATGAGGTGAAACGCTACGAGCGGGACGCGAAGACGATGCTGGCCCCGCCCGAGCTTCGCGCCATCCACCCCCTGGGCAAGTCGCCGGTGATCCAGGACGGCGACATTGTCGTGGCCGAGACGGGCGCCATCGTGGAGTATCTGCTCGAGGCCTATCCGGGACGGGGTCTGAAGCCTGCGCCCGGCACGCCCGACGGTCGCCGCTTCACCTACTGGCTGCACTATGCGGAGGGGTCGGCCATGACGCCCCTGCTGCTGAAGCTGGTTTTCGGGGCCCTGCCGACGCGGTCGCCCGGCCTGATCCGGCCGCTGGTCAAGGCGATCTCGAACAAGGCGCAGACGGGGTTCATCGATCCCCAGATCGCCAGCCACACGACATACTGGGAGGCCGAACTGGGCAAGTCCGCCTGGTTCGCGGGCGACAGCTTCAGCGCGGCGGACATCATGATGAGCTTTCCGCTGGAGGCCGGGGCCAGCCGCGCGCCCTATGGCCCGGACAAGCCCCGGCTGACGGCCTTCCTCAGCACCATCCATGCGCGGCCGGCCTATCAGCGCGCGCTGGAGCGCGGGGGTCCCTACGCCTACGCGTGACGGCCGCGCGGCAGGCAACCTTGGCGAGCGGCAGGCGTTAACAGGCCATGCGCCTGAAAATGATCCATATCTGTGCGGCCCTGGCCGCCGCCGTCGCCCTGTTCCTGGCCTTCATCGCCATGGGCATCGCGGTCATGTCGGGTCTGGCGGCGCTGCTCGCCGCCGGTCTGGTCGCCTGGATCGTCTATCGCGTGACCCGCAATGCGCTGACCCGCAACCGGACACCCGCGCCGGTCGCCCGGTCCGAGCCGGATGCCCTGCACCCGCCCGCCACCTGACGCACCTTGAGTTTCGGGCCGGGGTGGCCTAGTTTCTTCGGCCGGTCGCGCGCGCCCAGCGATCCAGTGCATTCGCCAGAGTTTCTCTTCAGTCCCTTCTCCGGTTTACCGGGCGACAACCCAGAAAAATCACGACGACATGGAAAAAGTGCCGATGACGGCCGAGGGCTACCGCTCCCTCGACGATCAGCTTAAGCAATTGAAGTCGGTGGAACGTCCCAGCGTGATCGCGGCCATTTCGGAGGCCCGCGAGCACGGCGACCTGTCCGAGAACGCCGAATATCATGCCGCGAAGGAGCGTCAGGGCTGGATCGAGGGCTCGATCGCGGAGATCGAGGACAAGATCAGCCGCGCCCAGGTGATCGACGTGTCCAAACTCAGCGGTGACCAGGTCAAGTTCGGTGCCACGGTGACCGTGGTCGACGAGGACACCGAGGAAGAGGGTCGCTACCAGATCGTCGGCGAACACGAAGCCGATGTGAAGAAGGGCAAGATCTCGATCTCCTCGCCCATCGCGCGCGCCATGATCTCCAAGGCCGTCGGCGACACCGTCGAGGTCAACACGCCCGGCGGCGTGAAGGCCTACGAAATCCTCAAGGTCGAGTGGAAGTAGGCTCCGGCCCTCTTCGCATCCAGGTCGTCTCCGACGGCCGCGTCGGCATGGAAAATCAGGCGCTGGGTCTCGCCGAGGCGATCGCGCGCCTGACGCCCGCCGACATCACCGTGAAACGCTTCCGGTGGCGGCGCGCGTTCGACTGGCTGCCGGTCCGCCTCAAGGCTCTGTGGATGCTGGATCCGGCCGGCGATGCGCCGTTCCCGGACGTCTCCGGGCCCTGGCCCGATCTGTGGATCGCCACCGGCCGGGCGACCCTGCCGCTGTCGCTGGTGGCTCGGCAACGCAGTGGAGGCCGGACGTTCGTCGTCCAGACCCAGGATCCCCGCATGGACCCGGCCGCCTTCGATCGGGTCGTGGCGCCCGCCCACGACGGCCTGACCGGGCCCAACGTCGTCGCCATCACCGGGTCGCCGCACCGGATCACGCCGGACACCCTCGACGCCGCGGCGCCGGACTTCGCCGGGCGCCTGTCACCCCTGCCCCGGCCGCGCGTGGCGGTCCTGATCGGCGGCACGTCCCGCGCGTTCGACCTGACCGAGGATCACGCCCTGGCCCTGGCCGACCGGATCGAGGCGGCGGTGCGGGAGGCCGGGGGATCGCTGATGCTGACCTTCTCGAGACGCACGCCGGCCGTGGCGCGGTCGGCGATGAGCCTGCGCCTGTCGGACCTGCCCGGCTGGATCTGGGACGGCACCGAGCCCAATCCGCTGTTCGCCTTTCTGGAAGCGGCCGATCACATCCTGGTCACGGAGGACAGCGCCAACATGGCCGCCGAGGCCGCCTCGACCGGCAAGCCCGTGCACGTCCTGCCCATGATCGCGCGCAGGGCCCCCGGCAAGTTCGCGCAGCTTCACGCCGATCTGCAGGCGCGCGGGGCCGCGCGACCGTTCGACGGGACGCTGGAGACCTGGTCCTATGCGCCGCTGGCCGAGACCGACCGCGCCGCGCGCGCGGTGCTGGCAGGGATGAAGCGGATCTAGTTTCCGCCGCCGCTGTCTCCGCCGCCCCCGCCGCAGTCCGCCCCCGCGCCCATGTCGAACGAGGTCCCGCTGTCCACGGCGCAGGTGGCATCCGCGGACGTCTCGGACGCAGGGGTGTGATGCGCCGCCATCAGTCCGGCCGCGCCGATGCCGAGGTGATGCGGAAAGGGATCATGCAGGCCCGTCGCCGGCTGACCCGTTCCCTGTTGTCGCGATGTCGGGCTCTTGCCGCGCACCGCCAGGCCGATGACGCCGCCCAGCATCAGCCCGCCGGCCACGCCCCCGAAGATGTCGCCCAGAGCAACCCCCAGCGCGCCGCCCAGCAGCCCGCCTCCGATGGCGCAGATCGCCAGCCAGTTCCTGCCCGCCATGTCGCCCTCCAGCGTCTATGGCAAAGCTTCATCCCGATCCGCCGGGTTTGGCAAGGCTGCGGACCTGACGCTTTCAGACCGCGGGGCGAGGCTCAGTCGCCCCCGCCGCCGCCACCGCCGTCTCCGCCGCTGCCGGAGGACCCGCCGTCGCCGTGGCCGTGGCCGTGGCCGTGGCCGTCGCTGCTTGTTCCGGCCCCCATGATCAGGGGAAAGACCGCGGCGTCGCCGTCGTCGCTGCTGCGCCGGCGGGCGGCGCTGCGCTTGCGACCCCGGGCGTCCAGCGCCACGCCCACGGCGATCCCGAGGGCGAAGCCGATGATCAGACCGATCAGGATGCTGCCGACGGCATAGCCGATCCCGGCCCCGACCGCCGCGCCGAGGGCGATGAAGATCCCGATGTAACTGCGTCCCTGCATGCGACGATCCTTATCTACACCTGCGGGCATCGCGCCCGGCGGAATCAGCGACTAGATAGCACTCATGAGCCATCCACAAACCACCCGCGTCGCCATCATCGGTTCCGGCCCCGCCGGCTGGACCGCCGCCATCTATGCCGCGCGCGCCAGCCTGAACCCCGTCGTGATCGCCGGCATCCAGCCGGGCGGCCAGCTGACCATCACCACCGACGTCGAGAACTATCCCGGCTTCGCCGAGTCCATCCAGGGCCCCTGGCTGATGGAGCAGATGAAGGCCCAGGCGATCCACGTGGGCACCGAGATCATCGAGGACATCGTGGTGTCCTGCGACCTGTCACAGCGGCCCTTCCGCCTGAAGCTGGACAGCGGCGCCGAGATCCTGGCCGAGACCGTGATCATCTCCACCGGGGCCCAGGCCAAGTGGCTGGGTCTGGAGTCCGAGGCGAAATACCAGGGCTTCGGCGTCAGCGCCTGCGCGACCTGCGACGGCTTCTTCTATCGCGGCAAGGAGGTCGTGGTGGTCGGCGGGGGCAACACGGCCGTCGAGGAGGCGCTGTTCCTGACCAACTTCGCGTCCAAGGTGACGGTTGTGCACCGGAAGGACGAGTTCCGCGCCGAGAAGATCCTGCAGGACCGGCTGTTCGCCAATCCCAAGGTCGAGGTGGTCTGGGACCACCAGGTCGACGAGATCCTGGGCCACAACGACGGCGTGGCGTCGAACGTCACCGGGGTGCGGCTGAAGAACGCTAAAACCGGCCAGACGCACGAGCGCGCCTGCGACGGCGTCTTCATCGCCATCGGCCATGCGCCGTCGTCAGAGCTGTTCCTGGGCCAGCTGGAGACCAAGCAGGGCGGCTATCTGGTCGTGAAGCCGGGGACCACGTCCACGAACGTGGAAGGTTGCTATGCCGCCGGCGACGTCACCGACGACGTCTATCGCCAGGCCGTCACCGCCGCCGGCATGGGCTGTATGGCCGCTCTGGAAGCGGTCCGCTTTCTGGCCGAGGAATACCACGCCCGCGCCCACAATCCGATCAGTCACCATGAGGCGGAGAAGATCGGGGCCTGGTGATTCCGCGACCCCGGCGGCTGTATCTGGTCTAGCCGGTTGCCTTCGGCGGCCGGCTGGACTGATGCCGGACGTCGGGGGTGATTGTGGTGAAGCCGTGCCGCGGACGACGTCCCTCCAGGACCGCCTCCTGATGGCGGACCGCCGATGTCAGGACCCCGGCGTAGTCGTCGATGCCCGCCTTGTCGTTCTCGAGCAGCAGGGTCATCAGGCCCAGCTCGGTGGGCGCAAGGCGCGGACTGACCATGTCCCAGTCGCCGAACTGTCGGGTTTCCGCCGTCCTGCGATCCAGCACGGTCAGGGCGCGATGGCGGGGATCCCGGACCAGCCGGTCCAGCAGGTCGTCGATCGCCTCGGCCGGGCCTTCGACGATCTGAACGAAGCGGCCGCCCACGGCGGTCAGGATACCCGTGATGTCGCTGCGGGCGTTGTTCGGACGCGCCTCGACCAGGATGTCGGACATCTGCAGGGCGCTGTCGGCCCCGATCAGGCTCTCGCTCCGGTAAAGGAGCTGGGTAATGGACGACGAACTCACGCGAACAGCTGCAGCTCCGGCGGGGCGTACTCGACCGGCCGCCCCTGGCGTCGGCGCAGGGCGTAGTCGACGGCCGTCTGGACGGCGCGCTCGTCGGTCGGCTTGGTCAGGACACCGATCGTGCCGGCCACGCCGTCACGCACCATGCCCGGGTTTGCCGTCATGAACAGAACGGTCACGCCCTGTTCCTGGCCCAGCTCGCGGCCCAGCTCAATTCCGGTGGGCCCGTCCTGAAGGTGGATGTCGACCAGGGCCAGATCGATGTCGGTCTCGGCCGCCATGGCGCGCGCGGCGCGGGCATCGGCCACGGTTCCGATCACGTCGTGACCCAGGTCCTCCAGCACGAAGCGGAGTTCCATGGCCACAAGGGCCTCGTCCTCGATGATCAGGATACGCGCAGTCATGGCCTTTTTCGTTTCAGTTCCGGTGTCAAATGGTCAGGTGCCGCGAACGAACGTCCAACGGCGTTATCGGTTTCAAGCGAGTTTGAGGGCGGCCCTGCGTCTTGATAGCGCAGTGGCGGGAAGATCGGCCTCCACAACCAAACCCTCCGGTCGCCAGCTTCGTTCCAGCCTTCCACCCAATTGACCTTCGACCGACAGCGTCGCCAGAGACGATCCAAAGCCGACCCGGGTCGGCTGGCTGACGACCGGGGGGCCTCCGACTTCCTTCCAGCACAGGATGAACCGGTCGTCCTGGGCCCGCGTGTGCAGCAGGATCCGGCCGTCCTGCGTCGACAGCGCGCCATATTTGGCGGCGTTGGTCGCCAGTTCGTGGAACAGCAGGGCCACCGAGGTCGCCGCCTGGTCGTCGAAGACGGCGTCCTCGCCCTCGATCAGCACGCGGGGCTGGCCGCTGTTGTCCGCATACGGCTTGAACAGCGCGTTCAGGAAGGTGTGCAGCGTGGTGTCGCCCACCGTCGGCCGCGAGACCTCGGAATGGGGCCGGACGAACTCGTGCGCCCGGGCGAGCGCCCCGATGCGGTTGCGCACCGCGGCGGCGAAGGCCTTGGCCTCGGGATACTCGCGGGCGGACAGGGCGATCAGGGCCGAGATCACGGCGAAGATGTTCTTGATCCGGTGGCTCAGTTCCTGGCTGACCAGGTCCTTGCCCTGCTCCATCTTCTTCAGATCGTCGATGTCGGTGCAGGTGCCGAACCAGCGGACGATCTGGCCCTCGGCGTTCCGGATCGGCGTCGCCCGCCCCAGGGTCCAGCGATAGACGCCGTCGGCGCGGCGCAGGCGGTACTCGATCTCGTACAGATCGCCCGTCCTGAGCGAGTGTTCCCAGGCCTCCCAGGCCCGTTCCTGATCCTCGGCGTGGAACATGCCGTTCCAGGCCTCGCCGTCGGTCGAGCCGGGCGGGACGCCCGTGAACTCGTACCAGCGGGCATTGTAGTAGTCGTGAAAGCCGTCGGGCCGGGTCGACCAGACCATCTGGGGCATCGAGTCCGCGATGGCGCGGAATTTGGACTCGCTTTCGGCCAGGTCGGCGATGCCCTTGTCGCGCTCGCGGACCGTGCGCCTGAGCTCCAGCAGCGACATGACCTGCCGCGCCAGGATCTCCAAAGTCTCTTCCTGACGCGGGGTCAGGCCCTGCGGCCGGGCCTTGGTATCCAGCACGCACAGGGTCCCCAGAACGTAGCCGTCACGACTCTTCAGCAGCCGCCCGGCGTAGAACCTCAGTCCCCCTTCCGGGCTGACGAGGGGATTGCACTCGAACCGCGGATCCAGGGTCGCGTCGGGCACGACCATGCCGTCTTCCTGCAGGAGGGCGTGAGCGCACAGCGACGTCTCGAGCGGCGTCTCGCGCACGCCCAGCCCGACCTCCGCCTTGAACCACTGCCGTCCGCGGTCGATCAGGTTGACCACCGCGATCGGCGCGTCACAGACGGCCGACGCCAGTTTGACGATGTCGTCGAAGCCCTGCTCGCGCTCGCTGTCGAGAATGTCGTAGGCGCGTAACGCAGCCAGGCGCTCGGTCTCGTTTGCGGGCAGGTCGGCTGCGGTCAAGTTACGTTCCAAGCTGGGCCGTCTGGCGGAGGGCCTTAAAATGCGTGACGTCGCGGGCGGTTGCACCGCCGGACGGTCAGCCGGCCGGCCGGCCGACTTCCTCGACATCCATCCGGGTCACCCCGGCGGGAGCCGGTGCCAGCGGCGCGGGCGCGATGGCGGGGGCCTCGAAAGTGGCCAGTCGGGCGTTGATGGCCGCGATCTCGTCCGCCGTCCCGGGCCGGCGACCGCCCAGGCTGGCCACGCCGACGACGCGGGTGTGGCCGTCGATCTCCACGGTGCGCAGGTTGGCGCCGCCGGTCGCGAGGACCGCGGCATCGGCGGCGCTGAGGTCGCCCTCGGCCAGTTGCGTTGGCGGGGCGACGAAGCGGGGGCGCGAGAAACGGGCCTCGTCGATCACCGGCTCACGCCCGGCATAGCGCTGCTTGAAGGCAGCGGTCTCGCCGTAGATGCCCTTCCAGCGATAGAAGATGTGCGCGCCGATCTGGGTGATCTTGGCGAGCGTCGGCGACCACCAGGGGTGGACGTAGTCGGCATGATAGTGGGTAGCGGTGCCGACGGCGTCGGCGACATGACCGGCCAGCGCCCGCTCGGCCACGCTGCGGGCTCGGTTCCACGCCCAGCCGACCGGGGCCTGGGCCAGGGCACCGTCGCAGGTGAAGCTGAACTGGCAGCCGGTCGTCCGCTCCGCGCCCTCGAACACCACGCCGCAGACGGTGTTGGGATAGTTGGGATCGCGCACGCGGTTCAGGATGACCTGGGCCACGGCCTCCTGGCCTTCGGTGCTTTCCAGCGCGGCTTCGTAGTAAACGCCCTGGGTCAGGCAGCGCAGCGCCCGCTGACGGTCGGCCTCGGTCGCCGCGTTGAAGACGAACGGCCGGGCTTCGCGCAGCGCGCCCGTGGTCGCCGGCATGGCGGCGTTCATGCGCTGGGCCTCGAGCCCGTTGGTGCCGAGCTCCAGCGACGGCTTGCCGGCCAGTGTCAGGCTCTCCCAGCCCGGCGTCAGCCCGAGCAGGGCCTGGTGGCGCGCGTTGGGGTCGGACCGGATCGCCAGGGCCAGCTGGGCCGGATCCATCCGGGCCGACAGCGCGGCCAGACCGCGTGGCGTCAGATCGCCCCCGGTCACCCTCGCCACCGCCTCGGCCGTGCGATCATCGTCGGAGCGCACCGTCGACCCGGCCGCCATGGCCACGCCCAGGGCCGCCAGGGCTGCAGGCAGGGCCGCCACATAGCGACGGGCACGGGTCTTGACCCGGGTCCAGTCGATCGGTGTGGCGAAGGATATCGGCATAGGGCTTTCGGTCTGAGGCGCGAACGCCGCGAGAACGGGGGTTACCCATCCTTCGCGGCGCTTTTCGGGCCGGGGATTACGGTTCGGTCAGCGGTGCCTATCGGCCGCCGAGGGTCGACCGCAGCATCCAGGCGAACTTCTCGTGCGCCGCCAGACGCTGCGTCAGCAGGTCGACCGAGACGTCGTCGCCGTCGTCATCGGCGATCGTCAGGGCGGCCCGGCAGGTGGCGATGACCGTCTCGTGGTCCTTCATCAGCTCCTTCAGCATCGTCGGCGCGTCCTTCTCGGGATCGCCGTCCTTGATGGAGGTCAGGTTGGCGAAGGCCGAATGGGACTGAGGCGCGAATTCGCCCAGGGCGCGGATGCGTTCGGCGATCTCGTCCAGCGCATTCCAGATGTCGCGATACTGCTGCTCGAGCAGGTTGTGATAGGTGAAGAACTCCGGACCGCGCACGTTCCAGTGATAGCCGTGGGTCTTCAGATAGACCGCGAAACTGTCGGCCAGAACCTTGCTGAGCTCCTGGGTCACATTGGTGCGTTCGGCCTTGGTCAGGCCGGTGTCGATGGTGGCGGCGGTCATGGGATCTTCCTTTGGCGGACGTCGGGGACGGCGTTGAATTAGGCATTCGCGCCCGGCGCGCCAACCCGTGGCACGGGACCGGACCGAAAATGCCACGCTTGCGATCCGACGGGAACGCCCGGACCGTCAAAGCGTTGCGGCAGATCGCGCGGATGCGCGGACGGGGGTTTGATGGGCGTCGCTGGGGGGACGGGTCGTGGATGGCAGCCGGAGGCGATGATCGCCCGACTCGCCCGCGTCGGCGCGCGCCCCTGGTGGCAGGCCGTTCTTCTGGGCCTCGGTTTTGCGGCCACGGGTCTGACCCTGCGCTGGGCCGGCAGGGCCTTCTACGGCGAGGTTACGGGATTCATGATCCTGCTGCCGGCCGTCATCCTGGCGGGGCTGGCGGGGGGACGGATCGCCGGCGTCGCGGCGGTTCTGGGCTGCCTGTTCGGGGGCTGGATCATCGCCGGGCCCGATGCGGTCGGCGTCGGCATCGCGTCGCGCATGGGGCAGGTCGCGACCTTCAACTTCGTCGTCGTCGGTCTGTTCGCCACGCTGGTGGGGGCGGCCCTGCGCAAGACGCTGGCGCGCCTGGACAGGACCGTCGCCGATCTGGGCCATAGCGAGGCCCGCTTCCGCACGGCGATCGATGCCGTCCGGGGCATCCTGTGGACCAACACGGCCGATGGCCGGATGGAAGGGGATCAGCCCGGCTGGGCCGCCCTGACGGGTCAGTCGCGTGAGGACTATCAGGGCTACGGCTGGTCGAACGCCCTCCATCCCGACGATGTCCGCCCCTCACTGGAGGCCTGGAACCAGGCCGTGGCCGCCCGGACCGTGTTCGAGTTCGAACACCGCGTGAAGACCGAGGCCGGCGTCTATCGTACGTTTGCCGTCCGGGCGGTGCCGACCCTGGATGCCTCGGGCGACCTCGTCGAATGGGTGGGCGTCCATACAGATGTAACGGATGCTCGCGCGGCCGACGCCGCCCTGCGCCGCAACGAGGCCGAGCTGAAGGCCATGGTCGATCAGGCGGCGGCGGGCATCGCCAAGGTCGGGCTGGACGGCCGGGTCGTCAGCGCCAACGCCCGGTTCGCCGAGCTGCTGGGGTTGACCGAACAGAGCATCATCGGGGTCTCCACGGGCGACGCCAGCCACCCGGACGACGTGGAGGCCACGTTGAACCTGCTGTCCGACGTCCTGTCGGGGGGCGACGGCAGCCAGATCGAGAAACGCTACATCCGGCCCGACGGCGCGATCGTCTGGGCCCTGACCAGCCTGCGGGCGCTTCTGGACGACAGCGGCAAGCCGGACGGCTTCATCGCCGTCGCCGTCGACATCACCGATGCCAAGGCCGCCGAGGTCGCTCTGCGCGAAAGCGAGGAGCGGTTCCGCCTGATGGCCGACACCGCCCCCTCCCCCGTGTGGCTGACCAATGCGGCCGGAGAGGTCGAGTTCGTCAACGCGGCGCTGGTCAGCTTTTACGGCAAGCCGGCGGACAGCTTTCTGGGGCTGGCCTGGAAGGCCTCCGTCCATCCCGACGACATCGACGGCGTCAACGCCATCCAGGCCGAGGCCCGGCTGGACTTCAGCCCCTACGGGTTCGAAGGCCGCTTCCTGCGCCACGACGGCGTCTGGCGCTGGATGCGGGTGTCGGTCAATCCGCGCTTCGACGGATCGGGCGCGTTCCAGGGCTATGTCGGCCTGTCGTTCGACGTCACCGAAACGCGGGAAGCCCTGGACGCCCTCGCGCGTCAGGAGCGCCGCCAGCGCTTCCTGCTGGAGCTGGCCGACGGGGTGCGCGAACTGGAAGACCCGCAGGGCATCATGGACCATGTCCAGAGCGTGCTGGGCCGGATGCTGGGGGTCTCGCGCGTCGGCTACGGCGAGCTTTCCGAGGACCGACTGACCGCCACCCACATGCCGGACTGGGTCGAGGGCGTACCCAGCGCGGCGGGCACCTTCCGATTGTCGGAGTTCGGCGGCGGTCTGGAGCCGGACCTGCAACTCGGCCGGACGGTCGTCGTCAGGGACGTCGCGACCGACGGGCGCACGGCGTCGTCGCGCGCGGCCTTCGATGCGCTGTCGGTCGGCAGCCTGATCGTGGTGCCCCTGTTCCGGGGCGGGGACATGCGCGCCTTCCTGCAGATCCATTGCCGGACACCCCGCGAATGGACGCCTGAAGAGATCGCCCTGATCGAGGACGTGGCGGAGCGCACCTGGTCCGACGTCGAACGGGCCCGCGCCGAACTGGAGGTCCGCGACAGCGAGGCCCGCTTCCGCGCTGTGGCCGACACCGCGCCCGTGCTGATCTGGGTCACCCAGCGCGACCGTACCCGGTCCTTCGTCAACCAGGCCTATGTCGACTACATGGGCGGGGACTACGAGACCGTCCGGACCGCGGACTGGCGCAGCTATATCCACCCCGAGGACCAGGCCCGGCTGGTGGAGGAATCCGTCGCGGGCGAGGCCACCCGGCAGCCCTTCGCGCTGGAGGCTCGCTATCGGCACCACAGCGGGGAGTACCGCTGGCTGCGGTCCTTCTCGCGACCGCGCCTGACCCTGCACGGCGACATCATCGGCTTCGTCGGCGTGGCCTTCGACGTCACGGACGCGCGCCGGGTCGAGCAGGACCTGAAACGCATCAACGAGCTGCTGGAAGACCGGGTCGGCGAAGCGCTGGCGGAAAAGGCCAAGGCCGAGGCGGACCTGATGCATGCCCAGCGGATGGAGGCGGTCGGCCGCCTGACCGGGGGCGTCGCCCACGACTTCAACAACCTGCTGACGGTCGTCATCGGCGCGCTGGACCTGATCCTGAAGTCGCCGGACGACGCCGCGCGCCGCCAGAAGTTCGGCGAGGCCGCCCTGTCGGCCGCCCGGCGCGGCGAGCGGCTGACGCATCAGCTGCTGGCCTTCTCGCGTCGGCAGGCCCTGCGCCCCGAGGCCATCGATATCAATGCCCTGATCCGCGAGAGCGACCCGCTGCTGCGGCGCGCCGTCGGTGAGGCGGTATCCTACAGGCTGAAGCTCAAGCGGGGCGGCGCGCGCGTAATCGTCGATCCGGCCCAGTTCGAGGCCGCGCTGCTGAACCTGATCGTCAACGCCCGCGACGCGGTCGCCGAGCGCGCGGCACCGGACGGCGGCACGATCACGGTCCAGACCCAGGCCTGCGACGTCGAGGCCGGACACGTCACCGAGCTGGCCGCCGGCCACTACGTCTGCATCACCGTTTCGGATACCGGCGTCGGCATGGCTGCCGAGACCCTGCGGCGGGTGTTCGAACCCTTCTTCACCACCAAGTCGGTCGGCAAGGGCACGGGTCTGGGCCTCAGCCAGGTCTACGGCTTCGCGCGCCAGAGCGGCGGCGGGGTGCGTATCGAGTCCACGGTCGGTCAGGGGACGCAGATCACCCTGTATCTCCCGCCCCTCGCCGCCGAGGAGGCCGTGACGGCGGTGCCCGTGCCGCCGCAGGCGGACATCTCCGGCCAAAGCCTGCTGCTGGTCGAGGACGACACCAGCGTGGCCGTCATCGCCGTCGATCTGCTGGGGGGCATGGGGCTGGAGGTCGAGGCGGTCGAGACCGGGCCGGACGCCCTGGCGGCCCTGGCCAGACGCCGCTTCGACATCATGCTGTCCGACGTGGTGATGCCCGGCGGGATGACGGGCTTCGAACTGGCCCGTCAGGCGGCCGACCAGTATCCCGGGATGCGGATCGTGCTGACGTCGGGCTATGCAGGCGACGACGTCGATGCGGCCCTGGCCGAAGCCCCCTGGCCCTTCATCCGCAAACCGTATTCAGGCGAGCAGCTGGCGGCCGCGCTGGGCCGCCAGGAGCGGTAACCTACCGCCGCGCCTTGCGGGCGGCGTAACGCGCGTCGCGCGCGGCCTTCTGCTCTTCCTTGGTGAGCTGCTTGCGCTCCTTGCGCGCGGCCCGCTTCTCGGCCTCGATGGCTTCCTCGCTGTTGCGCAGCTCGGCCAGGCGCGCTTCCTCGCGCTCCTGCTTGATCCGGCGTTCCTCGGCCTTGGCGGCCTCGTGCTGCAGGCGCAGCGCTTCCTTTTCCGCGGCCCGCTTCTCGGCCAGTCGGTCGAACTCGGGGTCGGTCACGGTCGGCTTGGGCTTGAACTTGGCCAGCAGAGCCTTCTTGGCCTCCTGCTGCGCCGTGATACGGTCGTTGAAGCCGGTCTGTTTCAGATCTCTCATGCGAGCGGTCGGTCGTCCTTCGAAGGGTTGGGTCGCCCGTCCGGACAAACCGGACGCAGCGATCGGGAGGCTCCACGGCGTCCGGCGGTCGGCAAACCCGAATCTGCGCCGGAAATCAAGCGCGCAGGCCCGGTATTCGCCAATCCGGGCCGTTATTGGGGTCTATCGTCGCGTCAGGGCCGCACGCGGATTACGCCATATGGGGACGATCGCGCGTCGATCCAGCCCCTCAGTCCGGCTTGGCCGCCTGTCCGACGGCCGTACCGGCCGCGCCGCCGACCGCCGCCCCGACCGGACCGGCCACGATGGCCCCGGCGACGGCCCCCGTCGCGGCGCGCTGTTCGATGGTCTGTCCGCAGGCGCCGAGCGCCAGGGCGGTGAGGGCGAGCGTGGCAAGGGCGGTGCGGCGCATGGCTGGAGTCCTGTCGATGATGATGAGATCGGAACGTGGCCGTACGGCACAGGTTCCGCATCCTCCCGCGCCCTGAGCATGACGGCCGGTGTCGCAGGCATCAATTACAGTATATCGGCCCGCCCAGAGTGCGTATCGGCGCCCCTATAATCTTTTGTGACGCTGCCTGTGCATCCGGATACAGTCTTCGCATCGAAAGCCCCGTCCGGAACATGACGTGGTGGTTTCCGTGCTCTATATTCGGCGCAAGCCTGCGACGAATGCTGCACTGCAGCGCGAATTTGCGAATCAACCACATTGGCGCCATAAACGGATGGCTTAAGGCGCTTTCTTCGACGGTCTCGCGTTCACCGAGCCTCGATTCGCAAACCGGCCCGCGACACACCCTGTCGCCCGGTTCTGCAGACGACCAAGGGGCAGCTTCCCGCCCTGCTGAATAGGACGACGCCTTTGTTCCATCCCTCGCAGACGCGTGCGATATCGCGCGCCGATCGTGTGGCCCGTATCCGGCCCATGACGGCAGCTGCGGTGTTCGGCGGCGTGCTGGGGCTGGGAATCGGCTGCGCCTATCTGGGCGGGACCGTCGCCAAGGCGACGACCGTGCGCGCCCAGGCCGAACGGCTGGAGGGCGCCACCTCCGCCGGCTTCACCGAGGAAGCGCTGGCCGCCGCCGCCGGGGGGCTGGACGCCAGCGCCCTGACCATCGCGCGCCGCCACGATCCCTATACCGTCGCCGGGTCTGCCCAGCGCGACCGCCAGACCGAACTACTGACCGCGCGGCTGGAACAACTGCGTCCGCAGGGGGCCGGCTCCGACCTCCGCCGCGCCAGCCTGACCACCCTGTCCGACGCCGCCCGCCCCTTCCATCTGGGCAGCGCGCTGGACGACAGCCGCGACCTCGAATGCCTGACCCAAGCGGCCTATTACGAGGCCCGCGGCGAAGGGGCCGACGGCATGCGCGCCGTGGCCCAGGTCGTACTCAACCGCGCCCGCCATCCCGCCTTCCCGAACAGCGTCTGCGGCGTCGTCTTCCAGGGGGCCGGCCGCCGGATCGGCTGCCAGTTCAGCTTCACCTGCGACGGTTCGATGCGCGCCCCGGTCAACCGCGCGGCCTGGAATCGGGCCCGCACGGTGGCCTCCGCCGCCCTGTCAGGGTCGGTCTACGCCAGCGTCGGCAACGCCACACACTTCCACACGACGGGCGTCTCCCCGTCCTGGAGGAACTCCCTGCTGCGGGTCAGCCAGGTCGGCAGCCACGTCTTCTATCGGTTCGGCGGCCGTTCGGGCTCCAGCACCGCCTTCGCCTACCAGACCCGTCCCTCGACCGGCGGCGACATCCAGCGCGCCGTCTACGCGGGCATCGACCCCCAGACCACGATGCGCCAGGCCGGCGAGGCGATCGCCTATACGGCGCTGGTGGCCCAGGAAAACCTGACGGCGGCATCCGCTGCGCCGACGGAGACGACCCGGCCGGCCCCCGCACCGACCGCCCAGTCCGTGCCCGCGGCCCCGCAGGTCCAGACCGCGCCCCTGTCGGCGTCCTCCACCGATCAGGCGGGCTCGACCCCCACGGCTTGATCGTCGTCCGGGACCTGGTCGTCCCGCACCGTCCAGCGGTTCATCCGGTTGTCCTTGAGGGTGCCGTAGTCCGGCGAGACCTCGCGTTCCGCCTGATCGCTCGCGCCCGGCAGGCCGGTGAAACCCGCCGGCAGCCCGCTCACCGACAGCTCAGGTACCGCGACCGTATCGTCCCGGGTTTCGGGGGGCTCGCTGGATCGATCCATCGTCTGGCCTTCATCACGCCCCGCGTGGGAAACGCCCCGGTGCACCCTCCGTTCCGGGAGGGGGCGGGGGTGCCGGACAGCCGGCGCGTCAGGGCCAGGGGCCGATCGCGCGCTGCGGGGTCAGACGGCGTCGAGGCCGATATCCAGAACCGATGCCGAATGGGTGAGCGCACCCACCGAGATCACGTCCACGCCCGTTTCGGCGATGGCGCGCACGGTCGACAGATTGACCCCGCCCGAGGCCTCCAGCACCAGCCGGTGCCCACCGTCCCGCGTCCGCCGCACGGCCTCGGCCAGCCTCGCGAGGTCGAAGTTGTCCAGCATGACCACGTCGGGCCCCTCGCCCGCCGCGACCATGCCCAGGGCGACGTTCAGCTGCTCCAGCCCGTCCACCTCGACCTCGACCTTCATCAGATGGCCGACGTGGGCCCGCGCGGCGCGGACCGCCGCCTCGACCCCGCCGCAGACGGCGATGTGATTGTCCTTGATCAGGATGGCGCCATCCAGACCGAAGCGGTGGTTGATCCCGCCGCCACAGCGCACCGCGTGCTTCTCCAGGGCGCGCAGGCCCGGCGTGGTCTTGCGGGTGTCCGCGATCCGGGCTCCCGTCCCGGCCACGGCCTGCACATAGTCCCGCGTCAGGGTGGCGATCCCGCACAGCCGACCCAGCAGGTTCAGCGCCGTCCGCTCGGCCGACAGGAAGGCCCGCGCCTCCGCCTCGACCTCCGCCAGGACGGCCCCGGCCTCGAAGGCGTCCCCGTCGCGCATCCGCAGGTCGATCGACGCCTTCGGATCCATCTCCAGCACCGCCAGCCGCGCGCAGTCGATCCCGGCCAGCACGCCGGGCTTGCGCGCCGCGAACACGGCCCGCATGCGCGCAGCCTCGGGGATGCAGGCCGCAGCCGTCACATCGCCCGCCCGCCCCAGATCCTCGGCCAGGGCGGCGCGCACGATCGGCAGAATCAGGACATCGGGAAGCGACGGGATCATGCCGCCGCCATCGCCTCGATCCCGACGCGACGCAAGCGGGTGTGCCGCGCCACACTGGCCGTGTCCGGATAGTCGCTGCGGTAATGCCCGCCCCGGCTCTCGTGCCGGGCCAGGGCCGCCTCGACGATCAGCCGCGCGGCCACCAGGGCCGGGGCGGCGCCATGCGCGGCTTCCAGCCGGTCGATCAGGGCGATCTGACGCCGCAGCCCGTCACCGTCGCGCACCACGCCGCAGTCCGCGCTCATCCCGACGCGCATCTCCAGCAGGGCCGCGGCGGGCAGGTCGTCCATCACCGCCCCGACCACGACCGGCCCGGTGGTGGCCGTCATCGTCGCCGCCAGCCGTCCCGTCCGCCGGCCGAAAGCCGCCGCTTCCAGCAGGGAATTGGACGCCAGACGGTTGGCGCCATGCACCCCGGTCGCGGCGCATTCGCCGACCGCGAACAGGCCGGGCAGACTGGTCCGGCCGTCCGGATCGGCCGCGATGCCCCCCATGTGATAGTGGGCCGCCGCCGCCACCGGGATCGGGGTCACGCGCGGGTCCAGGCCGGCCTTCATGCAGGCGGCGAAGACGGCCGGGAACTCGGTCGGGAAATGCGCGCCGATGGCCTTGGTCGCGTCCAGCAGGGCCCCGCGTCCCGCCGCCCGCGCCGCATGCACGGCCCTCGCCACGATGTCGCGCGCCTTCAGGTCCGCGTCCGGCGCCTCGCCCAGCAGAAAATGCCCGTCGCGATCGATCAGCCGCGCACCGTCGCCGCGCAACGCCTCGGTCGCCAGCGGCATGGGATCCAGACCGACGTCGATGGCCGTGGGGTGGAATTGCACGAACTCGGGATCCAGGATCTCGGCCCCCGCCGCCCAGGCCAGGGCCATGCCCTCGCCCTTCAGCGCGGTCGGGGTCGTGGTCGCCCCGAACAGCCCGCCCGCGCCGCCGGTGGCCAAAACGACGGCCGTGGCCAGAACCTCGACCAGCGTCCCGCCCGGATGTTCGATCACCGCGCCGCGCACCCGGCCCGTCTCGTCCTGGATCAGCGACCGCAGCCGCGCATCCTCCCAGACCGTGATGTGACCGGCGGCCCGGACCGAGGCGACCAGGGCCGACAGGATCGCCCGCCCCGCCCCGTCGCCGCCGACGCGCGCCACCCGCGCCATCGAATGTGCGGCCTCGAGACTCACGGAGAATTCGCCCGCCGCATCCCGGTCGAACGGCGCGCCCAGCGAGGCCAGCCATTCCACGGTGGAGCGCCCCTCGTCGGTCAGGACCTCGGCCGCGTGATGGTCGACCAGACCGGCCCCGGCCGCCTCGGTGTCCTTGAGGTGGAGCGCCGGCGCATCGTCCCTCGACAGGGCCGCCGCCACGCCGCCCTGGGCCCAGGCGCTCGACGCGGCCTCCAGCAGGGGGGCCGGGCTGATGACCAAAACCGGTTTCGGAGCCGCCGACAGCGCGGCCGACAGGCCCGCCAGGCCGCCGCCGATGATCAGCGGGCCGTCGTGCACGATCCGGCTCATCGGTCGAAGCCGATGAAGCGGGCGGCGATGTTCAGGGCCTCGGTCGGAGAGCCTTCGGCGATCGGCAGCAGCACGCCCAGACCGGCCGCCGCGCAGGCCGCGCCGGTCAACAGGAACAGTCCCAGCGACTTGCCGGCCTGTGGCCAGGTCAGCTTCTGCTCGCCCGGTCGCCAGGGCCCACGCTGCAGCGCGCCGAAGACGGAGATTCCGAGGAAGACGGCGAGGATCCAGCGGCCGGTCGAAAAACCCCACCACACCACAAGGGCTCCGACCGCGATCAGGGCCACCTTTTCGACCATGGGATCGATCCGCGCCAGCACGGGGCCCAGCGCCTTGGACCCGTCGAGAGGCGGCGCGGGGGCCAGGTTCACCAGGTTGATCATGGCGATGATGAAGGCACCCAGCATCCATTCCGGGTCGCCGGTCACCAGCCACACACCGACCATCGGCAGCACGGCCAGCAGACCGAACGCCGGCCCCGCCAGCGATACCAGCACGCCGTGCCATTCGCTGTCCGGGTTCCGCTGCCCGCGGGCCAGTCCGCCCAGGAACGGGATGATGTAGATCTTCGCCGGGCCCATCCCCAGACGGTTCATTGCCAGCACATGGCCGTACTCGTGCACGAACAGACCGAAGATCGCCGCCACCGCGACGATCCAGCTGCCCGACGTCAGCCAGATGAAACCACCCAGCAACAGCGTCGATCCGATCGCCCAGGGCAGGCTCTGGCCCTTGTCGATCGACGGCGCGCCGGGGCTGGAGGCGGGCACGGCCGTCGTCGGCGACGCGGCCGGTGCCGTGACGCGCCCGTCGCGCGAACCCCAGGGACCGATGTCGCTCATATCAGTTCCACCGACACATGGTGCCGGGCCTTGATCATGTCATAGCGGGCCGGCACCAGCGGCGGCGGCAGGTCGATCATCCGCTGCACGGCCAGGGCCGCCGGGGCGATCATCTCTTCCGGCACCGTGACCTCGAAGCGCATGTCGCGCAGGCAGTCGCGGATGTTCTCCAGCGTGATCCGCTTCATGTAGGGGCACAGGTTGCACGGGCCGATGAAGTCGACCTCGGGCACGTCGCCCTTGATGTTGGCTGCCATCGAGCATTCGGTGATCAGCACCACCTGACGCGGCTTCTTCGCGGTGATGTAGTCGGTCATGGCCGCGGTCGAGCCGGCGAAGTCGGCGGCTGCCAGCACATCCTCTGGGCATTCCGGGTGGGCCAGGATCTCGGCGCCCGGATAGGCCTGGCGCATCTCCTCGATGTCGGCGGCGCGGAACCGCTCGTGGACGATGCAGCGACCCTTCCAGGCGATGATGCCGACAGTCGTCTGGGCCGCCACATTGCGTGCCAGGAATTCGTCGGGGATCAGGATGACCTTGTCGACGCCCCATTCCTTCGCCGCCCACTCCACCACCTGGACGGCATTGGCCGAGGTGCAGCAGATGTCGGTCTCGGCCTTCACATCGGCCGTGGTGTTCACATAGGTGACGACGGGAATGCCGGGGTAGCGCTGCTTGATCAGCCGCACGTCCGCCCCCGTGATCGCCTCGGCCAGCGAACAGCCCGCCTTCAGGTCGGGGATCAGCACGGTCTTGTCGGGCGACAGGATCTTCGACGTCTCGGCCATGAAGTGCACGCCCGCCTGCACGATGACCTTCGCGCTCGAACGGGCTGCTTCCTTGGCCAGACCCAGGCTGTCGCCGACATAGTCGCCGACGCCGTGGAAGATCTCGGGCGTCATGTAGTTGTGGGCCAGGATGACCGCGTCGCGCTCCTTCTTCAGGGCGTTGATCTCGGAGATCAGGCGCGCCTGGTCCGGCCACTCCATCGGCGTGACGAAGTCCTTGACCTTGGCCCAGACGGGCGCGGTTTCCTCGGCGATCTTGCGATCCAGCTGCAGACTGACGACCAAACCGGCCTCCCCACACTTATGCTCAAAGTTAGCATAACTGGAGGCAATATAGGCCGATGGCGGAGGCGTGCAAGGGCAGGGCGAGAGACAATAGCGCGCGCCGCGCGCCACGAAGGCCGACGCCGGATCGAGACCGATCGGCAAAAGACGGTCGCAAAAATCGCGTCTGTGGGATAGTTCGTTCTATATCTGCCGCCAGACGTCATCTTCATGCAAGAAACACTCCGTCGCATCCTGACCGCCCGCGTCTATGACGTGGCGATCCAGACGTCGCTCGACCACCTGCCCGGCCTGACCCGCCGGCTCGGGCGCGCGGTGCTGCAGAAGCGCGAGGACCTGCAGCCGATCTTCTCGTTCAAGATCCGAGGGGCCTACAACAAGATCGCCACCCTCGATGCCGGACAGCTGGCGCGTGGCGTCATCTGCGCATCGGCCGGCAACCATGCGCAGGGCGTCGCCTTCGCGGCCCGCAAGCGCGGGACCACCGCCACCATCGTCATGCCGGTCACCACCCCGCCCATCAAGGTCGCGGCCGTGCGCGCGCTCGGCGGCCACGTCATCCTGCATGGCGACGCCTTCGACGAGGCCTTCGCAGAGGCCAGCCGCCGGGCGGAAACCGACGGCGCGGTCTTCATCCACCCCTTCGACGATCCCGACGTCATCGCCGGGCAGGGCACCGTCGGGCTGGAGATCATGCGCCAGCATTCGGGTCCGATCGCCGCCATCTTCGTGCCCATCGGCGGGGGTGGCCTGGCCGCAGGGGTTGCCGCCATCGTCAAATTCCTGCGTCCCGGGACCCGCGTCATCGGCGTCGAGCCGGTCGACGCGGCCTGCATGCAGGCCGCGATCGCGGCAGGCGAGGTCGTGACCCTGCACCAGGTCGGCCTGTTCTGCGACGGGGTCGCCGTGCGCCGCGCGGGCACCGAGACCTTCCGCCTGTGCCGGGACCTGCTGGACGAGATCGTCACTGTCGACAACGACGCCATCTGCGCCGCCATCAAGGACATCTTCGACGACAGCCGCGCCGTGGCCGAGCCGTCCGGGGCGCTGGCGCTGGCGGGCCTCAAGGCCTGGGCCGCCGCCCATCCCGATACGGGCGAAGGCGCGCTGATCGCCGTCAACTCCGGGGCCAACGTCAACTTCGACCGCCTGCGCCACATCGCCGAACGGGCCGAGATCGGCGAGGGCACCGAGGCCCTTCTGGCCGTCGCCATGGCCGACGACCGCGCCGTCTACAGCCGCTTCCTGTCCGCGCTGGACGGCCGCTCGGTCACCGAGTTCAACTACCGCTGGTCGGGCGAGGGACGCGCCCACATCTTCGTCGGCGTGGCGCTGAAACAGGGGCCGCACGAGAAGGACGACCTGATCACCGCGCTGCGGTCCGGCGACTACGACGTCGAGGACATGAGCGACAACGAGACCGCCAAGCTGCACGTCCGCCACATGGTCGGGGGCCGCGCCACCGGCCTGCCGCACGAGCGGATCCTGCGTTTCGAATTCCCCGAGCGGCCGGGGGCCTTCCTGCGCTTCCTGAACAGCCTGAAACCCGCCTGGGCCCTGACCCTGTTCCACTACCGCAACCACGGCGACGATGTCGGCCGCGTGCTGGCCGGGATCAGCGTCCCGCCCGCCGAACAGCCCGCCCTGACCGCCGCCCTGGCCGAGCTGGGCTATCCCTATGTCGACGAGACCGACAACCCGGCGACCAGGCTGTTCCTGGAAGCGGTGTAGCAATCCTCCCCCGTTGGGGGAGGTGGCGCGACGCGTCTTCGCGGCGTGACGGAGGGGGCTTACCGCAGACTCGGTGTGCGGGTCCGGCCCCCTCCACCACTTCGTGGTCCCCCTCCCCCGACGGGGGAGGATTGCACGCCCTCATGCGCCAGCAGCCAGCGCTTGCGCTCCAGCCCGCCCGCATAGCCCGTCAGCGTCCCGTTCGCCCCGATCACCCGGTGGCAGGGCACGATCAGGGCCACCGGGTTCTGCCCGTTCGCCAGCCCCGCCGCCCGCACCGCCTTCGGCGACCCGACCGCCGCCGCCAGCTGGCCATAGCTGCGCGTCTGCCCCGCCGGAATGGCCCGCAGCGCGGCCCAGACCGCGGTCTGGAATGCCGTCCCCGCCGTCTTCACGACGAGCCCGTCCAGGGCCCTGGCGTCTCCGGCGAAATACCGCTCCACCGCCCCCCGCACCGCTTCCGGCGTACGGCCCGGCACCAGGGTCGCCGCCGGCGCATGCCGCCCCAGCAGCCGCATCATCCGCGGCTCGAAATCCACGAAGTCCAGCGCCCGCACGGCTCCGTCCGCATCGGTCACCAGCAGCACCTCGCCCACCGGCGTGGCGATCCGGTCCAGGGTCAGGGTCAGGGTCAGGGTTTCAGGCTGCGCGTTTTTCATCGTCTCTCTCCATCAGGTCCGCGCCCGTGATCCCGGCCAGGCCGAGATACAGCGCCCCATAGGCTCGCCAGGGCCGCCAGGCTTCCGCCCGCGCCGCCAGCCCCTCATCCCCCAGCCGGTCGGAGGGCGCGTCCTCGCCCGCGTCGACCCAGGCGCCCGGCAGCCGCAGCCCCGGCCGCGCCTCGACCAGGGGCCGCAGCACCGCATCCGCCGACAGGTCCCGCGCGATGGCCTCCGGGTCCGCCGACAGGTCGAATACCCGCCGGACCCGCGCCAGCACCCCCGGCAGGGCCTTCAGGTCCGAGGCCTCGACCCGCACGTCCAGCCGTCCCGGCTGGCCCGGCGTCGCGGTCACCGTGCCGGTCGCCCCGTCGACCGGCAGCGCGAGATCGCGCGACCAGACCCGACCCGTGACCCGGTCCCCGCGCGCGACCAGCGCCTCGAGCATCGCCTCCCAGTCATAGGGCGGGCGATAGCTGAGGCTAAGCTTCACGCCCCCGTCCGACACCCGGTCCCGGCGCCGCCGCAGCTCGGAGGGGGCCCGCCCGTACAGGGCCTGAAACGTCTCGTTGAACCGCCGCACCGACCCGAAGCCCGAGGCCAGCGCCACCTGCGCCATCGACAGGTCGCTCTCCTGGATCAGGGCCTTGGCCAGCAGGACGCGCCGCGTCTGGGCCACGCTGACCGGGGCCGCGCCCAGATGCTGGCGGAACAGCCGCCGCAGCTGCCGCTCGCCGACCCCCAGCCGTCCGGCCAGGGCGTCGACATCGCCCTCATCCAGCGCGCCCTGCTCGATCAGGCTCAGCGCCCGGCTGACGGTGTTCGAGGTGCCGCGCCAGGCCCCCATATCGGGGGCCGTCTCGGGCCGGCAGCGCAGGCAGGCGCGGAAGCCCGCCTCCTCGGCCGCCGCCGCCGTGACCACGAAGATCATGTTCTGGCGGTTCGGGGTCCGCGCCGGGCAGACCGGCCGGCAATAGATCCCGGTCGTCTTCACGCAGCCGAAAAACCGCCCGTCGAACCGCGCGTCCCGCGTCAGGGCCGCGCGGTAGCAGGCCTCCTGATCCAGCGTGTCGGCGCGCGTTTCCATGCCGCGAAGATGCCTCCGGACGCGGCCGAAGTCTCGCGGTTTTCGGACTTATCCTCCCCCGCCCTTCGCGGGGGAGGGGGACCGCGACGCGCTGGCGTCGTGGTGGAGGGGGCGGCCCCCGACACTGTGCGGGCGTCCGCCCCCTCCACCGCTCCGCGGTCCCCCTCCCCCGTTCCGCTGCGCTACTCGGGGGAGGATCGGAACAACCGCCCGAGGCTCGTGACCGCGCTCCAGACCAGGCTCAGTCCCATGAAGGCCAGCACCCAGGTGCCCACGATCGACAGGGTCGAGGCGATGCCCGCCACGTCGCGCGGCCCGTCGCCCAGGGTTCGCACCAGATCGAAGTCCAGCAGCGCCAGATCGCCGGCGATCCTCGCGCTGTCGGTCCCGGCCGACAGGATGAACCAGTCGCCGGCCTGGAAGATCGTCCAGGTCAGCCACAGGCCGAACCCGGCGACCAGGAGGGTCAGCACCGCCCGCATCCTGACCGCCTGCGGCTGGAGGACGGTGAAGATCGCCACCCCCATCTGCGCCAGCGCATAGGCGAGGATCGGCACGAACAGCGCGGTCCAGATCGGAGCGGGGCTCAGCCGCGCGGTCTCGCCGTCCAGCGCCATCACGCCGATGCCGGGGAAGTGGACCGCCCCCACCCACCACAGGGCGAACATCCCCGTTGCGATGAAGGTGAAGGCCGCGTCACCCACCACATTGGTCTGGCGCATCCGCAAGGGGCGAACGCGCAGCGGCTTCGTGCTCGCCTGGGCCTGCATCCGCTCGCCCGCCGACTTCGCGGCCATGCCCCAGGTGGAGGGATCGGACAGGCCGAAGGCCCCCAGATCCTTGACCCGCCAGTCGGTCAGCCATTTCGGCCGGATCGCGTAGTGCTCCATGACCGCGCCCGCGACCGTCAGCGACCCGATCAGGGTCAGGCCCGCGCCGAAGAAACCGTGGAAGGCCTGGGCGATATCCTGTCCGAAGTTCGCCGACCCGCCGATCAGACGGATCACCAGCCCGAGCGCGAACACCGCGCCCAGGATCAGCAGCCCCGCCTTGGCCCCGTACAGCCAGTACGGAAACAGCTCCGGCCCGATCAGACTGTCCGGACCCTTGCGGTAGCGCGCCGCCACGACCAGCGGATGGCCGATCTCCTTCAGGATCGCCTCGCGCTCGTCATCGGTCAGCGACCGCCCCGTCTCCTCCTCGCGCGCCTCGACGCGGCTCAGGATCAGGTCCTTCAGCTCGGCGATGATGTCGTCGCGTTCCTCGACCGGCAGCTGGGCGGCGACGGCCTCCAGATAGCGATCGATCATGTCTTCGGTCTTGTCCGTCATGACGGCCCCCTCAAATCCCGGAATGTCAGAGAATCTTGTCGAGCGAGGCGTTGATCGCCCGCCACTCGTCGCCCAGCCGGGCCAGCAGCTGCACCCCCAGGGGCGACAGCACATAGAAGCGCTTCTTGCGCTTCTCTTCCTCGCGCCATTCGCTGTTCAGCAGGCCTTGGCTCTCCAGCCGGCGCAGCAGCGGATAGAGGGTTGATTCCTCCATCTCGAGCCCGTCGGCGGCCAGGGCCTGGCGCAGCGTATAGCCGTACCGCTCGGTCCGCAGGCAGGCGAGCACCGCCAGCACCAGCGACCCGCGTCGCAGTTCCAGCCGCATCGATTCAAACAGGTCGGCGTCGACGGTCACGCGTTCGGTCCTTCACGTCACATAGTGTGTGACGCACAGTGTATGCCGCATACTGTATGAGGGAGTCAACCGTGAGGGTGCCGGTCACTCCACGAGGTAGAAAAGCCCCTCCACGGTGGTGCCCAGCGCCCGCGCCAGCGACAGGGCCAGAAGGGTCGAGGGCACGAAGACGCCGTTCTCGACCGTGTTGATCGTCTTGCGCGACACCCCGGCCCGGTCGGCCAGCTCAGCCTGGGTCAGGCCGGCCTCGGTGCGGATTTCCTTCAGCCGCGACCCCAGACGCGGATCACCCATCCTTGCCGGCCTCGCGGTCCAGCCAGACGAACCGGATTGCGGCCGTCGCGCCTGCGGCCGACAGGACCAGCGGCAGGGAGACGATCCCCAGCTCGGGCCGCCACAGGCCGACCCCCAGCGACACCGTCACGCCGGCCATCAGGGCGATGAAGGCCCACGCCATGGCCCGCGCGCGCAGCACCCGCGTCAGCTCGTCCTCGAGAAACTTCCTTTCCTTCCGGGACTGCCCGTCCCACCCCATCGCTATGGCCGTCGCGAGCCAGGCGTAGAGAACGGGCAGCAGCATCTGCACAAAATCGCCGGTGTCCGCCGTCCGATCGATGATGTTGCCGACGGCAGGGATGGCCTGGATCAGAAAGAAGGCCGTGAGAACGGGAAAGACCCACAGCTGGCGGGACCGCTGCGTCTGCAGCCGCTCACGCTTGGCCGCACCCCCCGGATCGTCGCCGATCGCTCGCGCACCCCGGGTGATCCACAGCATCACCAGAGCGGCCCCGGCGAAGGCGATGCCCATGCCGGCCAGAATGCCAAAGTTGGTGGCCGTGTCGCCCTCAGTGCCCCATCCACCTGCGAACCCGACCGTCGCTGCAGCGACGCCCGCCGCAAGCAGCACCGCCCATTTGCGGCCCGATCCGTCGTCTTTCGTCGTCTTTCGCGTGCCGTCCCTGACCATCGAAGCCTCCTGAGCGCCTTGTCACCTTGGGGTTACATATCACCTATGGGTTACATCGGGTCAAGCCCCGGTTTCCTTTTTCGCCGGCCCGGCTAGGGTGACCGTTCTTACGGGGATCCATCCATGCCATCCGCCTTCCGCCGCCTTGCCGGTTCGTGCCTCGCGCTCCTCGTCGCCCTTGGCGGCCCCGCCCTGGCCCAGACCCCCGGCATGACCCCTGCCCCCGTCGCCGCTCCGCCCCTGATCTCGGGCGCGACCTTCGATCCGGCGGTCCCGACCCTCCGGTCGGTCCTCGGCTATGACAGCGGGGACTGGATCACCCGCCCGTCCGACGTGCGCCGCTATTTCGAGGCGCTCGCCGCCCAGTCCCCCGACCGGATGGCCATCGGCGAATACGGCCGCACGCACGAGGGCCGCCCCCTGTGGTGGGCCGCCGTCGGTTCGGCCCGCAACATCGCCCGGCTGGACGCGATCAAGGCCAATGCCCGCGCCCTGTCGGACCCGCGCGTCACCTCGCCGGCCCAGGCCCAGGCGATCATCGCCGACCAGCCGGCCGTGGTCTGGATGGCCTATTCGGTGCACGGCGACGAGATCAGCCCGGCCGACGCCGCCATGGCCGCCGCCCACCATCTGCTGGCCAGCCGCGATCCGGCCGTCCAGGCCTGGCTGGCCAATACGGTCGTCGTCTTCGTCCCGACCCAGAACCCGGACGGGCGCGACCGCTTCCTGAACAGCTTCTACGGCGGCTTCGGCACCACGCCGAACCCCGACGCCCTGTCGGCCGAGCGCGACCAGCCCTGGCCCGGCGGCCGCTACAATCACGACCTGTTCGACCTGAACCGCGACTGGTTCATCCAGACCCAGCCGGAAACCCAGGGCCACGCCGCCCTCGTCCTCGACTGGCGCCCCCAGGTCCTGGTCGACAGCCACGAGATGGGCACCGACGAGAGCTTCTTCTTCCCGCCCGAGGCCCAGCCCCTCAATCCCCTGATCTACCCGGCGACGCTGGAAAGCCGCGAGATGATCGGTCGCAATACCGCCCGCCGCTTCGACGCGGCCGGCGTCGACTACTTCAACCGCCAGGTCTACGACGCCTTCTACCCCGGCTACGGCGACGGCTGGCCCGCCTATCTGGGCGTCGTCTCCATGACCTATGAGCAGGGGTCCGCGCGCGGGCTGGCGGCGCGACGGTCATCGGGCGAGATCCTGACCTACCGCGACACCGTCCGGCACCACCTGATCGCCTCCCTGTCGACGATCGAGGCCACCAGCGCCAACCACGACCGGCTGCTGAACAACGCCTATGCCTTCGGGCGCGACGGCGTCGAGGGCGGGCGCGGGGCCTTCATCCTGTCGGCCAATCCGTCCGATCCCGGCACCGTCGACCGGCTGGCCGGGCTCCTGACCCGTTCGGGCCTGGAGGTCGGTCGGGCTTCCGCCGCCTTCACCGCCTGCGGCCAGTCGTATGCCGCCGGATCCTATGTCGTGAACCTCAGCCAGCCGCGTCGCCGCATGGCCGAGGTGCTGCTGTCGAGGGACGTGCCCGTCCCGGCCGACTTCCTGGCCGAACAGGAGCGCCGGCGCGCGCGGGGCCTGGGCGACCAGATCTATGACGTCACCGCCTGGTCCCTGCCCCTGATGTTCAACGTGCCCTCGGCCCGCTGCACCGGTGCCCCCTCGGTCGCCACAACTCCCGCCGGTCGCGACCTGGTCCGTCCTGCGGCCATCGCCGACGCCTCGGCCGCCTTCGGCTATCTGGTCGAGCCGGGTTCGGCCGGGCTGAAGCTGATGGCCGCGGCCGTCCAACGCGGGATCGCGCTGCGTTCCATGGAGCACGGCTTCACCAAGGACGGTCGTACCTGGCCGTCGGGCACGATGGTCATTCCCCGCGCCGGCAACCCCGCCGACCTGACGGAGACCCTGACCACCCTCGCCGCCACCACCGGGGCCCGCGTCACCGGCGTGGCCGACAGCTGGGTCTCCGACGGCCCCAGCTTCGGCTCGGGTGACGCGATCCTGGTCCGCGCGCCCCGCGTCGCCCTGGCCTGGGACGACCCCACCGATGCCTCGGCCGCCGGGGCCACCCGCTATATCGTCGAGCGCGAGTTCGGTTATCCGGTCACCGCCATCCGCACCGCCAACCTGTCGTCCGCCGACCTGTCGGCCTTCCAGGTCCTGATCCTGCCGTCCGGCGGCGGCTATGCATCCACCCTGGGCGAGGACGGCATCGCCGCCCTGCGCTCCTGGGTCGAGCGGGGCGGCACCCTGATCTCGCTGGGTCGCGCCACCCGCCTGCTGACCGCCGAGGACTCGAAGATGCTCGCCTCGCGGCGTCAGGATGCGGCAGGCGAGGAGGCTTCGGACGACGAGGCCGACTCCGCCGTCATCGCCGACGACCACGACTATCAGGCCCTTGTTCTGGCCGGTGGCGGCCCGCCCGACAGCGTCGCGGGGGCCCTGCTGCGCGCCGAGGTCGACCCCGAGCATTGGCTGTCGGTTGGCATGGCCTCGAGCGTCAGCGTCCTGGTCCAGGGGGGCGACATCTACACCCCGCTGACCCGCGGCCAGGGCACCAATGTCGTGCGCTTCTCCGGCCTCGACGATCTGGTCCAGTCCGGCCAGATCTGGGACCAGAACCGCCGCCAGCTGGCCTTCAAGCCCTTCGTCATGAGCGAGAGCCTGGGCAGCGGCCAGCTGGTCGCCTTCACCCAGGACCCGACCGTGCGCGGCTACCTCGATGGCCTCAAGCCCCTGCTGATCAACGCCATCTTCCTGGGACCGGCGCACAGCTCGCCAAGGTGGTGAGAGGTTAATCCTCCCCCGCCGGGGGGAGGTGGCGCGGCGCGCCTTCGCGCCGTGACGGAGGGGGCTCACCGCCAACAGGGTATGCGTGGCTAGCCCCCTCCACCCCCGCGCAAGCGCGCGGCGGTCCCCCTCCCCCGACGGGGGAGGACCAATCCTACTTGTGCGTCCAGGGCCGGTTGGCGCCCGGATTGACGCCCGCCGCCTGAAGACGTTGAAATTTGCCGCCCCGTGGCGGCTTGGGCCGCGCGTCCAGTCGCGCCTGCTTCAGCCGCAGGGCCTTCTGGGCCGGAGTCTCGCCTGCGGGGGCCGCCGGATCGTTCGCATCGTCGGTCATCGGCACAGCCTACCACAGCCTGACCCGTCGCGAGGCAACCTTAACCGCCCGACACCGTTCTCTTGGCCAGACAGGGCCAGACCCCGGAGAGAACCCCATGACATCGCTGAAGACCTTCACCGCCCTCGCGGCCGGTACCCTCGTGCTCGCCACCGCCGCCGGTGCCTCGGCCCAGACCCCCTACGGCCAGACCCAGTCGCAGTACGGACAGCCCTCCACCGGCCAGCAGGTCTTCGGCCAGATTCTCCAGCAGCTGCTGGGCGGCCAGACCACCGGCACGGTCGACGCCGAATGGAGCCGCGGACGTCGCCCGCTGGCCACGCAGCAGTCGGCGTTCAACACCCGCCTGGACGCCCAGATCCGCTCGGGCGCCATCCAGTCCTACAGCGGCGACCGCATCCGCTCGGACTATGACGCCCTGGTCCAGCTGGAGGCGTCCTATGCCCGCGACGGCCGCTTCACGACGCAGGAACGTCAGGACCTCACCACCCGCTACAACGCCCTGACCCTGGCGGTCGACGAGGGTGGCTATGGCGACGACGTGGGCGGCTATCAGTCGGTCGCCGACGGCCGCCGCGAGTTCGAGGCCCGCGTCGACGCCGCCGTCAGCGCGCGTCGCCTGACCCGCACCGAGGCGACCCGCCTGCGCAGCGACTACGCCGCCCTGGTCCAGGTCGAGGCCGGCTATCAGCGCGACGGCCTGACCGCCCGCGAGCGTCAGGACATCGAGACGCGTCTGGACGCGCTGGACGCCCGCGTCGGCGACGTCGGCTACGGCAACAACAACGGCGGCGGCTATCAGCAGACCCCCCGCGATCGGCTGACCGCCATCGAGCGCGCCCTGTACAGCCTGCCGCGCACCGAACAGGCCGCCGTCCGCGTGCAGTTCGACGACCTCACCCGCCTCGAGGCCGCCTACAGCCGCACCCAGCCCTCCAGTGACGACCGCGCCTACCTCGACCGCCGCCTCGGCGAACTCGAGGTCCAGGCCCGCATCCGGCGCTAGTCCCGCACCCCGCTGGACGCCTGGACAACAGAAGCCCCGCACCGCCCCGGCGTGCGGGGCTTTTGCGTGCCTACCGGCACAGCCGCCCCTGCTCCGCCTCCAGGTGCAGGTGGTCGAAATGGACGGCGTTGTAGTCGGGGCTCAGGACCGTACCGAAGACGCGGCAGCCCTCGTCGCGGATGCGGTGCAGGAACCGCGCCTCGGGTGTGCCGTCGGCCCAGTCGCCCGCCACGGTGATCCTGCGCCCGTCCCTCAGCCGCACGCCCGAGAAGTCCAGCGCCGCCGCCCGCGAATGGGCGCTGGCCCGGGACGTCGAGCCCGCATCCGTCCGCACGCCCCGGCAGGCATAGACCCCCATATGCTCGATCTGGACCACGTCCGAGCCGAGGATCTCTCGCGCCGCCGGCTCCACCGACTGCCTGCGCCACACGCTGACCGCCGCCGCCAGGGCGCAGGTCATGGTCACGTCGGAGGGGGCCATCCGCGCCGTGGTGCCGTAGTCCGCCCCCAGCACGCCCGCGTCCGTCAGGCCGCAGGTCGCCGAGTTCACCCGGTCCGGCGTGGGCGAGAAGGTCACCCGCGCCGCCTCCAGCTCCGCCACGCATTGGCCGAGGCTGGCCGTCGCCCGCCCCAGCCGCGCGAAGGTCCCCCCGTCGATCGCCGCGTCGATCACCCCGGACCCGGCCGGGCGGACCGGCGTCTGCGGCGCGCCGCCCGGCTGTACCGGATAGTAGGGCGTCGGCCCCGGCGCATCCGGGATCAGCCGGCCGCAGCCCGCCAGCAGCAGGCACAGAATGATGACGGGGGCGGAACGCATGCCCTCTAGTGCCACGATTCGACGGCAGCCCTGTGGCGAGGAGGACCTGCTGCCACCCCTCGTCATCCTCCGGCTTGACCGGGGGATGTCAGCAGCCTTCTGCCGCGACCGCGCGTTGACTGGCATCCAGCCTCCCTGCGACCTACATTCCGTTCATGAACCGTTCCTCCACGCCCAAGGGCTCGGCCCCCGTCATCCAGAAGCCGGTCCATATCCCGAACAAGGGCCTGGCCGAGGCCCCGTCGGCCTTCATCCGGGACGGGTCCGCCCCCCTGCCGAAAGCCATGTCGAACCTGCCGATGTTCGCCCCGGTCACCGGGCCGCGCCTGACGCCGGAGGAGGCCCCGACTGCGCCCGGCGACTGGACCCCGCACCGTCCCGACCGTCCGGCCAAGTCCCTGACCGGCCGCCAGAAGCACCGCTTCCGGCTGGAGACGTCCTACACGCCCGCCGGCGACCAGCCCGCCGCCATCGCCGAACTGGTGTCCCAGGCGTCCCAGGGCGACCGCGACCAGGTGCTGCTGGGCGTCACCGGCTCGGGCAAGACCTTCACCATGGCCAAGGTCATCGAGGCGACCCAGCGCCCGGCCCTGATCCTCGCCCCCAACAAGACCCTGGCGGCCCAGCTCTACAGCGAGTTCAAGGCCTTCTTCCCCGACAACGCGGTCGAGTATTTCGTCAGCTACTACGACTACTACCAGCCCGAAGCCTACGTCCCCCGGACCGACACCTACATCGAGAAGGACAGCTCGATTAACGAGCAGATCGACCGGATGCGGCACTCGGCGACGCGGTCGATCCTCGAGCGGGACGACGTCATCGTCGTCGCCTCGGTCTCCTGCATCTACGGCATCGGGTCGGTGGAGACCTACACGGCCATGACCTTCGACCTGAAGGTCGGGGACCAGATCGACGAGTCCAAGCTGCGGGCCGACCTGATCGCCCTGCAGTACAAGAGGAACGACGTCGCCTTCGAGCGCGGCATGTTCCGTAAGCGCGGCGACACGGTCGAGATCTTCCCCGTCCACCTCGACGACCGGGCCTGGCGCGTCAGCCTGTTCGGCGACGAGATCGAGTCGATCGCCGAGTTCGACCCCCTGACCGGCAAGAAGACCGCCGAGCTGAAGGAGGTCACCGTCTATGCCGCCAGCCACTACGTCACCCCCCGGCCCACGCTCAACCAGGCGCTCGGCGGCATCAAGGCCGAGCTGAAGGAGACGCTCGACTGGATGATCGAGAACGGCAAGCTGCTGGAGGCCCAGCGGCTGGAACAGCGCGTGCGCTTCGACCTGGAGATGATGGAGGCCACCGGCTCCTGCGCCGGGATCGAGAACTATTCCCGCTGGCTGACCGGCCGCGCCCCCGGCGAGCCCCCGCCCACCTTCTTCGAATACATCCCCGACAACGCCCTGCTGTTCGTGGACGAGAGCCACGTCACTATCGGCCAGATCAACGGCATGTTCCGGGGCGACTACCGCCGCAAGTCGACCCTGGCCGAGTACGGCTTCCGCCTGCCCTCCTGCATCGACAACCGCCCGCTCAAGTTCGACGAATGGGAGGCCATGCGGCCCCAGACGGTGCACGTCAGCGCCACTCCCGGCCCGTGGGAGATGGAACAGACCGGCGGCGTCTTCGTCGAACAGGTCATTCGCCCCACCGGCCTGATCGACCCCCCGGTCGAGATCCGCCCCGTCTCCGGCACGACCCGCAACCAGGTCGACGACGTCATCGACGAGGTAAAGGCCGTGGCCCGCGCCGGCTACCGCTCCCTGGTCACCGTCCTGACCAAGAAGATGGCCGAGGACCTGACCGAATACATGCACGAACAGGGCGTGCGCGTCCGCTACATGCACTCCGACGTCGACACGATGGAGCGGATCGAGATCATCCGCGACCTGCGCCTCGGCACCTTCGACGTCCTGATCGGCATCAACCTGCTGCGCGAGGGGCTCGACATCCCCGAGTGCGGCCTGGTCGCCATCCTCGACGCGGACAAGGAGGGCTTCCTGCGCTCCGAGACCTCCCTGATCCAGACCATCGGCCGGGCGGCCCGCAACGTCGACGGCCACGTCATCCTCTATGCCGACCGCGTCACCGGCTCGATGGAGCGCGCCATGGCCGAGACCAACCGCCGCCGCGAGCGCCAGGAGGCCTACAACGCCGAACACGGCATCACGCCCGAGAGCGTGAAGCGCGACATCAAGGAGATCCTGAATAGCCCCTATGAGAAGGACCGCGTCCTGATCCCGACCACGGGCGTCAAGGAAGACGCCCGCCCCTTCATCGGCAACAACTTCCAGGCCACGCTCAAGGACCTCGAAGGCAAGATGCGCGAGGCCGCCTCCAACCTCGAGTTCGAGGAGGCCGGCCGCCTGCGCGACGAGATCAAGAAGCTGAAACTGCTGGACCTGGAGTTCGCCAACGAGATCATGACCGGGGCGGGCGAAGCGGTGGACAAGGCGGCGCCGAAGAAGTGGCGCGCGGAGGCGGCGGCGGAGAAGGCGGAGGCGTTCCGGAAGGGGCGGTTGTAGGGGGGTACAACGGTCGAAAGAGCGTTAACCGACCCTGCTTCTACTCTGGCAAGCCGATACCTGCAGCGCGCGCCTCGTCAACAAAGCTCTGCACAAGATAATCTACGTCTGTAGCAGGGTCAGAGACATCTTGGGCTCGGAGCCAAGCTGCGTTAGCCAAAGCGACCTGAGTCAGTGGAAAGAGCTGTCGAAACGGCGCTATCTTCAGATCCTTCGCGTAGTCGGGAATGAACTTCCGCACGTGAGCGACTGCAGATGCCCCGCAACTCAGATGGTTTGCGTGCTTCCCATAGTGCAGCCCAATCCACACTTCAAAACAGCGCTTTGACATGCACAACGTGATTTGGTTACGCCCAGCGAGGCCGACAGCTTTTACAATGTCGGCGGCAGGGGCATCGTCAATATCGCAGACACACCAAACCTCGTGGAAGCTGCCTTCTCTGCCCTTAAGCCGTATAGCTGCCCGAACCGCTCGCAGCGGATTTCCGCCGCTGCGAACTAACTCGTTGCGTATAACTAATCGAGACGGTCCGAGAACGGATCGCCAGTTTCGAAAATAGTCGGCTTCTGTTCTTTCCCCGTCGCAGACAACGAGAATTGATTTCTGCTTTCGCGGCTCTCGATAGCTTACTTTACGCTTCATCGGGGGCTAGGGTCGTGACTGAGCATACTGCTCAGAAAAGCGGCACCAACACTTCGGCTTGGGACAGCTCCAAATCTACCCCTCAGATAGCCGGATTGTACGTTTTCATCTTTCCGCGTTTTGAAATCTACTAAAGAATAGAGCGCCGAATTGCCGCGCTCCTTTTCCACAAACCATACCTGGTCACGCCGAAGATGATCATCGGAAAGTAGACCAACATCATGAGTAGTAAATATTAGCTGGGCCCCGTTGGGATTTGTTGTCTTGTTTTGAAACAGATCTACCAACTGAGATGCTATGTGGGGATGAAGGCTGGATTCCAATTCATCGACTACTAACACCTCTCCGAAGTGCAAAACGCATGCAACAGTTGAAGAAAGCGCATATACCTTTTTCAGACCCTCTGATTGCATCGAGAGGGGGAGAACAAATCGATCCGCACCATCGCCGAATCCGAAAGAAACCTCATATTTTCTGTTTTCGGCAACGAAGTCTCTGAGATTTTCAGGCATATCTTCAGCCCAATCATCATCCACCGCCACCTCACGATCCGACTCACTTACTTGTATGTCCGTGAGGGAACTATCTGCGCTCAAAATAATAGACTTTATCAGGGGCGAATTTTCTGAACTTTTGTTCAGTAGACGGCTTGTGAACCCGTTATCATCACCATCCATTGGGGAAATATGGATGTTCAGACTAGAGTAAAACCATTTATAGATCAGGCTACACTCTGCTTGATTCTCTTGCGCTGCTACTGACAAAAAGAGGCTATTCGTGCGCGTTCGACGACGGAATGATTGATGATCCCTGTCCGAACCAGATAAGTTTTCACCGAAATTTATTGAGGACGGGTCTGACCCCACGTCTGCTGAGTAGCGATGAAAAAGCAATCTTTCGCGCTTTTTCGGGTATGCATATAGCCACTCCTCATGGAACTCTTTTATGTCTTGCATGAACCCGTAGCGATATCGAACACCTTCGATTACGCACTCGATTTCATAAACTGACGGCATCCGAAACTGGCGTGCGTGAGGAATATTTAACGTACCCCCCGAAGGTGCCCAATGCTGCAAAGACAGGACTACCGCGTCACGGAAATAGTCGAGAGCTTTAAGCACGTTCGTCTTCCCAGAGGCGTTCGGGCCATATATCGCCGCCGCCGCGAGCAAGGGGCCGTCGGATCCGGAAGCTGACGCCTTGATCAAGGCACCTTGAATTTCTTTGTGGGGAGCATGTGCGACTAGGCTGAGCGTTTGTCGGTCAGGGAATGACCTCGCGTTCGCGAAGGTAAAAGATGCGAGCATAGCGTTCCTCTTTAGAGGCCCTTATGCCGTATTTTGTGAAAAATCCACAAATTATGTCGACAGGATCGATCGACGGTTGGGCGACAGCTTGTTTTACATGCGACGAGATTCTCGTCTTCACGCGCGGTAAGGGCTGACTAACCAACGCACGGCCATGCTGCCCACATGGCCGAAGACGACGCTCCCTGGAGCAATTTCGGCTTCGCCGAAGAGGCGGCGGTCTTCAAGGGGCCGACCCAGAACGCTCGCGTCCTGAGCGAGGGCTGGGTCGCCGCCAACGCCTTCTGCCCAAGCTGCGGCGCGACGCCCCTGACTGCCTTCGCCGCCAATTCGCCGGTGGCCGACTTCCATTGCGGCGTCTGCGCCGAGGAATACGAGCTCAAGGCCACCAAGGGCCGCACCGACTGACCTGCTCCCTCTCCCGGCGGGAGAGGGCTTGAGGCTCGCAGAGCGGAGCGATGCGCATAGCCGAAAGGGTGAGGGGCTGGCCTGGCCGTCGGCCTGAGCCGTCGCAGGGACGGCGGACGTATCTACCCCTCACCCTTTCGCGCAAGGACGACGGCTAGCGCCGCCGTGCGCTCAAGCCCTCTCCCGCCGGGAGAGGGAGCGTGTTTGCTGTCTCCTCCCCGTCCCGAAGGGATGGGGAGTTGGCGCGGCGCCGCTTCGCGCCGTGACGGAGGGGTTCTTCAATCGGGACGGCCTGTGCGGCGGGAAGCGCCCCTCCACCCCCGCGCAAAGGGCGCGGCGGTCCCCCCTCCCCTCCTTCGGACGGGGAGGAGACCCACCCACCCACCGTCGAGTTGTCCGCGCTGGCCCCGAATTCCCCCGCCTTTTCAACACCCGTACTCCACAAGCAGCGTCGAACCGAGCACACCCTGAACCTGGTTTACAATCCTCCCCTTTTTCACACGGAGGAGGACGACCGATGGCCGAGGGATCGCAGAGGGGGGTGGCGGCGCCGCAGGCGGTGTGGGCGCAGGTGCGCGAGGACTATCTGGCCGGGCGGTCGGCCAGCGAATGCTGCCGGATCCACGGGGTCGGGCTGACGGCGCTGCGGGGGCGGGCGGCGCGCGAGGGGTGGCGGCGCGCCGACCAGCCCTGGACCCCGCCGACCCGGCTGGACCCCTGGGACGAGGGGGTGGCGCTGGAGGAACGGATCGGCGGCGACCTCGACCGGGTCGAGTTCGGGTCCCTGGCCTTTGTCGCCCACCGACGGATGATGCGGGCGGTGCTGCGCGGCGACGCCATGGAAGCCCTGCGCTGGCGCAGGGTGCGGCTGATGATAGACGCGGAGGCCGCCGAAATCGCCGAACTGACCGCCCGCGACGAGGCGGAGGCCTGGCACCGCGAACAGGAGGCGCTGCGCGAGGCGATGCAGGCGAACAGGTCGGACGGGTCGGACGGGTCGGACGGTGTTTTTGCAGACCGCGCGCCCGACGGCCGGGGATGAGTCGAGGTCGAACCGACGGCGCGGACCGCAGGTCCCTCCCTCGCCCTCGAGGCCCTGACGGCCAGGAGGTTCATCACAAAGGACACGAAGGGATCACGAAGGCCACCAAGGGGCCGGGCCCGCCGACCCATCGACGGCCCCTTCGTGCCCTTTGTGCAACCTTGGTGCTCTTTGTGATGAACCCCTTCACCCGCCGCACCAGAAACAGGAAATTCGGCCTGCGGCCCCTAGCCGGTGGCGAGGCCCACGCCGCGACCGCCGCCCGGAACCGGGGCGACATCGAGCAGCTTGACCCGGAACACCAGCACGGCGTTCGGCGGGATGTCGCCCTGGCCGCGCTCGCCGTAGCCGAGGGCGGGCGGGAGGTAGAGCATCCACTCGTCGCCGGCCTTCATCAGCTGCAGGGCCTCGGTCCAGCCGGGGACGACCTCGTCGACGTGGGTGGCGAAGGGGATGCCCTTGGCGAAGGAGGAGTCGAACACCGTACCGTCCGTCAGGGCGCCCTCGTAGTCCACGCGGACCAGGTCGTTGCGGTCGGGGCTGACGGCGCCCGAGGGGCCCGAGGTCAGGACCTTGTACTGCAGGCCCGAGGCCGTGGTGCGGACGCCCTCGGCGCGGGCGTTGGAGGTCAGGAAGAACTCGGCCGCCTCGGCGTTGGCCTCCAGATCCGCGCCCGGGGCGACGTCGCCCCGGTTGCAGGCGGACACGGCCAGGACCGCGACCAGAGCGAGAGGCCTAACCCATCCGAAGCGCATAACCCTGGTCCTTCAATGCCTGTCCGATCTCGTCGGCGTGGGCGCTATCGCGCGTTTCGACCATGATGTCGAACTCCGCCCCCTTGGCCGGCACGTCCAGCGCCAGACGGTTGTGGACGACGTCGATGATGTTGCCGCCGACGTCGCCGATCACCGCCGCCATCGCCGAGAGGATGCCCGGCCGGTCGTCCGAAAGGATGCGATAGACGATCAACCTCCGTTCACGGACCATCTCGCGGTTCAGGACCACGGCCAGCATCCGGGCGTCGATATTGCCGCCGCACAGGACGAGGCCGACCTTCATGCCCCTGAACCGCTCGGGGTTGGCCAGCAGGGCGGCCAGCCCCCCGGCGCCCGCCCCTTCGGCGACGGTCTTTTCCAGGGTGGCGAACAGGGAGACGGCGCGCTCGAAATCCTCCTCGGCGCAGACGATGACGTCCTCGACCAGGGGGTCGGCCAGGGCGAAGGGGATGTCGCCCACGGCCTTGATGGCGATGCCCTCGGCGATCGTCGCCCCGCCGCAGACCGGCGGCAGGCCCGCGCGCCGGGCGCTGAAGGAGGGGTACATGGCCGCCTCGACGCCGAAGATGCGGATGTCGGGCTTCATGGCCTTGGCCGCGATGGAGCACCCGGCGATCAGCCCGCCGCCGCCGATGGGGATGATCAGGGCGTCGAGGTCGGGGGCGTCCTCCAGGAACTCCAGGCCGCAGACCCCCTGCCCCGCCACGATGCCTTCGTCGTCGAAGGCGGAGATGAAGACGAAGCCCTCGGCGTCCCTGAGGCGGTGGGCCTCCTCGGTCGAGGCGGTGAAGTCCAGGCCGTGGATGACCACGTTGGCCCCGTGGCTGCGGGTGCCGTCGACCTTGGTGAAGGGGGTGCCCTCGGGCATGACGATGGTGACGGGCACGCCCAGCCGGCCGCCGTGATAGGCCAGGGCCTGGGCATGGTTGCCGGCGCTGGCCGCCACCACGCCGCGCCGCCTCTCGTCGGGCGTCAGCGACAGCAGCCGGTTCAGGGCGCCGCGCTCCTTGAACGAGCCGGTGAAATGCAGGTTGTCGAACTTGACCCAGACCTCGGCCCCGGTGGCCTGGGACAGGCGGCGGGAGTGGCGGACGGGGGTGCGGTCGACCTGGCCGGCGATGCGATCCCGGGCGGCCTGGATGTCTTCGAAGGTGACGGTCATGAGGTCGTTGTGGCGCCCGGAGTCCGGTCTCGCAACCTTGACCTTATGGCTGCGTTAGGGGTCTTGTGGCGGTCGCCTGTCGGGCGATTTGCGCGTGTCCGTTCAGGGGAGCCTGCCGATGTCGATCCGATCCTTCATGGCCGTTGCAGCCATCGCCACCGGCCTGGGGGCCTGCGCCTCCACCGTGGGTGCCGGGCCGATGGGCTATGGTCCGCCCGCCGCCTTCAGCGTCGCCGACTTCGCGCCGTCCGCCCGGGTCGGCAATGCCGCGATCGAGGGCCGCGTCGCCTATGGCCGCGACGGCCAGAGCTTCGCCTGCACCGGCTCGGTCGCCCTGACGCCGGACACGCCCTATACCCGCCAGCGGTTCCAGACCCTGTACGGCTCGACCCAGCAGGCAGCGGTGCCCGAGGCCGTGGTCCGCGCCCGGACGGTGCCCGATCCCAACGCCGACTACCGCTCCTACGTCCGGTCCCAGACCTGCCGCGACGGCCGGTTCCGGTTCGACGACCTGCCCGCGGGCGGCTGGTTCCTGATCACCCCGGTCAGCGCCGGGGCCGACCGGATCATCCTGATGCGCCACGTCGTCACCCGCGCGGGCGCCACCGCCAACGTCACCCTGTAAGCGTCCCCTTTCACGGCGGCCCGACCCGCCCAGCCCGAGGCGTTCACCATGAAGACCGCTGCCCTCGCCGCCGCCGTCCTGGCCCTGGCCGCCCCGGCCGCCGCCCAGAGCTGGAGCTATCCGGATCAGGTCCGGAGCTGGTCGAGCTACGGCCGGAACGGCTATGACACCCATGCTCAGAGGGACCGGCCGGGCGACTACCGCTGCGACTCCTACTGGGACCGGGGGCGCGGCGACTGCGGGGCCTCGTGGCGCGACCAGCGGTCCTATGGCGGACAAGGCTACGGCCACCGGCGCTACAGCTCGTACGGCCACGGCTACGGCAATGGCCAGGGCGGGGGCTATGTCTACCAGCCCTACAACCAGGGCACCCAGTACTACGGCGCCTACGGGCGGCCGGACCAAGTCTATCCCGGCGGGGGATACGGCGGTCAGGCCGGAGGCTATGGCGGCGCGTACGGCGGATATGCCGACCGCGACCGGTCGTCGTGGTGCGCGGCCCGCTATCGCTCCTACGATCCGCGCAGCGGCTATTACCGCGCCTACTCCGGCCAGCTGGTCTACTGCGGTTGAGCGAGCAACGATCGATCGATCACGAGACGGTGCATAACCACCGTTCGCCATCTTTCCGACGCAGCCCGGACGCCTTAGCTGCTACAGGTCCGGTCCGGGCCAGTCTCAGTTCGGGGAGCGCGTTCATGTCCCAGCACAACATCGTCGGTTCGGAAGCGTTCGACCGGTCGCCGTTCGTCATCATCCGCAGCGTACGGACCGGCGGCATGCGTCGCCGCCAGACCCGCACGGCCTTCGCCTTCATCGCTGGGGCCGCCGCCGCCGTGATCGGTGGCATCGTCGCGGCCGTGGTCGCCTTCGGACCCGGTCTGGCCGGCGGTTAAGCCAGCCAGACCATCCGGCGCGTCTCGACCGGAGCGCCCCGGGCCTTGCTGAACTGACGCCGGACCTCGCCGGTGTATAGGAAGCCGGCCTTTTCCAGCACGCGACCCGAGGCCGGGTTGTCGGCGAAATGGCCGGACATCAGGGCCCGTCTGCGCCAGCGCTTGCCTGCCCAGACCAGGGCCCCTTCCAGGGCCTCGGTGGCGAAGCCCCGCCCCCAGAACGGCCGGCCGATCCAGTAGCCGATCTCGGGAGCCAGATCGCCGTCCTCGAACAGGCCGATGACCCCGACCGCCCCCAGATCCTCGTGCTCGATCAGGAAGGTATTGGCCCGGACCGGGTTCTGGGCGGCCACGTCCGTCACGAACGCCTCGGCGTCGGCCGGACGGTAGGGATGGGGCATCCGCAGGGTGTTGCGGGAGATCGCCTCGTCATTGGCCAGGCGCGCGATCGCGGGCACGTCCTGGGGTGCGGGCGCGCGCAGCAGCAGGCGCCGGGTCTCAATAACCGGAGAGGTTTCGATGACGCACATGTTTCCAGCCTTGTCTTCGGTCCGCCTCCTTGGAGGGCTCGGGCGGACTTCGAGGCGGGAACGCAAACGGGGAGCCTGGCGATCCAGACTCCCCGCGGAAAACATTTCCCTGGTCCGGATCGGCTGCTTTTCGAGGAAGCAGCGCGATCCGAAATCCGGTTTCGCGCTACTCGGCGGCGATCGCCTGGGTGTCGTCGTTCGCCGGAAGGATGGACACGTAACAACGGCCGTTGGCTTTCTTGGTGAACTTCACCTCGCCATGCTCGAGCGCGAACAGGGTGTGGTCGCGACCCATGCCGACGTTGCTGCCGGGGTGGAAGGTCGTGCCGCGCTGACGCACGAGGATGTTGCCGGCCAGCACGTTCTCGCTGCCGTATTTTTTCACGCCGAGGCGTTTGGAATGGGAGTCGCGACCGTTACGCGACGAACCACCGGATTTTTTGTGAGCCATCTGGGCGCTCCTGCTTTCCTGCTGCGCTACCGGCCGTTCGGCCTAGGTGAGCGCGCTACTGTTCTTAGGCTTCGTCGGTCGCGGCGGGCTTTGCAGCCTTCTTCGCCGGAGCCTTCTTTGCCGGTGCGGAGGATTCGACGACCACGGCATCGACATGGGCACCGTCATGATCGGTGACGACCGTCGAGGTCGAGCCCAGATCCGACGAGGCGTCGCGCTTGGCCAGGCCACGGGCCCGCAGATTGATCTCGGCCTTGGTCATCAGGTCGACCTTGCCGTCCCACTTGGCGGTCTCGCCGGCACCTTCGATGCCGGTGATGCGCAGCACCGATTCGTGCTGGCGGTGACCGTTGGTCCGGCGATAGCCCTGACGGCGGGTCTTCTTGAAGATCTTGACCTTCTCGCCCTTGCGGGTCTCGATCAGGGTCGCGCCGACGAAGGCACCGTCGATCAGCGGCGCGCCGAGCGTCACGCCGTTGTCGCCGCCCAGCATCAGAACGCTGTCGAACTTGAGCTCGGAGCCGGCATCGCCGGCCAGCTTTTCAACGACAATCGTGTCGCCCGGTTGGACCCGGTACTGCTTGCCGCCGGTCTTGATCACCGCGTACATCTTGAAGCCTTGGCTAACGCAAAAAAGAATGCGCCCGCCGGGAGACCCCGCGGGCGAAGAGCGGCGACATATACGGATGGTGCCCTTCGAGTCAACGCGAAAGGCACCGGAAATGCCGTGCGGCGCTGATTTACGCTCGCGATCTAGCCCTCATCGGACCCGACGTGCAAAGACGAAGCGACGTTCCAGACAGAGGCCCTCGATGACCCAGACAGAAGCCGGCGGCACGACCGACCGCCGCGTGACCGCCGCCCGCCGCATCGTCGCCCATGTCGCCGAACACCTGCAGGCGGACCTGTCCCTGCGCCTGTGGACCGGCGAGGTCCTGCCGCTGGGTCCCAATGCGCGCGACGACATCCAGATCGTGGTGGCGCGGCCGTCGGCCGTGCGTCGCCTGCTGCTAAAGCCCGGCCTGATGACGCTGTTCGAGATGTTCGGCACCGGCGACGTCCGGGTCGAGGGAGGCAGTCCTCTGGATGCCGCCGACCGCTGGGACCACGGGCGCGCCGTGCATCTGGCCTCGCGGCTGGATAAGGTGCTGATGGCCAAGGAGGCCCTGCCCTTCCTGATGGGGGGATCGGACGCCGAGGCGACCGAGCTGCCGGCCTGGGACAGCAGCGGCAACGACGGCATCGGGGCCGACAAGGCCGGACGCAGCGACCAGGACTTCATCCAGTTCCACTACGACGTGGGCAACGACTTCTATGCGCTCTTCCTGGACCCGGAGATGGTCTACTCCAGCGCCTACTTCACGAGCCACGACGCGACGCTGGATGCGGCCCAGGAAGAGAAGCTGCACCGCATCTGCAAGAAACTGCGGCTGCAGCCCGGACAGAAGCTGCTGGACGTCGGTTGCGGCTGGGCCGGCCTGTCCTGCTGGGCGGCCAAACACTATGGCGTGACGGTGCACGGCGTGACCCTGTCGCAGGCCCAGCTGGATTTCGGCCGCGCCAAGGTCGAACGCGAGGGTCTGTCGGACCGGATCACCCTTGAGCTCAAGGACTACCGCAACGTCGAGGGCCAGTATGACGCGATCAGTCAGGTCGAGATGTTCGAGCACGTCGGATTCGCCAACCACGAGCGCCACTTCCTGGAGATGAAACGCCTGCTGAAGCCCGGCGGCCTTTATTTCCACCAGGCCTCGGTCCGGCGCGGCGGCACGGACCCGATCAAGCCGACCGACACGACCAAGGTCATCACCCGCTTCATCTTCCCGGGCGGGGAACTGGACACCATCGGCATGACGGTGACCAACCTGGGCCGGCTCGGCTTCGAGACCCTGGATGTCGAGGACATGCGCGAGCATTTCGAACTGACGCTGAAACACTGGGAAGACCGGCTCTATGCCCGGCGCGAAGAGGCCTATGCCATGGTCGGCGAGGCCCGCACGCGGCTGTGGCTGATCTATTTCGCCCTGTTCAAGAAGGGCTTCGAGCGGGGGTCGGTGCTGGTCTACCAGACCGTCGCCCAGAAGCGCCGTCCGGGTCCGAGCGGCCTGCCGCTGGATCGGGCCAGCCTGTACGCCTGATCCGCCCCAGCCCCGCCGGAGACCGCCATGCTGAAGACTCTTCTCGCCGCCGGTTTCGCCCTGCTGGGTCTGGCCACCGCCGCTCCCGCCTCGGCGGCCGATCCGGTCTATACGGTCAAGCCGTGCCCGGCCGACTGGCCGACGAGCGGACGATCCGTCGAATGCGGCACGCTGACGGTCGATGAGACGCGGGGTGATCCGGCGACGCGACGCATCGATATCGCGGTCGCCCGCGTGCGGGCCTCCGATCCGTATCGCGATGCCAGCGGCCAGACCCTGCCGCCGGTTGTGGTCTTCCATGGCGGGCCGGGCGGGTCGCTGGTCTCGGGGGTGGGACGCCGGCTGGGCGTCTATGCGGCGCAGCCGGACCGGGCCGGCCCCCTGGCCGCGATCGATCAGGACTGGATCTATTTCGACCAGAGGGGCGGGGGGCTGGGCAATCCGTCGATGGACTGTCCGGGCGCGCAGCTGACCGACGCGGGTCCGCCGACGGATGAGGACGCACAGAAACTGATCGCCTGCCTCAAGGGCTATGCCGACGCCGGGGTGGACCTGTCGCAGTACAATGCCGCCGTGATCGCCGCCGATGTGGCCGACGTGGTCAAGGCGATGGACCTGAAGCAGATCGATCTGTTCGGTGGATCCTATGGCCCGCGCATCGAGGCCGCGGTCATCACCCATGCGCCGCAGGTCGTGCGGGTGGCCGTGATGGATTCGCCTTGGCCGCCCGAGGGCAACTGGGCCGTCCATACGCCGGAACAGGTTTCCACCGCCGTGCGGACCATCCTCGGCAAATGCGCGGCGCAGGCCGAGTGCAACGCCCGCCACGCGGACCTGCAGACCCGCTTCGAGGCCAATGCCCGCGCCTGGCTGGCCGGACCGCAGACGGACAAGGACGGCGTGGCCTTCTCGGTCGACGATCTGGCCGCCTTCCTGATGGACACCACCTATTCCGCCACCGGAGTCCGCAATCTGCCCGCAGATCTGGAGAAGATCATCGCCGGCGACCTGTCGCCGGTCGCGGCTATCGCCGAGGACAGGACCTATTATTTCGAAGGTCAGCACATGACCCACCTGTGCAAGGAGGAGATCCCGTTCGAATCCAAGGCCGCGCTCGCGGCCGGGGCGGCGGGCGATCCGGTGGCCGAGGTCTCGGTGTCCAGCCTGTCGCGCCTGTTCGACGTCTGCGCCGCCATCGACGTGGGGGCCGCCGATCCGGTGGAGAACCAGCCGGTGCGCACGACCATCCCGACCCTGTTCATCGCCGCCGAAATCGACCCCGGCTGCCCCCCGCCCCTGACCCGAGCGGCCGCCGCCCACTATGAGGGCAGCCAGGTCATGATCGTCACCAACGCCACCCACGGCGTGACCGGTCAGAACCCCTGCGCCGCCCGCGCCGCCCGCGACTTTCTGCGCGATCCGACCAAGGCCGTGGACCAGAGCTGCCTTCCCGCCGCCGACACGCCGCTGGTATTCACCGAGAACTAGGCGTGCGTTCGATCTGATCCGGCGGGTTCGCCCCACCCTCGCCACAACCCGCCCGTCACTGTCACAACGGTGAAGCTTGTCAGGGCGGTCGAATGCTGAAGTTGCTTGTCGTCGTCCTCGCCCTGGCGGTTCTGGCTCCGCGCGCGAATGGGCAGGCGGTTCCGACCGCCCGGGCCGTCGCCGTGCGCGAAGGCGCGGGCGTCGTGGTCCGCTATCACCTGCCTGCGCCGGTCCGGCGCGTCGCCTTCTCGCAGCGCGACACGATCCGCGAGCTGTGGACCGTCACCACCCCCGGCCTGACCCTGGTCGACGGCGTCGTCTCGGGCGAAGCCCCGTTCGAAGGATTCGAACTGCTGATCCGGCCCGACGCCGTCGAGGTCGACCGGGTCTATATGGGCCTGACTCTGGCGGGGGACGGCCGCGTCCTGTTCGGCCCCGCCCTGATGCTGGAAGGCCTGGGCACCACCCTGTCCGTCGATCTGGCCGCCGGCGAAGCCGTCCTGCCCGCAGGCGGCCAGATCGACGGTTATGCCTATATCGGCCTCGCGACGGATATCATGGCCGACGCGCGCGGTGCGGTCGTCGCCGGCTCCAACATGCCGGCCGAGCTGACCGATCTGCTGCGCCACAGCTTCTTCGATTCCATGGCCTTCTACGAGGGCCGCCTCGGCGTCGGCCTGCCCTTCCGCCCGACCCTGATCGGCAGCGTCGACAGCCCGGGGCCCGCGGCGTTTCGCGGGGACGTGACGGACACGGGCGTCATCTCGGTTCGGTTCCACGGCGACGCCTGGCGCGACGAGAGGGAGGCCGTCGGCCCCTTCGTCTGGCATGAGACCTTCCATCTGTGGAACGGTCACAGCGTCAAGAACAGGGACAGCGAGGCGGCCCCCTGGCTGCACGAAGGCGGTGCCGACTACGCCGCGATCGTCGGCGCGATCTCGAGCGGCGCGATGGGCGAGGCGGGGGGACGGCTGCGCATCATGCGCCGGGTTAACGGCTGTCGGCGCCTGCTCGGCTCCGACGACCTCGACCCCACCCGGCTCCAGTCCGGTAACGGGCCCTATGACTGCGGCGTCCTGATCCAGTGGCTGGTCGATCTCGAGGCCCGCAAGGCCGGGACCGGCGATGTCTTCACGGTCTGGAGGACCCTGCTGGCCGGGGACCGCAGCGGGCCGGACGGTTACGGCGTCAAGGCGTTCCGCGCCCTGATCGGTCCCGACAGCGCGGTGTCGGTCCTTCTCGACGGCCCCGGCACCACGCGCTGGGCCACCGTCAGGAGCCGCCTGGCCGATCTGGGCGTCAGCCTGGAAAACCGCCCCGGCGATCGGGACCTTCGCGGTGCGGCATTGAGGCACGTCGCGGGCCGCAACTGCTCCAGTGCCTACGGCTTTTACGACAACCCCGGCGCGCTGCAGCTGGACGGAGCCGACTGCGGCGTCCTGTCCGGCGAGCCGGTCATCGATACCGTGGAGGGTTATGACCCCCAGACGACCAGCCGCGCCATGTTCGACGCGGTCATGGCTCGCTGCGCCGAGGGCATGCCGGTCCGCTACGCCACGCGCGACGGCCGCGTGCTGGAAGCCATCTGCGACCGGCCTCTGGTCGAGCCGGAAGTCTGGGCCATCGCCGACGCGCCGGCCCTCGCCCTGGGTGACGAAAACCTCTCGACCGTTATAAAGTAACACGCTATAGGGCGATCAATGTCGCCGCTCGCTTTCGAACAGCCGGTTTTGTGGTCGCTTCTCGGCGGGGGGTTTGCGGCTGCGTTTCTGCACGCGGCCCTACCGACCCACTGGCTGCCGTTCGTGCTGGTCGGGCGGGCGCAGCGGTGGAGTCTGACGCGCAATTTGCTGGCGGTAACCGCGGCGGGTCTGGCCCATATCGCCACCACGGCCGTGGTCGGCAGTCTGATCGTCGCGGCGGGGCTGGCGCTGGACGAGATCGTCGCCGGCCTGCTGCCGCACCTGTCGGCGGTGCTGCTGTTCGGCTTCGGGGGCTTCTATCTGGTCAAGTCCGTGATCCGTCGCCCGGCGACGGCGGGGGGGCCGCCGCTGGATCTGGCCGAGCCGACGGTGTCGCATTCCGCCGCCTTCTGGGGCCTGGTGGCGGTCATGGCCCTGTCGCCGGGCGAGGTGTTGCTGCCGATCTACATGTCCTCGGCGCAGGAGGGCGCGATGGCCCTGGGTCTGCTGACGCTCGTCTTCGCCGTCGGGACGATCCTGGGCATGGCGACCTTCACGACGCTGGCCCGCGCAGGAGCCTCGGTCCTGAGGCTGGAGCGGTGGGCGCGCTACGAGGGCGCGATCCTGGGCGTCGCCCTGATCGCGATCGGGCTTCTTATCGTGACACACCAGCATTAAGGCTGGGCGCATGGCCCACCCCGCGCACGATCATCACGACCATGACCACGGTCACGCCGGGCACGCGCACGGCCATGGCCATTCGCACGGCCACGGCGGGCACAGCCACGGCGGACATGGCCATGCGCACGGCCCGGTGGACACCGGCGACTGGCGTTACGGAGTCGGGCTGGTCATCAACCTGGCCTTCGTGGCCTGCGAGTTCGGGGCCGGGCTGTTCAGCGGCTCCACGGCCCTGCTGGCCGACGCGGGGCACAATCTGTCGGACGTGCTGGGCCTGGCGATGGCGGGCGGCGCGGCCGTGCTGGCCCGGCGGGCGGCCGGGAAGCAACTGACCTATGGCTTCGGCAAGGCGACCATCCTGGCCGCCCTGGCCAATGCGCTGCTGCTGATCTTCGCCTGCGGGGCCATCGCCTTCGAGGCGGTGCAGAGACTGTCGGAGCCCGCGCCGGTGCAGTCGGGCGTGGTCATGATCGTGGCCGGCATCGGCTTCGTCATCAACCTGGCCACGGCGCTGCTGTTCATGCGCGACCAGCATTCGGACCTGAACGCGCGCGGGGCCTATTTGCACATGCTGGCCGATGCGGCCGTGTCGATCGGGGTGGTGATCTCGGGCGGGATCATCCTGCTGACCGGCTGGTCGATCCTGGATCCGCTGGTGTCCATCGTGATCGTGGCGGTGATCCTGTGGGGGACCTGGGGTCTGCTGAAGGATTCCGTCGGCCTGGCCATGGACGCGGCCCCGGCCCCGGCCTCGGTCGACGTGGCGGCCGTGCGCGCGGCGCTGGCCGGGCTGCCCGGCGTCACGGCCGTGCACGACCTTCACGTCTGGGGCCTGTCGACGACGCAGACGGCCCTGACCGCCCACCTCGTCCACGAACGCGGAGACCCGCGCGCCCTGCTTCAGGAAGCCCAGACCGTGGCGCGCAGCCGTTTCGGCATCGGCCACACGACCCTGCAGCTGGAAACCGACGTCATGCCGGACTGCCCGGACTGCTGACGTCTCAGTCGATGCAGAGGGTCGGGGTCGGCTTGCCGTCCTCGATGCTAGTCTGGCAGCCGAAGCGGTTGCTGTCCGCCTGACAGACCCCGGCCAGCGGGGCGTTCGGCACGAGCGCCAGGGCGTCGCCCTCGAAGCGGCAGTCGCCGGCGCACTGGTCGCCGTCGGTGCAGCGTTTGCCGGCATCGGCGTAGCGAACCACGCACTGCAGCGTCTGCAGACGACCGACCCGCTGCATCGTCCCATTCTGCGCGGCGCAGGCGGCCTCGGCGGTCTGGCCCGGCACCGTCCCGCCGGGGGCCTGGCCGGCCATCGGCGAACAGGCGGAGACCATCAGGGCGAGGGCGGCGATCAGGAGGCGCATGGTCAGTCCTTGGCTTGGCGGCCGACGTCGCCCTTTGCGAATCCGGTCCAGACGTCGTCGTAGTCGAGCTGCATCGTCGGGGTCGTTTGCGCCCATTCCGTGGTGCGGATCGGGAAACGCGTCTCGAACATGAAGGCCAGGGTGTTTTCGAGCTTGTGAGGCTTCAGCTCGGCGGCGACCGCCTTGTCGTAGCTGGCCTGGTCCGGACCGTGGCCGCTCATGCAGTTGTGCAGGGACGCGCCGCCGGGGGCGAAGCCGCCCTCCTTGGCGTCATAGGCCCCGGTGACCAGCCCCATGAACTCGCTCATGACGTTCCGGTGGAACCACGGCGGGCGGAAGGTGTCCTCGGCCACCATCCAGCGCGGCGGGAAGATGACGAAGTCGCAGTTGGCCGTGCCCGGCGTGTCAGACGGGCTGGTCAGGACGGTGAAGATCGACGGGTCGGGGTGGTCGAAACTGACCGTGTTGATAGTGTTGAACCGCGCGGTGTCATAGCGGTAGGGCGCATGATTGCCGTGCCAGGCCACCACATCCAGCGGGTTGTGATCGAAGGTCGTGGTCCACAGCCGGCCGGCATATTTCTGGATGCACTCCGTGGGACGATCGACGTCCTCGAAGGCCGCGACCGGGGTCTCGAAGTCGCGGGGATTGGCCAGGCCGTTCGAACCGATGGGACCGAGGTCCGGCAGGCGGAAGGGTGCCCCGTAGTTCTCGCAGACATAGCCGCGCACCGGTCCGGCCACCTCGACGCGGAAGCGCACGCCGCGCGGGATGACGACGATGTGTCCGGGCGCGGCGTCGATGCGGCCGAACTCGGTGACGAAGGTCTGGTGCCCCTCCTGCGGCACGATCAGCAGTTCGCCGTCGGCGTCGTAGAAGACCCGGTCCACCATCGAGAGGTTGGCGGCATAGAGATGGATGCCGACGCCGGTCTGGGCCTCCGCATCGCCGTTGCCGCCATAGGTGACGAGGCCCTCGACCCAGTCGGTCGGGGCGGAGGGGATCGGCAGGGGGTCCCAGCGCATGCGGTTGGGGCTGGGCGGCGCGTCGTGAAAGGGGCCCGAGCGGAGCAGGCCGTTGGCGAAGGGCTGGTAGGCCGGATGCTGGGCGGAGGGCCGCAGGCGGTACAGCCAGCTGCGGCGGTTCTCGGACCGGGGCGCGGTGAAGGCGGTACCGCTGAGCTGCTCGGCGTACAGACCCATCGGGGTCTTCTGCGGCGAGTTGCGGCCGATGGGCAGGGCCCCGGACACGGCCTCCGTCGCGAAGTGATTGCCGAAGCCGGAAAGGTAGGTCGCGCTGTTCAGCGTCATGCAAGATCTCCCGCTGCCCCTCTAGCCGGTCTGCCCCTGCGGGTCGAGCAACGGGCGCGCTCCGGGCGGCCCGGGTTGCTTTAGGCCGTCATAAGCACGACATAGCGCGCTTCCATGCCCCAGGTTCGCTTCACACGCCGCTTTTCCATGGCCCACCGTCTGCTGGCGGATGCGGGGTCCCGCTGCGCCGTGCCCCACGGGCACAACGAATTCGTCACCGTCACCCTGGCCACGGACGCGGCGATCGACTTCGGCGGCTCCAACTATGTGGCCTCGTTCGAGACGCTGAAGAAGCGCTGGCACGGCTTCATCGACGGGGCGGTGGACCACGCCTTCCAGGTCGGCTCGGCCGACCCCCTGCTGGACTGGTTCCGGACGCACGAACCGCACCGGCTGGGCCAGCTGATGGTGTTCGAGGGCGACCCCACGACCGAAGCCTTCGCCATCGCCCTGCGGCGCAAGCTGGACGCCTTCCTGGCCGACGACGGCTCGCCGTATCGCTGTGTCGAGCTGGCGCTGGAAGAGACCCCGACGAACACGATCGTCATGGGCGAGCACCTGAGCGCGGCCGAACGCGGCTGGGCGGCCGGCAGCTGGATGGATCGGCCCGACATGAGCATCAACGACCTCTCGCTTGCCTAGGGGCAGGCGGACCGCCATTGTCGACGCACCTGACCCCGAGGATTCCGATGGCCGAACCCGGCGATCCAGACGCGCCAAAGCCGACCGATCCGGCCGTCGATCATGACGACCTGATCGGCTTTTCCTCGGCCGCCGCCCTGCAGGGCCGGTCGCGCATTGTGGCGGAGCCCGAACCCGCGCCGGAGCCTGCGCCGTCGGCCAGGCCGGCAAGGTCCCCCGCTCCCGAGCCGGAACCGGATCTTTTCGCACCCGTCGACCCTGCGCCCGAACCGGAGCCGACCCCGGCCGTGACGACCGCACCGCAGCCGGAACCGGTGCCAGGCTGGGCGATCGAGTCGCCCCGCGCGCCAGACCCCGTTCGCATGAACCGGCATGCCGTCGTGCCGCCGAAAGAGGTCGCCAACAGCACGGGGCTCTATGCCGTCTATGCCCTGATCCTGTTCGCCGTGCCCACGCTGGGCGTTTCGGCCCTGATCGCCCTGCTGGCGGTCACCGGTCGGCCCGGCCCCAGCGGCGCGGTGGCCGCCAGCCATTTCGTGTTCCAGCAGCGTACCCTGTGGACCGCCGCGGTCGCGGCCCTGCTGGGAGCCATCCTGATCGCCGTGGGCCTGGGCGTGTTCGTCCTGTTCGTCGTGGCGGTCTGGTTGATCCTTCGGGGAGCCAGCGGCGTTCTGACCCTGAAGGCCGGACGGCCGGTCCGCGATCCACGCGGCTGGTTCCTGGCCTAGGAGACCCGAATGTCCGATACGTCCCAGCCCCGCCTCGCGCCCGGTCACGAGGCCGAGGGCAAGCCCGCCGCCCTGATCGCCTGGGGCCTCTACATTTTGTCGATCCCCAGCGCGAACGTGCTGGTGCTGGTCGGACTGGTCGTGGCCTACGCCGCACGGGGCAGCGCCACGGGCCTGCCGCGCCAGCATATCGAGGCGCAGATCGCCCTGTTCTGGTCGGTGTTCTGGTGGACCATCGCCACCTGGGTCCTGATCGTCATCAGCGCCTTCGCCTCGATCGTGCTGATCGGCATCCCGTTCCTGCTGCTGTTCCTGGCGCTGTGGTTCCTCCTGAGCGTCTGGTTCACGGTCAAGAGTGTGCTGGGCCTGCTGGCGCTGCTCGGCGATCGTCCGCCGGCCTGAGGCGGAACGACCGCACCCGGCGCGGGTTTTCCCGTTTCAGCCAGGAGCGCATCGCATGTCGGACTTTCAGGACCTCGCCGCCGATCAACGCTACGAACAGACGTTCGAGGACGGCACGACCACGGGCCGCGTCTGGGCCGACTATGCCGACAGCTCGGGCGGCCGCGCCATCCTGCACGTCGAGGCCGAGGACGCGTTGCGCGGATCCGGTGCGGCCGGAAAGTTTATGCAAAGCCTGGCGGACCACGCGCGCGAAAACGGCACCCGGCTGATCCCGCGCTGCAGCTATGCCGTCGCCTGGTTCAAGCGCCACCCTGACCAGGCCGACGTGCTGGCCTAGCCTCCCGCATAGCCCCCGATGATCGGCAGGACCTCGCCGGTGATGAAGCTCGACATCTGGGGGGAGGCCAGGAAGACATAGGCGGGGGCGATCTCTTCCGGCTGGGCCGGGCGTTTCATGACCGTGTCCGCCCCGAACGTCGCCACGTCTTCCGCCTGTTTGTCGGCGGGGTTCAGAGGGGTCCAGACCGGGCCCGGCGCGACCACATTCACGCGGATGCCGCGCGGCGCCAGATGGGTGCCCAGCGATCGCGCGAAGGCATGGATCCCGCCCTTGGTCATCGAGTAGTCCAGCAGGTCCTTGTTCCCCAGCAGGCCCGTAACGGAACCGGTCATCACGAACGATCCGCCCGACTTCATGTGCGGGACGGCCGCCTGGGCCAGGTTGAAATAGCCGTAGAGATTGGTCTTCAGCGTCCGGTCGAAATGCTCGAACGTCAGATCCTCGAAGGCCTCCACATGCTCCTGGAAGGCCGCGTTGGGCACCACCACGTCCAGCCGCCCGAAGGCCTTGATCGTTTCGGCCACCGCCATCTTCGAGAACGCCGGATCGGCCACGTCGCCTTTCAGCACGATGGCTCGACGGCCCTCGGCCTCGACCGCGCGCTTGGTCTCGGCGGCGTCTGCGTCCTCATCCAGATGGCAGATGACGATGTCGGCTCCTTCGCGCGCGAACAGCACCGCGACGCCCCGGCCGATCCCGGAGTCCGCGCCGGTGATCAGGGCTGCGAACCCCTCCAGCTTGCCCGACCCCTTCCAGAACGGCGCATCGTACAGGGGCGCGGGGTCCAGCGCCGCCTCGTCGCCCGGCTTGGTCTGGTGCTGCTTCGGGAAAGGCGGTTCGGGATACTTGCGGGCGCCCGCCTGGACCGCGCCGCCCGAGGTGTCGTCGCCCCGCCCTTCCCTGGCTTTCGCGTCGATCCCGGCCTGAATGGCCCGTTCGTTTTCGGCGGTGTCTTCGGCGGCGGGGGTGAAGCGGTCGTCCATGGGGCTCTCCTGGGTCTGACCCCCAGAAAGTCTGCGGACCCCCGGCCGGTTCCGGCGCATTATGGTCACAGCGAACGAGAGGGCTCCCCATGAACGGCATCGACATTCCCGATCTGGGCGCGGCGGCAGGCCCCTTGCAGACCTGGGTCCTGCCCGCCCTGCTGGGCCTCGGGCTGGCCTCGGCGACGGGTCTGCGGACCTTTCTGCCCCTGCTGATGCTGGCCCTGGCCGCCCGATTCGGGCTGTTCGGCATCGATCTGAACGACCAGATGGCCTGGCTGGCCGACTGGCCAGCCATCTCCGCGCTCGGCATCGCGGCGGTGGTGGAGTTCGCGGGCGACAAAATCCCCGTCGTCGATCACGGGCTGAACGTGCTGGGATCTTTCACGCGGCCGGTCGCCGGCGCAGTCGCGGCGGGCAGCGTCTTCGCGGGGCTGGACCCGACGACGGCGGCCATCGCCGGGGTCATCGTGGGAGCCCCGACAGCCTTCGCCTTCAATGCGGCCCAGGGCGGAGCGCGGCTGACCTCGACCGCGACCACGGGCGGCATCGGCAATCCGGTCCTGTCCCTGATCGAGGACGTGCTCAGCTTCGCGACCGTGATGCTGGCGTTCCTGGTGCCGGTCCTGGTGCCGGTGCTGATGGTCGTGCTGGCCGTGCTGGTCTTCCGCCTGGCGAAACGGCTGCGCGCGCGCCTCTATGCCGATCCGGTCAGATCGCCCGGGACACGATCGCCTTGATGCTCCCGGCCTTGGACGGCAGGTCCTCGGCCAGGCGGGAGGCGATCTCGCGCGCTCCGACCGGATAGGCGTCGCCGCCCTTGGCGATTTCCTCGGCCATGGTCGCGGCCTCGAGCAGCAGGCGTTCCAGCGCCTCGACCTGTTCGACGGCAAGGGCGCGGGCCTCGGCCTGCAGCCGCTGGACGCGTTCGGCCGTCGTCTGGGGCGCGCGCATCATGTCGTAGATCTCAGCCTCGGCGGACACCAGGCGAAGGTCGGGCTTCTTGGGGGTGTTCGTGGTCTTGGGCATCGTCTGTCTCCTGACCGAAAAACGAACAGGCCCCGTCCGGGTTTCACGGTTACGCCGGGCGGCCACGCTTCTCGATCAAGCTGTGCCGAAACCGCCACAGTCAGGGTTGCGGCCGGTCAGCCCTGTTCCTGCTGGCGCTCTTCCATTTCCTCGGCAGTCATCATGCCGGCCGCCTCCTCGTTCAGCGCGCGGCCCTCGCGGCGGGGCTTCACATAGGGTGCCGGTTCCGGCGTCGTGGCGTTGCCGCGCGACAGGTCGCGGCCCGCTTGGATCCCACCCGCGACCTGCAGGGTCAGCCGTTCATAATCCCGACGACGCGCATCCTCGACGGCTTCCCGCGCCTCCTCGTCCGAGAAGCCCAGGTCCATCAGGACGTGCTCGCTGAACGCCAGCGCGCTCTCGAAGGTCTCGCGGATATGGTACTCCACGCCCGCCTTGATCAGCCGGATCGAGTGACCCCGGTCATAGGCGCGCACGAACAGCTTGGTCAGCGGGAACTCGGACTGGACCAGTTCGACGATCCGGTCCGCCGTCTCGGCCTTGTCGACGCAGACCAGGATACTCTCGGCGTCCGCCGCGCCCGAGGACCTCAGCACGTCCAGCCGCGCCCCGTCGCCGTAGTAGACCTTGAAGCCGAAGTTGCCGGCGGCCTTGATCATGTCCACGTCGATGTCGACGATCGAGACGTCGACGTCGCGGGCCAGCAGCGGCTGACAAACGACCTGGGCGAAGCGGCCGAAGCCGATGACCAGCACCCGCTCCTGCAGGTTGCGCGCCTCCTCGACCCCCTCCAGAGACACCGTCTCGCGCGACTTCAGCCGGTCTGCGACCAGCATTCTCAGGGGTGTCAGCGCCATCGACAGGATGACCACGGCCGAGGCGATGGCCCCGGTGCGGGCGTCGAACAGGCCGGCGGCCAGCGCCGCGGCATAGAGGACGAAGGCGAACTCGCCCCCCTCGCCCATCAGCGCGGCCCGCTTCAATGCTTCCGGATGACCGGCCTTCATGAACCGGGCGACCGAATAGACGCCGATCATCTTGGCCCCCATGAACGCCACGACGCCGCCCAGCACCAGCGGCCAGTCCCGCGCGACCACGCTCAGGTCCAGCGACATACCGACGCTGAGGAAGAAGAGGCCCAGCAGGATGCCCCGGAAGGGCTCCACATCGGCCTCCAGCTGGTTGCGGAAGGTCGATTCCGACAGCAGCACCCCGGCGAGAAAGGCCCCCATGGCCATCGACAGCCCGCCCAGGTCCATGGCCCAGGCCGCGCCCAGCACCACCAGCAGCGCGCCAGCCGTCATCACCTCGCGCCCGCCGTACCGGGCCAGCAGACGGAAGGCCGGGTTCAGCGCCCAGCGTCCGATCACATAGACCGCAGCCACGGCCGCGATGGCGAAGCCCACGGTCATCCAGATCGGCTGGGGGTCCTCGATGGCGGTGCCGAACTGGCCGGCCAGGATGGCGACGACGGCCAGCAGCGGCACGATGGCCAGATCCTCGAACAGCAGGATGGAGACGACCCTCTGGCCGTCGTTCTCGTTGTTCTCGTTCCGCTCTTCCAGCAGCTGCATGACGATGGCGGTGGACGACAGGGCGAAGCCCGAGCCGATGATCAACCCGGCGTACCAGGGCAGGCCGAAGGCGATGGCGGCGGCGGTCAGCAGGCTGGCGCAGACCACGACCTGCAGGGCGCCGAGACCGAAGATCTCCTTGCGCAGGCTCCACAGCCGGGCCGGGCGCATCTCCAGCCCGATGATGAACAAGAACATGACGACGCCCAGTTCGGCGACGTGCAGCACGGACTCCGTGTCCTGGATCATGCCGATGCCGAACGGGCCGATCACCAGGCCCGCCGCCAGATAGCCGAGCACGGCGCCCAGCCCGAAACGCTTGAACAGCGGCACGGCGAACACCGTGACGGCCAGCAGGGCCACCGCCTGCCCCAGACCCATTCCCGTCGGTTCCGCCATCGTCCGCCCCTGCTGCGAAGCCCTATAGTGGCGTCACAGTGTCGCGATTGCGAGGGGCGGCCCGGTCAGTTGCGCAGTTCGATCCAGGCGGGCGCATGATCGCTGGCCTTTTCGCGGCCGCGCACCCCGGCATCCACCCCGGCATCGACCAGTCGTCCGGCCGCCTGAGGGTTCAGCAGCAGGTGATCGATCCGCAGTCCCGCGTTGCGGCTCCAGCCGTCCCGGAGATAGTCCCAGAAGGTGTAGACGGCCTCGTGCGGAAACCGTTCGCGCAGGGCATCGGTCCAGCCGTCGTCCAGCATGCGGGCAAAGGCGGCGCGGCTTTCGGGCTGCAGCAGGGCGTTCTTCTTCCACGACCGGCTGTCGTAGATGTCGGCCTCGGTCGGCACGACGTTGTAGTCGCCGGCCAGCACCACCGGAGCCTCGGTATCGAACAGGGTGCCGGCGTGGGCGATCAGCCGCTCGAACCAGGCCAGCTTGTAGTCGAACTTGGGCCCCGGCTGCGGATTGCCGTTGGGCAGGTACAGGCAGCCGACGAGCACCCCGTTGACGGCCGCCTCCAGATACCGGCTCTGGACGTCCTTGCGATCGCCCGGCAGGGCGCGGCGAGTGACCACGGGCGGACCGTGGCGGCTCAGGATGGCCACCCCGTTCCACCGCGCCTCGCCCACCCAGGCGGCGTGATAGCCGGCCTCTTCGATCGCGCCCTCGGGAAACCGGTCCTGCGGCGCCTTCAGCTCCTGCAGACAGGCGACGTCGGGCTGCGTCCCGGCCAGCCACTCCAGCAGGTTCGGCAGCCGGCTGTTGATGCCGTTGATGTTGAAGGTCGCGATCCGCACAGGCCCTAGCCCGCCCGGGCCAGGTCCACGATCCGCCGGACCAGCGCGTTGTCCGGATCGGTGAGCGGCTCCAGCACGGTGAAATGGTTCAGTCCGGGCGGGGCCTCGAACCGGGTCTCGACACCCTTCCCGCCCCAGTGGTCGGCCATGGCGCGCGACTGGCGGATGAACTCGGACGTCTCCGCCCCGCCGACCACGCAGTCCAGCACCGTGCCGCCCGGCGTCGATCCGTCGGGGGCCGGCCAGTGGATCGGGGACAGGGCCGCCGCCTCGCGCGCATCCAGCCGCAGGGCCGCATTGATCGAGGTCGGGATCAGGGGGGCCAGGTCGAACACGCCCGAGATCGCCACCGCCGCCGAGGCCCGCCCCTGGCTGAGCAGACAGGCCGCCAGATGGCCGCCGGCGGAGTGTCCGAAGACCACGGGCCGCCGCCCTCCGCGGGCGCGGATCAGATCGGCCACCGCCTCCATCTGGCGCACGATCGCGCCCAGCCGGACGTTCGGGCACAGGTCGTAGGACGGAACAGCCAGGCTGACCCCGTGGGCCAGAAAGGCCGGGGCGAGCCCGCTGAACCAGTCCTTGTCCAGCGCCTGCCAGTAGCCGCCGTGGATGAAGACGACGATCGGGGCGTCCGGGCCTGCCTCGAACAGATCCATGACCTCGCGGTCGCCCAGCCCGTAGGCGACCGTCGTCGGGGGATGGGCCGCGCGGGCCGCCTCGGCCGCCGCCTTCCAGCGGCCCATAAGCACGGGGTGGTCGGGTACGGCGGCCCGGTTGTTGTACTCGGCTTCAAGCCATTCAGGCGAAGAACTGGGGGGCTTATCGGTCACGCCTGCATCCGCTACGACACCCGCGAACAGCCGGGAGCCTTTGCGCCATGATGACCGCCATCTTCGTCTTCATCAAATGCGAGCTGGGCCACGCCAACGACGTTGCCGCCGACATGGTCGACAATGTCGAGAACGTCTCGGAGGTCTATTCGACCTCTGGCCAGTACGACCTGCTGGCCAAGTTCCAGCTGCCGAAGGAGATGGACATCGGCACCTTCGTGACGAAGTCGGTCCAGACCCGGCCGCACATCCGCGACACGTTTACCGTCATCACCTTCTCGCCGTTCCTGCCGTCGAAGTGACGCTACGTCAGCGCATTTTCTTTGCTAACCTGATCGCCTGAGACGCACCCGAAGACGTCAGGGAGACGACCATGGCCGATCTGGACACCTTCCGCAGCGAAACGCGCGCCTGGCTGGAGGCGAACTGCCCGGCCGAATGCCGCGGCCCCATCGACAGCGACGAGGACCGCGTCTGGGGCGGGCGCGACGCGACCTTCAAAACCCCGGCGCATCGGCGCTGGATGGACGTCATGGGCGAACGCGGCTGGACCGCGCCGGAATGGCCGACCGAATACGGCGGCGGGGGCCTGAGCCGCGAGGAGGCCAAGGTGCTGGCCAGCGAGATGCGCCGGATCGACGCCCAGTCGCCGCTGTCGTCCTTCGGCATCTGGATGCTGGGCCCGGCGCTGCTGCAGTTCGGCACCGAGGCGCAGAAGAAGCGCTTCCTGCCCGAGATCGTGCGCGGCGAGATCCGCTGGTGCCAGGGCTATTCCGAACCGGGTGCTGGCTCCGACCTCGCGGGCCTGCAGACCCGGGCCGAGGACAAGGGCGACCACTGGATCGTCAACGGCCAGAAAGTCTGGACCTCTTATGCCGACAAGGCCGACTGGATCTTCTGCCTGGTCCGCACCGACCCGGAGGCGCCCAAGCATCTGGGCATCTCTTTCGTCCTGTTCGACATGGCCACCCCCGGCGTGTCGACCAGGCCGATCACCCTGATCAGCGGCAAGTCCCCCTTCTGCGAGACCTTCTTTGACGACGTCCGGGTGGAGAAGGAGAACCTCGTCGGCACGCTGAACCGCGGCTGGGACGTGGCGAAGGCCCTGCTGGCCCACGAACGCACCATGATCGGCGGCATGGGCGACATGGGCCGTCCCATGGGTCACGTCGCCGTCGACTCCATCGGCCTGGACGACGCGGGCCGCCTCGACGAGCCGATGCTGCGCACGAAGATCGCCGAACTGGACATCGATGTCGCCGCCTTTCGCCTGTCGATGGAGCGGGTCGGCGACCAGGTGAAGGCCAAACAGGTCTCGCCCGCCATCGCTTCCATGCTGAAATACTACGGCTCGGAGCTGAACAAGCGCCGCCACGAACTGGCCATGGCCGCCGGGGGGTCGGACGCGCTGGAGTGGGAAAGCGACCGGTCGCGCAAGGGCACCGCCGCCCGCGACTGGCTGCGCACCAAGGCCAATTCCATCGAGGGCGGGACCAGCGAGGTTCAGCTGAACATCATCGCCAAACACCTGCTGCAGCTGCCGGGAGCCTGAGCCCATGCCTCTGATCCTGACCGAAGAGCAGACCATGCTGAAAGAGGCCACCGACGGCTTCCTCAGCGAAAACGCGCCCATCGCCCACCTGCGCCAGCTGCGGGACTCCAGGGACGCCGACGGCATTTCCCGCGACCTGTGGAAGGCGTTCGGAGAGATGGGTTTCGCCGGTGTCATCATCCCGGAAGAGCACGGCGGCTCGGGCCTCGGCGCGGTCGAGGCGGGCATCGTGGCCGAGGGGCTGGGCCGGACCCTGACCCCGTCTCCCTTCTTCGGCTCGTCCATTCTGGCCGCCCGCATCCTGATCGACGCCGCCTCGGCCGAGCAGCAGGCGGCCTGGCTGCCCCGGATCGCGGCGGGCGAGGCCATCCTGTCGCTGGCGCTGGACGAAGGCCCCAAGCATCAGCCGTCGCGCATCGCCACCACCGCCGAGCGCAGCGGCAACGGCTTCAGACTGAACGGGGCCAAGGGCTTCGTGCTGGACGGCCATATCGCTGATGCCCTGATCGTCGCCGCGAAGACCGAGGCGGGCACGACCCTGTTCCTGGTCGATGCGAAGACCTCGGGCGTCGAGATCGAGCGCACCGTGATGGTCGACGCCCACAACGCCGCCCGTATCGTCCTGACCGATGTCCAGGTCGATGCCGACGCCGTCATCGGCGCGGTCGACGGCGGCGAGGCGGCTCTGGACGGCGCGCTCAACCTCGGCCGCGCCTGCGCTGCCGCCTGTCTGACCGGCGCGGGCGATCAGGCCTTCCTGTCGACTGTCGAATACCTGCGCGGGCGCAAGCAATTCGGCAAGGCGATCGGCGAGTTCCAGGCCCTGCAGCACCGCGCCGCCCACCTGTTCACCGAGCTGGAACTGGCCAAGGCGGCGGTCATCGGAGCCCTGCAACGCCTCGATGCGGGGGCCGACAAGGCCGACCTCGCCGTCTCCGTCGCCAAGGCCAAGGCCGGCAAGGTCGCCGAGCTGGCGGTCCAGGAGGCCGTCCAGATGCACGGCGGTGTCGGCATGACCGACGAGTACGACGTCGGCCTCTATATGAAGCGCGTCCGGGTGCTGAACGAGCTGCTGGGCGACGCCGGCTTCCATGCCGAGAAACTGGCCCGGGCCGGCGGCTACTGACCCCCGGGCAGCCTCGGCCCGGACCGTCTAGCGGACGTAGCGAAGCTCGCAGCCGGCCCCGGCGGCCGCGTCCAGCGCGCCCGGCTTGTCGACCCGCACCGTGACCGCCCGCACGCGCGGGTCGGTCAGGCAGTCCAGCGCCAGCCGCTCTGCGAAGGTCTCGACCAGGCCGACGTGCCCCTCCGCCACGATGCGCCGGCAGGCGTTGGCAACGGTCTCGTAGTTGATGGTGTCGGACAGGCCGTGCACCTCGACGGGGCCCAGCTCCAGCCGCACGTCGATCAGCAGGGTCTGCAGCCGGCCGTGCTCGTGGTCATAGACGCCGATCCCGGCGTCGACCTTCAGACCTTCGACGAAGATGGTCAGACCCTCGCGGCGGGGCGCGGACGAAGGCTGGGGGGACTGGGACACGCTCAGGACTCCGGCAGGATATCGGGCGTCTGCCACGCCAGGTGCTGGCCGCCGTCGACGGCGATCATCTGGCCCGTTACGGAGCGGGCCTTGACCAGATAGAGGACGGCCTCCGCGATCTCCTCGGGCGAAGCACCGTGACCCAGCGGGACGGCCGCGGCCTCGGCCTCGAAGTCGGCGTCCGACTGGTGGATCGATTTCAGGGTGGGGCCCGGTCCGACGCCGTTCACGCGGATGCGCGGAGCCAGCGCCTGGGCCAGGGTGCGGGTCGCCCACCACAGGCCGTTGCGGGAAATCGCATAGGAGACGAAGCGCGGATCGGGTTTCAGGACCCGCTGGTCCAGCAGATTGACGATGGCCGCGCCGTCGGGGGCCTGGGCGGCAAAGGCCTCGGCCAGCACGACGGGCGCACGCAGGTTGGTCTCAAGGTGGATGTCCCAGGTCTCTCGCGTCAACGATCCTACACGGTCGTCCTCGAACACCGAGGCGTTGTTGACCAGGACCGACAGCGGTCCCAGAGCGGCCGTGGCGGCGGGGATCAGGGCGCGGACCTGGACCTCGTCCGTCAGGTCGGCAGAGACCACGGTCGCCCGACGACCCAGCGCGCGCACCTCTGCGGCGACGGCTTCGGCGTCGTCCTTCGACTCGCGATGATGGATGGCCACGTCATGGCCACGGCAGGCGAGCGCCAGCACGATGGCGCGACCGATGCGGCGCGCGCCGCCAGTGACCAGCGCCGCGCCCGGGACCGCCCCCTGGGGCGTGTCAGTCAACCCGGCCGAACTCGAACGCGTTGATGGCGGCGAGGACGACGACGAAACCGATGATGATGCCGAGGGCGATCATGGAACTCTCCTGTTCAGCGGAGCCATAGAGCGAGGACGCCGATGGTTCAAGGCGGCACAACAGCCCGAACGGTCAGGCGGGCTGCGGCGTTCCCCCGCCCTCGATGCGCGCGAGCAGCGCGTTACGGCAAGACTGCGATCAACGCCGTTGTGAAGGCAGGGTCCGGGTGAGTCCGTCCGGCCGTTTCCATCAGCGGGCGACCTGGGACCACGTGAGGACAAGGCAGGCGACCGGCCAGGCGGCTGCGACCATCGCGGCCCAGTAGCGGCGTCGGGCGTGAAGGACCCAGGCCATGATCGGGCTGATCACCAGACCCACATAGCCGAGGGTGACAGTCCAGTACCACGCCCCTGACATCTCGCCGTTGCGGAATGCGTCCTGGGCGAAGAGCACGGCCAGACTGCCGACACACACTCCGCCGACGGCGAGAAAGGTCGATAGCGCCAGCCAAAGCGTGGCCACTTCGCGATAGTTCGCAGGATCGCTCAGCGTCCGGAACACAGCGGGCACGGCGGACTCCGAATGGCCAAGTGACGACGACCTCGATACACCCGATTCCATGGCCTGGCGCACCCGAATCGAGCCGTTTACCCGTCCGCTGTTCTTCGCCTTTTCTCGGGCGACACGGGGCATGACCTTGGGCGTGCGGGCTGTCGCCGTCGACGACCGGGGTCGGGTCATGCTGGTGAAACACACCTATCTTGCGGGTTGGTGGCTGCCGGGGGGCGGAGTCGACCGGGGCGAGACCTGTCTGGACGCCGCCGCCCGCGAACTGTTCGAGGAGACGGGTCTGCGGGCCACCGAGCCGGGCCGGCTGCTGTCGCTGCATTCCAACGAGCGGTTCTTTCGCGGGGATCACGTCGCGGTCTATCGCTTCGAGGCCTTCACGCCCGGTGACCTGACCCATCACGGCGAGATCGCCGAGACCGGCTGGTTCGATCCGCTGGACCTGCCCCACGACGCCCACCGGTCCACCGTCGCGCGCATGGCCGAGATCTTCGGCGGCGCGCCCGTCGATCCGAACTGGTAGAGGCCCCGCCATGAACTTCGCCCCCTATATCGCCATGCTGGCCGTCGTCCTGGCCGGCGGCGCGACGGCGCTGCAGGCCCCGACCAACGCGCGGCTCGCCCAGGCCGTCGCCAGCCCCGTCAATGCGGCCTTCATCTCCTTCGCGGTCGGGACGGCGGCGCTGGGGATCGTAGCGGCCATCCTGCACACGCGGCCGGACATGGTCGCGACCCGGGGCCTGCCCGCCTATGCCTGGTTCGGCGGACTGTACGGCGCGATCTTCGTCGTGGCGGCGGCCTGGGCCGTGCCCCGGCTGGGGGTCGCGATGACCATCACCCTGATGGTGGCGGGCCAGTTGCTGCTGAGCCTGGTGCTCGACCATTTCGGCGCCCTGGGCGTGCCGCAGAACCCGATCAGCCTGACGCGCGTCGCCGGGGTCGCCCTGGTCATCGCCGGCGTCCTGCTGGTCCGGCGGGGCTGAGGCTGTAACCCTTTCGCGGGTCGGGACGTAGCGGGGCTGACCTGTCCGGAGCCCGCCCATGACCACGCCGTCCGCCCTCGATGCCCGCGCTGCCCTGCGTGTGGCGGTCGTGCTGATTTTCCTGGTCTTCGGCTACATGAAGTTCCTGCCCTATGAGGCCGAGGGCGTGCAGGGCATCGCCGCCACCTACTGGCTGTTCGGCTGGATGTATCCGCTGCTGGGGGTCCAGGGCGCGTCGAACGTGATCGGAATCCTCGAGGTCTCGGCCGGGGTGCTGATCGCGCTGGGCGGCCGGTTCCCGCTGGCCGGGCTGGTCGGCGGGCTGATGGGGGTGGCGACCTTCCTGGTCACCCTGAGCTTCTTCTTCACCGCCCCGGGCATCGTCGAGCCGGGCTATGCCTTCCCGGCGCTGGGCGGGACGGGTCAGTTCCTGGCCAAGGACATCGGCCTGCTGGCCATCTGCGTGTTCCTGGCGCTCGACGCGCGGCAAAGACTGACACAAGCGACGACCTGACGAAGCGGCGCGGGGATGCTATCGCGCGTCCCATGTCCACGCCCCTTCCCGATGCCGGTCGAAACTGGGTCGATGCCCGCGCGCCCGAGGCCCTGAAGCCCTGGCTGAAGCTGGGCCGGTTCGACCGGCCGATCGGCATCTGGCTGCTGTTGCTGCCGGGCTGGCAGGGGATCGCGCTGGCGCTGGCGCATTTTCGGCTGGTTCCGTCCACGTATGTTCTGTGGCTCATCGTCGGCTTCGGTCTCGGGGCTTGCCTGATGCGGGCGGCAGGGTGCGCGTTCAACGACATCGTCGATCGCGACATCGATGCGCGGGTCGCCCGCACGGCGGCGCGGCCGATCCCGTCGGGCCGGATCAGCGTGAAACAGGCCTGGGCATTCCTGATCGCGTGCAGTCTGATCAGCCTCGTCATTTTGCTGACGTTGGACTTGGCGGCGCTGCTGCTGGGAATCGGGTCGTTGGCGCTGGTCGCGGCCTACCCGTTCATGAAGCGGATCACCTGGTGGCCGCAGGCGTGGCTGGGGCTGACGTTCAACTGGGGAGCGCTGATGGGCTATGCGGCGGCGACCGGCGGTCTTCCTATGGCAGTCTGGGCATTCGAAGAACTCCGGCTTCCGGAGGGTCAGTTCTTCTACGAGTACGGAGCGGCGCAAGGGTTTACGGGCGACATGACCGTGGCAGCCGTCCTGCTCTACCTCGGCGGCGTGTTCTGGACGCTCGGCTACGACACCATCTACGCCCTGCAGGACATCGAGGACGACGCCATGGTCGGGGTGAAGTCCACCGCCCGGCGGCTGGGCAAGGACGTCCGGCGGGGCGTGGCGCTGTTCTATGGGCTGGCGACCCTGTGCGCGGCGGCGGCGGGGCTCGCGGCCGGGCTCGGCGCGGGCTTCTTCGTCGTACTGGTCGCCTATGCCGCCCACCTCGCCTGGCAGGTGCGGACGCTCGTGCCTGAGGACGGAGCCCTGGCCCTCCGGCTGTTCAAGTCCAACCGCGAGGCCGGATTGATCCTGCTGGCGGCGATCGCCGCGGGTGGGCTAACACTCTCGCTCTGAACCGGAGATCGTCATGACCGTCCCCATCCGTGTCCTCGTCATCAGTCTGGCCTTGAGCGCCACCCTGGCCGGGTGCAATCGCGACAAGCCCGCCGAGACCGCCGCCACCGCGCCCGCCGCCGGGGCTCTGGTCACCCCGGCCGAGGCGGCCGCGCCGATGGCCTATGAGTCCAAGACGCCCTATGCCGAGGTCAGCCTGAGCCTGCCCGTCGCCCTCAAAACCCAGCCCGACCTGCACGCCGCCCTCTATGCCCGCACCGTCGCGGACCTGCGCGAGTTCACCGAGGGTGCCCAGGCCGACCGGACCGAGGCCGGGGGCGATCCTGGCATGGGGCCCTACGACAAGTCGATCGAGGTCACGCCGGGGGCCGAGACCGGCAAGCTGTTTAGCCTGGTCCGCACCGACAGCGAGTTCACCGGCGGGGCACACCCCAACGCGTCCTTCCTGTCGATCCTGTGGGACAAGGCGCTGAAGCGCGAGATCACGGTCGCCGACCTGTTCACCAAGGGAGCCAATCTGTCGGCGCTCGACACCGCCCTGTGCGCCGCCATCAATGCCGAGAAGAAGAAGCGCGATCCGGCGGCCCAGACCGTGTCCCTGACCGGCGGCGACTGGACCTGCCCCAGGGCCGCGACCACGCCCTTCGTGCTGGCGCAAGGCGTGACGCCGGGCAAGGCGGGCGGCCTGGTCTTCCTGATCGCCCCCTATCTGGTCGGCCCCTATGCCGAGGGCACCTTCGAGATCACCGTGCCGCAGAGCGCGTTCCGCGGCCTGGTCGCCCCGGCCTATGCGGATGAGTTCGGCGGCGAGCCCAAGCCCGCCGCCGCCTGAACTATTTCAGAAAATCATCCACCAGCTGATCGAACCGCGCCGGCTGGTCGGCCATGATGAAGTGGCGGCTGCCGTCGACGGCAATCAGGGTGACGCCGGGCAGGCTCGCGTATTCCTGCGTCCACAGGCCCTGCGCCATCGCGGGCGGCGGGCCGCCGTCGGCGTCGGTGGCATAGACCGCCGTCACGGGCGTGGCCATGTTCGCCAGCCCAGGTCGGGCGTCGGTGGTCATGACGTCGGTCAGGGCCGCCGCCAAAGCCTGACGGTCGCTGGCCATCGACCATGCGACCATGGTTTCGCGCATGGCCGGATCGCGGGCCAGGCCCATGGCGGACTGGGCCTGCTGCGATCGGAACGTGGCGTCGTCGGCGGCGAGCATTCCCGAGGCGAAGCGCGCCGCGAACGGACGGGCGGATTCGGCCGTCGCCGTCGGGCCGAAGATGGCGCTGTAGAACGGCAGGGCATCGACGATCATCAACCGGCCGACGCGGTCCGGATGCTGCTGGGCCAGCAGCAGGCCCGACAGGCCGCCCATGGAATGGCCGATGACGGCGGGACGGTCCAGACCGGCCTCGGCGATGTAGCGGGCCAGGTCGTCGACCTCCGGCTGGACGAACGGTCCGTCGCTATGGCTCCAGGGCTCGCCTGCGAACCCGGCCAGCTGGACCAGATGCACCCGGTGCGTCGCGGCCAGCCGGGTGGCCAGGGGCCGCCAGACCTCGCGCGAGGAGGCCAGCCCCGGGATCAGGATGACGTCGGGTCCGGTGCCGATCACCTCGACCGACAGCCGGTCGGAGCTGAAGGGGGCCGTCTGGGCGGCCCGGAAGGGTTCGGCCTTCGCCTCGTGCTGGCCCACGCTGCAGGCGACGACGATGGCGACGATGACCGGGAACCAGGCAAGGGGGCGCCGGCACCGCGGAAAGGCGGTCTGAAAACGCATGGTGATGTCCTTCGGGGTTAGCCTGACGGGTGTCAGGCGTGGGGATTGTCGAAGATGGCCTCGACCGGCTGGCCGAAGACCGCGGCGATCCGGTAGGCGAGGTCGAGGGAGGGGTCGTGTTTCTCGGTCTCGAGGGCGTTGACCGCCTGTCGCGAGACGCCCAGCGCCTGACCCAGCTGTTCCTGGGTCCAGCCCCGCGACGTGCGAAGGTCTCTCAAGGTGTTCCTCATCAGCGCGTGTTCTTGATGAAGGGGGAGATCAGGCCGAACAGGCCCCAGAACAGGATGTAGACGATCCAGCCCGGCGCGTGCGGGGCACCACCATAGCTCTCCATGAAGCCCCAGCCGGCGAACAGCGCCATGGCCAGGCCCGAGGCGACGATGAACCGCTTGGCGGTCAGGGCGCGGACGAACTCGTCGCTTTCGTTGATCAGCGACAGGGTGGCCCAGACCTGCCCCGCGACCGGGGCGGCGACGATGAGGCCCAGCGCCAGTCCGGCGGGCTTGCCGATGATCTCATCGAACGCCCCGAAGATGGCGGCGACGTTGACGGCCACATACCCCGCCATGAAGCAGTTGGTGCGGATGACATAGCGTTTGTGGGCGGGATCCCAGGTCTTGGGCAGTTGCATGATCGCTCTCCGATGTAAGGCCTACCTTACATCGGACTGATGTCATGTCAACCTGACTTTTGTCAGGTCAGGCTGACGTCAGAACGGCCCTTGGCGGACGACCGTCTGGAACACCGCCTCCAGCCGCTGGGTCCGCGCGCGGTAGGACCGGGCGATGCAGGTGACGTTGCCGCCGCACCGGCCCCGCTCCCGCAGCCAGGCGGTCTGGCTGTCGCGCAGGTCGCCCCGCATGCCCATGCCGACCAGCTGGAGGACCAGGGTGTAGGTCGTGCTCATCCTCACGTCGGCGTCTTCCAGCGCACGATTGCCGCAGATGGCGACCTCGTCGGCCCGGCGGGCGCGGGTACAGTCGAAACTGGCCGCCTGGGCACCCGGCCCGACCGGCACCAGGGCCCCCGCCCCCATGACGCCGGTAAACAGGACAACTGCTGCAAGACCGCTGCGCATGATCGAGGCTCCATGGGTCGCGCCAGCCCGACGCTTTGACGATCTGGCCACGGGGCCTAATCTGGGTCAATGGCCGCCGCCCCCCGCATCTCGCCGACCGAGCTGTTCTCGCCCGGGGATTGGGCCCCGTTCCGGGAGAAGTCCGCCTGGAAGGGGCCGAGCCTCGCCGCGGTCTGGCGGGCCTATTTCGCGCTGTGGCTGCTGCCGATGGCGACCTGGTTTCCGCTGGTCACCCGCCTGAGGAACATCGCCGAGCACGCCTGCGTCGAGAACTCGGCCACCGACCCCTTCCGCGCCGCCCGGACCACGCGCGCCGCCTGGTGGGAACGCGCCTTCATCGCCCCCTACTGGGTCAATTTCCACGCCGAGCACCACCTGTTCATGCACGTCCGCTGCGACAGGCTGCCGGCACTGCACCGGGCCCTCGTCGAGAAGGGCCATGGCGACCGCATGGAGATCGCGCCCGGCTATCTGTCGGTGCTGCGCGAAGCGACGGCGCGCAAGCGGACGCTCTGAAAGTCCATCAGGACGGGAAGCGGTCGTCGCTGGAGGATGGTCTCCTTCGCGCCGCAGCCTCGCACGGAGGATTGGGCCCTACCATCCGGCGAGCCCTGGCCCGCCGCATCCCCGGCCGGCCTGCGCCGACACGATCCATCGGTACCCCTCGATCGGCGCGCCCGCGTTTTCGTAGATTGCAGGTTCGGCGGCCAGGCAGGGGGCCAGCATTCCGGGCGGCGGGATGAGCGTCTCAGTGCCCTGCAACACGACGGCGTCGAACCGGGCGGCGGACCCCGGGCCCGCTTCCCGCTCAACGATTTCGCGCCAGGCCGTATTGTCGAAGCGTTCGCCTGCGTCGCGGCGGACGAAGACCTCGCGCATCACAGTATCCAGATCGCGCCGGCCGTCCGAATACGTCCGGACCCGGGCGTCCAGAGCCGCGAAATACAACTGGCCACGCACATACGGCAGGCGGCGGACCCGGGGGTCGTCGAAGCCGACCGAGGCGATCCGTTCCGCCGACCAGTTCCGGGCCGGGTTGGTGTAATACTCCTCCGCCGCCTGGTTGATCTCCCGCACATAGCCCTCGAGCGTGATGTAGCCACCGCGCAGCTGCAGCTGCGAGGTGTAGTGGGACGTGAGCCCCTCGGCGAACCAGCCCTGCTCCCACCGGGGCCCCTCGATACCCCCGACGAAGCCGTGGATCATCTCATGGACGAGGGTCCGCTTCGGGACCTCGACCACCTCGTCGGAGCGGAGCGGTCCGCGCGAGAACAGGAAGCTGTTCGTCATCGCCGTGCCGCCGCCGAAGGGGGGTGTCGCCAGCACCCGCACGAAGACACGATAACGGGGGGCCTCTGTCTGAAAAAAGCGCGCGAGGTCCGCGTAGACCCGCCCCGACCAGGCCATGGTGTCTTCCACATCCCACGGCGGACGCCCTAGCCAGGTGGCGCTGAAGCCGTCGGCATCTCCGGTCGCGGGATATCGGCCCGCCGGGCCCGCCATGTACCAGCCCTTGAGCAAAGCGTCGGGCGCGCCCGCCAGGTCGAAGTCGCCGTCTCCAAACGAGGAGGCCGCAAGGGACCGGGCGTCAAAGCCTCCGAGCTCCCAGTGGATACGGCTCCGACCGACCCCGGCATTGTCTGGCAGCAGCAGGAAAGACGATCCGGCCCCGCTGACGCCACCCGCGGACGGCCGAATGCCGAGGGGAGGCCCGCCGCGCGCGCCGGCTGGCTGCACAAGGGCGGAGTAGGAGACCCTGACCGGGAAGCGGACGCCGCGATCCGCGCGCCAGCGTCGATAGTAGGGAGACCCGCCCGGCGCGACGGGATCGTCGAAGACGGTCAGGACGACGGGGCCGTCAGCGTCCTCGACCTTCAGGTCGATCATCCGATCCGCGATGCCCTCGACGGTGTCGTAGACCACGGGGGCGACGAGGCTGAACGCCTCGCCCGCCGGCAGGACGCCGTCCTGGATGACATAGCGGACTTCTATCGCCTCGACCTCGCCGCCGGACAGTCGGGGCCTCAGAACCGCCGAGAGGGTTGGGGTCGTGCTCACCGAAACCTGGACCGGAACCGACGTCGCGCAGCCGCCGATCAGGGCCATCAGAACCAGGACCAGGGCAGACAGGCTCGCTGATCGGGTCATGACGCTTACTCCAGAATGACGGTCTGTCATGGCCGTGAGGACGCGTCCACCTCGCAGCGCGTCCCCGCGGCCGATCGGGCTTGCAGGCCACCTGCTGGAACCTGACACGCCCCCGCCGGGCGGTTGCCGCCTGGCTCCGGGCGGCGAATAGTGAGGGGACCGGGGGCGATGTCGACGTCCCGGGAGCCGCCAGCAGCAGGATGCCGACCTTATGACCCCGACTTCCTTCGCCACCATCGAAGATGCCGTGACCCGATGCCAGCAGGGCCCCGTCGGTCTGTGCGCCACCCTGTCGGTGGAGGGCGACGACGCCCTCTGGGTCCAGTACGTCGACGGCCAGGCCAATATGGCCTCTCACGCCACCGACTGGCCCGACGGACTGGTGGCGTCGCTGGGCGGGGGCACGATCGTGGCCTTCGAGCCGCGCCAGTATCTCACCGTCGACCTGGCCGTCACCCACGCCGCCGGGATCGCCCGCTGGATCGAGGCCTATTTCACCCAGCGCCTGGGCGTCGGCGACGATGCCGTGATCGTGGCCAAGGTCGAACAGATCTGACCGGCTGACCGACCCGGCGGTCATGCCGCATTCCGGTTCGCCCGCGCTCGGCCCATCTGTGCGTCCATGCGAGCGCCTTCATCAGCCCCACGCGGAATGGCCGTCCCCAGCGGGCGCCTGTCCCGTCTCGCCCGCTTCGGCGGGCTGGCCTCGGGCGTGGCCGGCGGCATGCTGGCCGAAGGGGCCCGGCAGTTCAGCCAGGGCCGGCGACCGACCGTCGGCGACCTGCTGCTGACCCCCGCCAACGCGGTGCGCGTGACCGAACAGCTGGCCCAGCTGCGCGGTGCGGCCATGAAGGTGGGTCAGCTGATCTCCATGGACGCCGGCGAGATGCTGCCGCCCGAGTTGTCCGACATCCTGTCGCGCCTGCGCGCCGACGCCCGGCCCATGCCCCAGGTCCAGCTGAAGGCGGCCCTGAACCGCCGCTGGGGCCGGGGCTGGGAGGCACGCTTTCATCGCTTCGACTTCGACCCCATCGCCGCCGCCTCGATCGGCCAGGTGCACCGCGCCCTGACGCTGGAGGGCGAGGACCTGGCCATCAAGGTCCAGTATCCCGGGGTCCGGAACAGCATCGACAGCGACGTCGACAATGTCGCCACCCTGCTGCGGATCTCGGGCCTGCTGCCGCGCGAGCTGGACGTCACCCCCCTGCTGGGCGAGGCCAAGCGTCAGCTGCACGAGGAGGCCGACTACGAGCACGAGGGCCGGCATCTGGCGCGCTTCGGAACCCTGCTCGCCGGCCATGCGGACTTTGCCGTCCCCCGGCTGCACGCCGACCTGACCCGCCCCGACGTCCTGGCCATGACCTATCTGGCCGGGGGCCCGGTCGAGGACCTGATCGCCGCGCCACAGGCCGAGCGGGACCAGGTGGCGACCGCCCTGATGCAGCTGCTGCTGCGCGAATTGTTCGAGTTCGGCCTGATGCAGACCGATCCGAACTTCGCCAACTATCGGCACGACTCCACCACGGGACGGATCGTCCTGCTGGATTTCGGGGCGACGCGCGAGATCCGGCCGGAGGTGGCGGAGGGCTATCGCATCTTCCTGAGGGCCGCGCTCGACGAGGACCGCGACGGGGCCATCGAGGCGGCGCGGCGGATCGGCTTCTTCGACGAGCGGGCGCTGAACAAGGATCGCGCGGGGCTGGAAGCGATGTTCGATCTGGCCATGGCCCCGTTCCAGTCCACCGAGCCCTTCGACTTCGGTGACACCGCCGTGGTCGGCCATCTGCGGACGCGCGGCATGACCTTCGCCGAGGACCGCGCCGTCTGGCACATCCCGCCGATCGACACCCTGTTCATCCAGAGGAAGCTGGGCGGGATCTATCTGCTGGCCGCCCGGTTGAAAGCGCGCGTCGACGTCCGCGCGATTTTGCGGCCCTGGCTCTAGCCCGGCCCGGCTCGAGGGCGCACAGGCTGCGCATGGCCATCGCCGACCCGTCCGCCTTCATCCTGGCCAACACCCGCCTGCAGGCCGTGCCGCACACGCCGGAGATCCGGCTGTGGCTGGCCGACGAGATCACACCCATCTGGCGCATGACCGAGGAAGAGCTGGGCGAGCTCGGCCTGCCTCCGCCGTTCTGGGCCTTCGCCTGGTCGGGCGGACAGGGGCTGACGCGCTGGCTGCTGGACACCCCGGACGAAGTGGCCGGCAAATCCGTGCTGGATTTCGCCACCGGTTCGGGACTGGTCGGCATTGCCGCGATGAAGGCGGGGGCGACCCGCGTCCTGTGCGCCGACATCGATCCGTTCTGCGGCGCGGCGGTCGCGCTGAACGCGCAAGCCAACGGCGTCGAGGTGGCCTTCACCGAGACCGATCTGCTGGATGTCGATCCGCCGGAGGTCGACGTGATCTGCGCGGGTGACGTCTGTTACGAAAAGCCGATGACGGATCGGGTCATGGCCTGGCTGAGGCAGGCCCGGCGGCAGGGATCGCGCGTCCTGATCGGCGATCCCCACCGGACCTACTTCCGCGCCGAGGGCCTGACCTTCCTCGCGGAATATCAGGTCCCCACGACGCGGGAGCTGGAAGACTTTGCCATCAAGCGATGCTCGGTCTTCAGCCTGGATGCGACCTCTAGCTGAAGCTGGCCGCAGGGGTCCGGTCGCTGGACCGGCTCGCCCCGCCATGGCCGTGGCGACCCTCAGCGATCTCCTCGATCATCTTGGCGTTGAAGGCGGGCAGATCGTCGGGGCTGCGGCTGGTCACCAGCCCGTCGTCGACCACGACCTCCTCGTCCACCACCTCGGCCCCGGCGTTGCGCAGATCGGTACGGATGGTCTTGAAGCTGGTCAGGCGACGCCCCTCGACCACGCCCGCATCGATCAGCAGCCAGGGCGCATGGCAGATGGCGGCAACCGGCTTGCCGGCATCGAAGAAGGCGCGGATGAAGGCCAGCGCGGTGTCATCGACCCGCAGCTGGTCGGGGTTGGCCACGCCGCCCGGCAGCAGCAGGGCCTGATAGTCGGCGGCGTCGGCGTCCGACAGCGGTCTGTCGACGGGAATCTTGTCCCCGGGCGTCAGGTGGTTGAAGCCCTGAATGGAGCCGGCCTTGGGCGAGATGACCTCGACCGTCGCACCGGCGGCCTTCAGCGCCTTGACCGGGTCGAGCAGCTCGATCTGCTCCACGCCGTCGGTCGCGAGGACGGCGACGCGCTTGCCAGAGAGGGACTGGGACATGGATTGGCCTTTCCGTTGAATGAGGCCGGTGAAACAGGCGTCGGTGCCCAAGGTTGCGGCCACGCTTGGCGTCTGCGGCCTTCGGACCCATGTTTCCTTCCATGAAGACGCTCCTGCTCCTTCCCGCTCTCGCCCTTCTGACCGCCGCCGGAGGCACCATGGCCCAGACACGCATCCCCGGTCCCTTCGCGGGTGCCTCGGTCGCGGACCAGCATCGCTACGAGACCGAACGGCTGCGACAGCGGTCCCAGGATCAGGCGGCCTTCGCGCGGCAAACCCAGCTCGGCGCCCGGCTGACGCAGCAGGATCTTCGGGCCGCCCGGGCCCCCGAACCCTACATTCCCCTGCAGCCTCTGGTCCCCCAGACGCCAGAGGCCGCCCGTCGCGATCGCGAGGCCACGGTGTCGGGCGTGACCCAGATCGACGACTGGCTGGCGCGCACGCCTCGATAGTCGCGTCCGGCGACTGCATCCCTTCCCCTTCGCCTGCGTTCCGGCCTAGCTTGGGTCAGGAAATCGGGAGGCGAACATGCGCTGGCAGGGTGGACAACGCGGGGGCGGAAACGTCGAGGATCGGCGCGGCCTGGGCGGCGGCGCGGTCGCGGGCGGCGGGATCGGCGTCGTCGTTCTCAGCCTGATCGGCTATTTCGTCTTCGGCATCGACCCTTCCACGACCCAGCAGGTCGCCAGCCAGTTCGGCGGGGCAGGCTCGGCCCAGGAAGGCACGCTCGGCACGCCCGAGGATCAGGCCGGTCAGTTCGTCGACATCGTGGGCGGCAACATCAACCAGGTCTGGGCCTCGAAACTCGACGGCTATACCCCGCCCGCGAACATCGTCATCTACACACAAGGCACCCAGACCGGCTGCGGTTACGGCCAGTCGGCCATGGGTCCCTTCTATTGCCCCGCCGACCGTCAGGTCTTCCTCGACCTGTCATTCTGGGAAGAGATGGAGACCCAGCTGGGGGCCTCCGGCGCCGACTTCGCCCGCGCCTATGTCCTGGCCCACGAGATCGGCCACCACGTCCAGACCCTGACCGGGGCCTCGCAGCGCGTGCAACAGGCCCAGGCCCGTGCGTCGGGCGAGGCCGAGGCGAACCAGTATTCCGTGGGGCTGGAGCTCCAGGCCGACTGCTACGCCGGGGTCTGGGCCGCCAATGCCGCCTCAGTGTCCAATGGCGAGGTCGCCGTCGAGCAGGGCGACCTTGAGGAGGGGGCCAAGACCGCCGCCGCCATCGGCGACGACACCCTGCAGCGCCGCTCCGGCGGACAGGTGAACCCCGACGGCTTCACCCACGGCACCTCGGCCCAGCGGGTCGAGGCCCTGCGCCGCGGGTACCAGTCGGGCGACCCCGCCTCCTGCGACGGCTACACCGACGTCTGATCGCGTGTTGCGGTGCACGCGGGGTGACGCCATTGTCACGCTGTGACTGCCTCCCCGCCTGCCACCGCCGCCGAAGCCCTTCGCCATGCGCGCCGCGTGGTGGTCAAGGTCGGCTCATCCCTGGTCGTGGACGGGGACACGCGCGCCGCCGCCCTGCCCTGGCTGGCGGGCCTGGCCGAGGACATCGCCGCGTTGCGGGCGTCCAAGCGATCCGTGATCGTTGTCTCGTCCGGAGCCGTGGCCTTGGGGCGCGGCCGTCTGGGGCTGGAGAAGAACGCGCGGCTTGACGAGAAACAGGCAGCGGCGGCCGTCGGCCAGTCGCTTCTGATGCAGGCGTGGGAGGCGGCGCTGGCTTCGCGCGGCATGACGGTGGCCCAGGTGCTGCTGACGCGCGACGACACCGAACGCCGCCGACGCTGGCTGAACGCCCGTGCGACGCTGGAGGCCCTGCTGAAGCTCGGTGTCGTGCCGGTGGTCAACGAGAACGACACCGTCGCCACCGAGGAGATCCGCTACGGCGACAACGATCGCCTGGCCGCACGCACGGCCCAGCTGGCGCGGGCGGACCTGCTGGTCCTGCTGTCGGACGTGGACGGTCTGTATACGGCCGATCCGCGCCGCAACCCGGACGCCAGCCATCTGGATCGGATCGATGCCCTGACGCCGGATGTCCTGGCTATGGCGGGCGGCGCGAATGCCGAGGCCTCGGTCGGGACCGGCGGCATGACGACCAAGCTGGAGGCCGCGCGGATCGCGCGGTCGGCCGGGTGCGCGACCCTGATCGTCTCGGGTCTCGTCGCGCGCCCCCTGTCGGCGGTCACCCACGGGGCCCGGGCGACCCTGATCACGGCCCCGGCCAGCCCCATGCAGGCCTACAAGTCCTGGATCGCGGGCAGTCTGGAGCCGGCGGGCTCGATCGAGATCGACGCCGGCGCGGCCGACGCCCTGGCCGGCGGGCGCAGCCTTCTGGCCTCGGGCGTGCGCCGCATCGAGGGCCGGTTCGACCGGGGCGACAGCGTGCGGGTGCTCAGCGCGGGTACCGCCGTCGGCGTCGGCCTGGCAGCCTATTCGGCCGAGGAGATGGCCCTGATCCTGGGTCGCCACTCGGGTGAGATCGAGGCCATCGTGGGCTACAAGGGTCCCGGCGTGGCCATTCACCGCGACGATCTGGTGCTGACCTGATGACCGATATCGACACCGACATGCTGGCCATGGGCCGTCGCGCGCGGGCCGCCGCGGCCGCTGTCCGCACCGCGCCGGCCGACGTCCGCAGCCGCGCCCTGTCCGCCGCCGCCCGGTCGCTGCGTGCCCGGGCCGATGCGATCTTGGAGGCCAACCAGATCGACCTGAGCCGGGCGCGCGTCAGTGGCATGAGCGAGGCCTTGCAGGACCGTCTGGCCCTGACCCCGGCCCGGATCGCCGCCATGGCGGACGCCGTGGATGAGGTCGCGGCCTTCGCCGATCCGCTGGGCGTCGTGACCGAGCGCTGGACCCGGCCGAACGGCCTGGCCTTCCAGCGGGTGCGGACGCCGCTGGGCGTGCTGGCCATCATCTACGAGAGCCGCCCCAATGTGACCGCCGACGCTGCGGCCCTGTCGATCCGGTCGGGCAATGTCGCCATCCTGCGCTGCGGCTCCGACTGTCTGGACAGTTCGCGCGCCATCCATGCCGCCATGGTCGAAGGTCTGGTCGAGGCCGGTCTGCCGGTCGATGCGGTCCAGCTGGTGGACACGCCCGACCGCGCCGCCGTCGGGGCCCTGCTGACGGGGCTGGAGGGCAACATCGACCTGCTGATCCCGCGCGGCGGCAAGAGCCTGGTGGCGCGGGTGCAGACGGATGCGCGCGTCCCGGTGCTGGGTCACCTTGAGGGGCTGAACCACACCTATCTGCACGCCTCGGCCAATCCGGCCATGGCGGTGGACGTGGTTGTCAACGCCAAGATGCGGCGCGTGTCCGTCTGCGGCGCGACCGAGACGCTGCTGGTGGACCGGGCGGCGGCGGAGCGGCTGCTGGTGCCGGTGGCAGCGGCCCTGACGGCGGCGGGCTGCGCGATGCGCGGCGACGCGGAGGCCATGGGCCTGGTGCCCGGCATGGCAGCGGCGGAGGAGGCCGACTGGTCGACGGAATATCTGGCCCCGATGCTGTCGGTGCGGATCGTCGACGGGCTGGACCAGGCCATCGAACACATCGCCACCTATGGTTCGGGCCACACCGAGGCCATCGTGGCCGAGGACGCCTGGGCCGCCGCCGCGTTCCAGCAGGCCGTCGACAGCGCCATCGTGCTGTGGAACGCCTCGACCCAGTTCGCCGACGGCGGCGAATTCGGCTTCGGCGGCGAGATCGGCATCTCGACCTCGCGGCTGCATGCGCGTGGGCCGGTGGGAGCCGAACAGCTGACCAGTTTCAAATATCTGGTGACCGGCACCGGGCAGACCCGGCCCTAGCGCACCGTCAGATCCATCGGCCGCGAGGTGTGCAGGGCCGTGCCCCCCAGGTCGAGCACCAGCCGCTGTCCCTCGAACGCCTCCATCCCGACCAGCGCCTGCGGGAAGCCCGGCAGGGCGACGTCGGCATAGATGGCAGTCTCCACGTCTCGATACAGCTGATCGCCGACGGTGACCGTCCGGGCACGGACCAGTTGCGAGGCGATGGCCCCGCCCAGCACGATACTGGCGCCCCGTCGCACGGTGCGTCCGTCCAGCAGACCCGCCCCCTCTGCGGTTTCGCGGCCCAGGGCGAGCAGGGCGGACGCGCCGGTATCGACCACGGCCCGCACGCGCGCGCCCTCGACCGTGACCTCGGTCTCGAGGGCCCCGCGGGACTTGCCCACCGTGACCGGCAGGACGTCGGGCGGCAGGACGTGGCTGGTCCGGTCATGGAACCGCAGCCGGTGCTCGACGGTGTCCAGCTCCAGAATGGACTCGCCCAGCACATCCTGACCCAGGATCAGCGGGGCCGACAGTCCCTCTCGCATGGCCAGGGGGCCGAGGGTCAGGATGGCGGCGCGCAGGTTGGCGATCCGCATGTCCCCCAGCGCGATCTGCAGCGTGGTCCCGCGACCCATCTGCGCGCCGCCGCCGACGCCATACGCCACCAGTGGCAGGTCGAAGGTGCGGGTCAGGCCCAGCGCGTCGAACAGGCCGCTGTCGATCACCGAGAACTGCGCCCCGGAATCGATCAGGGCCCGGACTGTCTGCCCGGCGATGGTGACGAGGGCGGTCGGTGTGGCGGCGCGCGGCTCGTCATACGGCTTCCAGCCGCTGGTCCCGTCCGGCCCGAACGTCACGGCCGGATCGCGCCACAGGACATTGTCGCGCAGCCACCAGGCGCCGCCCAGCCCACCGGCGAGCAGCGCGGCCCGGGTCAGGAGGTCACGACGGTTCATGACGGATACAATGGGGACCCGCGGCCTCCGCGTCGAGGCGCGGTGCTGTCGCGGGCCTCCCTAGACTTCGAAGGTCACGCCCTGGGCCAGCGGCAGGTCGGCCGAGAAATTCACCGTCTGGGTCTGACGGCGCATGTAGGCTTTCCAGGCGTCGGAGCCGGATTCACGCCCGCCGCCAGTCTCCTTCTCGCCCCCGAAGGCCCCGCCGATCTCCGCGCCGGAGGGACCGATGTTGACGTTGGCAATGCCGCAGTCCGACCCCCAGGCCGACAGGAAGGCCTCGGCCTCGCGCACGCTGTCGGTGAAGACGCAGCTCGACAGCCCCTGAGGCACGTCGTTCTGCAGGGCCACCGCGTCGTCGAAATCCCGCCAGGTCAGGACATAGAGGATCGGGGCGAAGGTCTCGTGCCGGACCACCGCGCTCTGGGCCGGCATGCGGACGATGGCCGGGCGGACGTAGCTGCCCTCCCCCCGCGTCCCGCCGACAACGACCGTGCCGCCTTCGGCGACCGCCTGGGCCAAGGCCGCTTCGAAGCCCTTCACGGCATCCTCGTCGATCAGGGGGCCGACCAGGGTGCCGGGCGCGCGCGGATCGCCGACCGGCAGGGTCGAATAGGCGCTGGCCAGCCGCGCGATCAGGGCGTCGGCGACGTCTTCGTGCACCAGCAGGCGGCGCAAGGTCGTGCACCGCTGCCCGCAGGTGCCGACGGCCGAGAAGGCGATGGCCCGCACGGCCATGTCCATGTCGGCCGACGGGGTGACGATCATGGCGTTGTTGCCGCCCAGCTCCAGCAGCGACCGGCCCAGCCGGCCGGCGACCGTCGTCGCCACCGCCCGGCCCATTCGGGTCGACCCCGTCGCGGACACCAGGGCCACGCGCGGATCGGCGACCAGGGCCTCGCCCACGTCGCGTCCGCCGACCAGCAGCTGAAGCAGGCCGTCGGGGGCGTCGCCGAAGCGCGCCAGCGCCCGCTCCGCCACCGCATGGACCGCCAGGGCCGTCAGCGGAGTCTTCTCCGATGGCTTCCAGATCACCGGATCGCCGCAGACCAGGGCCAGGGCCGCGTTCCACGCCCAGACGGCCACGGGGAAGTTGAAAGCCGAGATCACCGCGACCGGGCCCAGCGGCTGCCAGGTCTCGCGCATGTGGTGGCCGGGACGTTCACTGGGCAGGGTCAAACCATAGAGCTGGCGCGACAGGCCGGTGGCGAAGTCGCAGATGTCGATCATCTCCTGCACCTCGCCCAGCCCCTCGGACGTGATCTTGCCGGCCTCCAGCGTGACCAGCATGGCCAGGTCGGCCTTGGCCGCGCGAAGCTCCTCGCCCAGCAGCCGGACCAGTTCGCCCCGGCGCGGGGCCGGCACGCGACGCCAGGCGGCGAAGGCTCCCGCCGCCGCGGACAGGGCGGCGTCGACATCGGATCGATCGTGGACGCGGACGGGGGACCCGGCCGAGCCGTCGACGGGGGAGCGGCACGGCAGCCCTCCGGTGGAGAACGCCGTATCGGGCACGCCGAGACGGGCGAGGATCAGGCGGGCGTCGTCGGCTGCGGTCATGGTCGGCTCCGGTTTCGCGCCGGGGCATAGCCCTGCGTTCGACAAAGCAAAAGGGCCGCCTCCCTTCGGAAGCGGCCCTTCTTTAGCTCAGCGTCGGATCAGTACCGGTCGCGCCAGCCGCCGTCGCGGCGGTCCTCGCGCAGCGCGCGGCCGATCCGGTCGAGGCGGTCCTCCAGGTCGCGACGCTCCCAGCGGCTCAGGCCGTCGCGGCGGTACTGCCACTCGACCCGCTGGTACTCGCTCAGCTGCCAGCGCAGGTCGCGGGCCTCGCGGCGGCTGATGCGGCCGGTATAGGCGGCGCGGTCGATGCGCTGGGACAGGCGGGCCTGGTCGCCGTTCAGGCCCCCGCCGTTCCAGCCGCCGTTGTAACCCTGGCCATAGCCTCCGCCATGGCCGCCACCGTGGTGGCCCCCATAGGACTGGGCCAGCGTCGGGGTCGCGATCGCGACCGCCGACGCCGCCAGCAGCGAAAGCAGGGCTTTCTTCGTCAGGGCGGTCGTCATGATCTTCTTTCCTCTTCACCCGCCCCTGATTGGGCGGCGAGGACCAGAAAACCACGGTGAAGCTGACACGCGTCTGAGCCGCCTGTTGTCAAACAGACAGCTAGATGAACGGCCACGCTTGTCGCGCGGCCACCGGGAACGCGGTCGTGCGCGGCGGGTTCTGACGGTTCAACGCAGCAGACCCGGAGTTCCGTCGTGAAAATCAAGGATGTGATGAGCAGGGACGTACAGGTCGCCCGGCCCGCCGATCCGATCCAGGAGGTGGCGGCGCGCATGGGTGCCGGCGATTTCGGATTCCTGCCCGTCTCTGACGGCACCGCCCTTGTCGGCACGATCACCGATCGCGACATCGCCGTGCGGGGCCTGGGTCAGGGCAAGCCGGGGTCGGCCCCCGTCAGCGAGGTGATGACGTCGACCGTGACCACGGTGCTGGACAGCGACGATCTGAAGTCCGCGCTGGACCTGATGGCGTCGGCCCGGATTCGGCGCCTGCCCGTGCTGGACCGTCACGGCAATCTGGTCGGCGTCGTCTCACTGGGCGACCTCTCGGCACGGGTAAAGGAGAAATCCGTGGGCGAAACGCTGGAGACCATCTCCAGAGCCGGCTGATCGCCTTCACCCCCGCTTCACCCTGTCTGGACACCGTGCGTCAACGGGCTGTCCGGCAGGGTGGACGGGAACGATCGAAGGTTAGCCGGTATGGCGCGTGCGCAGTTTCAAAAGGGCCAGAAGGTCTGGGTCGAATGCGTCGGCGCATGGGCCCAGATCGAAAAGGTGCAGCCCGTCTGGGCCAAGGGGTTCGAGGAACCCGTGCGCGTCACCTACGACGTCGGGCTGGGCCGCGAGTTCCAGGCGGGGGAACTGACCCTGCCCGTCGAGGATGACGCCGATGGCCATCTGGGCGCATGGCGACTGCTGCGGGCGCGCAACAAATGGCAGTCGGCCGAGGACGTCCCGCATCACCCCTACCCCGGGACCTATCCGGTCGTCGTGACCGACGAGGCCGACTGGGGCGGCTGGCGCGTGCCCGGCGCGGAATACGACCGCGACCCGCAGAAGATCGAATATCAGGGCCGACTGATCGTCGCCGCCCCGCGCCTGATGCAACTGGCCCAACGGCTGATCGACGCGGTCGTCGAGAACCCGGATGACGCCCCGCCCGAGAGCCTGGCCCTGGCCCGCGAGGCCCGCGACATCCTGAAAGGCGTGACGCAGACCCTGGTCTCACAGTCGGACGGGCAGGCCGCGCCGGCTCCGTCATTGCCCAGCCGGGCTGCCGCCTAATCTTTCGTTAACCAAGACCTCGACAGGATTCCGCGACGCAGCTTAGATTCCAGGGCGTCGTCACGAAACGCGCGCACCCGGCCCCGCCGGACAAGGCCGCGACCGGACCGGGGAGAGCGCCTTGCGGGGCAAAGAGCGCCGCATTCAGCAGCCGGGCCGCCGTGCGGCCGACAGGCCCGACGGCCTGCCCGCGTGGGCCCGCGTGCTGGTCCTCGCCCTGACGCTGGGCCTCGCCATCTATGTTCTCATGTTCGCGCGGGAGAGCACGCGCCCCGCCCGCGAGGCCACCCTTCTGCGTGAACAGGCGCTGGTGACCGAGGCCGAGCTGGCCGCGGCCCGACTGGATGCGGCTATTGGGCGGGCCCAACTGGGGCTGGACGTCGTGGCGGGACGGCTGGCGGGCGCGCCGGAGCGATCGCTGGACGCCGTCGAGGCCGGCCGCGCCGTCGCCCCCGAAACGGCCTTCCTCGTGACGGCCGCCGACGGCACCCGCCTCGCTTCCAAGGGTGCCGCGGCCGAGGATTTCGTCGTCGACAACCGGGGCATCCTGCGCCAGCGCGCGGTCGGCGGACAGATCGTCATCGCCCGGACGGCCCTGCCCGCCAGCGATAACGTGCTGGTCGTGGGTCCGGATGGCCGCGTGCTCGGCATGACCACGACATTGAAGGCGAGACTGGGCGTCGAGCCGCGCGCGCTTGTCGGGACCGAGACCCCGCTTGCGGGGCGGATCGCCGACAAGCGGGTCACGGCTGCGGGCGCGGCGGTCGGCGAGACGGGACTGGTCGCCGTGGCGTGGCGTCCTCAATCAACCGGCGCGGCCGCACTCATCAGCGACCTGTGGCTGATCATGGCTCCCATCGGGCTGGGCGTCCTGGTGCTTGGACTGGCGCTGATGCAGGGCTGGCGCCAATCCCGCGCTTCCCGGGTCTGGGCCGAGAGCGAGCACCGCTTCCGCGTCGCGGTCGAGGCCGCGCGCTGCGGTGTCTGGGAATGGGATCTGGACCGCGAGACGGTCGATGTGTCCGACTATATGGCCGCCCTGCTGGGGCTGCCGACAGGTGGATCGGTGACCAGCGCCGCCGTGATCGAGCGCATCCACCCGCGCTATCGCGATTTGGTCGAGCATGCGCTGCGTCAGGCCGCCACCTTCGGTGCCTTCGAGGTTACGTTCGCGGTCCCCCTCGAAGGCGGCGGCGCACGCTGGATCGACGCGCGCGGTCAGGCCCGGGGCCGTCGCGGCGACGACGGCTATGGCATGATCCTGGGCGTCGCCATGGACATCACCGAGGCCCGTCGCGCCCGGGCCCAGCTGCAGGCGGCCGAAGGGCGACTGCGCGACGGGATCGAGAGCGTGTCCGACGCCTTCGTGCTGTTCGACAAGCACGGGCGGCTGATCCTGTGGAACCAGGCCTTCAAGGACGCCTTCGGGTTCGCCGACGAGGCGGTCCGCAAGGGGGCCCAGAAGGACGAGCTGAACCGCATCGCTGCCCTCGCGATCAAGGCGGACCGACCGTCGCCGGAGGGCCGTGCGGGGGCCCGCGAGGTGGAATTGTACGACGGCCGGGTGCTGCAGCTGGCCGAGCGGTTCACCGGCGACGGCGGCACGGTCATCACCGCGGCCGACGTCACCGCCATCCGCCGCCAGGAGGTCGAGCGTCAGCGGTCGGCCGACAGTCTTCGCAAGACCGTCGACGAGCTGGAGGCCAGCCAGGAAAAGCTGTCCCTGCTGGCCCGCAAGTACGAAATCGCCATGACCCGGGCCGAGGCCGCCAACCAGGCCAAGTCCGAGTTCCTGGCCAATATGTCCCACGAGCTGCGCACGCCGCTCAACGCGATCAACGGCTTCTCCGAGATCATGGCCGGCGAGATGTTCGGGCCGCTGGGGCATGAGAAGTACAAGGGTTACGCGCACGACATCCTCAAGTCGGGCCAGCATCTGCTGAGCCTGATCAACGACATCCTGGACATGGCCAAGATCGAGGCCGGCAAGATGACCCTGCACTACGAGGCGGTGTCGTTGACAGAGCTGTGCGAGGACGCGATCCGGCTGATGCGCGGCAAGGCCCAGGACTGCGGCCTGACCCTGAGCCTGGAAGCCGGCGATGTGCCCGAGATCGAGGCCGACTATCGCGGGCTGAAGCAGGTGATGCTGAACCTGATCTCCAATGCGGTGAAGTTCACGCCCGAAGGGGGAGAGATCACGGTCTCGGTGACGCGCCAGAATGCCGTCACGATGCGGATCGCGGTGACCGACACCGGCATCGGCATCGCCGCGGCCGACCTCGCGCGCCTGGCACAGCCGTTCGAACAGGTCGAGGGCCAGCATTCCAAAACGACCCAGGGCACGGGTCTGGGCCTGGCCCTGACCAAGTCGCTGATCGAGTTGCACGGCGGCGAGATGACCATGGTCAGCGAGCCCGGCGAGGGCACCACGGTCAGTTTCGACATTCCGATCCGGCGCCCGGTCCAGATCGAGCAACAACAGGCGCGGGCGGCCTAGAGCCGGTCAGGTCGCGGGCTGGTCCGCCTTAAGGGGCCGGGCGTCCCCGCGGTCCCGGTCGCGGCCTCCGCCCCGGCTCCGGCCGTTCAGCATCTGGGCCATGACAGCGCGGTCCGCCGGTCCCAGGGTGCCGAGGATGGCGATGGCGTCGGCTTCCAGCATCTCGCGGCCCCGGACCTCCGCGGCGCGCGACTGATCCAGAAGGGCGGCGACACGGGCGGAATCCAGCTGTTCGGCGGAGGCGGCGGCGATGGCTTGCCGGCGCGCGTCGCGCGAGGCCTGAAACTCGGGACGGGCGCGCTGGGCCGCGGCGCGCAGGGCCTGCCGGACCGGCTCGCGGGCCTCGGGGCTAAGGTTGCCGATCATCTCGCGGCTCGACGGGCGGCGCTGCGGCTCGCCATCGCCCTGGCGTCGGTCGCCGTGCTCCTGACGGGACATCACTGAATAGGCGGCTGTCCCGGCGAACAGGTTCACGCCCACGGAGACAGCCAGAGCCGCGCCCAGGACGATGGCCAGGGTCCGTGTCTTCATCCCAGCACCATCGTGTCGTCCATGCCCGCGACCAGGGCCTGCTCCAGCACCAGATCGGTCTGCTGCTCGGCCGCCATCTGGCTGCCGAGAGTCGTACCGAAGACGATGCCGGCACAGGCCGCGGCGGCCCAGCCGACGCCGCCGATCCAGAACAGTCGTTTCAGCGCTGCCGACAGGCCGTCGCGTGCCTTCAGCCCCGCCGCGCCCGAGGCGGCGATCACCCGGTCTCGCAGCGCCATCGACACCTCCGGCCGCGGCGAGGCTGCCAGCGCCGCATCCAGCTGCCGCGCCTCGAACAGGGCGCGGTCGGCCGGGCCGGGATTGGCCACGGCCCATGCGCGCGCCGCCGCGGCATCGGCCACCGGCCAGCGGCGCAGATCGCCGCCCCAGATATCGGCCAGTTCCTTGACCCTCGCCTCGTCCATCTCACCTCTCCTCATGCCCGTCACGGTTCAGCTCCGGGCGCCAGATCCGACAATGTCTGGCGCAGGGTCCGGCGGCCCCGCGACAGAAGACTTTCCAGTGCCTCGACACTGACCGCCATCACCCCGGCGGCCTCGATGTTGCCGAGCTCCTGGTAATGACACAGCACGATCGCTTCGCGCTGGCGTTCCGGCAGGGCCGCGAGCGCCCGGTTGACCCGCTGACCCAGTTCTACGACCAGCAGACCCCGGTCGGGGGCGGGGCCCGGATCCGGCCGATCCGGCGGCGTTTCGGTCGGGACCTCGCGCCGCTTGCGCAGACGGTCGTAGCAGAGGTTCAGCGCGACCCGGTGCAGCCAGGTATCGAACTTTGCCTTGCCCGGCCGCCAGCGGGGAGCCTGTTTCCAGGCCCTCAGCATCGCGTCCTGGGCCACGTCCTCTGCCTCGACCGCATCGCCCAGCATCCGCTGCGCGAGCGCCAGCATGCGTGGCAGTTTCTTCGCCACCATGGCCTGGATCGCCGCCGGATCGCCCTGACCCACGCGACGCACCAGTTCCTCGTCGGGGTCGACGATCGCAGCCAATCGGTCCCTTTCCGGACAGGAGAGAGAGTCGGACGCGTTCCGTCGACCCCGCCATGAACCCTACTCCGAAGGCGCCGTAGAAGGCGACGGCGTTCCAGCGGTGCGATTGGCCATTCGCCCGGCGCGACGCTCCTGCCGGGCCTCGCGCATCTCGCCCCGGGCGGCCTGACGCTCCTGGGCGGTCACATAGCCGTCGCCGTCCTTGTCCAGACGGGCGAAGGCGGCGGTGGTGCGGGCCTCGACATCGGCGATCACCACGGGACCCCGCGCGCCGCGCTCGGCACCGCCCGCCCGCGCGCCGCGCCAGCCACCATGCTCTCCGCCTCGGCCGTGCCCGCCGCGACCGGCCCGCTCGCCGCGTTCACCGCGGGCCGAAACGAATTCCTCGCGGCTCAGCATGCCGTTGCCGTCGGCGTCGGCCGCGTCGAAGCGGGCCGAGGCCTGCTGGTTGCGGCGGGTGTCGATGCCCGAGCGCCTTTCCTCGGCCGAGACCGATCCGTCGCGGTTGGCGTCCACGGCCGTCAGGCGCGCGATGCGGCCCTGCACGAACTCGTCACGGCTGATCCGGCCATCGGCATCGGCATCGGCGCGCATCCCGTGCGGGGCCCGGGCCGTCTGCGTCGCCGTCTGGGCGACGGCTGCGCCGGCCAGGATCGCGAGGACGCCTGCGGCGCCCGCCGCCAGAAGAGTCTTTCTCATGATGTCGTCTCCGAAAAGGGGCGCACCCGCGCCGCCCCGTTGTGCCCACCGTTCAGGTTCAACGCGGATCCGTCCGGAGTCCGTCGCGGAACGGTCGTCAGGACCGGACGCGGCGTCCCGCGGCATCGACCACGACCTCTCCGTCCTCCTTGGTGAAAGGCTGCAGGCCTTCGGCGGGCAGGAGGTCCAGCACCGTTTCCGACGGGCGACACAGCCGGACGCCGAGAGGCGACACGACGATCGGACGATTGAGCAGCACCGGATGGGCCTCGATCGCGTCGAGGAGGCGGTCGTCGCCCAGCCCGGGATCGCCCAGCCCCAGATCGGCGAACGCGGCTTCCTTCTCGCGCAACAGGGCGCGGAGCGGAACGCTCGCCCTCGACGCCAGCTCGGTGATCAGGGCCCGGCTCGGCGGGGTCCTCAGATACTCGATCACATGGGGCTCGATCCCGACGTGGCGGATCAGGGCCAGGGTGTTGCGGGACGTGCCGCAACCCGGGTTGTGATAGATGACGACGTCCATCAGGTCGCGCTCCCTCGCGGCGGTGGCAGGGCCTTGTCGAACGCCTTGCGCGCGGTCGTCCGCGTGCGCTCCAGCCGCCGCACCAGCGCCCTGAAATCCGTCTCGCCGGCCGCCGTGGCCAGCCGGGCGTGGAAAGTGGCGGGCTCGGCCTCGACGTCGGCGCGGTCGTCGAAGGCGCAGGCCAGCAACTGTGACAGGCCCTGCTGCAACGCCCAGGCGTCGTGAAGCGCCTTGTCGGTCGCCAGCTGATCGAGGGTCGAGACGCTGAGCGCACCCCCCTTCGCCGCCGCCTGAAGCTGCCGGAACTGACCGACGAACTCGGCGTCGACCAGCCCGCCCGGAACCAGCTTCAGGTCCCAGAACCCCGAGGCCCGACGTTCGCGCTCCATCAGGTCGCGCATGGCCCGGACCTCGGCCGCCACCTTCACGCCCGGACGCGGGCGGCGCAGGGCAGCCTCGATGGCGGCGGTGACCCGGTCCCCGAAGGCGGGATCGCTGGCCCAGGCGACCCGGGCGCGGGTCAGGGCCATGAACTCCCAGGTCGCGGCCTCCTCGGCATAGTAGGCGCTGAACCCCGACAGCCGCACCGACACCGGCCCCTTGGAGCCGGAGGGGCGCAGGCGCATGTCGACCTCATACAGCCCGCCCTCGGCCGTGTGCGCCGACAGGGCCGAGATCAGCCGCTGGGTGAAGCGGACATAGAAGGTGTCGGCCGACCAGCCCTTCGTCTCCGACACGGCGTCGGCGGGCGCGTCATAGACGGTCATCAGGTCCAGGTCCGACCCCGCCGTCATCTCGCCCGACCCGGCCTTGCCCAGGGCGATGACCGCGACCGCGCCGGGGAAGCCACCGCCCAGCCGCTCGGTCTCGGTCAGGGCGGCGGCCGACAGGGTCCGCATCACGGCATCGGCCAGGTTGGTGAACCCCCGCCCCGCCGCCTGGGGTCCGACCCGGCCGGTCAGGGTCTGCATGCCGATGCGGAAGGCCTGTTCGCGGTGCAGGCGGCGCACGGCGTTCATCGCCCCTTCGAAGTCGCCGGCGGCCCGGGCTTCCTCGTCCATCTGGTCGAACAGGCCGGTGTTGACGCCCAGCTCGGTCTCGAACCGGGCGTCCAGCATGGAATCCAGCGCGGCCGGATAGCGCCCCAGGGTCCGGGCCAGCCGGGGGGCGAAGGCCATGACGCCCACGATCCGCTCGAACAGCTCGGGCTGGTTCAGGAACAGGGCCTGGATCTGCACCCCCGCCGACAGGCCCGAGAAGAAGACCGAGAACCGCCGGAAGGCCGCATCCGCCGACCCCGCCCGCGCCAGGGCCGTCAGCAGGCGCGGGGCCAGCCGGGTGAACAGCTCGCGCCCCCGGACCGACCGCGTCGCCGGGATCCGCCCGTGGTGCCAGGACCGGATGGTGTCGGCGACGTTCGCGGGGTCCGAGAACCCCATCCGTCCCAGCGTCGCCAGGGTCTCCGGGTCGTTGTCCACTCCGGTGAAGACCAGGCTGCCGAACGGCGAGGACAGTTCCTCCTCCCCCTCGAACAGCGCCCCGTAGCGCTGGTTGACGCCCAGCAGGATCGCCTCGACGCCCGCGTCGAAGATCGCCAGGTTCGCTTCCCCCGCCAGGGCCGCGACGGCGGCGCGACGGGTGGGGTCGGCGGGCAGGACGTGGGTCTGCTCGTCGTCCAGCATCTGGACCCGGTGTTCCAGCCCGCGCAGCTCGACATAGGCCTCGGTCATTTCGGCCGCGACACCGGCCGGAAGGTGGCCTTTGGCGACGAGGGCGGCGAGGGCATCCACGGTGCGCGGCGATCGCAGCGAAGGGTCCCGCCCTCCGAGGATCAGCTGCTGGGTCTGGGCATAGAATTCGATCTCGCGGATGCCGCCGCGCCCCAGCTTCAGGTTCGCGCCGGCCGCTTCCAGCCCCTCCCCCGTCTTGTGGACGTGGATCTGGCGCTTGATCGACTGGATATCCAGCACGGCCTGATAGTCGAGGCTGCGCCGCCAGACGAAGGGCACCATGTCCTTCAGGAAAGCGGTCGCAGCGTCGAAATCGCCGCAGATGACACGGGCCTTGATGAAGGCGGCGCGCTCCCAGTTCTGACCGACGGACTCGTAGTAATCCAGCGCCATGGGCACGGCGACGACCGGCGGCGTCGACGACGGGTCCGGCCGCAGCCGCAGATCGACGCGGAAGACATAGCCGTCCGCCGTCCGTTCGCTCAGCAGGGCCGCCACCCCCTGCGCGACCCGGTTCATCAGCCCCTGCGCCTCCGTCCCCTCGGCCAGCACGGGAGCCAGGCGCTCGGGATCGAAGAACAGGCTGAGATCGATGTCGGAGGAATAGTTCAGCTCGAACGCCCCGTGCTTGCCCATGGCCAGGCCGAACAGGCCGGGGATGGGCCCGCGCGTGTCGGCGGCAGGGGTCAGCAGCTTGCCGCGCCGGCGCAGGTCCTCGGCGACGCCCGACAGGGCCGCGCGGGACGCGACGTCGGCGAACCGGCTGAGCGCCCCCGTCACCTGATCCAGGTCCCAGACCCCGCCCAGATCGGCCAGGGCCGTCAGCAGATGCAGCTCGGCCTTCAGATGCCGCAAAGGCCCCCGCATGTCGTCGGCTCCGCCCGTCAGGGCGATGGTGCGGGCGATGACGTCTGCGAGTCGCGCCTCGACCGGATCACGCAGCACGGCGTGCAGGATGGCGGGCCAGCGCCGCGCCAGACCGAACAGATAGGGCGAGGCGGCGAACACCGGGCACAGCGCGGGCCAGGCCGCGTCGAACGTCTCGCCCCAGCCGCCCTCGGCCGCCAGGGCCGCCAGCCGCTCCCGGGCACGCTCGGCGACCGCCGCATCGACCACGGGGCCGCAAGAGGCGATCCGCCGACCCAGCGGCAGGTCGCTCACGCCGCGCTCGCGGGCGGCAGGATCAGGGCCACGCGCAGGCCGGGACCGAAACCACCGTATTCGCCCGGTCCCTCATCCAGCTGGATACGGCCCAGGTGAGCCTCCATGACCGCCCCGACCAGCGACAGGCCGAGGCCCGATCCGGCCTCGGTGCGGCTGTTGTCCAGCCGCACGAACCGCTCGATGACCCGTCCGCGATCGGCCTCCGGCACGCCCGGGCCGGTGTCGGTGACCGAATACTCGATCTCGCCCGAGGAACGCCGCCGCGCGCGCAGCATCACCGCGCCGCCGACCGGCGTGTATTTGATGGCGTTGTCGATGACGTTGGCCAGGGCCTGAGCCAGGAAGGGCCGCCCGCCCTCGATCATCAGCCCGGTCTCGATCTCGGCCGAGAACTCCAGCCCCTTGTCCTCGGCGGCGGGCTCGTACAGCTCGGCCATGTCGGCGGCCAGATCGGCGGCGTCGAACACGGCGGCGTCCGGGATCCGCCCCGCCGCCGCCTGCAGCCGGGCGATGGCCAGGACGGTGTTGAACGTCTTCAGCAGGGTGTCGGCCTCGTCCAGCGCGATGCCCAGGGCCTCGACCCCGGTGACCTTGCCGTTGTCGGCGTCGATCAGGGCGACCTCCAGCTTGGCCCGCATCCGCGTCAGGGGCGAGCGCAGGTCGTGGGCGATGGCGTCGCCGGCGTGCCGGATCGAGGCCATCGACCCCTCGAGGCGGTCCAGCATGTGGTTCAGGCCGCGGCCCAGTTCATCCAGCTCGTCGCCGGTCGCCTTGACCGGCACCCGCGCCTTCAGATCCCCCTCCTCCACCGCCGAGACGACGCGGTTCAGCCGCGCCATCGACCGCTCCAGATTGCGGCTGATCAGCAGGCCGCCGCCCAGCCCCAGCAGCAGCACCATCCCCATGGCCGCCCACAGAGCCTGGGTCAGCCGGTTCAGATAGGCTTCGGTGTCGCCCAGGCTCTCGCCGACGATCAGGGTCTCGCCCCCCGACAGGCGGGAGGTCACCGCCCGCACCTGCGGCCGGATCACGCGGCCTTCGGCATCGGTGTCGGTGAAGGGAAAGGTCGTCCAGTCGCCGTCCTTGGCCGTTGGCTCGAACGGGCTTTCGCTGAGGCTGCCAGTGATGAAGGCCCCGTCCTTGTCCATCAGCCGGTAGACGAAGGCGCTGCGCGTCAGGGTCCGGTCGATGACCGCCATGTTCAGGGCGTCGAAGCCGCGGCTGTCATAGATGCCGCGCAGCGCCTGGAGCTCGCCGGCCACGTCCGCCTGCGCCTTGGCCTGCGCCTCCGCCGCCGAGGCGATGTAGACATAGGCCAGGATCGCGCTCGCCGCCGCCGCGAACAGGGCGAGGAACAGCAGCGTCAGCCGGAAGGGCGTGCGGCGGAAAAGGGAGGGGAGTGTCATCGAGGCCGCTTACGCCTCGAGCCGATACCCCGCGCCCCGGACCGTCTGCAGCATGGCGCGGTCGAAGCCCTTGTCGATCTTGGAGCGCAGGCGGCTGATGTGGACGTCGATGACGTTGGTCTGGGGGTCGAAATGGTATTCCCAGACCTTCTCCAGCAGCATGGTGCGCGTCACCGATTGCCCGGCGTGGCGCATCAGGAACTCCAGCAGCTGGAACTCGCGCGGCTGCAGGTCGATCTCGGAGGTGCCGCGATGCACCGTGCGGGCGATCAGGTTCATCTCCAGGTCGCCGACCTTCAGCACGGTCTGCACCCCGCCCGTCTCGCGGCGGCGCGACAGGGCCTCGACCCGGGCGATCAGCTCGGCGAAGGCATACGGCTTGACCAGATAGTCGTCGCCGCCCGCCTTCAGGCCCACGACGCGGTCTTCGACCTCGCCCATGGCCGACAGGAACAGGACCGGAGTCTGGTCACCGTCCTTGCGCAGGGTCTCGACCATGCCGATGCCGTCCAGCCGGGGCATCATGCGATCGACGACATAGACGTCGTATTCGCCCTTCTGCGCTTCCAGCAGGCCATAGGCCCCGTCGATGGCGTGGGACACGGTGTGCCCGCCCTCGGTCAGGCCGCGCACCATCGCCTGGGCCGCCTCGGCGTCGTCCTCGACAACCAGAATCTTCATCGGCCCGTCTCCCGGATACAGAATCGCCGCCGACGGTAGCCCATCGGCGGCGATCTTGGGAGTTACGGCTTATTCAGGCTTGGAAAGCTCAAGAACCACCGGAGCATTCCCCTCCGGGGTCCTGACGAGGAGGAACAATCCCTCGCGGCCCGCGGACCGCGCAGCCGCCACGGCGGCGCGGAAGTCGGCAACGGTGCGAACGGGACGCCCATTGGCCTGCTGGATGACGAACCCGGGTTGATAGCGATCCCGTGCTGCCTGCGATGTGCTGGCGACGGCTGTGACAACCAGCCCTTCGATGCGTTCCGGAATCGAGAAGCGCGTCCTCAGGGCATCCGTCAGTGGCGTGAGGGTCAGGCCCTCGACCACTTCGCCGGCCGGGGCCACCGGACGCTCGGGATCCGGGCTGGTCTCGTCCTGTCCGCCCTGCGCCGTGGCATTGATGTCTGCCGGACGTGTCCCGGAGCGGATGTTCAGCGTCTGACGCCGTCCTTCGCGGAAGATTTCGAGACGAAGCTCATCCCCGGGCGCAGCCTGACCCACCTGCCGGGTCAGCGCGGTCGACGTCGTGATATCGTCGCCGTTCAGCTTGACCACGATGTCACCGGCGCGAAGACCTCCGCGATCTCCAGGACCGCCTGCCGTTACGTCCGCGACATAGGCGCCCTCGGTGTCTGCCGGCAAATCGGACGCTGCACGCTGTGCGTCGCTGAGGGTGGTGATCTGGACGCCCAGATAGCCGCGCTGGATCGCCTGGCCGCTCATCAGGCGGTCGGTCACAGACTTGGCGATGTTGGCCGGAATGGCGAAGCCGATGCCGACCGAGCCGCCCGTCGGCGAGAAGATCGCCGAGTTCACGCCGATCACCCGGCCATAGATGTCGAACGTCGGGCCGCCCGAGTTGCCCCGGTTGATGGCGGCGTCGATCTGCAGATAGTCGGTGTAGGGTGTCGAACTGTCGCCGATCTCGCGGGCACGGGCCGAGACGATGCCGGCCGTGGCGGTGCCGCCCAGACCGAACGGATTGCCCACGGCGATGACCCAGTCGCCCACGCGCGGATCGGCCGTTTCCTCGAAGCTGACGAACTTGAAGTCGTTGCCCTCGACCTTGATGACGGCCAGGTCGGTGTCCTGATCGCGCCCGACCAGACGGCCCGCCAACTCACGGCCGTCGGACAGCTTGACGGTGATCTTGGTGGCGTTGGCCACGACGTGGTTGTTGGTGACGATGAAGCCGTCCGCCGAGATGAAGAAGCCGGACCCGGCGCCCTGCGCCGTGCGGGGCTCCTCTTCCTCGCCCGGCTGCTGCGTGTCCGGGGCCTGGAAGCCGAACCCGGGCAGGCCGGGGATGGGGATGACGCCGCCGCGCGGACGTTCCACGGGCGTTTCCACGTCGATCTGCACCACGGCGGGGGCGACCTGCTCGAAGATGTCGGCGAAGCTGAGCGGCGCGCCCTGCGGCGGGGCGAAGGCCAGGCCGGCGGCCCCGGCCGATGGGATCAGCCGTCCGGCGGCGGTGGGCCGTTCGGCGGCGTTGGCGCCCGGCCAGTCGATCACCCCCCCGGCGGTCGCCGCGGCGGCGAAGGTCAGGCCAACGGCGGCCCCCAGGATGAATTCCTTGCGCTTCATCATCGGTCTGTTGCGATCCTTCATTGGACCCCTTGCGGGCATCCGTTTCGCCTTTGGATATAGGACGATGGCGGCTTTCGCCAACCATCGCTGTTCGACGCTTCTACCTGCCTAGCGCCCGTCGTGAGGCGCGGTTGCGTCAGGATCAGGGCGAACCGTTTCAGACTGGAGAAGATCGGCCAGCCGGCGCTCCTCGTCCGGCGAAAGCGGTGCCGACTCCACAGCCTTGCGCCGCCCGAAGGCGATCAGGGCCGCCGCGCCCAGCAGCACGAGCAGCAGGGGGCCGAACCACAGCAGCCATGTCCCCCCGCGCACCGGCGGGGTGAACAGGATGTAGTCGCCGTACAGCCGCACCAGGTCGTCGCGCACCGCAGCGTCGGTATCGCCCGAGGCAATCTCCTCGCGGATCCTCTGACGCATGTCGCCGGCGATGCCCGCGGGACTGTCGGCGATCGATTCGTGCTGGCAGACGACGCAGCGCACGTCCTTGAACAGGGCCTGGGCGCGGGCCTCCTGCGCGGCATCGGGCAAGGGGCGATCGGGCGCGGCGGCCGGTTCGGCGGCGAAGGCAGGGCTGGCCAGAAGGGTCAGGGCCGCAAAACCGGCCAGCAACGTCCTCATGCCGCCACCGCCTTCCTGCGCCCTCCGATGGCCAGCCGCAGCCGACGGTCGAACAGGCTCAGCACCCCGCCCAGCGCCATGATGAACGGCCCCAGGAAGATCAGCCGCGCCCAGGGATTGAAGTACACCCGCACGCTCCAGGCGTTCTGGCCCTGCGCGCCCGCCCGGCGCTCGCCCATGACCACATAGACGTCGTCCAGCCCCCGGAAATCCAGACCGACCTCGGTCGTCGTCTGGCCGCCCGCCGGGAAGAAGCGACGCTCGGCCGTGACGGTCCGGGCCGCAGGACCGGGCCTGACCGGGGACACCGTCAGCGTGCCCTGCTCCGCCAGATAGTTGGGCCCCTCGACGACCTCGACCTTGTCCAGCGACACGCGCCACGGCCCGGCCGTCACGGTCTGGCCGATGGAGATGGGCGCAGCGGCCTCGACCTTGAACCCGGTCTCGATCACGGCCCCCAGAACGAAAACGCCCAGCCCGGCATGGGCCAGCGTCATGCCCCACGCCCCCAGGGGCAGGCCCCGCGCGCGGCGCAGGACCTCGCCCAGCGGGACCTTGAACAGGCGCACCCGCTCGATCACCTCGGCCAGCGCGCCGAAGATCAGCCAGGCCCCGATGGCGAGACCTCCGGCGGCCAGGGCCTTCTTCGGCTCGAAGGCCAGCCAGCCGACGAACCCGGCCCCGATGGCCAGGGCCCCGGCGACGGCCAGACGCTGGATCGCGCCCTTCGCGTCGCCCCGCTTCCAGGCCAGCAGAGGCCCGGCCGGCAGGATCAGGAAGGCTACGAGCATCAGGGGCGTGAAGGTCAGGGCGAAATAGGGTGGGCCGACCGAGATCGTCGCGCCCGTCGCCGCCTCGAGGATCAGCGGATACAGGGTGCCCAGCAGCACGGTCACGGCCGCCACGGTCAGGAACAGGTTGTTCAGCACCAGCGCGCCCTCGCGGCTGACCGGCGCGAACATGCCCCCGCCCTTCAGTTGCGGCGCGCGCCAGGCGAACAGGGCGAAGGCGGACCCGGCCGTGAAGCCCAGGATGCCCAGCAGCATCATGCCGCGCTCGGGATCGACGGCGAAGGCGTGGACGCTGGTCAGGACGCCGGAACGGACCAGGAAGGCCCCCAGCATGGAGAAGCTGAAGGCCAGCAGCGCCAGGAACACGGTCCAGCCCGCCAGCGCCCCGCGCCGCTCGGTCACCACCGCCGAGTGCAGCAGGGCCGCGCCGGCCAGCCAAGGCATGAAGGAGGCGTTCTCGACCGGGTCCCAGAACCACCAGCCGCCCCAGCCCAGTTCGTAATAGGCCCAGAAGGCCCCCAGAGTGATCCCGCCGGTCAGGAAGACCCAGCTGGCCAGGGCCCAGGGCCGGACCCAGCGGCCCCATGCGGGCCAGAAGCCGGAGAAGGCCTTGCCCTCGATCAGGGCGGCGACGGCCAGGGAGAAGGTCACCGAAAACCCGACGTAGCCCATGTAGAGAAGCGGCGGATGAAAGGCCAAAGCCGGGTCCTGCAGCAGCGGGTTCAGCGACGCCCCCTGGATCGGGGCGGGGTCCAGCCGGCTGAAGGGGTTCGAGGTGAAGACGGCGAACGCCAGGAACAGCGCGCCCAGGGCACCCTGCACCCCCACGGACGAGGTCTTGAGGCCGAACGGCAGGCCGCGCGCCCGCGTAAGGGCGGCCCCGAATACGGTCATGACCAGGCACCACAGGACCAGCGACCCCTCGTGGCTGCCCCAGGCGGCGGCGACCTTGTAGAGCATCGGCTTGTCGGTGTGGCTGTTGGACGCCACGTTCGCGACCGAGAAGTCGGACGTCGCGAAGGCGAAGATCAGCGCGCCGAAGGCCAGGGCGACGGCCCCGGCGGCGGCGAGCGCGGCGCCTTCCGCCCCCCCGGCCAGCAGCGGGCTGCGCCGCATGCGTCCGGCGGTGGACAGCCCCGTCTGCAGCACCGACAGGGCCAGGGCCAGGACCAGGCAGAAGGACCCGAATTCAACGATCACAGGCTGCTGGACCCCGTCGGTGCCCGGGCCGGGGCCTCACCCTCGGGCCGCCATTCGCCGTCGGCCTTCAGCCGGTCGGAGACCTCGCGCGGCATATAGCGCTCGTCGTGCTTGGCCAGGACGGTGTCGGCGTGGAAGGTCCGGTCCGCCTGGAAAGACCCTTGCGCCACGACCCCCTGCCCCTCGCGGAACAGGTCGGGCAGGTCACCGCGGTAGATGACCCGCGTGGTCGCCTTGTTGTCGGTGACGGCGAAGCTAACGTCGGCCCCGTGCATCTGGACGCTGCCGGTCTCGACCAGGCCACCCAGCCTGATGACCCGGCCGGTCGGGGCCTTTTGCTCGGTCACTTCCGACGGCGAGAAGAAAAAGGTGACGCTGTCCTGCATGGCCCATAGCGACAGGCCGACGGCCAACGCCAGCACGGGGGCGGCGGCCGCCACGACCCACAGACGACGCCGGGCCTTGGGCGATTTTGGAAGCCAGCTCATGGATGCGCGATACCGGTCAGATCACAACAGGATGCCGCGTATAGACCCGCCCGCGCCTGGCTCCAACGGGTCATCCCGCCGCTGCCAGCTGGGCCGCGAGACCCGCCCGACGGGGGTCGGCGGGGTCGAGCACGGCGATCAGCGGCCCCCACATTTCCTGCGCCAGGGCCTGGTCGCCACGCGCCAGGGCCGCCTGGCCCAGGAAGAAGCGCGCGCCCAGCTGATCGGGGTCACGGCGCACGGCCTGCACGAAAGCGGCCTCGGCATCGGAGCCCACCGTACCGTCGTTGGCGCGGACCAGACTTTCGCCCAGCCGGGACCAGCTCTGCGCATCGTCCGGCCGGATCTCCAGCGCCCGGCGGAAGGCCGAGGCCGCGCCGATGGGGTCCTCGGCCTGGAAGCGCGCGGCCCCCAGCATGGTCAGGGCGGTGTGGTTGCCGGGATCGCGCTTCACGGCGCGGGTCAGGACGGCCGCCATCTGGGCTGCGTCCAGCGTCTCGGGCGAGGCGGTCCATTCGTCGATCCGGCGTTCATAGGTCTGGTCCGGCAGGCCCGGCGCGCCGAACACGAAATAAAGGCCCAGCGCCACCGCGGCCGTAACCACCAGCGCCGACATCACGATGGTCCGGTCCCGGCCCCCGACCTGGATGACCGGCTCGGGTCCCGCATCGGCCAGAAGGCGACGACCAGCCTCGGCACGGGCACTGGCATAGGCGTCGTCGTCAAGCAGGCCGCGCCCCTTCAGCCGGTCCAGCTCCGCCAGCTCAGCCGAGGCCGTGTCGGACGACGCGGGAACCGTCGTCAGCCCCTGTCGGGCGGCGGTCAGCACCAGCCAGCCCGCGAGCGCCGTGGCGAGCCCGGCCAGCGTCCAGAAAACGATCATGCGAGCGGCTTAGCGGATCACGCCGCGCGGGGCGAGGTCTCAGGTGTCGCGGCGGTCAGGGCGGCGCTGGCGGCGGCCGCCCTGCGACGCGCGGTCTTGGCCGCGTCGGTCGCATCGATCAGCAGCAGCAGGCGCGCCAGGGTCTCGATCAGGTTCAGCGCTGCGCGGTTGTCCGGTGCCTCGCCCGCATTGATGACCTCGACGACCAGATCGACGTAGATGGTGACCCGCTCGATCACCGACTGGACCAGCTGGTAGCGCAGGGACTCGCAGCCGAAGACCTGGGCCGAGCTGCGGATGGCACCGACCAGCGTCAGCATCACGCGTGCCGTCTCGACGGCTTCCGGTCCGGCCAGCTGGTCCAGGGCGGCGACCTCGCGCGTCATGCGCCCGGTCGTCTGGACCCGGCGGGTCGGCATGATCTTCTCCAGCGCCTTCTCGGTCGACTTCAGCGTGGCCGACAGGGTGCGGTTGATGCGGATCCGCGCCTCCCGCGCCGACTTGCCCCACGCGCCGTCGGGATCCAGCTGGAAGGTCCGGTCAAGCTCGGCCAGGGTCTCGCCGCACCAGGCGATGTCGGCCTTCAGGCCGGCCTCCGGGGCTGCGCCGGCGCGTCCGGGCCTAAAGGCGGCGATCCGGGCCACCCGGGCCTCGACCTCGCCGATCAGGCGGTCCACGAAGACGGCCATCTCGGATTCCGACAGCACGCCTTCCTTGCCCGCGGCTCGGGACGAATGGATCACCAGACGCAGGATCAACGCCGCCTCGCCCAGATGGGCGAACAGGATCTCGAGCAGGCGCGGTCCGCCGTCGGGCGCGATCTCGGCGCCGTCGCGGATCATCAGACGCAGCTCGGCCAGCTGGTCTTCGCTGGGCCGCAGGATCAGGGCCGGAAGCGCCACGATGCCGCGGCGCGCCAGGACGGCCAGATCGAAACAGGCCGCCAGTTCGCGCAGACCCTCGTCGCGCGCGGCCGGATCCCATCCCGCCGCCGGCCAGATGATGTCGGGCTGATCGCGGATCACGCCGGAAGCAGCCACGCAGAAGCGGTTGGCCACGGCCACGACATCGGCGTCCTGTTCGCGGTACCGGATGTCGTCGAAGCGGGTCAGCAGCGCCGGCTCCTTGGCGGCGGCGGCCTTCCACAGCCGGGGCAGCACCGCGGAGGGGAAGGTCAGCGACGCGACCCCGTCGGGGCGCGGTCGGAACATCGGCAGCATGGGGGCGAAGGCGAATGCGCGGCGGCGCCGGTCGGTCGTCTCGTCGGCAAGCATCTGGCTCAGCGCGCGGGCCCGCTCGCCCGGCATCTGGCCAACGGCCATCGACAGCGTCTTCAGGACACTGTCGGGCACCCGCTCCAGCATCTGGGCGAGCACGGCACGATGGGCGACCGAGAGTTCGGCCATTCTGATCTCCGACGGACAGGACGAACCCCGCCTTCGCAGCACGGTGAATGCTCTAGGTTAAGAATCCGGAAGCGACGATGTCACGCCTCGGCGGCCGGCAGTTCGAGCACCGCCTTCAGCCCGCCCAGGTCGCTCGCCGCCAGCGTCAGGCGCCCGCCATAGGCCCGGGTCAGGTCCTCCACGATTGCCAGGCCCAGGCCTGACCCGGGAGCCTCCTCGTCCAGTCGGGCACCGCGCTTCATGACCTCGTCGCGCTGGTCGGCGGGCAGTCCGGGACCGTCGTCCTCGACCACGGCGATCATCTGGCCCAATCCGCTGCCCCCGGCGGAGACACGAACCCGGCGGTTCGACCATTTGCAGGCGTTCTCCATCAGATTGCCCAGCACCTCCTGCAGGTCCTGGCGCTCGCCGAGGAAGGCCAGTTCGTCCGGGGCGCGCCAGTCGATCTCGACGCCCTTGGACTGGAACACCCGCTCCAGCATCACGGCGAGTTCGTCGATGACCTCGCCGACGGGGGTGCGTTCGCCCAGACCCTGGGCCCGGGCGGCCGCGCGGGCGCGGCGAAGGTGGTGGTCGACCTGGCCCTTCATGATCTCGGACTGGCGGCGCACGACACCGGCCAGCGGGGTCGGATCGCTCTCCGCCTCGGCCAGCATGACCGACAGCGGCGTCTTCAGGGCATGGGCAAGGTTGCCGACGTGAGTCCTCTGGCGCTCCACCACTTCCTGATTGTGGTCCAGCAGCCGGTTGACCTGTTCGGCCAGGGGCTGGATCTCGGTCGGATAGTCGCGCGCGATCCGGGCGGCGCGGCCCTTCCGCACGTCGGCGATCTCGTTGCGCAGGTCGAACAGGGGCCGCAGGCCGATCTGGACCTGCAGGAACACCGCGATCACCAGCCCGATCCCCAGGATCAGCAGCGCGGTCCATGTGAAGGTCGCGAACTGGCGCGTGTCCATCTCGATGTCGGACCGGTCGATCCCGGCCATGAAGACCAGGGGCTGGGTCCGCCCCGGCAGGGTCTTCATGCTGGCCGCGATCCGCAGGGGCTGGCTGCCGTCCGGCAGGACGCCGGGGTCGTTGTAGCTCACCAGCGCCCCCAGCGATGCCTGCAGACGCGCGGGCAGTTCGCTGTCGGCATAGAGGCTCTCGCCCGCCAGGGAGGGGGACCGCACCAGAACCCGCATCCGCCCGTCCGCGGTCAGTTCGGCGATCTGCCAGTATTTGCCCGACAGCCCCCGCAGCGTGCGTCCGTCCTTGATCTCGGCCACCGTGACCCCCTCGGGCGCGGCGACGCTGGCGATCACGACGTCGTCGATGGTGTTGGACAGAACGTTGCCCAGCCGCCGGAAGGCGCTTTCCTGATACTGACCGGTCAGCATCCAGCCGGTCAGCATCAGGGCCATGACGATCCAGCCCGAGGCCAGCCAGATCAGCCGTCGCGTCAGGCTGCGGCCCGGTCGGCCGAACCAGCGACCCCAGGACGGTGTGTCGACCCCCGGCTCGGGGCTCACGCGGCCTCGGACTCGCCGGTCAGCGGCGTCAGACGATAGCCCAGCCCGCGCACGGTCTCGATCCGGTCGGACCCGACCTTCTTGCGCAGACGGCCGATGAAGACCTCGATCGTGTTGGAGTCGCGGTCGAAGTCCTGGTCGTACAGGTGTTCGACCAGCTCGGTCCGGCTGATGACGCGGCCCTGATGCATCATCATGTAGTGCAGCAGACGGTACTCCAGCGACGTCAGACGCAGCGGCTCGCCGTTCACGGTGGCGCGCGCCGCCTTGGGATCCAGCCGCAGGCCGCCGCACGACAGGGTCGCCGAGGCGATCCCCGCCGAACGCCGCAGCAACGCCCGCAGACGCGCCAGCAGCTCCTCGGTATGGAACGGCTTGGTCAGATAGTCGTCGGCCCCGGCGTCGAAGCCGGACACCTTGTCCGACCAGGCTCCGCGCGCCGTCAGGATCAGCACCGGCGTCGTCTTGCCGTCGCGCCGCCAGCGCTCCAGCACCGACACCCCGTCGATCTTGGGCAGGCCCAGGTCCAGAACCACGACGTCATAGGGTTCGGTATCGCCCAGGAAATGGGCTTCCTCGCCGTCGGCGGCGTGATCGACGGCATAGCCGGCGTCGCCCAGCGCCATCTTCAGCTGGCGCGACAGGTCGGCGTCATCCTCGACAAGCAGAACACGCATCGTTTCGTCCTATTCTCAGCCGCCGGCGTCGACGGAGATGTCCATGACACGACCGTCGCGCTCGAAGCGGAATACATGGCTGTTGCCGCGCTGGCCCATATAGCCGACGAAGCGGGCACCGCCCGCCCGGCCCTGGGCGATCGATTGCGCTTCGGTCACGCTCATCTGGCGGCGCTCGCGCATCTCGCCGCGATCGCCGTTACGATCGCGATCGCCGCGGAAGCCGCCACGATCCTGTGCGGCCGCGCTCAGGGGCGCTGCGGCGATCAGGGCGGCAAGGAGGATGGCGGAGACGCGGGACATGGGACGCTATCTGACGGATCGCCCGTGAACGGCGGCTGAACGCGCAGCTTAGACAGGTTTAACCGCACGCGAAACCGTCTGCGCCTCGCGGATGAACGGTCCCTGACACGGGCCGTTCAGAACCCGCTCAGCCGCGATCAGCTTTCATCAGGTCAACGCAGCCAGTCCGGTTGCGGTGATTTCAGTGACGGAGTGATCCCATGAAGAAGCTGCTCGTTCCCGCCCTCGTCCTGGCCGCCGTCTCGGCTGCCGCCCTGCCCGCCGCCGCCCAGTCCCACGGCCGTCCGGCTCCGTACGCCAATGCCGGTTACGGCAACTGGCAGGCGATCAACGCGCGTCAGGCCAACCTGGACCGCCGCATCGACCAGGGCGTGCGCAACGGTGCGCTGAGCCGTCGTGAGGCCACCCGCCTGCGCAGCGACTTCAACGGCCTGCTGCGCCTGGAGGCCAACTATCGCCGTGGCGGCCTGACGGCCTGGGAGCGCTCGGACCTCGACCGCCGCTTCGACCGCCTGTCGGCCCAGATCCGCATCGAACGCCGCGACCGCGACAACCGTCGCGGCTGAGGCGGACGGTTTCGATGAACAGGGGCGCGATCCGCAGGGGTCGCGCCCTTTTCCGTGCCCGTCAGAGCCGCAGCACGCTCTCCATCACCGTGACGGCCTGCCCCCGGATCAGCACACGGTTCCCCGCCAGTGCGCATTCGAACGTCGCGCCCCGCCCCGGAAAGGCCTGCAGGAACCGCACCGTCTGCCGACCCAGCCGGTTCGCGAACAGGGGCATCAACCCGCACCGCGCCGAGCCCGTCGCCGGATCCTCTTCCACGCCGCAACCCGGGCCGAAGAAGCGGTCCACCACATCGACGTCGCTCCGGTCCGACAGCGCACAGGCGATCACCTGACCTCGCTCCAGCGCCCCGTCTCCGAACGCCAGCAGCGCCCGGCTGTCGGGCGTCAGGGTGCGCACCGTCTCCGCATCGGCCATGATCGCCATCAGATACCGGCTGGCCCAGACCTCGACCGGCTCGGCCCCCAGGGCCTCGGCCAGACCCGGCGGCGTGTCGACCTGCGTGACCGGATCGACCGGAAAGTCCATCTCGTAGCCGTCACCGCGGCGGCGGACCGTCAGGGGCCCGGCGGCGGTGTCGAAGGTCAGGGTCCCGGCCTGCGATCCGAGCTCGGCGAACAGCACATGGGCGGCGGACAGCGTCGCGTGCCCGCACAGCGGCACCTCCGTCGCCGGGGTGAACCAGCGCAGGTCGAGCCGCGCCGGATCGGCGCTCCGGCGCAGAAAGGCGGTCTCGGAATGATTGTTCTCGGCGGCGAGCGCCTGCATCCAGCCGTCGTACGGCCAGGCCTCGAACGGCTCCACCACGGCGGCCGGGTTGCCCGTGAACGGGCGGTCAGCGAAGGCGTCGATGGTCCACTGGCGCATCAGGTCGCGTCTCCTCCCCGCACGGTCAGTTCAGGCCACCGCGTCGTCAGCTTCTCGACCACCCGGCCCCAATCCTTCGCCACGCCCCGGTTCGGATTGGGCCGTAGGATCAGGCCGAACATGTCCTCGAGGCCCAGCGGCGCGGCGATGCTGATCGTGTCGTCCGGTTCCAGCCGGATGCCGACCGCGAACGCGGGGGCCACGAACCGCTCCAGCGCCTCGTCGGTGCAGGCGATGGGGTCGTAGGGCTCGCCGAAATGGGCGGGAAACCAGATCGGCACCCGGGCCTGGTTGCGCACCTCGACGGTGCTGGCGAAAGGCTGGTCGAAGGCGGCGGCGATCCGTTTGATGACCACGTCCTCGGCATCCCACGACGTGTCCGGGTCGAAATAGCCGAGGTCGAAATCCTTGCGCCCATAGCCCGCCGGGCGTCCGGTCAGGGTGTTCCACACCGCCTGATAGACCGCACCCGAAAAGATCCGCCAGTCCGGCAGATCCTGCGCCCGCACCACGGTCAGCACATGCATCAGTCCGTTGTCGGCGCGGACGATCGCGGCCAGCCGGGCCTCCAGATCGCTCATCGCCCGCCCCGGGCCATCGCGTCCCGCAGCGGCCATCCGTGGTCCAGCGGCCCGTGCCCGCGGCCCAGTCCCGGGGCGCGCCGGATCGCCTCGGCGACATAGGCCCAGCCCTCCGCCACCGCGACCTCCAGCGGCCGCCCCAGCGCCAGCCCGGCCGCGATCGCGCTGGCCAGGGTGCAGCCCGTACCGTGCGTCGAGGTCGTGTCGACGCGCTCGCCCTCCAGCAGGGTCTCGCCGCGCGGCGTCAGCAGCAGGTCGACGACGGTCTCGCCCGGCACATGCCCCCCCTTCATCAGCACCGCCCGCGCGCCGAGCGTCAGCAGCGCCTCGCCCGCCCGCCGCTGCCCGTCCAGATCGACGACCGGAAGTCCGGTCAGGGCCTCGGCCTCCGGGGCATTGGGCGTCAGCAGGCCCGCGCGCGGGATCATCAGCGACCGGACCGCCTGGACGGCATCCTCGTCCAGCAGGGCCGCGCCGCCCTTGGCCACCATGACCGGATCGACCACGGCGACCGCGTCGCTGCTGTCCAGGATCGCCGCCACACGCTCCACCACCGCGACCGATCCCAGCATGCCGGTCTTGATCGCATCGGCCCCGATATCGTCCAGCACGGCCCGCGCCTGGGCCTCGATCAGATCCAGCGGCAGAGGATGGACGCCGTGGACGCCCAGGGTGTTCTGCACCGTGATCGCGGTGATGGCTGTGGCCGCATAGCCGCCCAGGGCGGTCACCGCCTTGATGTCGGCCTGGATGCCGGCCCCGCCGCCGGAATCGGACCCCGCGATGATCAGGACCCGGCCCCTCACGACGCCGCTCCCCCGATCGCCGCCTGCATGGCCAAAGCCTGGACCGTCTCGCGCACGTCGTGGACGCGGACGATTGAGGCCCCCCGTGCCGCCGCGTCGAGCGCGATGGCCAGCGAACCGCCCAGCCGGTCCCCCGCCTCGACCGCCGACGGGTCGATGTTCCGGATCATCCGCTTGCGACTGGCTCCCATCAGCACCGGATAGCCGGTCCGGACCAGGTCTCCCAGCCCGGCGATCAGCGCCAGATTGTGCTCGATCGTCTTGCCGAACCCGACCCCCGGATCCAGCGTGATCCGGCCCCGCGACACGCCCGCCGCCTCGGCCACCCGGGCCCGTTCGGCCAGATAGGCGGTCACCTCGGCCACGACGTCGTCATAGCGCGGCTCGACCTGCATCGATCGTGGCTCGCCCAGCATGTGCATCAGCACGACCTCGCACCCCAGGTCGGCCGCGACCGCCGGGCTGTCGGGAGAGAAGGTCAGGGCCGTCACGTCGTTCCAGATCGTGGCCCCCGCCGCCATGGCCGCGCGCGCGACCTCGGGCTTCATCGTGTCGATGCTGATGGGGCCATGCCAGCGCGCGTGCACCGCCTCGATGACCGGGAGTGTGCGCGCGATCTCCTCGTCGGCCGGGACCGGCTCCGCCCCCGGACGCGTCGACTCGCCCCCGATATCCAGGATGTCGGCCCCGTCCCCGATCAGCTTCATCGCCTGGGCCAGCCCGCCCTCGACGGAGGCATGCCGCCCCCCATCCGAGAAACTGTCGGGCGTGACGTTGAGGATGCCCATGACGCGGGGGCGAGTCATTCGGATTTCGCCTGCGGATGGATGGTCTCGCCGCGCCCCAGCATGGCGACGAACCGCGCGATGGCTTTCTGCCGCCCCGCCTCGGTCTTGAGGCTGCTGGTGCGGTGGATCAGGGCGAACCGGTTCTGGGACGTCAGGGTCTGGAAGGTCGCAAGCGCAGCGGGATCGGCCGCGATGGCCGTCATCAGATTGTCGGGGACGGTGGCGTCCTTCACCCGATAGGTCTTCTCCCAGCGGCCGTCGGCCTTCGCCGCCTCGACGTGCTTCAGGCCTGCAGGCTGCATCCGCCCTTCGGCGATCAGGCGCTCGGCGTGGGTTACATTGATCTCGCTCCAGCTGCTTTTGGGGCCGCGCGGGGTGAAGCGCTGAAGGAAGCTGGCGTCGTCCAGGCTCTTGCGCACCCCGTCGATCCAGCCCCACGTCAGGGCGACCGGGATTGCGTCTTTCCACGTCACGCTGGGGGTGCCGGACGCGACCTTGAACACCCGGATCCAGACCTCGGGCTCAGTAGCGTGGTGATCGCCCAGCCAGTCGTGGAAGGCCTCCGCATCCGTGAAGGCCCGCACCCGGCCGGGATCGACAACCATCGGCGCCATGCGTTTACGGTCCGTCCAAAACGAAAAAGGGGGCGCGCCCGATGCGGACGCGCCCCCTCTCTTAGCGGATTCGACGCTCAGTGAACCGTCGGATGCTGGTCCGAGGCGACGACCGTCACGCCTTCCGACACCGGCGTTACCGGCACCGAGACCGAGGGCCCGGCGTTGGGGAAGTTGTTCTCGTCGCGGTTCGGGGCCGCGCCCTTCTCCAGCAGGTCCTTGATCTCCTCGCCCGACAGGGTCTCGTACTCCAGCAGGGCCTGGGCCAGCTTTTCCAGGTCCTCGGCCTTGCGGGTCAGGATCTCGCGGGCCTCGTCCCAGCCCGACGTGACCAGACGCTTGACCTCGGCGTCGATGGTGCGGGCGGTCTCTTCCGAGATGTTCTGGCTGCGGGCGACCGAGTGACCCAAAAAGACTTCCTGTTCGTTCTCGCCATAGGCCACCGTGCCCAGCACGTCGGAGAAGCCCCACTGGGTCACCATCCGCTTGGCCAGCTTGGTCGCCTGCTGGATGTCGGACGATGCGCCGGAGGTGATGTTCTCCTTGCCGAAGATGATCTCCTCGGCCACGCGGCCACCGGCCATGATGGCGATCCGGTCGACCATCTGCTGGTACTTCATGGAATAGCGGTCGCCTTCCGGCAGCTGCATCACCATGCCCAGGGCCTGGCCGCGCGGGACGATGGTCGCCTTGTGCACCGGGTCGGCCATCTTGACGTTCATGGCGACGATGGCGTGGCCACCCTCGTGATAGGCCGTCAGGCGGCGCTCCTCCTCGTTCATGGCCATCGACTTGCGCTCGGCGCCCATCATGACCTTGTCCTTGGCGTCCTCGAAGTCGCGGTGCGTGACCATGCGACGGTCCTTGCGGGCCGCCATCAGGGCGGCCTCGTTGACCAGGTTGGCCAGGTCGGCGCCGGAGAAGCCCGGCGTACCGCGCGCGATCGTCTTGACGTTGACGTCGGCGGCCAGGGGCACGTCCTTCATGTGGACGCGCAGGATGCGCTCGCGGCCCGAGACGTCGGGGTTCGGCACCACGACCTGACGGTCGAAGCGGCCGGGACGCAGCAGGGCCGGATCCAGGACGTCGGGGCGGTTGGTGGCGGCGATCAGGATGATGCCTTCGTTGGCCTCGAACCCGTCCATCTCGACCAGCAGCTGGTTCAGCGTCTGTTCGCGCTCGTCGTTGCCCCCGCCCAGGCCCGCGCCCCGGTGACGACCGACGGCGTCGATCTCGTCGATGAAGATGATGCAGGGGGCGTTCTTCTTGGCCTGTTCGAACATGTCGCGAACCCGCGACGCGCCGACGCCGACGAACATCTCGACGAAGTCCGAGCCGGAGATGGAGAAGAAGGGTACGCCCGCCTCACCCGCGACGGCGCGGGCCAGCAGGGTCTTGCCGGTGCCGGGGGGGCCCACGAGCAGGGCACCCTTGGGAATCTTGCCGCCCAGACGCTGGAACTTGCCCGGGTCCTTCAGGAAGTCGACGACCTCCTGCAGTTCTTCCTTGGCCTCGTCCACGCCGGCGACGTCCTCGAAGGTCTTGCGACCCTTGTGCTCGGTCAGCAGCTTGGCCTTGGACTTGCCGAAGCCCATGGCCCCGCGGGCCCCGCCCTGCATCTGGCGCATGAAGAAGACCCAGACGCCGATCAGCAGCAGGATCGGCAGCAGGCCCAGAAGGGCGCTCATCCACACCGACTGACGGATCGTCTTGGCACCGACGTCGACGCCGGCGGCGTCCAGACGGGCGGCCAGCTGGTTGTCCGAGATCGGAACGACGGCGGTGAAGCGGTTGTCGTTCTTGTACAGGCCCGTGACCTGATCGCCGGAGATGACCACCGACTTGACCTCGCCCTGCGCGACCTGGTCGTTCAGCTGGGAATAGGTGATCGTCACGGGTCGGGCGGCCGAGGCGGTTCCGCCAGGCATGGCCATGCCGTTGTTCTGGCTGATCGCGGCATAGACGGCGAGCAGGCCCAGCAGGATCACGCCTCCGATCGCCATATTACGCAGGTTCATCGCTTCGATTTCCTAGGTCGCCGGACAGGGATCCGGCCGGGGTTTGACGTCTCGAAATTCAAAATAGGTCAGGCGGCGGGGTTTCGCCATGGATCGTTCCGTGAAGGTCGCATTCCTGCGTCGTTTCGCCCAGAGCCAATGACAGGCGGCGCGGCGCAAGAGCCCGGACCTCGGCCTCGCGCCATGCAAGAACCGGCGCATCCGATCCGTCCCGGATCAGGACCGGCAGCGCGCCCCGGCCCCAGGGGGGCACGGTGTCGGCGAGAGCGCGGTCGGCCTTCGACAGCCGGTTCAAACGCCCGAGCGCCGGAACGACACTCCAGCCGGCCGCACAGGCCGTGATCTCATAGCGGCCGTCCCAGACGGCGGGGGTGTCCGTATCAAGGGCCAGCGGCCCGGGCGGCCGCCGCTTAAGCTCACCCGCCTCCCGGCCGATGATCATGCGATCGGGCGAAGCCTCGATCCTCGCCCCCGCCAGGGTCGCTGTGAAAGGGTCGCCTCCGGCCAGCCGGTCCGCGAGGGCCGCCAGCCGCTCGCTCCGGGGCAGACGATCGTGCCCCGCCGCGCAGAGCAGGTTCATGGCCAAAGCTTCGCCTGCCCAAATGAATCCCTCTCCCAGTGGGAGAGCGCTTGAGGCTCGCAGAGCGGAGCGATGCGCCTTCAGCCGAAAGGGTGAGGGGTTACGGTGCGACCCGGCAAGGGCCAAACCCCTCACCCTTTCGCGTTCCCAGTCGCTTCGCTCCAGGACGCTCAAGCCCTCTCCTTCTGGGAGAGGGAGCAGTGCACGACGAGCTTTGCCCCTCCCAAACCCTTCATTCCCTGGATCCTCGATCCAGCCCTCGCCGGCGGACCGCAGCCAGCCCCGCAGGTCCTCCCGCCGCTCATTCACCATGGGCCGCAGCAGCATCAGACCCCGCCCCTCCGGCCACGCCGGGCTGGGCGACCACTCCCGCAGACCTCCGAGCATCGTCCCCCGCGCCCGCATCCAGTCGCTCTCGGCGATGTCGTTGGCGGTATGGGCGATCAGCACGACCTTCGCGCCCGCGTCGCGCGCGGCCTCCGCGATCAGGGCATGGCGGGCGTGGCGGGCGGCGGCGGGCAGGCCGGTGGCGGGCTTGTCCCCCTCCCAGCGGCGCTCGACCCAGTCCGCCCCGACGGCCCGCGCCGCCTCCGCGCAGCGACGGCTCCAGGCCGCGGCATCCGGGTTCAGGCCGTGATCCACGGTGATCGCCAGCAATCGTCGTCCGGCCGCGCGTGCCCAGCCGGCCGCGATGTGGAGCAGGGCCATGGAGTCCCCGCCGCCGGACAGGGCCAGGACGACCGGGGGGTCGACGTTCCGTTCCAGCCGCGCGTCGAGCCGCGCCCCGACCCGCGCGTCGAGGCTGTCGGTCAGCGGCAGTTCGCCGCCCGGCCGGTGTCCGCCGCGATCTGGCGCAACGCCGGCGTGGACGTCGCCGCATAGCGCCGGGTGTATTCGCCCAGGGCCGCGCAGGCCTGCGGATCGCGGTTGGTCGCCTCCAGCCCGCGCGCGAGCTTCAGCGTCACCTCGCCGGCCCAGGCCTGGGTCGGCCAGCCCTGCAGGGCCTGGGCATACTGCTGCACCGCCCCCGCCTGATCGCCGCCCGCGCGGATGACGTCGCCGACCCGCCACAGGGCTTCGCGCGCCGAAGGGGTGTCGGGCCAGTTCACCGTGACCGCCTCCAGCGCCGCGCGGCCGCGTGCCGGGTCGGCGCTCAGCAGCACCCTGGCCGCCGCCAGATCGGAGGCGGCGTCGCCGGTCGGGGAGCGGGGCTGGGCGGCTTCCGCCTCCGCCGCTTCCTGCGCGGCGCGGGCTTCGGTGGCCGCCCGCTCCAGCGCCTGGAGGCGCCCTTCGGCGTCGGCCAGACGGGTCCGCAGGGCGGCGTTGTCGCGGTCGCTCTCGTCCTGGCTGAAGGTCATCCGCTCCAGATCGCCGTTCACGCGCTGGACCGTGGCCTCCAGGTCGCGCAGCCGCCGGTCCATGACCCCCACCCGTCCCTGCAGGGCGACGACCTCGGGATCCGGCTCGACCAGCACGGGCTCGCCCTGGCTGTTCCGCTGGGTCAGGGCGCGCTCCAGACGCCGGACGTTGCGGTCCAGCGTATCGAGGCGGCGGTTGTCCCATTGCACCGGCGGCAGGGGCTGGGTCTGGGCCACGACGGCCCCTCCGACCAGCAGGCAGCCGACGACGGCCAGGGCGACATTTCGAACGGTAAGCAGGCTCTTCATGACGCTACAGCTTTCATCGATTTGGGGCCGCCGCAAGGCCGCGGATCATCCCGTCAGGCCCATCAGCACGATCGCGGTCAGGAACAGGCCGATCGTGATGGTGCAGAAGTTCAGCAGGACGACGGTGCGCCACAGGGCCGAGAAGACCGACAGGCCATACGTTCCCTTCAGCTGGGCGAACATGTGCACGGGAATGGAGAAGAACAGCAGGACCCCCAGGAGGCCGGTGAACCATCCGTCCCACCGGCCGAGGACACCGATCATCATGGTCAGGATCGAGATGAAGGTCAGGGAATACAGCACGAACACCCCGTGATCGTACCAGGTGAACCCCCGCTTCCACGCGAACAGCAGCCACACGAACGGGATCGACAGCGGGATCAGGAGGAAGGCGAATTTATAGGCCGTCTGCTGGATCTTGTAGACCGCGAAGTCGGGGTTCGCGAGCTTGTGCAGGATCTTCTCCTTGGTCTTCTTGTCGCCGAAACCGATCTTGACGTTGCCGTTGTGGACCGCGTCCGCGACCGACGCCTGCCAGCTCCCCGGCTCCAGCCCGTCCGCCCGGGGCCCGGCCGTCCTGGCTTCTTCCAGCCGTTGAAGGCTGCCTTCCGCGCCCGCGACCGCGCCCCGGGCACCGGCCACGATACCCTCGCGGCCGGGGGTGTCGGCCGGCGTCTCGGCCTCGACGGTCGCCAGGGCCTGACGGGACTCGACCACGGCCGTTCGCGCGGCGGCGATGCGCACGTCCAGCGGTTCCTCGTCGACCACGGGCGCGCCCCCGAAGCTCAGGGCGAAGAACATCAGGAAGACGGTGAACAGGAAGATGGCCAGGGGCGAGACGTAGCGCGTCCGTTTCCCGTGGATCCATTCGCGCGTCAGCTTGCCGGGGTTCAGCAGCAGCAGCGGCAGGGTGCGCCAGATGCGGGCGTCGAAATGCATGACGCCGTGCAGCAGTTCCTCGCCCAGATGCAGCAGGGACCGGTGCACATGGGTCGGCTGACCGCAGTTGGCGCAGAAGTTGGCCGTGACCGGCTCGCCGCAATCGCTGCAGGTGTGGGCGTGGCTCTCGCCGGCGTGACCCGTCGGCTTTTCGACCGCGCCCGCGATCATGCCGCCGGTAATCAGACCACCGGTCGCTTCGATATCCACCATGAGGTCCCCCAGACCGTGCAGTGCACAATCTGACCGGCAGGCGGAGCCGAGGCAAGGGTCGAGGCCGAAGTCTCCTCCCCGTTCGCGCAGCGAATGGGGAGGTGGCACGGCGCGCCTTCAGCGCCGGGACGGAGGGGTTCCTGAAGAGGGCAAGGTCGGGGCCTACAGAGCCCCTCCACCCCTCGCCAGGAGGCGGGCGGTCCCCCTCCCTATCGCCGAGGGCGACGGGGAGGAGACAACCTGCGCTCAAGCAGCGAGCGACCGGGTCGCTCGCGTTCGCGCTCTAACTCAGTTCGCGCCGGTGACGATCGCGGTGTGGCCGTTACGGTTGCGGGCCCAGGCGTCCTCGTTGGCACCCTGGGCGATCGGGCGTTCCTTGCCGAAGCTGATGGTGTCGATCCGGCCGGCGGGGACGCCCCGGTCGATCAGATAGTTGCGGATCGATTCCGCGCGGCGGGCCCCCAGCGCGAGGTTGTACTCGCGGGTGCCGCGTTCGTCGGCATTGCCCTCGATCCGGACCTGGACCTGCGGATAGCGCTGCAGCCAGGCGGCCTGGGCGTCCAGGCGCGGATAGGCCTCGGGGCTGACCTGATAGCTGTCGAGGTCGAAATAGATCCGGTCGCCGACGTTGACGACGAAGTCCTGCTCCGAACCCATCGCCGCCGGACCGGTCGCGCCGCCGTCGATGCCGCCGTTGCCGGGCCCCGGATAGACCGGATTGTTCGCCACGGCCCCGCCGGTGCCGTCCGTCGCGCCGGTGACCGGGCGACGCGGGGTGCAGGCGGCCATGGACAGGGCAGCCAGGCCGACCAGCGCGATCTTCACTACAGTGGACTGGGACATTCTGTGGGTTCCTTCGTCTGTTCCGGGCCGTTTGCGAACCTTACCACAAGGCTGCGACGGCGATGGGTTTCGTCAATAAATATCAGGTCGGGCAGCTGTCGGCGCCGCCGGTGCCGAGGTTCTGCGGCGCAGTGTCCAGCAGCGGCGACCAGGCCGGATCGCTGCCCCGGCCCTGATAGCCCGACTGGGCGATGACCCGCCCCGACAGGTCCACCATCCACAGGTTCGTGTTTCCACCGCGCGTCTGACGCGAGAACATCAGGTAGCGGCCGTTGGGGGCCCAGGACGGGCCTTCCTCGAAATAGGACCGGCTCAGCATCCGCTCGCCCGAGCCGTCGGTCGCCATCACGCCGATGCCGAACTGTCCGCCGCCCGACTTGGTGAAGGCGATCAGGTCGCCGCGCGGGCTCCAGGCCGGGGCCGTATAGCTGCCGCCACCGCGGCTGATCGGGCGCTGGTTCGATCCGTCGGCGTTCATCACATACAGGCGCGGCGTGCCGGTCCGGTCGGAGTTGAACACGATCCGGCTGGCGTCGGGGCTAAACGACGGCGAGGTGTCGATGCCGGGGTCCGAGGTCAGGCGCGACAGCTGCCGGGTGCGCAGGTTCATCACATAGACGTCGGTATTGCCGCCGCGGATGATCGAGAAGGCCACCTTGGTGCCGTCCGGCGAGTAGCGCGGGGCCAGGGCCTGACCGTCGAACTCGCCCAGGCTTTCGCGCCGCCCGGTCTGCAGGTTGTAGAGGTAGATCCGGCTGTAGTCCTCGCCCAGCGCCATATAGGTGATCTCGTTCGGATTGGACGAGAAGCGCGGCGTCAGGATGATCTCGCTGCCGTCGGTCAGGAAAACGGGGTTGTAGCCGTCCTGATCCACGATCGCGAGGCGGCTGAGCCGGTTCAGCTCGGTGCCGCTCTCGGCGACATAGATGATGCGGGTGTCGAACACGCCGCTCTCGCCGGTCATCCGGGCATAGACGACGTCGGCGATCTTGTGCGCGATCCGGCGCCACTGCTCGGGCGTGGCGGTGAAGTTGTAGCTGACCAGCTGGCACTGCCGGTACGGATCGTACAGCCGGAAGCCGAAGTCGTTGCGCCCGTCCGGACGCGGCGTCACTGAGCCGTACAGCACCGCCTGGGCCCCGATCTGGGTCCACTGCGGAAAGTTCGGTGCATTGGCGAGTGTCAGGCCCGTCTCGATGAAACTGCCGGGATTGATCGGCTCGAAGAAGCCCGAGCGGCGCAGGTCGCCGGACAGGACCTCGGTCAGGGACGCACCGTTCTGGCCGCTGAAGGGGGCCACGGCGATCTGGAACGGGCGCAGCACGCCCTGGTCGATCTCAACCTCGATCGGCTCGCCCGTCTGGGCCGGCTGGGCCTGGGTCTGCTGACGGCTGGGTCCGTTCAGGCCGGAGGTCTGGGCCTGGAGCGAGGTCGCCAGGATGCCGAGGGCCGCCACGGTGCCGAGAAGCAGGTTCGGACGCATCGATGTCTCCTTGAGGCGCAGGCGAGAGTGTCCCGGTCCTTATCGCCAGACCGTGTGACAAACGCCAGCTTGCGGGGGAATGGGGCGACTTTCGGGACGGCAATCCTTGCCGGGGCGGGTGTCAGGGTTTGTCAGGGCCCGGCTAGCGGTTCCGGCACGCCCGTTCGGTCACGAACACCGGCCGGAACGCCCCGCCGGGGAACCCCTGCGGCACGTCGAACGGGGCGGTCTGGCGGATGGCCCGGAGCGCGCCGTCGGCGGCGGCGCGATAGACCGAGTCCGACCGGCTGTTGCGCAGCGTCGGCCCTGAGACGATGCGCCCGTCGGCCGACAGGGTCACGTCCATCTCGATCCGCAGGGCGTTCGCGCCGGGGATGTCGCAGGGCAGGGTCCAGTTCGGATAGACCTGGTTGAAGATGGCCGTCAGCTGCGGCCCGGTCGCCTGGGGTGCGCGGCCAGCCCCCTGCTGGCCGGTCGCCGCACGGGGTCCCGGCGTGGCGGCCGGGCGGCGTGGCCCGGCCAGGCTGTCCAGATCCAGTGACGGTGTCTCGCGCGGCGGGGTGGCGGCCGGACGGGTCGGCGGCGTGGGCCGGGGCGGGGTCGGACGCGGCGGCGCGGGCGTCGGCGGGGTCGGACGCGGCGGGGTGGCCGGGGCGGCGTCGGGCGCGGGGTCGGCGTCGGGGCCGGACGCGGCGGAGGCGGCGCGGGGGTCGGGGGCGTCGGCGCGGGCGGAGTCGGGGCGACCTCGGCCTCGACCGGCGCGGTGGCGGCCTCCTCGGTCACCAGTTCCTCGGACGGATTGTCGGCCGCGGCGGCCTCGACCACCTGTTCGGACACGATCGACACCGGCACCGAGGACACCATCGGCACGATGTCCTCTTCCGCCTGCGGCCAGCGCAGCAGGAACAGGGCCGCGACGCCCGCGTGCAGCAGGAGCGCGCCCAGGATCGCCGGTGACGGTGCCCGCGCGGCCATGCTCAGCTTTCCGCCGCCGTGTCCGTGATCAGGTTCAGCTTGGTGAACCCGGCCGCCGACAGCCGCGCCATGACCCGCGCCACGGCCTGATAGGGCGCGCGCCCGTCGGCCCGCACGAAGATCGACAGTTCTTCCTTGTCCGTGTCGCCGGCCGCGTCGGTGACCCGCTCGATCAGGGCGTCATAGGCCGTCTCGTCGCGCGCCACGAAGATCGCGCCTTCCTGATCGATGGAGACGGTCACCGGCGGCTTGTCGGTCTCCACCGCGCTGGCCTCGGTCTTGGGCAGCTCGACCGGCACGCCCACGGTCAGCAGCGGGGCCGAGATCATGAAGATGATCAGCAGCACCAGCATCACGTCGACCAGCGGCGTGACGTTGATCTCGCTCAGCGGCTTCTTGCGCGCGCGGCGTCGGCCCCGGCCGCGACCGCCGCCTCCGCCGCCGCCGCCTCCACCCATCGCCATCTCAGACGCTCCGGCGGTAGGCGATGTCACCCGACGGGGCCGGCGGCGGGGTCACCGGCGCGGGCGTGCTGGACCCCAGCCGCCGTGCCACGGCCGCCTGCAGATCGTCGGCGAAGCTCTCCAGCCGGCCGGTGAACTTGCCCGCGTCGATCGAGAACTTGTTGTAGGCGATATAGGCGGGAATGGCCGCCGCCAGGCCCACGGCCGTGGCGAACAGGGCCTCGGCGATGGCCGGGGCCACGGTGGTCAGGTTGGTGTTGCCCGCCGCCGCGATCCGCCCGAAGGCGTTCATGATGCCCCAGACGGTCCCGAACAGGCCGATGAAGGGCGAGGCGGTGGCCACGACCGACAGGACCCCCAGACCCTCCTCGATCCGTTGGCCTTCGCGGGCGATCAGGGAATCCAGCGCCCGGTCGATACGGCTGACCAGCAGGTTGCCCTGGGTGTCGGTCATCGGTCCCTTCTGGCGCGTCTCCTTCCAGTCGCCCAGCGCGACGACCAGCATGCGCGGCAGGGCGTGGGTCGGCTGGGGCCCCGCCTGGGCCGCGACGTCTTCCAGCGACCGGCCGGACGAGATCGCCGCCTCGAACGCATCGGCCTGGCGGTTCAGGGCGGTGAAGCGGACCGCCTTGTCGATGATGATGGTCCAGGACCAGACCGAAGCCACGGCCAGGCCCACCATCACGCTCTTCACGACCCAGTCGGCGGTCATGAACAGGGTGACCGGGTTCATCATGGAGGCGTCGGTGGCCACTTCGGCAACGGTCATGCGGGAATCCTGAGTGCGTCTTTCGCCCTATCGAGCGACGGGCGGTGGCGGTTCTATGGCAGGGTAGCGGAGGACGGGCGGTTCGGGACCGCCTATTCCTGACGACCGCCGGTCTGTGGCTGTACCGCCACGGACACGGGCGTGCCGACCGAGACGATCACGCCCTCGTGGCCTTCCTTGGCGATGGAATAGGTGGCCGCGTCCCGCAACAGCTGGTTGATGCATTCGCGGTCGTTCGTCAGCCCCACGTCCTGGCACCCGCGCTTGGCCGCGTCGGCCCAGCCGCGCACCCGGCGCGTCGCCGCCTCGGCCCGTTTGATGGAAGCCTCGTCCTCGGCCGCCGCCTGGGCGATCAGGGCCTGGCGCGCGCCCTGCTGGTATTGCAGCTCGGCCTGGCCGGCCATCTTCCGTTCCCAGACCTTGTAATAGGGACAGCCCACCAGCCCGCCGCCGATCAGCAGCACGAACAGCAGGAAGGTGACGATCACCGCGCTGCCGCTCATTTTCATGTCCGACGACGACGTCATCGCATTCTCCCCCACAGTCCCGTCGAGTCTAGCGGTGCCGCCCCGCGCGGCAAGTTACGAAACCGTCAGGCCGACGCCAGCCACGGCGCGACCGCCTCGACCAGGGCCTTCGTCGGTCGGCGGGGCCGTCCGTCCAGGTGGATGCAGACCGCCGTCACCTCGGCCCGGCACAGCGTGTCGCCGTCCCGCTCGATGACCTGGGAGATCATCAGCCGCGGCCCCTTCACCGCGTCATAGGTGGTCCGCACGGTCAGGGCGTCGTCGATCCGCGCCGGTCTGACGAAGTGCAGTTTCATCTCCGCGATGACGAAGGCCATGGGGGCCTCGCCCTCCAGCAGCTGCGCATGGCCGATGCCGATGGCGCGCAGGAAGTCCGACCGCCCCCGCTCGAAATAGCGGACATAGTTGGCGTGATAGACCACCCCGGTGAAGTCGGTGTCCTCGTAATAGACCCGCACCGGCAGCAGGTGCGCGCGGCCGTCGAAGCGGCCGACGGTGGGCTGGTCGGTCATGATCGATCTCCCTTCGCGGTATGGGCTCCCTCCTACAGCACACCCGCGCGGCATGCGCCAAACTTGACCCTTCGCCCCCCCACGCCTACCTGACGGCCATGGCCATCCGACGCATCCTGACCATCGACAACACCGCCGACCTGGCGATCCTGAAACAGGTGTCAAAGCCGGTCGCCGTCGTCGACGACGCCGTGCGCGCCCTGATGGATGACATGCTGGACACCATGTACGACGCCCCGGGCATCGGCCTGGCCGCCGTGCAGATCGGCGAGCTTCAGCGCGTCGTGGTCATGGATCTGGGCGACGGCCCGGCACCCGAAGCGGCTGAAGCCGCCGCCGAAGACGAGGAGGGCTCGGAAGAGACCCGCGTCCCCAATCCCCGCTTCTTCGTCAATCCGGAAGTCATCTGGGCCTCGGACGAGACCTTCTGCTACGAGGAAGGCTGCCTCTCCATCCCCGAATATTTCGACCAGGTCGAACGCCCCGCCCGCGTCCGCGTCGCCTATCTGGACCGCACCGGTGCCCGCATTGAGGGAGAGATCGAGGGTCTCTATGCCGTCTGTTTCCAGCACGAGCTGGACCACCTGAACGGCGTCCTGTTCATCGACCACCTGTCGCGCCTGCGCCGCGACCGCGCCATGTCCAAGGTCAAAAAGACCATGCGCCTGAGAGAGGACGCCTGATGGCCCGCGCACGATCCCGCATCATCGATTCCTCCGGCCGTCGCCGCCTGACACGCTCGGAAAAGATCGGCATCGGCTCCGTCGCCACCCTGGTGGGCGTCGCGGCCCTCGGTGTGCTGGCCGGCGTCCTGCTGGACCGCCTGCTCGACTTCGACGACGCGCTCGATGCCGGGGGCGAATGGGACGAGGGCGGCGGCGTGGGAACGCGCTGGCAGTAGGCCGGAAGCTGCAACGCAACGTCACTTGACGGAACGGCGCGTCCGGACGATTCCGGCTCAGCCTTTCCGGAGCCCGACATGCCGCACGACCGCCTCTCCGTCCTGACCGCCCTCCAGGCCCAAGGCGTCTGCCCGGTCTTCTACCATGCGGACCCCGACGTCGCGCTGAACGTCATCCGCGCCTGCGCCCGGGGCGGCGCGCCCGTGATCGAGTTCACCAACCGGGGCGACTTCGCCGTCGACCTGTTCGCTGACATCGCCCGGGAGATCGCCCGCACCGACCCGGACATCATCCTGGGCATCGGCTCGGTGCTGGATGCGGGCACGGCCGCCATGTTCCTGAACCGCGCCGCCCGCTTCGTGGTCAGCCCGGCCCTCGTCCCCGAGGTCGCCCAGGTCTGCAACCGGCGCATGGTCGCCTACTTCCCCGGCTGCGGCTCGGTGCGCGACATCACCGAAGCTCACGCCCTGGGATGCGACATCATCAAGCTGTTCCCCGGCGCGTCGGTCGGCGGCCCGGACTTCGTCAAGGCCGTCATGGGCCCCATGCCCTGGACCAAGATCATGCCGACCGGGGGCGTCGACCCCGACGCGGCCTCCATCGCCAAATGGTTCGGCGCGGGCATCGTCGCCGCCGGCATGGGCTCCAAACTGATCACCGACGCGGCCGTCAAGGCCGCCGACTGGGCCGGCATCGAGGCCTCGGTGCGCTCGGCCGTGGACGCGGTGAAGGCCTTCCGCCAGGCCTGATCGTCTCCTCCCTGTCGCGCAGCGATGGGGAGGTGGCAGCGAGCCCTTCGCGAGCTGACGGAGGGGTTCTGGCCGTACGCAGACCCCCTCCGTCTCCTCCGCCTCGCTACGGATCCACCTCCCCGCGCCTTGCGCAGGGAGGAGACCGTCTCACAGCCCCAGGGTCGGGCTCCCCAGGTCCAGATCGGCGGCCGGGATCAGCATCAGATCCGGGTGCGCCGCCCGCATGGCGTCGATGAAGATGCGGCTGTCGCCGACCACGACGACATAGGCCTGGTCGCTGTTCAGCAGCCCGGTCGCCGCCGCCATGGTCTCCGGCGTCGTCGCCGTGACCCGCTCGGCATAGGCTGCGGCCTCGTCCAGAGGCAGGCCGACCGTCACGGCCTCCGCCAGCACCCCGCCGAGGCCGCCTGTGGTCTCGATCGAACGCGAGAAGTTTCCGGCAGCGAAGGTCTCGCGGTCGGTGACCTGGGCTGCGGTCGGGGCCTCGGTCCGCACGCGGTCGAACTGGGCCAGCACAAGGTCCAGCACCTCCAGCGCGCTCTCGTTCTTGGTCTGGGTCGCGGCCGTGATCAGCCCGGCCTCGGACCGCGCGCCCAGCGACGAGGCGGCCCCGTAGCTCAGGCCGCGCTTGGCGCGCACTTCCTGGAACAGATAGCCGCCCTGTCCGCCGCCCATGACGGCATTGGCCACGGCGAGGGGATAGAAGCTCGGGTCGGCCCGGTTGGGTCCGCGCACCGCCGCCGCCACGGCCGCCTGTCCGGAACCCGGCAGGTCGACGACGACGATGCGCGGCGCCGTCGCGGATCCGGCCCGGTTCGCCACGGTCGGCACCGCGCCCGCAGGCCTGGCCCAGTCCCCCAGGGTCCGTTCGGCGAAGGCAAAGCCTTCCTCCGCCGTCATGCCGCCCGTCACGATCAGGGCGGCGTTGTCGGGCCGCCACCAGCGATCGTGGAAGCCCTCGATCTCCTCGCGGGTCAGGGCGCGCAGCGACGCGGGCGTACCCGTTCCCGGTGCCCCGTAGGGGGCCGCGCCATAGGCGATCCGGGTCAGCACCTGGCTGGCCAGCGGACCCGGCTGGCGCAGCGCCACTGTCAGGGCGTTGACCGTGCGCGTGCGCGAGCGTTCCAGCTCGGCCGGCGCGAAGTCCGGATTCTCCACCACGTCCGACAGGATGTCGCCCACCACCGCGGCCGAGGCGATCGGGGCCGAGACGGCCAGGGTCGAGGAATCCGCGCCCGCCCCGCTGTTCAGGTTCGCGCCCGCGCCTTCCAGCGCCCGCGCCATCTCGGTGGCCGAGCGGCCGCCCGCGCCCTGTGACGCCAGACTGGCGGTGAAGTCGGCCAAGCCGGGCCGGTCCGCCGGATCGGCGCTCGAGCCGCCGCCGATGACCAGCTGGGCGTTCATGATCGGCAGATCGGTCGACCGGGCCACAATGACCCGCAGGCCGTTCGACAGGGTTCGTTCGGCGATCTCCGGGGCCGCCTTGGGGCGAGCCTCGCCCGGGGCGGGCGGGGCCTGACGCTGCCCCTCGGGCAGCAGTTCGTTCGGGGCCTGAAGGGCGGGCGGCACGCTCAGATAGGTCGGCACGGTGGCCGGGTTCTTCCAGCTGTCCTCGGAGACGCCCTCGGGCCGCTGGCTGTCGTCCAGATAGCGGATGGAGACCCGTGCGTTTTCGTCCAGATATTTCTGCGCCACGCGCTGCACGTCGGCGATCGTCACGGCGCGGATCGCCGCCACAGCCTGGTCCGGCGCGCGCGGATCGTGTTCGGCCACGATGGCCTGACCCAGCATGAAGGCGCGGCCAGACGACGTCTCGCGCTGGCGCAGGTCCGAGGCCAGCAGTTCGGTCTGGGCCTCGGCCAGTTCCGCCGCCGTCACCGGCTCGTCGCGGATGCGGGCGATCTCGGCGTTCAGGGCGGCCTCGGCCTCCTCCACGGTCTTGCCGGCGGCGACGGTGACCTGGGCGGTCACGACCCCGGCCTCTTCCTCGACGTTCGATCCCATGAAGGCGTTGGCCGCGACCTGCTTGTCATAGACCAGCGACCGGTACAGCCGGCTGCTCTGCCCGCGCGACAGGATGGCCCCCATCACGTCGAGGGCGGCGTTGTCGTCGCTGGACGCGTCCGGTCCGGGGAAGATGGCGGCGATGGCCGGCAGCGGCACATTGGGGGCATAGGCGGTGACCAGACGCGGCTCTGTGCGCGGGGCCGAAACCGGCCGCTCCAGCACCGGCAGCGGCCGCTCCGGGTTCTCGATGCCCGCGAAATACTGATCGACCCAGCGGTCCAGCTGCGCCGGATCGAAATTGCCCGACACAATCATCGTCGCGGTGGACGGCCGGTAGTAGGCCTCGTGGAAGGCCCGCGCGTCCTCGATCCCGGCCGAGTCCAGCTCTTCGATCGAGCCGATCACCGCCCGGCGATAGATCGACTGGTCATAGGAGTTGTCGCCGATGACGAAGACGCCCAGGCGGCCATAAGGGGGCGCATAGACCCGCTGGCGCAGCTCCTCCTTGACGATGTCGCGCTCGGCGTTGAACACCGCCTCGTCGACGACGGGGCGCGCCATGCGCTCGGCGTGGGTCCACAGCATCGTCTCCAGATACTGGGGCGGCACGGTCTCGTAGTAGTTGGTGAAGTCCTGGCCGGTGGAAGCGTTGCGCGACCCGCCCGCGTTCTCGACGATGGTCGAGATCTGGCCGTAGGGCAGGTTGATCGTCTTGCGGCTGAGGATGTGTTCGAACAGGTGGGCGAAGCCGCTGCGGCCTTGCGGATCGTCCTTGCCGCCGACATCGTACCACAGGGTCACGGTGACGGTACCGGCCGTCGCGTCCGGCATCGCATAGACGTCCAGCCCGTTGGCCAGTTCGCGGTGCGTGAACTCCAGCGGCGGCGGGGCGATGTCCGGACTGTTCTGGGCGGAGGCCGCCATCGGCGCGGCGGCCAGAAGCACGGCGAAAGACGAACCCAGAAGCAGCGAACGCAGCATGACGACCTCGATCAAAACGGACGGCGCGACCCTAGGCCGGTCGCGCCGCCGTCTCAAAGTTACGAGGTGGTAATGTGGCCGGGATCAGCTCAGGACCACGATCGCCACGCGCCGGTTCTGGGCGCGGCCTTCGGGCGTTGCGTTGTCAGCCACGGGGGCCTCCTCGCCATAGGAGATGGTCGCCATCCGGTTCAGCGCGATGCCCTGACGGCTCAGCGAGCGACGCACGGCCTCGGCCCGGGCCTCGCCCAGGGCGTCGTTATAGGATTCCGGACCCGCCGCATCGGTGTGGCCCTGGATCTCCAGATAGACGTTCTTGTTCTCGGCCTTCAGCCGCTGGGCCAGTTCGGCCAGGCGCTGCTCGGCCTCGGGCGACAGGGCGTCGCGGTCCGACGGGAACTTCACCGAGTCATCCGACAGGACGACCTCGTACATGAACTTGCCTTCGGCCAGGACCTGGGCGGCGTTGGCGCGCTCCAGCGCCTGACCGGCCGTGCCCTCGACCTGGGCCACGCGCTGGTCGGTCGCGTCGACGCGTCCGTCCACCACCGCGACCTGGTCGCGCACGAAGCCGCGCGTGGCGCAGCCGCTGGCCAGAAGTCCCAGCGACAGGACGACGCCGGTCATCAGGACGGGCCGGGCGCGAAGGGCCAGCCGGGGGGTCGAGGATACGGAAAGGGTTTGCAAGGAAAGTCTCCTGAGGGGGCCGGGGCGCCAGTCCCGAACGTCGCGCGAGGCTGATTGGACGCAACGGCTGGGCCATCGCATGGCCCGCATGGGGCATGATTCCGGCAGCTTGGCCGTAAGCGGCGCGCCCTGACACGACCCCCGGCGTGCCATCGTCCTGACGCGTCCGGGTGGTCTGCAGGCGGCTCCCCCGGCGCGTCCTGCGTCGCCTCCGCGTGCCCCGCCTTGCCGTCAGGTGCCGAAAATCAAACGCCGAATCCGGAGAACGCGCCCTCCGTCCCGTCCCGCCGACGGCGTCGCGACCGCGCCTGGGCGACCGGCGCGATCGTCAGCGCCCTGGCCCATCTGGCCCTGCTTCTGGTGCTGCTGGCGACCCGACCCGCCCCGCTGATTTTTTCAGACCCCGCCCCCGCGAACGTGGTCCAGATCACCCTCGAGCCGCCGCCGCGCCCCGTGATCCCGCCCGAACCGGCGCCGGAGCCCGACCCTGGATCGCTCTCGGAACCGGCGGCGGCCACCGTCGATCCGGCCCCGACGCCGACGCCGCCCCGACCGACCCCGCCACTCCCCCGACCGCGACCGCCCCGCACCCCGCCGCCGCCGCAGGTCGAGCGGCTGGTCGCGTCCGTGACCCCCGCCCCCCCGGCCTCCAGGGCGGTCGGCCTGACGGCGGGACAGCTGGTCGGCGCGGCTGTGGCCGGGTCCGGTTCGGGCGATGCGTCCGGCTCCGGATCGGGCACCGGCTCGGGCTCGGGGTCCGGCGACGGCTCGGGCGGGCAATGCGACATGATCCGGCGCATCCAGGACGCCATCCGCGAGGACGCCGACGTCGTCGCCGCCGCCACCCGCGCCCAGGCCACCCTGCCGTCGGGCGCCCGTGCCCTGCTGGTCTGGAACGGCGACTGGGTCCAGACGCCGGGCGAGGCGGGCCGGGGCCTCGCGGGCGTCCGTCAGGCCATCGCGCTGGAGATCGCCTTCGCCCCCGCCGCCTGCCGCCGCCAGACCGTCACCGGCCTGGTCCTGCTGACGCTCGGCGACGGCGGCCCGCGCCTGGCGCTGGGCACCGGCCGGTGGCGCTGGTCAGACCTGACCGGGGCGGGGTGAGCCTAGGCGGGATTGACCAGGCCGCAGAAGGTGTCCTCGTCCCGCAGGTTCCAGGCCGTGGTCATGAACGCGCCCTGATACCAGCCGTAGGCGGCGGGATCGGCCCCGAGCGCGGCATAGTTGGACTCGAAATAGGTATGGGGGTCCTGGCCCGCCGGCACGGGATCGGGCAGGGCATTCAGGAACCCGGTGAAGTTGGCCACCCGGTCGGCGATCGCCGCCTTGCCTTCGGGCTCCAGCGACCAGAAGGCGATCGCGATCCGGTTGGCCAGAATCTCGTTGGTCCAGGAGTCCTCGCGTTCCAGCCGGCCATCCAGCTGGGCGACGTAGTGACCCAGTTCATGCGGCACGAGCAGACTGTTGAAGATCTCGCCGAACTGACCCTCGGGCGACAGGCCCAGCGTGCCCGCCTCGGCCCAGGCCGCGACCAGCCCCTGGATCTCCGGCGGCATGTCGGCCCAGCTGGACTGCTGGACCAGATGGCGCTCCGTATCGTAGGACACCAGGGTCGAACTGGACACCATGGCCACGCCCGGTACGAAGGGGGGCGTGAGACCGCACGCGCGGATCGCGGCATCGAAGCGATCGATTATGACCTTGGTCGCCGCCTCCGCCGGATCGACCGCGTCCGCTCCCGTCTGCGCCTGAGCCCCGACCGCAATGGCCAATCCCAGCATGGCAACCACGCCCAGAATCCGCTTCCGCATCGTCATCATCCTTTCGTTCAGGGCTTGGCTATCACGGATACCCGAGCTCTGGAATGTGGATGCGCGGCGCGCCGATGCTGATGCTTTGGAGCGGTTAGCCGCGCCGCCGCCGCGCGGGACTTACGGTGCCAGGGCGTCGCGACTTCTCGCCCGCGCCGGCTCCGTCATTCGCGACATCGCGTTGGCAATAAAGGTGCGTTCGACTTCGGGCGTGGAAAAGAACCGCCGCGGAAGGACAATGGCGCTGCTCTGCACCAGAAACACCCAGTGCTTTCGGGTTCGAAACAGGTCCGTGACGCACGCCCAGCGCGCCGTCATCGTCACGTCGCCGAGATCATAGACCAGAGCGTCCTGCGTCAGCCGAAACGTGACGTCGATGACGTGTCCTTGTCCCCGCGCAGCGAGCGCCTTGCGCATGGCCGGTCCGGCCAGGGCACGTGCTAGAACGAGGCCAACAACGAGTCCGACGACGGCGAACTCGGCCGTCACGATCGCCGACAGCCACGATCCCGAAATCCATCGTCCGACGGGGATGGCGACGAGCAGCATGCAAACGACCAGCGCCAGTTTCATCTGACGTGGGGACATGCCCCGGCGAGCCTTGGCATAGACCATCGCGGCCTCGCTTTCGCCGACCACCAGCTCGCCCGAAACGTCCATGCCGTTACCGATCTCGCGTCATCTGCCTCGGGGACCCAGGGCTACCGCTGCGGATACACCGGATAGGGCGGCAACCGCGGCTCGACCGGCGGCGCGGCCTCGAGGGCCTGCAGGGCGATGGCCACGGCCGCGTCCAGCTGCGGGTCGGCCCCGTCGGCCACGGCGCGCGGGTCCTGATCGACCATCACGTCCGGTGCCACGCCGGCGTTCTCGACCTCCCATTCGCCTTCCGGGTTGAAGAAGCCGACGTTGGGCGAGGTCACCTGACCGCCGTCCATCAGGGGCGGCATGCCGCCGATCCCGACCAGACCGCCCCAGGTTCGCTTGCCGACCAGGGTGCCCAGCTGTTCGCGCTTGAACATCCACGGCAGGGCGTCGCCGCCCGAGCCCGCGACCTCGTTGGCGATCATCACCTTGGGCCCCAGGATGGCGTGGGCGGGCGTCCGGTCGATGGAGCCGTAACGCGGCGCCCACCAGCTCTGCAGCCCTCGCCCCAGCACCTCGATGATATAGTCGGCCATTTGGCCGCCGCCGTTGAACCGCTCGTCGATGACCGCGCCCTCGCGGTCGCTCTGGGCGAAATAGTAGCGGTTGAAGCTGGTGAACCCGCCCTGCCCCGTGTCGGGCAGATGCACATAGGCCAGCCGCCCACCCGACAGCCGATCGACCCGCTGGCGGTTGCCCTCGATCCAGTCGAGGTAGCGCAAGCGCGTCTCGCTCGCGACCGGCTGCACCGTCACGTCGCGCCCGTTGGCGCCCGAGGATGCTCCCAGCCTCAACGTCACCATCCGGCCCGCCGTGCCCTCCAGCGCGGACTGGATGTCCATGTCGGCGCTGACCGCGCGGTCGTCGACCGACAGGACGCAGTCCCCGACCCTCGCGTCCACCCCCGGCTGGGCCAGCGGCCCGGTCACGTCGGGCGAGAAGGCCGTCGGGCCATAGATCTTGGTGATGCACCAGCGTCCGCCCTGGATCGCATAGTCGGCCCCCAGCAGCCCGCCCGGCACGCGCCGCGCCGACGGGATCGTCCCGCCCGAGCCCCTCAGGTGCCCGACCGACATCCCGGTCAGGGCCTCATGGAACACATAGTTCAGGTCGGTCCGCGACAGGATGGAGTCGGCATAGGGCTGCAGCCGCGCCTGGACGGCGGTCAGGTCCGATCCGTGGAAGTTCGGGTCGTAGAAATAGGCCCGCTGCATGCGGAACAGCTCGCGGTACATCTGGGCCCACTCGGCGCGCGGGTCGCTGCGGACGTCCAGCTGGTCGAACGAGACCCCGCCCTCGCCCGCCTTAACCGGGGCATTGGCGGGCACCACCGCATACGACGGCGGACGCGGCGGCGTGCCCGGCGCGGCCTCGCCCCCACCGGAGCGGGTCGAGATCAGCATCTTCTCCCCGTCGGCCGACAGCTCGAAACGAACCACCCGCTGGGCCAGCACCTCGACCTTGCGGTCCTTCAGGGTGAACCGGTTCAGCGTCATGTCGGCCGGGCCCGTGGCCCCCGCCGGACTGGTCTGTTCCATGAAGAAGATGACGCCCGTCTTGCCCGCCGTCAGCTCGGAATAGGCCCGGACCGGCACCGGCAGGGCGACCGTGCGCCGCTGGATCTGGTCGGGCGTCATCCCGCCGATGTCGATGGCCCGGGCCGCCGTGCGGGCCCCCGGCATGTCGTCGTCGCCCGTCGTCTGATCGCCGGACTCGACCTCTTCCTCATCGCTCTGCGGCGCGACCGGCGAGGCGACGCCGGCGCTCAGCGCGACGGCATAGATCGAATGGGTCGGCGTGAAGAGGTTGCTGGTCATGTCCAGCCCGTAGGTCTGGCCGCCCGCGTTGTTGCTGGCGACGTAGTACAGGTAGTCGCCGCCGGCATCGAAGGCCGGGTCGCGCGCGTCGCCCAGGTTCGAGGTCAGGGCCGTCGAGGACCCGTCGGCCACCGAATACAGGTTCAGCACCGTCAGCCGGTTGGCCCCGTTGCGCGAATAGACCAGAAATTTCGAATCCGGCGACCAGGCCATGTCGGTCGACTGCACGGTGAAGCCGCCGTGCGTCTGGGCCGTACCGACCTCGCTGAGGCGCCCGGTCGTGGTGTCTAGCACCCAGTTGCGCAGATGGTTGTCCGAGAACGCGATCTTCTTCGAGTCCGGCGACCAGACCGGATTGGCGTAATAGGTCGGCTCGGCCGCCAGCGGGAATTTGCGCACCGCGCCCTCGCCGTTCTGCGGCGCGACGTGCAGGGCATACAGGCCGGACTCGTCCGAGAAATAGGCCACGCTCTGGCCGTCGGGGCTCCAGGCCGGGCTACGCTCCATCACGCCGGGCGTATTGGTCAGATTGCGCACCGATCCGCGCGTGACCGGGGCCGTCAGGATCTCGCCCCGCGCCTCCACCGCCACCCGTGCCGCCGAGGGCGACAGGCTGACCGTCTGCACCTGGTCGGCGACATTGACGATGCGCGCCCGGGCCTCGGGCATGTCGCCCGCCACATCGACGCTGAGGGCTTGGGGCTGCCCCCCCGGAACCAGCGTCGACAGCGCCCCCAGCCGGTCGAAGATCAGGGTCCGCCCGTCCGTCGACAGCGACCGGATCGGCGACCCGTCATTGGCCCACACCGGTGCCACGGCCCGGGTGGCGGGATCGTAGCTGTAGATCGAAATCGGTCCGTCGCGGTCCGACAGGAAATAAATCTTCCCGCCCATCCAGACTGGCGACAGGTCGTTGCTGCCCTCGGCCTGCGGCACCTCCACGGTGGCCAGCCCGTCCAGCGTCGTCACCTTGATCGTGGACGCCCGCCCGCCGCGATAGTTGCCCCAGGCCGTATAGTTGCCGAACTCGAAGCCGAACGCCGGGGCGAAGGGGCTGTAGGCGACGGCCCGCCCGTCCGGCGACATCTGGCCCGAATGGGCATAGGGCAAAGGCATGACGTCCGGCGCGCCGCCTTCGGCGGAGACCGAGAAAAGCTGGGTGTAGCGGCTGGCCGCCGACCGGTTCGACCGGAACAGGACCCGGCTGCCGTCCGGCGACCATCCCACGGCCGCGTCGTTGCCGGGATGCCAGGTGATCCGCCTCGGCTGGCCGCCCGTGGCCGGCACCGTATAGACGTCGATATTGCCGTCATACTCGCCGGTGAAGGCGATGCTGCGCCCGTCCGGCGAGAAGATCGGCGCGCTCTCGATCCCCACGCCGATGGTCAGACGCGCGGCCCGCCCGCCGCTGCGCGCCACCGTCCACAGGTCGCCGCCATAGACAAAGGCCACCTGGTCGGCGCTGATCGCGGGTTGCTGCAGAATCTGGGATTGGGCGGCGGCCTCGCCGGCCAGCCCTCCCGAGACCAGTGCGCTCGATGCGAGCAACAGCGCCATCCGGCGACCCAGACCCAGGACCATCTTCAACCCCCACAAACAGGCGGGGATACTCCGTCAGCGGATCGACGCTGGCAAGGCCGCAAGACCCGGCGGCATCGGGCGTCAGGCGTCGAACATCTCCGGCAACCGCCCCGCGCGGAAGATGATCGTCGGGCTCTCGTCGTAATCGCCCATCTCTGTATCGGCCGAGACCGAGAACGCCACTACGCCCAGGCGCAACGGGGCCAGTCGTTCGGCCTTGCGCCGCGCTTCCTCGGCATCCTTGCAGCCGACCTGCGGCTCGGCCTTCAGCCCGCTGCCCCGCCCCTGGACATAGGCCTGCACGATGAAAACGGTCTCGGTCGCAATGCGCGCGACAGGGGCCTGTTCGGGCCCGGGGTCAAGCCCCGTCACCGCCGGCGGATTTCGTTCTGCGGCCCCCTTGAAAAAGTGGACACGCGTGTCCATTTGTTGCCGACCATGACCCGCCCCTTGCGAAAAGATGCCGCCGACCGCCGCGCCGCCCTGCTGCGCGCGGCCGCCGACGTCTTCGCCGAGGAGGGCATCGAGACGCCGCTGGACCGGATCGCCGAACGCGCCGGCGTCGGCCGGGCGACCCTGTATCGCAACTTCGCCAGCCGCACGGAGATCGCTCTGGCCGTCCTGATGGCCGAGGTCGACGCCCTGGGCGACCGCTTCGCCGCACCGGACGGCCCCGAGGCCTTCCTCGATTTCCTGTCGGCCCTGTCGGCGACGCTGGAACGCAACGCTGCCCTGGGTGGCGTGGTCCGGGCCGCGCCCTCGCCCGACCTGCTCGATCCGCTCCGCGCCGCCCTGCTGAAGGCCGCCATGCCGTCGCTGACGGTCTCCCAGGCGGCGGGCGTCGTCCGCCCCGACATCGGCTCCGCCGACATCCGCATCCTGTCCGCCATGCTGGGCTCAGCTCTCCACAACGCCGCCCCGGCCGAGCGGAACGCGATCGCCGGCCGAACGCTCAAGCTTGTCATCGACGCTGTCCGAGCCCGACCGTGAGCCGCCAGAACTTCACCCTGCCCTGGGATCAGTACGTCGAGACGCTGAAGCCGCACGAGCGGCCCATGCTGCCCGGCTCCCCGGCCACCCCCGACCACACCCTGCGCTACCGGCTGGCCTATGCCGCCATCGGCCTTCTGGTCACCGCCACCGGCGGCATCGGCTCGGCCATGATCAGCGCCAATACCCAGCAGCTCGCCGGCGCGCTCGGCGTCTCGATCGTCGAGGCCGCCTGGCTGCCCGTCGTCTTCGTGATGACCAACGCCTGCATGAACCTGCTGCTGATCAAGTTCCGCCAGCAGTACGGGCTTCGCCTCTTCGCCCAAATCTTCCTGATCGCCTACGTCGTGATCGGCGTCTTCGGCTTCTTCTTCGAGACCTACACCTCGACCCTGATCGTGCGCGGCTTCGCCGGCATGGCCTCGGCCGCCCTGTCCTCGCTCGGCATCCTCTATCTGATCCAAGCCTTCCCCGCCGCCCACCGGCTGAAGGGGCTGGTCATCGGCATCGGCGCGTCCGCCCTGGCCATCCCGGCCGTGCGCCTGTTCTCCGGCCAGCTGGTCGAGATCAGCGAATGGCGCGGCTTCCATGCCTTCGAACTGGGCCTCAGCCTGCTGTCGCTGGCAGCGGTCTTCGCCCTGCGTCTGCCGCCGTCGGAAAAGCTCAAGGTCTTCGACCGGCTCGACTTCGTCACCTTCGCCCTGTTCGCGCCCGGGATCGCCCTGCTGTGCGCCGTCCTGGGTCTGGGCCGCCTCGTCTGGTGGACCGAGGCCGCGTGGATCGGCTGGGCACTCGTGGGCGCGATCGTGCTGCTCACCGCGGCCCTGATTCTCGAGTACAGTCGCGACACGCCGCTTATCAATCTGAAGTGGATGGCCGGCCCGGACATCATCCGCCTGGCCCTCGCCATCGTCGGCCTGCGCATCGTGCTGTCGGAACAGACCGCCGGCGCCGTGGGCCTGATGACCCAGCTGGGCGTCGGCCCGGACCAGCTGCACGGCCTGTTCGCCATCATCCTGATCGCGACCGCCGCCGGGACCCTGATCAGCGCCTTCACCCTCAACGTCGCCAAGCTGAACAAGCCGATCGCCATCGCGCTGGGCCTGATCGCGGTCGGGGCCTTCCTCGACGCCCACGCCACGGTCCTGACCCGCCCGGCCCAGCTTTATGTCAGCCAGGCCATGCTGGCCTTCGCCGCCGCCTTCTTCATCGGCCCGGCCCTGATGCAGGGCATCGTCCAGGTCCTGCAGAAGGGGGCCCAGAACCTCGTCAGCTTCATCGTCATCTTCGGCATCGGCCAGAACCTCGGCGGCCTGATCGGCTCGGCCCTTGTCGGCACGCTGGAAACGGTGCGCGAGAAATACCATGCCAGCCAGCTGTCGGAATCGATCACCTTGGGCGACCCGCTGGTGGTCCAGCGCCTGCAGCAGCTGTCCGGCGCCTATGGCCGCGTGCTGACCGATCCGGCCCTGCGCACCGCCGAGGGCCAGGTCCTGCTGCAGCAGCAGATCACCCAGCAGGCCCACGTCCTCGCCTACAACGACGTCTTCCTCCTGATGGCCGGCTTCGCCGCCGTCGGCTGCGTTTGGTTCACCTTCAACCATGTCCGCAGCGAGCGGGCCGCCCGCCGCGCCGCCCGTCCCCCCGAAACCGCCGACGCCGCCTCGGCCGTCGCCGCCGTCGAATAGCCCCCGAAGAACCGCCATGACCGACACCACCGCCCCGACCCCTGCCGCCCCCGCCCCCGCTCCCGCTCCGGCCGCCGCGCCCGCGACGCCGCCGAAGAAGCGCGTCCTCTTCACCGTCCTCCTGGGGCTCGCCGCCCTGATCGTCGGCGTCCTGATCCTGTGGGCGTGGAAACTGCCGCCCTTCACATCGGGCGTGCAGAACACCGACAACGCCTATGTCCGGGGTCAGGTCACCGTCGTCGCGCCCCAGGTCACCGGCTATGTCACCGCCGTGAACGTTCAGGACTTCCAGGACGTGAAACAGGGCGACCTGATCGCCACCATCGACGACCGCATCTACCTCCAGCGGCTGGAACAGGCCCGCGCCGCGCTGCATGCCGCCGAGGCCCAGCTGGCCAATTCGGCCCAGACCCAGACCTCGGCCCGCGGCTCGGTCGCCCAGACCGAGGCCTCCATCGCCGGGGCCCAGGCCAGCGTGACCAAGGCCCAGGCCGACTTCAACCGCGCCCGGACCCTGTTCCAGGGCGGCTGGGTCGCCCAGGCCCAGGTCGACGTCGCCCGCACCGCCCTGCGCGCCTCGGAGGCCCAGCTGGCCGCCGCGCGGGCCCAGCAGGGCATCGCCGAGACCGGCGTCACCACCGCCGTCATCGGTCGCGGCGCGCTCGAGGCCCAGGTCGAAAGCGCCCGCGCCGCCGTCCACCTGGCCGAGATCGATCTGGCCAACACCCGCATCACCGCGCCCCGCGACGGCCGTCTGGGCGAGATCAGCGTGCGTCAGGGCCAGCAGGTCGCTGTCGGCACCCAGCTCGCGGCCCTGGTCCCGGACCGCATCTGGGTCACCGCCAACTTCAAGGAAAACCAGCTGACCGACATCCGCCCCGGCCAGCCGGCGACCCTGTCGGTCGACGCCCTGGGCGGACGGACCCTGACCGGCCGCGTCGAGCGCATCGCCCCCGCCACCGGCTCGGAGTTCAGCGTCATCCGCCCGGACAACGCCACCGGTAACTTCACCAAGGTCGCCCAGCGCGTGCCGGTCCGGATCGCCCTGGACCCGGACCAGTCCGGCCTCGACCGGCTGGCCCCCGGCATGTCCGTCGTCGCCCACGTGGACACCACGGCGGGACGCTAGGCCGCCTGACAGGCCTCAGGGGCGGGAAGGCCCCGGACCGGCCTCCGCCTCGTCGCCCGAGGCCCCAATGCCGCCCATGCCGCCTCCGCCCATGCCGCCACCCATGCCGCCGCCACCCCCGCCGTTGCCACCGCCACCGCCACCGCCCCGACCCTCGCCGCCGCCGCCCCGCCCGCCCGCACCCGACGGCCGCGTCGGCCCCTGACGGGGAATGGCCAGACCGGCCGGGATCGGCTCCAGATCCAGCGCCTTTCGGATGAAGTCCCGCAGCGACACGACCAGGGCGTCGGTGTGCACCGGCCGCCCCTCGACCAGCTCGACCGCCGCCGCCTGCGCCAGCCGCACCTGTTCGTCGGTGCCCAGCAGGATGATGTCGGACAGCGCCGCCTCCACGGCATCGCGGATGCGCCGGGCCCGGTCCGAGCCTTCGCTGCCGTCCACCGGCGGTACAGCCGCGCCGCCCGCGCCCGCCATCCCCGCCGCCCTCAGATCGCGCATGTGCCGGGGATCGACCGCCAGATTGCCGGTGAACGACCCGCCCAGCACCTTGTAGGCCGCCATCAGGGTCTTCAGCCGCTCGTTGATCTGCCGGTTGGCGCGCTGCTGCCGCTGCTGGAACGTCATCATGGTCACCAGCCGGATGCCCACCCCGATCAGGGCGAACAGCGCCAGACCGATCACCGTCGTCAGGGCCGACTGCCAGGAACTCAGGTCCAGACCGCGCATCATTCATCCCCACTGCCATCCGCCGACGGCCGGCGCGCCCGTGCCCAACGCGCGTCCCCCGGTTTGGCCTCAGGACACTTCGACCGTCCGGCGATGTGTGTCGCACCGGCGCGGACAACTCGACGCTGCGGGCCGGACACCGACCGTGCGGACGGTGCCTCTACCACCCGCTAGGCCGCCGCCCGCTCCGTCTCCGGCGCCGTCGCCCGATGCAGCGCGTCATACAGTCTGTGCGGCTCCAGCGGCTTGGCCAGCCAGTCCGTCATCCCCGCCGCGCGACAGGCCGCGATCTGGGCCGCCTCGGTGCCGGCGCTGAAGCCGATCACGGGGATGTCGGCGTTCGGACCGCCCGAGGCCCGCAGCCGCCGCGTCGTCTCGTTGCCGTCGATGCCCGGCATGTTGACGTCCATCAGCACCACGTCGAACGCCTGACGCGCCAGCAGGTCCAGCGCCAGCATCCCGTCCGACGCCGTGGACAGGTCCACGCCCAGCGGCTGCAGCACCAGCGCCAGGGTGCGCCGGTTGATCTCGTGGTCGTCGACCGCGAGAATCCGCAGCGACGGCCGCAGGTCCAGCGCGGTCGTCGCCGTCGCCTCGGCCTCGGTCACCGGCGCGCCGGCCGCCAGACGCACCGACAGGGTGAAGGCCGCGCCCTGCCCCGGGGCGCTGTCGACGGTCAGGTCGCCGCCCATCAGCCGCGCCAGATCCCGGCTGACCTTCAGGCCCAGCCCGGTGCCGCCATAGGTGCGCGCGACCTCCGACGATCCCTGCGCGAACGGGGTGAACAGCCGGTCCATGGCCTCGGGCGCGATCCCCGCGCCCTCGTCGCGGACGGTGATCGTGACCGCGCGCTCGCCGGCCCCGACCGGCGTCACCGCGACCTCGACCGAGACCTCGCCCTGCGCCGTGAACTTGATCGCATTGGACATCAGATTGTTCAGGATCTGGCGCAGGCGATACGGATCGCCGCGCAGCCACTGACCGGGCTCCAGCACGGTGGCCTTCAGGACCAGCCCCTTCTCGGCGACCTGCGCCCGCCAGAACCGCTCGGTGTCGCCGATCATCCGCGACAGGTCGAAATCGCGGCTCTCCAGCGACATCGCCCCGGCCTCCATCTTCGAATGGTCCAGCAGGTCGTTCAACATCCGCGTCATCAGGGCGCTGGCGTCGACGATCAGCTCCGCCGTCTCCTGACGCTGCGCGGGTGCCGCATCATCGCGGATGACCTGGGCCCCGGCCAGGATGGCGCTGACGGGGGTGCGCAGTTCGTGGCTGATGATGGCCGCCATCGCCGCCCGGTCGGCCATCGCGCCCTGTGCCTGCTCGACCCGCATCTCGGCCTCGGTCAGGGCGCCGAGCTCGGCGACCCGGGCCGCGTGCACCCGGCCATAGACGTTGACGATGGCCCCGATGAACAGGATCGACCCCAGACTGGTCAGGACCGGATCCCCCGACGTCGATCCGGCCATCGCCATCAGCGGCATCGCCACCAGGGCGACCAGATAGGGGGCGGCACCCACATAGAAGATCGACCGTGCCTCGATGCCCGAGGCCACATTGGTCAGCAGCCCGCCGGCGATGATCAGCATGGCGAAGCCTTCCAGCCCGCGCCCGTCGATCGCCCAGATCGCCACCGACGTCCCGGCGAACAGCGCCGCCATCGCCATCGTCGAGGTCAGGGCCAGAACGACATCGGCCGCGCCGGGGCGGGCGTCCGCCCTGCGGAAGCGGAACATGGCCACGATCTCGAAGCCCTGGATCGCCGCGACCGCGGCCAGCCAGGCCCCGATCCACGCGCCCTGCCCGGCGCTGTACAGCGCCCACGCCACCAGCAGGGCCAGCAGGATCCGCACCGGAACCTGCCTGCGCCGCTCGTGCGCCGTCGCCGACAGCAGGGCTCCCAGACTCGTCAATCGATCCATTCGCGCTCTCCACTACCGAAGCTAGAGCGCGAACCCGAACATCCGGTGAATCACCGATCGATGAGCGGGGGTGCACAAGCGTGGATCCGTCCAACCCGTCTCCTCCCCGTTCGCCCCTTGGCGAATGGGGAGGGGGACCGCGGAGCGGTGGAGGGGTTCCTGACGGCCCCCCGTTTCCGGCCTGGTCACGCTCCCTTCTCCATGCCACGCTCGCTTGGTGGCCCTGATCCCCAATGAACGTAGCGACTGGACGGCCGAAGAGAACGACCTGATCGTCGCCGACTATTTTGCGATGCTTGGTGCAGAGTTATCTGGCGAAGACTATGTGAAGGCCCGCCACGCCCGCGCGCTAGATCAGCACATCGGGCGCGGACACAAGTCGATCGAGTTCAAACACATGAACGTCTCGGCCGCCTTGGCCGAGCTCGGCCTGCCGCACATTCGCGGCTACCGCCCAATGGCCAACTATCAGCGCGCCCTCTTCCCCGCGCTGGAGCGTTATCTCGACGCCCATCCGAACGCGTGGACGCTCGGCCAGAACCTTCCGACAGCCGCGGTCCTCGGCGCGGCGCAAGCCGAGCAACCAGCGAATCCCACAGATGGCGTCGAGAACGCTGGCACCCACTACGTCGGACCACAGGTCCAGGCTCCTGCCTTTTCGAGCGTCGTCATCCCCACCCATCTACCGCCCTCGGCCACACCGCGAAGACCCCGCCCAGACGGCCTTGTTCGGCTCGTCCGCAAATATGATCCCGCCACACGCGACAACGCCAATCGAGCGCTCGGCCGATTGGGCGAGCAGCACATTCTGAACCACGAAATCGCGCGTCTGGTCGCCGCTGATCGTATGGACCTCGCCAAGAAGGTTGAATGGACCGCCGACGTTCACGGTGATGGCGCTGGCTACGACATCCGCAGTTTCGAACCCGATGGCTCCGACCGGCTGATCGAGGTGAAGGCCACGCGCGGCGGCCCGACCACGGACTTCTTCCTGACCCGTACGGAGCGGGAGGTTTCAGAGGAACGTCCGGACGCTTGGCGCCTCTACCGCCTCCACACCCTGCCTGTCACACCCCGCCTCTTCGTCCTACCCCCGCCGCTGGAAGCCTCGGTCAGGCTTGAGGCCGAGAACTGGCGGGCCGCGTTCTGATCGGACGTGGCTCGAAACGGATTAGGTCGTGCTTCTCGGCAAACCACGCGACGAAGGCTGAGGGCTCTTCCCCGTCCCGCCAGTATCGAGTCAGCTCGGCATCATCCAAGCCAGCATCGGCGGTGTTGATGCACCAGTCGCGCTTCATGAGGCGGTCGACAGTCTGAACCCAACGCTTTTTGGTCATGAGGCGCCCCCAAGGGCTGAAGGTTGGCCTGGATTCGCGGAATGCGCCAGCAAGCTGATCTTCGGCCTCCAATAGCCAGACGTCCCCAGTTCCCCGCGCGACGATGAAGGCATCCTGCCGAACCTCATCCCTCCGCCGATCGCGGTCGTCAGGACCGGAGTTCCACCAGACGCTCGCCGTCCTCGAGTCGCTTCAGGACCGCTGGCCGGTTCGCCTCGATCATGGCCAGCAAGGCGGCGTTGGAACAGTTGCCGACGCGTATCCAGACTAGTCGCGCTCAGGCAGCGAGGCTCCGCGAACCGGGCGGTAGCGCCCCAGCCTGCCCTCAATCGTCATCCATCTTCAACGCCGCGATGAACGCCTCCTGCGGGATCTCCACCTTGCCGAACTGGCGCATCCGCTTCTTGCCGGCCTTCTGCTTCTCCAGCAGCTTCTTCTTGCGCGTCGCGTCGCCGCCGTAGCACTTGCTCGTCACGTCCTTCCTCAGCGCCCGCACGGTCTCGCGGGCGATGATCTTTCCGCCGATGGCGGCCTGGATCGGGATGACGAACATGTGGGGCGGGATCAGGTCCTTCATCTTCTCGACCATGCCCCGGCCGCGCGTCTCGGCCCGGCCGCGGTGGACCAGCATCGACAGGGCGTCGACCGGCTCGGCATTGACCAGGATGCTCATCTTGACCAGATCGCCGACCTTGTAGTCGGTCAGCTCGTAATCGAACGAGGCATAGCCCTTCGAGATCGACTTCAGCCGGTCGTAGAAGTCGAAGACCACCTCGTTCAGCGGCAGCTCATAGACCACCAGCGCCCGGGTGCCGACGTAGGACAGCTCGATCTGCGAGCCGCGCCGGTCCTGACACAGCTTGATGACCCCGCCCAGGTATTCGTCAGGCGTCAGTATGGTGGCCTTGATCCAGGGTTCCGAGATGGTCTCGATCTGCATCACGTCGGGCAGGTCGGCCGGGTTGTGCAGGTCCAGTTCGGAGCCGTCGCGCAGCCCGATCTTGTAGACCACCGACGGCGCCGTCGCGATCAGGTCGAGGTTGAACTCGCGGCTGAGGCGCTCCTGGATGATCTCCAGATGCAGCAGCCCCAGGAAACCGCAGCGGAAGCCGAAGCCCAGCGCCGCGCTGGATTCCATCTCGTAGGTGAAGGAGGCGTCGTTCAGGCGCAGGCGGCCGATGGCGGCGCGCAGGTCCTCGAAATCGGCGGCGTCGACGGGGAACAGGCCGCAGAAGACCACCGACTGGACCTGTTTGAAGCCCTTCAGCGGCTCGGTCGTCGGCTTCTTCTCGTCGGTGATGGTGTCGCCGACGGCGGCGTCGGCCACCTCCTTGATCTGGGCGGTGATGAAGCCGACCTCGCCGGGCCCCAGGCTCTCCACCGGGGTGTTCTTGGGCAGAAAGACGCCGACCCGGTCGATCAGGTGGGTCGAGCCGTTCTGCATCATCTTGACGCGCATCCCGGCCTTCAGCGTGCCGTCGAACACGCGGACCAGCACCACGACGCCCAGATAAGGGTCGTACCAGGCGTCGACCAGCAGGGCCTTCAGCGGGGCATTGGGGTCGCCCTTGGGGGCCGGCAGGCGGGTGACGATGGCCTCCAGCACGTCCTCGATGCCGATGCCGGACTTGGCCGAGCAGAGGACGGCGTCGGAGGCGTCGATGCCGATCACGTCCTCGATCTGCTGGCGGACGCGTTCGGGCTCGGCGGCGGGCAGGTCGATCTTGTTCAGGACCGGCACGATCTCGTGGTTGTTGTCGATGGCCTGGTAGACGTTGGCCAGGGTCTGGGCCTCGACGCCCTGCGACGCATCGACCACCAGCAGCGAGCCCTCGCACGCCGCCAGAGAGCGGCTGACCTCATAGGCGAAGTCGACGTGCCCCGGGGTGTCCATCAGGTTCAGGACGTAGTCGAGCCCGTCCTTGGCCTTGTAGTTCAGGCGCACCGTCTGCGCCTTGATCGTGATCCCCCGCTCCTTCTCGATATCCATGTTATCAAGGACTTGCGCCGACATTTCCCGCGCCGTCAGGCCTCCGGTCACCTGGATCAGGCGGTCGGACAGGGTCGATTTGCCGTGGTCGATATGGGCGACCACGGAGAAGTTGCGGATTCGGTCGATGGGGGGCGTCGTCATGGTGCGGCGCGGTTAGCATGGTCAGGGCCGTCGCGCCAACGCGCCACAGGGTCTCGGTGGCGAACGCGCCGCAAGGTCAGGCGGATTACTTTGCAGTAATGGCCACGGCAGGCGGTAGGAGCCGAACCGCGAACGCGTTATGAGGACCGGCCAGGGGACATAGCGCCCCCCCGCGCGACCAACACCAGGGCGCTCCACGCCCTCTCGAACGACAGGACCTCCCGTGGCTGCTACGCCCTCGACCCATCGCCTGCTTCGCGTGCCCGCCATGGCTGCCGCCCTCGGCCTGACCCTGCTGACGGCCGCTTGCGGCGGCTCCGAGGGCCAGGAGGCCGAGGCTCCGAACGCGGTCGGCCAGGCCGTGACCGCCGTGACGGTCAGCTCCAGCGACCTGCCCCGGACCATCAACGCCTCCGGCACAGTGGCGGCCTGGGAAGAGGTCCCGGTGGGGGCCGAGACCGGCGGTCTGGTCGCTACCGCCGTCTATGTCGATGAGGGCCAGTACGTCCGCCAGGGCCAGGCGCTGGTTCAATTGAACGACAGTCTTTTGCGGGCCCAGCTGCGTCAGCAGCAGGCGGCAGTGCAGACGGCACAGGCCAATCTGGCGCGCGACGAGGCGGCCCTTTCCCGGGCGCAGGAGCTGAAGGAGCGCGGCTTCCTCTCCCAGGCCTCGCTTGACACCGCCCTGGCCAACCAGCGCGCCGCCTCGGCCAATCTGGCCTCCGCCCAGGCTTCGCTCAGCGAGACCCAGACGCGGGTCAACCAGGCCACGATCCGCGCTCCGGTGTCGGGCCTGATTTCCAGCCGCAGCGTCACGCGAGGACAGATCGTCGCCGCCGGTACCGAGCTGTTCCGCCTGGTCCGGGACGGCCGGTTGGAGCTGAACGCCGAGGTGCCCGAGGCCGAGCTGGCCCTCGTCCGCGCCGGCATGTCGGCGACCATCATCTCCGACCAGGCCGGTCAGGCGTCCGGCACCGTGCGCATCGTGACACCGCAGGTAGACCCCGAGACCCGACTGGGCATCGCCCGTGTCGCCCTGACCGGTGGAACGGCGTTGCAGCCCGGCATGTTCGCCCGAACCGAGATCAATGCGGGGACCCAGCCGTCGCTGACCGTTCCGGCGGCCGCCGTCGTGTTCCGGGAGAACCGCGCGGGTGTCTATGTCGTCGGTACCGACTCGACCGTTCGCTTTGTCCAGATCACCGAGGGCGGGCGGACCGATGGCCGGGTGGCGGTCGCGACCGGCCTGACGGCGGGGCAACGCGTTGTGGTCGAGGGCGCCGGCTTCCTCGGCGAGGGAGATCAGGTCCGGGTGGTGCCTTCCATTGCCGCCCAAGCCGCCGCCACCCCCGCAACCCAGGCCCGCTGAGCCATGAACTTCAACAACATCTCGTCCTGGTCGATCCGGAACCCGATTCCGATCGTCCTGCTGTTCATCGTGCTGACGGTGGCGGGGATCATCAGCTACGGCCGCCTGCCGGTAAACAACTTCCCCAATGTGGACCTGCCGGTCGTGGCGGTCACAGTGGTCCAGTCGGGCGCTGCACCGACCGAGCTCGAGACCCAGGTCACCCGCCTGATCGAAGATGCCGTCGCAGGTCTGGGCGAGGTCGATGACATCAACTCGACGGTCAGCGACTCCGTTTCGACGACCTCGGTCACCTTCAATCTCGGCGTGGACCTGGAAAAGGCGACCAACGACGTGCGCAACGCCGTCGCCGGTGTGCGCCAGAACCTTCCCGCCGATGTTCAGGAGCCGATCGTCCAGCGCATCGAGTTCACCCAGGTCCCGATCGCCACCTATGTGGTGCGGGCCCCGGGAATGAATCCCGAGGAACTGAGCTGGTTCGTCGACAACACCATCGCCAAGCGCATGCTGTCGGTCCAGGGCGTCAGCCAGGTCAGCCGCGACGGCGGCGTCAGTCGCGAAATCCGCGTGAAGCTGGATCCCGAGAAGCTCGCCGCCCAGGGCGTCAGCGCTGCGGCCGTATCGAACCAGCTCCGCGCGGCCAACATCAACCTGCCGGGCGGCCGGGGCGAGATCGGCGGCAATGAACAGGCCATCCGCACCCTCGGTTCGGCCCCTTCGGTCGAGGCGCTGGCCGAGACCCTGATCCCGGTCGGGGGTCGCACCGTACGCCTTGGCGATCTGGGCGAGGTCACCGATGAATGGTCCGAACCCCGTGGACGCGCCCGTTTCAACGGCGGCGAGGTGGTCGCCTTCTCCATCAGTCGCTCCGTCGGCTCGTCCGAGCTGGACGTCTATGAGCGGACCCAGGAAGAGATCGAGGCGCTGGACGCCGAGCTTGGCACCGTCACCATCGAGGAGGTGACCAACACCACCCAGGACGTGATCAACAACTTCCATGCCTCGGTCGAGGCCCTGCTGTTGGGCGCGGGCCTGGCCGTGCTGGTCGTGCTGGTCTTCCTGCGCGACTGGCGGGCGACCCTGATCGCGGCCGTTGCCATGCCGCTGTCACTGATCCCGACGTTCCTCGTGATGGACCTGATGGGACAGTCGCTGAATGTGGTCACCCTGCTGGCCCTGTCGCTGACGATCGGCATCCTGGTCGATGACGCCATCGTCGAGATCGAGAACATCGTCCGGCACATCCGCGACGGCAAAGCGCCCTATCCAGCGGCCATCGAAGCGGCCGACGAGATCGGCCTGGCCGTCATCGCCACCACCGCGACCCTGATCGCCGTTTTTGCGCCCACCGGCTTCATGCCCGGGGTGGTCGGCCAGTTCTTCAAGAGCTTCGCCATCGCCACCTGCGTCAGCGTCTTCTTCTCGCTGGTCGTGGCGCGTACCCTGACACCCTTGATGAGCGCCTATCTGCTGAAGGCCGATCAGGGCAAGGAGCACGGGGATCCAGCGTGGATGACCGCCTATCTCAAGGTGTTGCGCTGGGGCATGGGGCACTCCGGCTCCGAGCGACTGAAGGCCGAGCGGGCGACGAAAAGGGGCAGTTTCGCAAGGCGGCACCTGCTGTGGCGCGTGCTGGACCACCGGGTCTGGGTGATGGGCCTGGGCCTGCTGTTCTTCATCGGCTCCATCGGGCTCGCCTCGCGTCTGCCGTTCGAGTTCATTCCGGTCGAGGATCTGTCGCGCTCGAACGTGACCGTGCAGCTGCCGCCCGGCGCGACCCTGGCCGAAACCGACGCCGTGGTTCAGCAGGTCACCAATTCTCTGATCGCGCGCCCCGAGGTCCGCTCGGTCTATGCTTCGATCGGCTCGGCCACGACCAGCTTCGGCGGCGGCGGCGGCGGCTCGGCCGGCGAGGTCCGGCGGGCGTCCATTACCGTGAACCTGGTCAAGAAGAGCGAACGCGACATCCGCCAGCAGGCGTTCGAACAGGAAATGGGTCCGGTCCTGCGCCAGATCCCGGGTGCCCGCGTCCAGTTTGGTCAGGAAGGCGGGGGCGGGGGTCAGGTCTCGATCTCGCTCGTCGGCGACGACGGCGAGGTGCTGGAGGATACGGCGGCGGCGGTTGAGCGTGAGATGCGCGGCGTTCCGGGCCTGGCCAACGTCATCTCCACCGCGGCCCTCGTCCGCCCTGAAATCCTCATCACGCCCAAGGGCGACGTGGGCGCGCTTCAGGGCGTGTCGGCCTCGGACATCTCGTCCGTGGCCCGGGTGGCCACTCTGGGCGACGCGGACCAGCTGCTGCCCAAGTTCAACCTTGGCGACCGTCAGGTCCCCATTCGGGTCATGCTGACCGAACAATCGCGCACCGATCTGGGCCTGATCGAGAACCTTCAGGTCCCGACGGCTTCGGGTGCGACCGTCCCTCTGTCCTCGGTGGCCGACATCACCTTCGGGGCCGGGCCCAACCAGCTGACCCGTCTGGATCGCCGGCGGGTCGCCAGCCTGACGGCCGAGCTGAACGGCATCACCCTTGGCCAGGCGTCCGAGCGGGTGGATGCCCTGCCAGCGATGCAGAACCTGCCGGCGGGGGTCACCCAGGCCGTGTCGGGGGAGCTGGAGAACCTGCAGGAGACGGCGTCCGGCTTCATCTTCGCCATCGTGACCGGCATCCTGCTGATGTATGTGGTGCTGGTCCTGCTGTTCAAAAGCTTCTTCCACCCGGTCACCATCCTGGCGGCACTCCCGGTGTCGTTCGGCGGGGCCTTCTTCCTGTTGCTGGTGACCGGCAAGGCACTGTCGATGCCCGCCCTGATCGGCATCATCATGCTCACCGGCATCGCGGCGAAGAACTCCATCCTGCTGGTCGATTATGCGATCATCGCCATGCAGCGCGGGATGAGCCAGTACGACGCAATCATCGATGCCGCCCACAAGCGGGCCCAGCCCATCATCATGACGACCCTGGCCATGGGGCTGGGCATGCTGCCGATCGCCATGGCGTTCGGCGAGGGCACCGAGTTCCGATCGCCCATGGCGATCGCGGTGATTGGCGGCCTGATTACATCCACGGCCCTGTCCCTGATCTTCATTCCAGCGGCATTCAGCCTGATCGACGGCGGCAAGCGGCGGATGGAGAGGCTGCTGGGCCGCACCTTCGACGGCCAGCATGAGGCTGTAGCGGCCAGCCCGGAAACCCCCAGGCCCGCAGAGTAGGCGGCTGGAGAGTCGCAGAAGCGCGTCCCCGTCCCATCCGGGGGTCTTTCGCCAGTGGGCTCATCGACCGTGGTGGGTGCCCACTGGCGCCCCTGCGGCTTGAGGCCGGACAACCGCGACCGCACATCGCAAACAGGGTCGCGAGCGGCGCGCGGACGCGTGGCGCTGGCGCTGGCGCGGCCTTGTGGCTCTTTCCGCAATGGGCCCATTGGCCCTGGAGCGCTTCAGCCGCGTGTCTGCGCCCGAGGTCGGTCGTGCGAAGAAACCATCGCGCCCCGGCCAGCCCCGCACGTCGGGCAAAGAAAAGGCCGGTCGGGGACATCCCCGACCGGCCCGGTCACTCCGGCCTGATGGCCGAAGATCAGTACTTGATGCGCAGGGTCGCGCCGTAGGTGCGCGGGGCACCCAGGAAGGCGTCGATGGTCTGGGTGTCGCCGGCCGGGTTGTAGAAGGTGCCGTTCGGCTGGACCGTCGACTGGAACGCGCCGCCTTGCAGGAAGCCGTTGTAGGCGACCTGGACGTACTCCTCGTCCGTCAGGTTCTGGGCCCAGACTTCCAGCGCCCAGCGCTCGTCTTCCGAGCCCAGGGTGATGCGGCCGTTCAGCGTGCCGAACCCGTCCTGCGCCTTGAAGGGCAGCAGGTCGGAACCGGTGTTGTAGTCGGTCATGTACTTGCCCGACAGGCTGAAGCCGGCTTCCAGGCCATAGCCGATCGACCGGTTGAAGTTGATCGACGCGACATACGACCATTCCGGCGCGAACGACGGACGGGCACCGGGCAGCAGCGACAGCTGGCCGAAGTTGCCGGGGTTGGCCAGTTGCGACGCCGTGAACACACCGAACTCGGCGTCCGTGTAGGTGACGCCGCCGCCCAGGGTCAGGCCTTCCAGCGGGGTGAACCACAGGAAGTCGGCATCCACGCCGCGCGAGGTCAGCTCGGGGATCGACTCCACCACGAAGGCGGTGCCGAGGAAGGTGTTGAGCTGGAAGTTCTCGAACGTTTGGTCGAAGTAGGTCGCGTTCAGCAGCATGGAGCGGTTGAACAGGGTCGTCTTGACGCCCAGCTCATAGCTGTCGACGTCTTCCGAGGGGAAGAACAGCGACGGAGCCGGGTTGATCGGCAGCGGGAGCGCCGTCGTCGCGACCTGCACACGGTCCTGGTTGTAGCCGAAGCTCTTGTAGCCGCGGGCGTAGGACGCATAGACCAGGATCGACTCGTTCAGGCGATAGGCGGCCTTGACGGTGCCGGACAGGGTGCCGTCGTTGACGCTCTCGCTGATGCCGCGGTTGGCATAGAAGGGGTTGGTCCAGGGCAGGCAGAAGCGCGACAGGAAAGCCCCGCCGTTCGCCGTACCCAGAACCCCGACGATCGCGCCTTGGTTTGCCAGGGCTGCAGCGCAGGTGAACTGGTTGTTGCCGACGTTGTTCTGCGAGCCGATCAGCCGCTTCTCGTCGTAGGTGTAGCGCAGGCCCAGCGTCAGCTCGAAGGCGTCGGTCACCTTGTAGGTGTTATTGGTGAACAGGGCGATCGAGTCCGAACGCTGCAGGTAGTTGTCCCGCAGCGACTGACCGGCGGCGATCGTCGGTCCGCCCCCAAACACGGCACCGCCGCTGCCCAGGCACTGGCCCAGCTGAACGGCCGTCTGGGCCGTCCGCGTGAAGCAGGGGATGATCGACGGGCTGACCGGGATCGCCGGGTTGGCGGCGTTGAGCGCGGCCGACAGCTGGAACGACAGGACCGGCGCGTAGTCGGCGCCTTCATAGAAGCTGTCGCGACGGTTGACGTTCTCACGCGTGGCGAAGAAGCCGACCAGCCAGTCCAGCTTGTCGGTGGCACCCGCCAGGCGGAATTCCTGGGTGATGTTGCGCACCGAGGCACCGAACTCGCCGTCCGGCAGACGGTAGGCGATGTCGGAACCGGTGAAGTCCGCGTCCTGACCGTTGGTGGTCGACCAGTTCCGCCACGAGCTGATCGAGGTCAGCGTCGCGTTCCAGGCATCGATGTCGATGTTGGCTTCGGCCGACACGCCCATGTCCTCGATCTCCTGATCGGTGACGCGGTTGGCGAAGGCGGTACGCGAGAACGGAAGGGCGCCGAAACCGGCGGCCGGGGGACGCTGGCCCGTGCCGTTCGACGTTCCATCGATGAACGGATAGGTCTGGCCGGTCCGCACCTGCACGCCGACGCAGCAGAACTCGTCGCGGCGGGTGTAGTCGGCGATCAGGCGGATCGAGGCCGAGTCGTTCGGCAGGACCAGCAGCTGGCCGCGGACCGTGAAGAAGTCCTGCGTGCCGTCTTCCGTCAGGGTGCGGGGACCGTCGCCCAGGTCGACGTCGTAGAAGCCTTCACGCTCGCGGTGCGCGGCGTACAGGCGATAGGCGACCTGGTCGTTGACCGGGCCGGTGATCGAACCGGCGACGCCCCATTGGCCATAGTTGCCCAGCGTCAGCTCGGCCGAGCCGCCTGGCGTGAACGACGGCGCTTCGGTCAGGATGTTGATGACGCCGGCCGAGGTGTTCTTGCCGAACAGGGTGCCTTGCGGTCCCTTCAGCACTTCGATGCGGCTCAGTTCGCCGAGGTCGCCGAAGCCGACGCCGTTGCGCGAGCGATAGACGCCGTCGATGACGACGCCGACCGAGCTCTCCAGACCGGGGTTGTCACCCACGGTGCCGACGCCGCGGATACGGGCGGTGGTCGAGGCTTCCGACGTGGTCGAGGTGACCGTCAGGCCGGGGGTCAGGATCTGCAGATCCTTGATGTCGCGAACGCCGGCGTCCTGCAGCACTTCGGCCGACAGGCTGGTCACCACGATCGGCACGTCCTGCAGGCTCTGCTCGCGCTTCTGGGCGGTGACGACGATGTCGTCGACCGACGACGCCTGGTCCTGGGCGGCGGCGACGCCGGCCCAGCCGAACACGGCGGTTCCGACCACGGCCGCGGAGGCGGTGCAGCGGAGGAAATTGGTAAGACGCATGAATGGCTCCCGGCTCATGTGCCGGACACCCCCATGCGGGGTGAGTCGCGGCGTTTCCTGATTCCCAGACCGCGCCCTTCTTACGAGGCGTCGGATTCTCGAACTCGTGGGTTAGTCCAAGCCGGGTCCAGCGACAAGCGACCGCACGCAATCACGACATGTTTCAGCCCCGCGACCGCTACGTGTGTGACGCAAAAGCGACAGACAACGATGACCTTAGGTCAATATTCGCGTCGCGGGATCAGTATTCGTTAAGGCCGCAGCTTCGGAACGGCGTCGACGACTGGCCGATACCGCCAGAACGGCGGCCCCGAGGGACGCCGACAGCACCGAGCCCAGGATCACCCCCAGCTTGACCTCGACCTGTTCGGGCGCATCGATGGCGCCGGGGAAGGCCAGTATTCCGATGAACAGGCTCATGGTGAACCCGACGCCGCAAAGCAGACTGACTCCGTAGATCTGCAGCCACGTCGACTGGGCCGGCCGGGTGCCCAGCTTCAGGGCGGTGGTCAGCCAGGTCGCGCCGAAGACGCCGATCTGTTTGCCGAAGAACAGACCGGCTGCCACCGCCAGAACCAGGGGGGCGAACATCTGGTCCAGGGATAGCCCCGCGAACGACACCCCCGCCTTGGCGAAGGCGAACAGCGGCAGGATCAGGTAGGCGACGTAGGGGTGCAGGTCGTGCATCGCTTCCTTCAAGGGGCTCTGCCCGTCCCTGGCGCGCGGCGCGACCGGCACGATGGCGGCAAAGGCCACGGCGGCCAGCGACGTGCTGAGCCCGGCCTGCACGCTCAGCCACCAGATCGCCAGGAACCCCATGACCCAGAAGGGGGCTGCTATGGTGCGGCGCGAGACGACCGCGCCCACGGCAAGCAGCCCGGCGGCCCAGGCCAGGGGCATCCAGTCGATCCCGCTGCTGAACAGGACCGCGATCAGACCGATGGCTCCCAGATCATCGACGATGGCCAGGGTCAGGAGGAAGACGCGCAGCGATGAGGGCAGCCCCCGACCGGCGATGGCGAACACGCCAAGCGCAAAGGCGATGTCGGTCGCCAGCGGCACGGGCCATCCTCCCGGCGGGCCTCCCGTAATCCGCGCGACCAGAAGATAGACGATCGCCGGGGCGACCATGCCGCCGAGCGCGGCGATGACGGGCGTGGCCAGCTTCCTCGGATCGCTGAGTTCGCCGCGCAGGATCTCGTATTTGATCTCCAGCCCGACCACGAGGAAGAAGACCGCCATCAGGCCCTCCTTGATCCAGTCGGACACCGTCAGCTCCAGTCGCAGCGGACCGGCCTGGAACAGCTGCTCGCTCTTCAGCCAGGCGAAATAGGCTTCCGACAGGGGCGAGTTGGCGACCAGCAGCGCCGCGACGGCCGCGAGGCTCAGCACCGCGCCGGATGCCGCTTCGGTCTTCAGGAAGTCGAGTGTCAGTCTGCGCGCCACGGCGGCCTCCGGTCCGGGGGTCTGTATTCCGTGACGCCCGGTTATCGACGGGCATCTGACCGGGTTCGCCCTGGGGCGCCGGCCTGGTCCCGGGGCATGCCCGGACCTGATCGCTGGGGCCATGATAGCCGCAAGCGTCGCACTTTCAACTGGAACCGCCATACAGGCGGTTGCGCCCGGCCGAGGCAGACCGCATCTCCGATCAATGCCTGTCAGCCCTCCCTACCGCCCGGAACCCCGCTTCTTCGACCTCGGGTCCGAGTTCGGCGACGCGGTGCGGCCCGCCGACTTTCCCCGGACGATCCTGCGCTTCCGGAACGACCGCGCTGCGGCGAGCGTGGGGCTGGACAGCCTGACGGACGCCGAATGGCTCGACCATTTCGGCCGGTTCGCCCCCCTGCCCGGCCAGCCGGGTCCGGTCGCCATGCGCTATCACGGCCACCAGTTCCGCACCTACAATCCCGACCTTGGCGACGGGCGCGGGTTTCTGGCCGCCCAGATGCGGGATGATGCAGATCGCCTGCTGGATCTGGGCACCAAGGGTTCGGGCACGACGCCCTGGTCGCGCGCCGGGGACGGACGTCTGACGTTGAAGGGCGGGATGCGCGAGGTTCTCGCCGCAGCCCTGCTCGAAAGCCAGGGGGTCCCGACCAGCCGGGCCCTCAGCCTGATCGAGACGGGCGAAGCGCTGGAACGCGGCGACGAGCCCTCCCCCACCCGGTCTGCCGTCCTGGTCCGGCTGCAGCACAGCCACGTCCGCTTCGGCACCTTCCAGCGCGCCGCATACTTCGAGCGGGCCGACCAGATCGAGACCCTGGTCGAGCATGTCCGCAGCCTCTACCACCCCACGGTCGCCCCGGGGGACGCGCCTGGACTGCTGGCCGCCATCGTCGCCGCCTCGGCGCGGCTGACGGCCCGCTGGATCGCGGCGGGCTTCGTCCACGGCGTCCTGAACACCGACAATCTGAACGTCACGGGCGAGAGCTTCGACTACGGACCCTGGCGGTTCCTGCCATCCTATGAGCCGGGCTTTACGGCGGCCTATTTCGACAGCAGCGGCCTCTATGCCTTTGCGCGCCAGCCCGAGGCTGTGTTCTGGAACCTGACCCAGTTGGCCGGCTGTCTGAAGCTGGTGGCCGACGCAGCCCCCCTGACCGAGGCGCTGAACGGCTTTGGACCGGCCTATATCCGCGAACTGCGCGCCGCCTTTCTGGAACGGCTGGGCGTCAGAAGTCTGGGCGAGGCGGCCGATCAGCGCCTGCTGGATACGACCCTGGCCCTGCTGCGGGAACAGGGCGAGGCCATTCGCTGGGAGCCCCTGTTCCACGACTGGTTCGCCGGCTTCGCCTCCTCGGCCCGCGCCCTGTCGGGACCCCGCGCCAGGGCGTGGCAGGGGGAGACGTTCGACGCCTTCCGCTTCGCCCTGTTCGAGCACGAGCCCGACCGGCCGGAACGACTGGAACACCCGGCCTTCGCCGTCCCGGAGCCGGAAGAGCTTCTGATCGACGAGGTCGAGGCGATCTGGGCCGCGATCGACCACGCGGACGACTGGTCGCCGCTGACGCAGAAGCTCGATCGCCTTGAGGCCAGCCGGCAATCCCGCGCCTGACGTCGCCCGCCCGACATTAAGTCATCAATTGTTGTCCACGGCTGATGACAAGCGTTGCAGGGCGTGCCATACGGGTTGCGCAGGCCGCGGCCCGCTGGATTACCGATCTGTATGCATACCGCCACGGTGCCGCCGCGTAGTTGCGGCACAGCTTGTTCATCACAACCGGTTACGGTGGGTCTTCACGGCCCTTGCGAAACCGGTCCGCCTATCTGATCTAGCTACTGTTACAAATCCTCCCCGTCCTCCCCGACGAAACGAAAACCGAAATGTCCACCACCTTCGCCCCGCCCGCTTCCGCTCGCCCGACCTTGTCGGCAGCCCAGATCCGCAACCGTGCCGCCTTCCGGAATCTCACCCTCTGGACGCTGCAGGGCTGGGTGGCGATGTTCTTCGTGGCCGCCGGCTACGCCAAGCTGACCGAGTCGATCTCCAACCTGACGGCCCTGATGAGCTGGCCGGCCCTGGTCAGCGAAAGCTTGGTCCGCGGCGTCGGTATCGTCGAGATCGTTCTGGCGCTGGGCATGGTCGCGCCGCTGGTGTCTTGGAAGCTCGGGCGCTGGCCGCTGCTGGTTTCGGCCGTGGGTCTGATTGCGGTGGAAACCGCCATGCTGGCCGTGCACGCCATCGGTCTGGATCTGGGGCTCGCCCTGACCAACGCCCTGCTGCTGGCGATCACGATCCCGGTGCTGCTGGGCCGTCGCGTTTCGCGCTGAGTTTCTTCGCCGACCGGCATCGGTCGGAGCAGACGGTGATCGTGCCCCAGTCGCGCGCCCATTTGGCCCGCCAGGCGAACGGACGCTGACACACCACGCAGGTCTTTTCCGGCAGGTCGCCCTTCTTGGGCGACAGGCCCTTGTTGACGTGTTTGCGCGACATGCCGTGCGGTATCCGCCCGCGCGCGGCGCTGCGTCAACCTGAAAGCTTCCCTTTACGTCCGCGTCAAGTTATGACGTCTGCATGGCGACCGCAGACGACCATCGCACCTATTCGATCCGGCAGTTGTGCCGCGAGTTCGGCGCGACCGCGCGTGCCCTCCGGTTCTATGAGGACAAGGGTCTTCTAACCCCGGCGCGCAAGGGCCAGACCCGGGTCTATGACGCCCGCGATCGGGCCCGTCTGAAGCTGATCCTGCGCGGCCGCCGCATCGGCTTCACCCTGACCGAGATCCAGGAGATGCTGGATCTTTACGACCGCAACGACGGCAACACCCATCAGATGGCCATCGCCCTGCGCCGCCACCGGGCGCAGATCGAAGCCCTGAAGCAGCAGCGCGAGGATCTCGACGCCGCCATCCAGATGGCCGAGGAAGCCTGCGCGGCCATGGAAGAGCGCCTCACCGACCAGCGCCCCGACCTTCTGCCCGGCGCCGAGGAATATGCCTCGGTGCTGCGCGAACACCTCGACCATCACCATCATCATCCGTTCAAGCTGAGAGCCTGACCCCATGGCCTACAAGGCGCCCGTCCGCGACCTGACCTTCATCCTGAACGAGGTTCTGGAGATCGACCGCTACACGAACCAGCCGGGCTTCCAGGACGTCTCGTCCGACCTGGTCCAGCAGGTGCTGGAGGAAGGCGCCAAGTTCGCCGAAGAGGTCATCGCCCCGATCAACCACTCGGGCGACAAGGAAGGCTGCCACTGGGACAACGGCGTCGTGACCGGTCCCAAGGGCTGGAAGGAAGCCTATCAGGCGATGGTCGAGGCCGGCTGGCCGGCCCTGTCGGCCGATCCGGCCTATGGCGGCCAGGGCATGCCCGCCGTCGTCGGCATGGCGTTCGGCCAGTTCACCGCCGGAGCCTCGGCGGCCTTCTCGATGTATCCGGGCCTGACGGCCGGGGCCTATGCCGGCATCCACGCCAATGCCTCGGAAGAACTGAAGACCAAATACCTGCCCAAGATGGCCACCGGCGAGTGGGGCGGGACCATGAACCTGACGGAGCCCCAGTGCGGGACCGATCTCGGCATGGTGCGGACCAAGGCCGTGCCGCAGGGCGACGGCACCTACAAGATCACCGGCCAGAAGATCTGGATCTCCGCCGGCGAGCACGACTTCACCGACAACATCATCCACACCGTCCTGGCCCGCGTCGAAGGCGCGCCGGCCGGCATCAAGGGCCTGTCCCTGTTCCTGGTGCCCAAGGTGATGGTCAACGACGACGGCTCGCTGGGCGAGCGCAACTCGCTGCAGTGCGCCGGGCTCGAGCACAAGATGGGCATCCACGGCAACGCCACCTGCGTGATGCAGTATGACGACGCCACCGGCTGGCTGATCGGCGAGGAAGGCCGGGGCATGAACAACATGTTCGTGGTCATGAACGAGGCCCGCCTCGGCACCGGCCTGCAGGGTCTGGCCATCGGCGCCGCCGCCTACCAGGCCGCGCTCGAGTTCGCCAAGGACCGCATCCAGGGCCGCAGCCTGACGGGACCCAAGAACCCGGACGCCCAGGCCGACAGCATCATGGTCCACCCTGACGTGCGTCGCATGCTGCTGGAGGCCAAGGCCTTCGTCGAAGGCGGCCAGGCCTTCGTCCTGTGGACCGCGCTGCAGGCCGACCTCGAGAAGTCCGCCGACGAAGCCACGGCCACCAAGGCCAAGGACTACATGGGTCTGCTGACCCCCGTGCTGAAAGCCTATCTGACCGACAAGGGTTTCCACGTCGCGTCGCTGGGCATGCAGGTGCACGGCGGCTCGGGCTACACCGAGCATTTCCAGGCCTCGCAGTATCTGCGCGATGCCCGGATCACCATGATCTACGAGGGCACCAACGGCATCCAGGCGCTGGATCTGGTGGGCCGCAAGCTGCCGTCGAACGGCGGCCGCGCGATCATGAGCTGGTTCGCCGACATCGACGCCTTCGTCGCCGAGAACGGCGCGGATACGCCCATCAAGCCCTTCGTCGACGGCCTGACCGACGCCAAGAAGAAGCTGCAGGAAGCCACCATGTGGCTGATGCAGAACGGCATGCAGAACCCGGACAACGCCGGTGCCGCCTCGACCGACTATCTGAACCTCTTCGGCCTGACGGCCCTGGCCTACATGTGGGCCCAGATGGCCAAGGCGGCTCAGGCCCAGATCGACGCCGGCTCGGACGATCCCTTCTACGTCACCAAGCTGCAGACCGGCCGCTACTTCGTCGAACGCATCCTGCCAGACGCCCACGGCCACCTGGTCAAGCTGAAGACCGGCGCCGAGGTCCTGATGCAGATGCCGGCGGAGGCGTTCTGACGACACATTGATCTCTCCCTCCCCCTCGGGGGGAGGGTGGACGTCGCGCTTCGCGACGGCCGGGTGGGGCGGGCAAGGCAAGCCGCACCCGGATTCGAGCTGTATCGCCTTGCCGTCCCCACCCGGTCGCGACGCGACCACCCTCCCCCCGCGGGGGGGGCATAAGATCGAGCGAGCCATGAACGTCATCGACACCCCCTCCCCCGACTTCATGCTGGAAGAGGACATCGTCATGTTCTCCGACAGCGTTGGCAAATGGATCGACGAGCACGCCCCGCCCGAGGCCGTCCAGTCCTGGATCGCCAACTCCAGCGTCCCGCGCGAGCTTTGGAACAAGGCCGGCGAGGCGGGCCTGATGGGCCTGTCCCAGCCGGAGGAATGGGGCGGCATGGGCGGCGACTATCGCCACGAGGTCGTGCTGATGCGTCAGCTGGGCTGGAAGGGCGCCGACCATTTCGGCGTGTCGCTGCATAACGCCATCGTCGCCCCCTACATCTGGCACTACGGCACCGAGGAGCAGAAGGCGCGCTGGCTGCCGCGCCTGGTCACCGGCGAACTGGTCGGCGCGATCGCCATGACCGAACCCGGCGCGGGCTCGGACCTGCAGGGCGTCAAGACCACCGCGGTGAAGTCCGGCAACGGCTATGTCATCAACGGGTCCAAGACCTTCATCACCAACGGCCAGCTGGCCAACTTCATCATCGTCGTGGCCAAGACCGACCCGGCCGCCGGGGCCAAGGGCACCTCGCTGATCGTGGTCGAGACCGACGGAGCCGAGGGCTTCGAGCGTGGCCGCAACCTCCACAAGATCGGCATGGAGGGCAACGACACCTCCGAACTGTTCTTCAACGACGTCCATGTCCCGGCCGACAACATCATCGGCGGCGAGGAAGGCCGCGGCTTCATCCAGCTGATGCAGCAGCTGCCGCAGGAGCGCCTCAACATCGCGGTCCAGGGCATCGCGGCGGCCGAGCGCGGGCTCCAGGAGACCCTGGCCTACGTCAAGCAGCGCAAGGCCTTCGGCAAGTCGGTGCTGGAGTTCCAGAACACCCAGTTCAAGCTGGCCGAGGTCAAGACCAAGCTGACCGTCGCCCGCGTCTTCGTGGACCACTGCATCGGCCTGCACCTCAAGGGCCAGCTGGATGCCGTCACCGCCTCGATGGCCAAATACTGGGTCACCGATCTGCAGGGCGAGGTCATCGACGAGATGCTCCAGCTGCACGGCGGCTACGGCTATATGAACGAGTATCCGATCGCCCAGCTGTACAAGGATGCACGCGTTCAGCGCATCTATGGCGGGACGAACGAGATCATGAAGGTCTTGATCGCGCGCAGCCTGTAGCGCTCGCCATCCTGGACGCGGTGCATTTGTCATCCCCGACGAAGCGCAGCGAAGATCGGGGACAAGAACGGGCTAACTGTGAGGCCCGGTCGGCTCCGCCGAACCGGGCCCACGCCTGAGTCTGACTTCGCCGTACAGATCCAGCCACCTCGGATTGTCCTTCTCGACCAGCGCGAACTTCCATTCCCGCAGCCAGCGCTTGATCCGCTTCTCACGGACGATCGCCTTGTCGATATATTGGTGGGCCTCGTACCAGACCAACTGATCGATCCTGTGCTCGGACGTGTATCCCGGGATCAGACCCTCCTTGTGCTCCGCGACCCGCCGCACAAGGTCGTTTGTCACGCCCACATACATCCACCCGCACGGCCCGCTCGCGAGCAGGTAAACGTAGAAAATCTTCGCCATCACCATCCTCCCGGCTCAACCCTTGCGGGTTGACCGGGAGTGTTCAAGGTTGTGCGCCTTCTGTCCCCGATCTCCGCTTCGCTGCGTCGGGGATGACAAGGCTCCCACGCAGACTACAACACAGGGATGATCCGCCTTCACGTCACCCAGCCTCTCGCCCCCGGGGCCGCCGTCGCTCCGACGCTGGACCAGTCGCGATACCTGACCCAGGTCATGCGCCTGAAGCTCGGGGACGACCTGCTGGTGTTCAACGGTCGCGACGGCGAGTGGCGCGCCACCCTCGTCGAAATTCTCAAGAAGGGCGTCATCCTCCGGGCCGAGGACCAGGTCCGCCCCCAGGCCTATGGCCCGGACCTCGAGCTGATCGTCGCCGTGGTGAAGAAGTCCCGCGTTGAGACCATCGTCGAGAAGGCGGCCGAACTGGGCGCGGCCCGGGTCCGCCTGACCATCACCCAGCGCACCAATGTCGACCATGTCCGCCTCGACCGCCTCGACGCCATCGCCATCGAGGCCGCCGAACAGACCGGCCGCCTCGACGTGCCGACCGTCGACGATCCGCAGAAGCTGGGTGCGCTCCTGGACGGCTGGGACCCGTCGCGCCGGCTGATGTTCTGCGACGAGACCGGCGGCGCGCCCGTCGCCTCGGCCGTCACCGAATCCGGTCCCTGGGCCATCCTGATCGGGCCGGAGGGCGGGTTCTCGCCCGAGGAACGCGATCGCCTCCGCGCCCTGCCCTTCACCACGGCCGTATCCCTGGGCCCCCGCATCCTGCGCGCCGACACCGCCGCCATCGCCGCCATGACCCTGTGGCAGGCCGCGGTCGGCGACTGGGAGCGATAGGGTGTTCGCCGAACTCGCCATCGCCACCGTCATGGTGCTGATCACCGTCGTCCTTCACGGCGGCGGGCTTCTGATCCTCGGGCGGCTGATGGAATGGCGCGAGCGGTCGACCGGCCAGTCGCGGGTCAGTCCGCTCTCGTTCGAAGGGGCCCTTGTCGCCGTCCTCTCCGCCCTCGGCCTTCTGGTTCTGCATGGCCTCGAGATCTGGCTCTACGCCTTCCTCTATCGCGGGATCGGCGCGGTCGAGCCCATGCGGGACGCCGTCTATTTCTCGACCATCGCCTACGCCTCGATCGGCTTCTCGGACGCCGCCATGGCCCCGGAGTGGAAGCTGCTGGGCGCGCTGGAGGGCATCAACGGAGCCCTGCTGCTGGGGTGGTCGGTGGCCTTTTTCGTGACCTTGATGACCCGGTTCCTGCCGGCGCGGCACCACGGCCACTGAGCCGCCGAAACAGGGACAGGATCATTCTCCTGGTTCGTCCTCGACACCGTTGGCTTGAGTCACCCGCTTTCGGCCGGACGGCGGCCGTACCGCGTCGCGGACAAGGTCGCCGAGACGGCGCACGCCTTGCTGTCGATCCAGCCGGCCGCGCGCATCGCGGTCCGCACCGCCGCCTCCCCGAAGACGGCCGCCCGGCCCTTGTCGTGAACGATCCAGACCGGCGACGGCGCGCAGGCGGCGACCGCCTCCGCGGCCTCCGGCCCGGTGACGCGGGCGACGCCCAGCACGGCCTGCTCGGGCGTGACCGGGACGACGCCGGTCAGGGCCTCGACCAGTTCGGACCCTTCGAAGGGTCCAAGGGTCCACACCGCCAGCCCCGGCCTCAGACCCATCTTGGCCGCCAGGGTCGGCAACGGCCGGTCCAGGTTCGCCTTCCATTTCAGCGCCTCGCCGGCCCCGAGCGACAGGCGGAACGGGCCCTGATCCGCCTGTCCGGTCAGGTCTCCGCCCTCGACCGCCAGCGCGCGGATCGACGCCCGCGCGATGGTCATTCCCACGGGGCGGCGGGCGATGATCCCCTCGGCTTCCAGCAGGACTTTCGCCTTGCCCGACCGGCCCGCGTACGAAACCTCCGCAAACGCTTCGCGTCCCATGCCTCTCTCCCCTTGAGACCCGCCGCAATCTCGCCCATCTAGCCGCAACGGGCCAGTCGCCCGCGACGGGGCTCCCATGACCGATCCGATCACCTTCGACGACCTGGTCGGCGTGATGACCAAGGGCATCAAGCCCAGGTCCGAATGGCGCGTGGGGGCCGAGCACGAGAAGTTCGGCTTCGACAAGTCGACCCTGCGCCGTCCGACCTACGACGGCCCGAACGGCATCCTCGCCATGCTGACCGGGCTGCAGCGGTTCGGATGGTCCCCCGTCGAGGAGGCCGGCCACGTCATCGCCCTGGAGCGCAGGAACGCCGACGGCTACGCCGCTTCCATCAGCCTGGAGCCAGGCGGCCAGTTCGAACTCTCGGGCGCGCCCTTGAAGGACATCCACGAGATCTGCGCCGAGACCGGCCAGCATCTGATGGAGGTGAAGATGGTCGCCGACGAGCTGAACCTCGGCTTCCTCGGGGCCGGCTTCGACCCGATGTGGCGACGCGAGGACGTACCCGTCATGCCCAAGGGCCGCTATGACATCATGCGCGCCTATATGCCGAAGAAGGGCAACCTCGGCCTCGACATGATGCTGCGCACCTGCACCATCCAGGCCAACCTCGATTTCGACTCAGAAGCCGACATGGTGGCCAAGTTTCGCACCAGTCTGGCGCTCCAGCCCATCGGCACCGCCCTGTTCGCCTGCAGCCCGTTCACGGAAGGCCGCCCGAACGGCTTCCTGTCCGCCCGGGCCAACGTCTGGACCGACACCGATCCCGACCGCACCGGCATGCTGAACTTCGTCTTCCAGGACGGTTTCGGCTTCGAGACCTATGCCAACTATGCGCTCGACGTGCCGATGTATTTCGCCAAGCGCGGCGACCGCTACATCGACGCCTCGGGCCAGTCGTTCCGCGACTTCATGGACGGCAAGCTGCCCGCCCTGCCCGGCGAGCGGCCGACGCTGAAGGACTGGGGCGATCACCTGACCACCCTGTTCCCGGAAGTCCGGCTGAAACAGTATCTCGAGATGCGCGGCTCGGACGGCGGCCCGTGGAGCCGGATCTGCGGCCTGCCCGCCCTGTGGACCGGCATCTTCTACGACGCGCCGTCGCTCGCCGCCGCCTGGGACCTGTGCAAGGACTGGGACATCGAGGACCACGAACGCCTGCGCCGCGACGTGACTCGTCTGGGTCTCCGCGCCGAGGTCGCCGGCCGGTCGGTGCGCGACATCGCCGTCGACATGGTCGCCATCGCGCGCCAGGGTCTCAAGAACCGCGCCCGCTTCAGCGGCGGCATGGTCGACGAGCGGGGCTATCTGTCGGAGCTGGAAGACATCGCCGACACGGGCGTGACGCCGGCCGAACGTCTTCTCGACCTCTACCACGGCGAATGGCAGGGCGACGTCAGCCGGATGTACCGGGACTTCGCCTATTGATCACGGTCCGGTGAACAGGCGAGCGAGCTCTGCGTTACAATCGCTGATCGAAATCGCCGCTTGTGAGCTTTGCATGCCCGTTCGCCATCCCAACCGCCTGCCGATCGTCGCCGCCGTCGCCGCCGGCCTTCTCGCCACCGCTTGCAGCCAGGGGGGTGATGAAGAGACCGCAGCGGGAGCGTCCGGCGATCAGACCGCACAGGCCCCCGTGGGAGCGCCGGTCGCCGTCAGCGCAGCCGCAGACGGGACCTCGACACTCTGGGCCGGAGGCCGGTCCGTGCCGCTGGACATCCAGGTCGCCCACCCCAACGGTGTGGTGCTGCAGCTCACCTCGGTGCAGTCGCGTGCGGCCGAGACGGCCGTCGGCATCCGGGTGCTGAACGGTCGCGACCGCGAGGTCCATCTGAACCGGTTCAACAGCCGCAACGGCTACATCATCATGGACACAGGTGAGCGCATCTACCTGTCGCCGCCGGCCGGCAACACCGACCTCGCCCTGCCCGCCGGTCAAACGCTTGAAGGTGAACTGGTCTTCCTGGGACGTCTGCCCCAGGGGCGAAGCGCCATCCTGATCCTCAACGAGAACGCCACGACCGACAACGAGCATTCGACCAGCCCGGGATTCCGCATCAACCTCCCGCTCGACCAACTGGCCTCGGGTGCGGCGGCCCCGGCCACGGCCGCGCCGGCCGCTGTCCAACCGGCCGGGCCCGCCCAATGAGGCGCACGGGTCTCGCGGCCCTGGCCGCCCTTGCCGTGGCCGCCCTTGCCGTGGCCGCCTGCGACGGTGGAGCCGGAGGCGGACGCGGTATGGAAGGGGCTCCGCTCGATCTCCAGGTGGTCCATCCGAACGGGGTCGTGTTCCAGGTCGCCTCCATCCAGGCCAAGCCCGATGAAACCGTGGTCAACCTCACCGTCCTGAACGGCCGAACGCGGGAAATCGAACTTCTGTCGGGCAATGAGGACCGCAACTTCCTGATCGCCGACAGCGGCGAGAAGCTGTTGCTGGCTCCCCCCGCCGGCAACACCCGCCTTTCCGTCCCGGCCGGGCAGACCGTCGATGTGCGCCTGGTCTTCAGCGGCGAACTGCCCCGAACGGAGCGCGCGACCGTCGTGCTCAACGAGAGCGGGTCCGGCGACAACCGATCCACCAGCAACCCCCGCTTCCAGGCGATGCTGCCGCTGGACGGTGCATTCGGGGGTGGCACGGCCCTGGGGGCCAGCCAGATGTCCGGGATGCGTCCCGTCGCCGTCTCCACTCTGCGCACTTCGGCCGGCACAGGCTCGCTGGCGGGCGGAGCCGGCGTGGCCACCAGCAGCCTCGCGACCGTGCAGGCTCTGAAGTCCGATCTGGGTGCCATCGAGACAGACCGGGGCACGGTCGTCGCCCTGTCCGGCGACGTCACCTTCGATTTCGATCAGGCCACCATCCGTCCGGACGCTCGACCGACGCTCGATCGCCTGGCGGAGCTCATTCAGGCGACCGGCGGTACCGGCCGCATCGCCATCGAAGGCCACACCGATTCCGAAGGCACGGACGCCTACAATCACGACCTTTCCGAGCGTCGGGCCGAGGCCGTGAAGGCTTATCTGGTCCCACGCGGCACGAGCGGCGACCGTCTCGAGGCCATGGGCATTGGCGAGGCCCGCCCGGCGGTCGCCAACGACGATGACGCCGGCCGCCGTCGCAATCGCCGCGTGGAGGTGATACTGCCCGGCTCGATTTCGGCCAATCCCGTGCGCCCGCGCCCGTCGGGCGGCACCTCAACCCTGACGCCCGTCCCATGACCCATCCCATCCACATCGGTGTCGGCGGCTGGACCTATGAGCCGTGGCGCGGCGTCTTCTATCCGGACGATCTGGTCCAGAAACGCGAGCTGGAATATGCGTCGCGCGCCCTGACCTCGATCGAGATCAACGGCACCTACTATTCGACCTTCAAGCCCGACAGCTGGATGAAGTGGCGCGACGAGACGCCGGACGGGTTCGTCTTCTCGGTCAAGGCCAGCCGCTACTGCACCAATCGCAAGATCCTGTCCGACATGGGCGAGTCGATGGAGCGGTTCCTGGGCCAGGGGATGACGGCGCTGGGCGACAAGCTGGGGCCGATCAACTGGCAGTTCATGGGCACCAAGAAGTTCGACGCCGACGACTTCGAGGGCTTCCTGAAGCTGCTGCCGAAGGAGCGCGACGGACTGCGGCTGCGCCACGCCCTCGAGGTGCGAAATCCGACCTTCGACACGCCGGCCTTCCATGATCTGGCCGCGAAATACGGCGTCGCCATCGTCTATGCCGAGGACGACGAGGAGCCCACCTGGCCCCGCATCGATCAGCCGACCGCCGACTTTACTTACGCCCGCCTGATGTCCAGCCGCGAGGATGAGCCGACCGGCATGTCCCCGGCCGATCTCGACGCCATCGCCGACCGGACCCGGGCCTGGGCGAAACGCGGCGAGGTGTTCGCCTATTTCATCGCGGGGGCCAAGGTCAGGAACCCGGCGGCGGCCCAGGCCCTGATCACCAGGCTCGCCTGACCAAAAGCGGCGCGAACCGTTGCGGTTTGCAACGACAGACCACACCTAGGCCCATCCCATTCAGGAGCCGCCCATGCCCATCGCCACCCGCGCCTTCGCCGCCACCACGTCCACCGCGCCGCTGACGCCCTATGCCTTCACGCGCCGCGATCCGGGTGCGGACGATGTGGCCATCGACATCAAGTTCGCGGGCATCTGCCACTCCGACCTGCACATCGTGAAGAACGACCTGGGCAACACGGTCTATCCGATCGTGCCGGGTCACGAGATCGCGGGCATCGTCACGGCGGTCGGCGCGAACGTGACGAAGTTCAAGGTCGGCGACCGGGTCGGCGTCGGCTGCATGGTCGATAGCTGCCGTGTCTGCGGCCCCTGCAAGGCAGGCGACGAACAGTACTGCGTGCCCGGCATGACCGGCACCTATGGCGCGCCCGACAAGCACGCCGACCAGTCCGGCGAGACGATCACCCAGGGCGGCTATGCCGACAAGATCGTGGTGGATCAGGACTTCGTCGTCACCATCCCGGACTCCATTCCTCTGGATGCCGCCGCGCCGCTGCTCTGCGCCGGGATCACCACCTATTCGCCGCTGAAGCACTGGGGCATCAAGCCGGGCTCGAAGGTCGCCGTCATCGGCCTGGGCGGGCTGGGCCATATGGCGGTCAAACAGGCGGCCGCGATGGGGGCCGAGGTCACCGTCCTGTCGACGTCGGACCGCAAGAAGGCCGATGCCGAGCGGATGGGGGCCAGACACTTCCTCATCAACTCCGACAAGACGGCGATGAAGGCGGCGGCCGAAAAGTTCGACCTGATCATCAACACCGTCTCGGCCACGCACGAGATCGCCGGTCACCTGCAGCTGCTGGCCCACGACGGCACCATGGTCATGCTGGGCCTGACGACCGAGGCCCTGCCCGTCTTCGCCATGCCCCTTCTGTGGCGTCGCCGTTCGGTCGCCGGTTCGCTGATCGGCGGGATCCGCGAGACCCAGGAGATGCTGGACTTCTGCGCCGAGCACGGCCTGGCCTCCGACATCGAGGTCATCGCGCCTTCGCAGATCAACGAGGCCTATGCGCGGCTGGAGAACTCCGACGTCCGCTACCGCTTCGTCATCGACATGGCGCAGCTCTAGGCACCGGACGTCGGCAGCGCAGGGTCGGGACGTCGAAGTTCGCACGGCGACGCTCGACCCTCGACCCTCGCGCCGCTACACCTGAACCCGAACAGGCTGCGCGTCAGAAGCGGCCGTCAGGGAACAGGACACGCATATGGCTCGAGTGGCACTGGTCACGGGTGGAACCCGCGGCATCGGCAAGGCGATTGCGCAGCGTCTGAAGGAAGACGGCATGGCCGTCGCCTGCGGCTATTCCGGAAACGCCGAGGCGGCCGAGATGACGGCCCGCGAACTGGGCGTCATGGTCGTCAAGGGCAACGTCGGATCCTATGACGACTGCGCCCGCGCCGTCGCCGATGTGGAGGCCGAACTGGGCCCGATCGATGTGCTGATCAACAATGCCGGCATCACCCGCGACGGCTTCTTCCACAAGATGAGCGCCGACCAGTGGTCCGACGTGATCCGCGTCAACATGGACAGCGTGTTCAACATGACACGCCAGGTCATCAACGGCATGCGCGACCGGGGTTTCGGGCGCATCGTCAACATCAGTTCGATCAACGGCCAGAAGGGCCAGATCGGCCAGACCAACTATTCCGCCGCCAAGGCCGGGATGATCGGCTTCACCAAGGCCCTCGCCCTTGAAAATGCTCGCAAAGGCGTGACCGTCAACTGTATCGCGCCGGGCTATATCGACACCGAGATGGTCGGGGCGATGGACCAGAAGGTGCTGGATTCCATCATCGCCCAGATCCCTGTGGGCCGGCTGGGCAAGGGCGAGGAGATCGCCGACATGGTGTCCTGGCTGTCGGGCGAGCGTGCCGGATATGTCACAGGCTGCACCCTGTCGCTGAACGGCGGTCAATACCTCGTCGGCTGACCGCCCGGCTGCCCAAAATCCGCCGCGCACCCGGCGCAACCGTTGGCCATGAGTTCGAAGGTCCGGGTCGAGACGGCAAGAAGGCCGATCGCCACGGCGATGGCCCTTGCCGTCGCCGTGGCGGCAACCCTTTTTGAGTCGGGCAGCGCGGTGGCGCAGGTGCGTAGCAACGCACAGGCGGAACAGAGTCGAACCCTCGGCATCCGACCTTCGGTGGCCGGTCTGCCGCCATCGGGCCGATATGTGTCCGAGAGCGGTGAGTCCTTCATCTTCGACGGCTCGGGCTCGCGTCCCCTGTTCCGCTTCGAGCGCAGGGCTGAGACCTGGGTCCTGCGAACCTCGCCCGCTCCGCGCGGCGACGTCATCTATCGTAATGACGCGGGGGCCCAGATTCTGCGGGTAACGCCGGGAGGTGGGGTCACCCTCTACACTACCCGCGCGCCCAACGGTTCGCCTGCCGCGGTGGCCGGTCCAGCCGCCCCCCTCAGCCTGCCCCAGATCACGCCCACGCAGTTGATCACCTTCTCGATACAGCAGAGCGGCCGGATGAGCGCGGCCCTGGGCCATCTGGTTGCCGTCAACATCGAACTGGACCGCCCGGGATCGGAGCCCGTCGTCGCCGAGACCATCAGCGTGGTCACCGAGGCCGTGCTGCGCATGTCTCGCTCTGCGACCGTTCGGAACCAGGTGGCCCAGGTGCGCCGCATCCAGATCGAGGAAAGCAATCGTGCCTCCGTCTCTTTCTCCAACGGCGTCCTGACCATACTTTTCGTGGGTAATCAGGGCTTGGCCGGACGCCCGTCCTCGGCCCGGATCATCCGTGCGGTGTCCGGCGGCTGATCAGCCCTGAAAGCTGTCCTTGGCCGCGCGCCGCCGGGCGAACTCGACCGCATCCCCCGCCGTCAGGAAGGGGTTGAAGGCCCGCTCCACCGCCATGGTCGTCGGCACGGTCGGCTCGCCGCGCTCCCGCGCCGCGAAGATCGTGTCCGCATGGGCTGCCACTTCGGCCCGGTCATCGACGCTGAGGGTGAACCGGGCGTTGGCGGCCGTATACTCGTGGGCACCGTAGAGCACCGTCTGGTCCGGCCAGGCCAGCAGGCGGGACAGGCTGTCCCACATCTGTTCGGGCGTGCCCTCGAACAGCCGCCCGCAGCCCAGCGGAAACAGGGTGTCGCCGGTGAAGGCGATGCCGTCCTCGACCGACCGGAACACGACATGGCCCAGCGAATGACCGGGCGTGGCCGTGACATGCAGCCGGGTCTGGCCGATCGTCACCAGGTCCCCCTCCTCCACCACGCGGTCCAGCGGCGCGACCTTGCGCACCTCTTCCGGCCCCCAGATGTCGCAGCCGGTCTCGGCCTGCAGCCTCGCATTGCCCTCGGTGTGATCGGGGTGCCAGTGGGTGTTGATGATCCGGTCCAGCCGGCCCCACCCCAGCGCGGCGATACCGTCCAGGATCACCTGGGCGTCCGGCGTGTCGATCGCCGCGACCGTGCCCGTCGCCTCGTCCCGCGCCAGAAAGGCATAGTTGTCCGTGCGCGCCGGAAACAGGTGAACGGTCAGGGGCATGGGGTCGTCCTTGGATCGCGGGGCCTGATGGCCATATAGTCCTCGACATGCGCCGCGCCATCGAAGACCTGCGAACCTTCTACGGCGAACCCACGGGCGCGCTGGTCCGCCGCCTGCTGGCCAAGCGCCTGGACGACGCCTGGGGCGAGGCGATCGGCTGCGACGTCCTGGGCATCGGCTATGCCACACCCTGGCTGGATGCCTTCGTGGGTGCCCGCCGGGTCATCGCCGCCATGCCGTCCGGACAGGGGGTCGAGCTGTGGCCCGCCGCCGGTCGCAACCGCACCCTGCTGGTCGACGACCGGCGTCTGCCGTTCGCAGCCGGGTCGTTCGACCGTGTTCTGCTGGTCCATGCGCTGGAGGAGGCCGACGACCCCGCGCTGCTGCTGAGCGAGGCCGTCCGCGCGCTGGCCCCGACGGGACGCATCATCCTGGCCGCCGCCGCCCGGGGCGGACTGTGGGCGCGCGCGGAGGCGACCCCCTTCGGTCACGGGCGACCCTTCACGCGGGGGCAGCTGGAGCGGCTGGTGCGCGCCGCAGGCCTCGAGCCCACGGCCTGGTCCCAGACCCTGTACGTCCCGCCGTGGCCGCCGCTTCTCGGGCTGGCTGATGGCTTCGAACAGGTGGGCCGCCGCATCGCGCCGGGCTTCGCGGGCGTCATCCTGCTGGAGGCGACGCGTCAGGCCTATGCCCGCATCCGCCCGACCGGCGTGGCCCAGCGCGTCCGGGCCGAGGCGCGCGGATTGCAACCCCAGTCCGCGACGCGCGTCCCGACCGCAACCGGACTGGATACGGACCGCGAACCGCTTTAAGCCGCTGGGCCATGCACCGCCTGATCCTGATGCGCCATGCCAAGACCGAACGCGCCGCCGCGTCGGGTCTCGACCGCGACCGTGCCCTGACCCCGCGCGGGCTCGAGGACGCGATCCTGATGGGCGGGATTCTCGCCGACAAGGGTCTCCGCCCCGACCTCGCGCTCGTCTCGCCCGCCGTGCGCACGCGCCAGACCTGGGACGCCGTGCAGGAAGCCCTGGGGGACGTCGAGGTACGGATCGAGCCGCGCCTGTACGACGCCTCGCCCGAGACGATCCGCCGTCTGGTCGAGGATGCCGAGGAACAGGCCGGGTGCCTGCTGGTGATGGCGCACAACCCGGGCGTCCACACCCTCGCCATCGACTATCTGACCGAAAGCGCCGCATCGCCCTCGGTCATGGACCGGATGGCCGGCGGATTTCCCACCGGAGCCGCCGCCATCTTCGAAGTCGATGTCGCCGGACGCTGCGCCTACGACGGCTTCCTGACGCCCAAGGCCTTCGGCGGCGGCGCGGACGAATGAACGACGGGGTCGCTTTCAAGATCATCGACGCGGCCGAATGGCGACGGGCCTTGGCCGAAGGGACCTATGACGGGTCCGAAGTTGATCTGGCCGACGGCTTCATCCACCTGTCCACCGCTGAACAGCTGCCGGGCACGGCGGAGAAACACTATGCGGGCCGGTCGGACCTCATGCTGCTGGACGTCGACCTGACCGCCCTGGGCGACACGGTCCTGTGGGAGCCGTCGCGGGGCGGGGCCCTGTTCCCCCACATCCACGGGCCGCTTCCGACCCGGGCGGTGACGCGCGCCCGCGCCTGTTCCGTCTCGCCCTCCGGGCAGTTCGTCTTCGAGGGCGGCGCAGCGTGATCCCCGACCTCGGCACGGTCGCGCTGCGGCTGCTGGACCCCGAGACGGCGCACGGCCTCGCCATCGCCGCCCTGAAGCATGCGCCCCTACCTCGGGCGGAGCTCGATGATCCGATCCTGGCCACGCGGATCGCGGGGCTGGACCTGCCCAATCCGGTCGGGCTGGCCGCGGGTCTGGACAAGAATGCGGAAGCGCTGCACGGCCTTTCGCGCCTCGGTTTCGGCTTCGTGGAATGCGGCTCGGTCACGCCCCTGCCCCAGCCGGGCAATCCGAAGCCGCGCCTGTTCCGGCTGACCGAGGACCGGGCCATCATCAACCGGATGGGGTTCAACAACGCGGGCCTCGAGACCTTCGCCGGTCACCTGCGGGCCCGTCCGTCGGCCACCGTCGTCGGGGCCAATCTGGGGGCCAACAAGGACAGCGAGGACCGGGCCGCCGACTACGTCACCGGCCTGCGCCGCCTCACCGGCCTCGCCGACTATTTCACGGTCAACATCTCCTCGCCCAACACGCCGGGCCTGCGCGCACTGCAGGGCCGTGACGCCCTGGACGACCTGCTGGGCCGGGTGGCCGAGGCGCGGACCACGGCGGCCCCGGTCTTCCTCAAGATCGCGCCCGACCTGACCGCCGCAGAGATCGCCATGATCGTGGAGGCGGCCCTCGCCCACCGCGTCGACGCCCTGATCGTGTCCAACACCACGCTTGACCGGCCCGACGGCCTGCGGTCGTCCGACAGGACCGAGGCCGGCGGCCTGTCCGGCGACCCGCTGAAGGCCCGCGCCCTGACCGCGCTTCGCGACGCGGCCGCGGTCGCCGCGGGCCGCATTCCCCTGATCGGCGTGGGCGGCATCGCCTCGGGTCAGGACGCCTGGGACCGTATCCGGGCCGGGGCCTCGGCCATCCAGATCTATTCGGCCCTGATCTACGAGGGCCCTAGTCTGGTCGGCCGGATCAAGCGCGATCTGGTCGCCCGTCTGCGCGCCGAAGGTTTTTCCTCCGTCTCGGACGCCGTTGGCGCTTCGCGTTGACGGAGCGTTAGGCCCGATCTGCCATGGTCTCCGCATGCGGGACCAACACCGCCAGTTTTCGGGGGTGAGCATGTCGGAGGCCAGCACGGACACGTCCAGAAGCTGGGCCCCTGCGATTCGCAGCCGTCGCCAGGCCCTCATGCAGCGTCTGGGCATGGGCGCCGCCACCGCCATGATCTTCAGCCCGATGTTCGGTTGGAAGTTCAGTGCCTTCTGGGTCACCGGCTACTTCCTGATCCAGGTGCTGGAGATGCTGGTCTTCGCGCCGATCACCAGCGGCCAGTCTGCGCGCATGGGACCGGCGCGGACCATCGCCGGATGGGTGCTGCTGTTCTCCAACGCGGCGGCTTTCGGCAGTCTGTCGATTCCGCTGTGGCTGACCGGCGGCCCCATGGGCGGGGTCTGCGCCGCCATCCTGTGCGCCTCCGGTGCCATCTACGGCACGATCAATTCGCCCGGATCGCGCGCGGTCCTCGCGGTGACCATCACGCCGCATTTCCTCTACATGTTCGCCACGCCGTTCTGGATGTCGTGGTACGGCGCGTCGCCGTCGTTCCTGACCGCGGTCTGCGTGGCCTATGCGGTGTTCGGGACCTACTGCCTGTCCACCTGGAAGAGCATGGACCGGGCCGCCCAGGCCGAGCAGGCCGCGCGTCTCGACGCCGATCGTCGCCGGGCCGAGGCCGAGAGCGCCATGGCCGGTCGCGCCGCCTTCCTGGCCGCCGTCGGCCACGACCTGCGCACCCCGATCAGCGCCATCATGACAGGCGCCGCCGAGCTGGAACGTGGCGCGGTCGACGGGGCCGCCCGATCCCAGGCCGCCCTGATCACCGACGCCGGCATCATGATGAAGGCCCTGCTGGACGACCTGCTCGACCACGCCAAACTGGGCGCCGGCCGGATGACGGTCGAGGTGGTGGATTTCAACCTGCGCAGCCTGATCGCCCAGACGGTGATGTTCTGGCAGGGCGAGGCCCGCGCCAGGGGTCTGACCCTGCGCGTGGAGGGTGCCTCCACCGTACCGGCCGCCGTCCGGGGCGATCCGATGCGACTGCGCCAGGTGCTGAACAACCTCATCTCCAACGCCATGAAGTTCACGACCGAAGGGTCGGTCACCCTGAACCTCAAGGTCTGGATCGAAGAACCCGCCAACTATGCCGTGCTGATCGAGGTGGCCGACACCGGTCCCGGCATGACGGCCCAGCAGCTGGACCGGCTTTTCACACCGTTCGACCAGACCGAGGACGGCGTCAGCGCCCGCCACGGCGGCACGGGTCTGGGTCTGTCGATCAGCCGCGATCTCGCCCAGCTGATGGGCGGCCGCCTGACGGCCCGCAGCCTGCCCGGTCAGGGGGCCGCCTTTACCGTGTCCCTGATGCTGCCGCAGGGGGACGCCGGCGCGATCGCGCCCCGGACCCTCAGCGACGACAGCCGGGGCGACATCGTCCGCAGCCTCGCCCCACGGATCGCGGGCAGCCGGACGGCGCGGGAGGTGGTGGACCTGCCGGCGACCGAACCGGTCCTGCGCCAAGCGCCGCAGGCTGAGCCCGAGCCCGTCGACGCCGCCGGCGAGGCGGACGCCGAGCGTCCGCTGCGCGTTCTGGTCGTCGACGACCACGACATCAATCGCCGGGCCGTGGAGCTGATCCTCGCGCCGCTGGGCTGCGATATCTGCACGGCCGCCGACGGACTTGTGGCCCTGGCCCGATGCGAGGCGACGGTCTTCGACGTCATCTTCATGGACGTCCGCATGCCCGAGCTGGATGGTCGCGAGACCACGCGTCGGCTGCGCGCGGGCGGCGGCATCAATGCCGACGTCCCCGTCATCGCCGTCACCGCCGACACATCCCCGGACGACATCGCCGCCTGCATGGCCGCCGGCATGACCTATTTCGTCTCCAAGCCCCTGACCCCCGCGGCCCTGCTGGGCGCGCTGAGTCATGTGCTGTCTGGAGAGGCGGACGAGACGGCCCCGGCCGAAGCCGAGACCGCCGTCGCCTGAGACCGGCCCTCGCTCAGGCGAGTGTCCTTCAGCCGGGCGTCAACGCCCCGGGCTTTTCAGAGCTGCGCCAGCAGGTGCTCGGCCGACGAGACCTTGAACTCGCCGCCCTGCTCGATGTTCAGCTGTTCGACCACGCCGTCCTTGACCAGCATCGAATAGCGCTGCGACCGCTCGCCCATGCCGAAGCCGCGCGCGTCCAGCGTCAGACCCAGGGTCCGCGTGAAGTCGCCCGAACCGTCGGCCAGCATGACCACGTCGGCCTCGGTCAGGCTCTGGCTCTCGGCCCAGGCCTTCAGCACGAAGGCATCGTTGACCGACAGACAGGCGATCGTGTCGACGCCCTTGTCCGCCAGGGCCGACTTGTTGTCGACGAAGCCCGGCAGGTGGCGGGCCGAGCAGGTCGGGGTGAAGGCCCCGGGAACGGCGAACAGGGCGACGGTCTTGCCCTTGAAGAACTCGTCGGTCTGGACCGGACGCGGACCATCGGCGGTCGGGGTCATCAGCGTGGCCGAGGGGATGCGGTCACCGATCTGGATGGTCATGGGCAGGCTCCGGAAGATCTTTGAATGCGGCGACGCGCGCCAGTGGGCGTCAGATAGGCGGACCGGGACCCGACGCCAAGCGACATCGTGATGCGGCACGGCTTGCGTCGCGCCCTCTCCGACCCGATCATTCACCCATGACCGCTTTTGAACCCCTGACCGGACGCCTGCTGGTCGCCATGCCGGGCATCGGCGATCCGCGGTTCGAGCATGCCGTCATCCTCGTCTGTGCCCACGATCCCGACCATGCCATGGGCCTGCGGATCGACCGCCCCGCCCCCGGCGTGGCGCTGAAAGGGGTCCTGACGAAACTGGACGTCGCCGCGCCCGACCGGACGGCGGCCACGCCGGTGCTGGTCGGAGGGCCCGTGGAGCGCGAGCGCGGGTTCGTCCTCCACACCGACGACTGGATGGTCGATGACAGTTCGTCTCCGGTGTCCGAGGGTCTGGCCCTGACCGCGACGCGCGAGGCCCTGGCCGCCATGACCGATCCCCTGGCGGGTCCGCGGCGCGCCGTCCTTCTGCTGGGCTATGCCGGCTGGGGCGAAGGCCAGCTGGAAGAGGAACTGGCCGAGAATGTCTGGCTGACCGCCGACGCCGATCTCGATCTGCTGTTCGATACGGACTTCGACACCAAATGGGCGCGCGCCCTGGCCGGGATCGGCGTCGATGCCGCCCGGCTGTCCAGCCAGAGCGGCCGGGCCTAGTCCGGCCGTCGGGGACTAGGCCGAGCGCGCCTTGAGCGGCGCGGCCCCGTCGGACAGGCTTTCGTTCAGATAGACCTCGGCCTCCTGCGCCGGCAGGGCGGGGGCATAGCCGAAGCCCTGCCCGTAGTGGCAGCTGGCGTCCAGCAGCAGCTTGGCCAGGGTCGCGTTCTCCACCCCCTCGGCGACGACTTCCAGATTGAGGTCGCGCCCCAGGTTGACGACCGACTTGACGATCTTGGCCGAGCCCTCGTCCTTGTTCATCGTCAGCACGAAATAGCGATCGATCTTCAGCGTGTCGAAGGGCAGGCGCGCCAGGTACGACAGCGACGAGAACCCGGTGCCGAAGTCGTCCAGCGCCAGCGAGGCCCCGACGTCCTTCAGCTTCTGCAGGATCACGGCCGCCGTCGCCGTGTCGCGCATGATGTCGCCTTCGGTGACCTCCAGCTTCAGCGCGCCGCGCGGCAGGCCGGTCTCTTTGATGACCCGGGCGACGTCCTCGACCAGGTTCGGCCGCTCGATCTCGCCGACCGACAGATTGACGCTGCAGAACAGCTTTCCGGCCATGGGGTGGCGCTGCAGCCAGTCGGCCAGCTGCCGTGCCGACTGGGTCATCATCATCAGACCCAGATCGTTCATCAGGCCCATCTCGTCGGTCAGGCCCAGGAACTCATCCGGCGGCACCAGGCCGCGTTTGGGGTGACGCCAGCGGGCCAGGGCCTCGAACCCGGCCACCGCGCCGGTGTTCAGGTTCACGATCGGCTGGAAGAAGGGCTCGATCTCGCCGCGCACGAAGGCGTTCCTCAGGTCGGCTTCCAGCGCCAGCCGGGACAGGCTGTCGCTTTCCAGCGCCCGGCCATAGACGGCGACCCCGCCGCGTCCGACCTTCTTGGCCGACCCCACGGCCAGCTCGACCCGACGCAGCAGCTCGGCGGCATCCGGCGCATCCGGGCCGCCTTCGCAGGTGACCGAACCGATCGAGACGGTCGGATAGATGTCGAATCCCGCGACCCGCAGGGGCTGCTCCAGCGCCTCGCGCAGGCGGTCGGCGGCATTGCCGATCCCGCGCGGCAGGATCGCGGCGAACTCATCCTCCCCGATGCGGGCGGGCGAGGCCTCGTTCGAAAAGGCAGCGGACATCCGCGACCCCAGGGCCGAGATCACCATGTCCGTCCGTTCGTGGCCCAGGGCCTCGTTCAGACGACGCAGCCGGTCGATGTCGGCGACGACCATGTCGTATTCCCCGGGGGCCGTCAGGGTCTCCGCCGCGCGGGTCAGGAAGGTCCGGCGGTCCAGCAGGCCGGTCAGGGCGTCCTTGTCCGAGCCGGAGATCTTGGCCTCCACGGCCACCATGCCGGCGGCCCGCAGGCCGTCTTCCAGCCACACCCCGCGCCACAGGCAGGTCTCGGACCCGCGCATGCGCAGGCGCACGGCGATCTCGGTGCCTTCCTCGGCCGGCTTCAGGATGCGCTCGGCCAGCGACCGGTCCTGGGGCAGGGACAGGGCGATGAAGGCGGCACCCGAACACTCGGGGGCCAGCGGGCCCAGGCCCAGGGATCGGGTCGCCCCGGTAAAGCGGATGGAGTCCTCGGCCGGTGTCCAGATCCACAGGGCGGAGTCGGCGGCGGCCAGCGCCTCGATCGCCGTCGTCGCGTCCCAGGTCAGGGTTCTGGATCGCGCGTTCAAGGCGGTCACTGTTCCTTCAGGCGTGGGTCCGGACCACGGGATCGTCGCACACCAGACCGAACAAAAGATGGTCTGCCCATGTGCCGTTAATTTTCAGATAAGCCCGGGCCTCGCCCTCCTTCACAAAGCCCGCCTTTTCCAGCACCCGGCGAGAGGCCAGGTTCGTCGGCAGGCACGAGGCCTCCAGCCGGTGCAGGCGCGCGGACTGGAAGGCGAAGCGGGTCATCGTGCGGACCGCCGCTGTGCCTATGCCCTGCCCCGCGAACGGCTGGCCGATCCAGTAGCCCAGCGTGCCCGTCTCCGCGACGCCGCGCCGGACGTTCGACAGGGTGATCGCGCCGTGCAACGTGCGCCCCGAAGGATCGAGGATGAAGAAGGGCCAGGCGTGGCCCAGCTCCATCTCGCGCGCATAGACCCCGAGCCGCCGCCGGAACGCCGCCTTGGTCAGGTCGTCATCGGGCCAGGACGGCTCCCAGGGTTGAAGATAGTCCCGCGACTGTTCGCGCAGCTCGGACCAGGCCGCATAGTCGCCCGCCCGGGGCGGCCGCAGCAGCACCCCCTGGCCCTCCACCACGGGACCGGTTGCATCCGTCATCCAGTCCAGCAGGGCCATGGGTTGAGAGACTAACTCACGGTCGGCACGGATGGCGAGATTAAATCCTCACTCGGGAGCGGAGCGAACGGGGGAGGCCTCAGCGGGCCACGCGTTCCAGGAAGGCCTTGCCGGCTCCGGCCGCAGCCCTGGGCCCCAGCACCGCCGTCGCGGCCAGGCCGGACGCCAGAACCCGCGCCCCGACAGCCCTCAGGTCCCCGGCCGACACCGCCTCCAGCCGCGTCACGGTGTCGTCGGACGCGACGGGTCGGCCGAACATCAGGGTCTGGGCCGCGTTGCGCCCCGCACGGCTGGCGGGGCTTTCGTCGGACATCCACACCCCGCCGCGCAGCACGGCCTTGGCGCGGGACAGCTCGGCGTCGGTCGGCCCCTTGTCGGTCAGGTCACGCACCTCGTCCGCGCAGACCTCGGCCAGCTCGACCGAGCGATCCGCCGCGGCGCCCGCATAGATTCCCAGCACGCCGGTATCGTCATAGGGCTCATGATAGGCGTCGATGGCATAGGCTAGGCCCCGGTCTTCCCGCGCGCTCTGGAACAGGCGGGAGGCCATGCCGCCTCCCAGGATCTCGCTGAATAGCCGCATCGCCGGCATGGCCGCGTCGTGGACCGGGATGGCCGGCAGCTGGAACACCAGATTGGCCTGTTCGATCTTTCGGCCCAGCGTCGCCACCCCGCCGGTGAAGCGCGCCGGCTCCGGTGCATCGGCGGGCATGGCCACGGCATCGCCGAACCAGCGCTCGGCCAGGGCCAGCAGTTCGGTCTCGTCCACGGCTCCAGACACGGCGACTACCATCCGGTCCGGCGAATACAGCCGTGCGCGCCAGGCCTCGATGGAGGCGCGGTCGACGGGTTTCAGGCTGTCGACCGAGCCCAGGATCGGCCGTCCCATGGGCTGGCCGGCAAAGGCCATGGTCTGGGCCATCTCGAAGACGTGGTCGTCGGGGGTGTCGAAGGCCTCGGCGATCTCCTGGGCGACGACGTCCTTTTCTCGCTCGATCTCGGCGGGATCGAGCGCGGGGCGAAAGACCAGATCCGACAGCACCTGCATGGCCAGGCCCAGAGACCCGTCCAGGGCCCGCACCTCGAAACTGGTCCGCTCATAGCCGGTGGCGGCGTTGATCGATCCCCCCTCGGCTTCGATGCGTTCGACGATCTCGCGCGCGCCCATGTCGCCCGCGCCCTTGAACACCAGATGTTCGAGCAGATGCGACCAACCGGACCGGCTCTCGCTTTCCCACCGCGTTCCGCCCCGCACGGCGACCGTCAGGGCCAGGGTGCGCAGGCCCGGCATGGGATCGCAGACGACGCGAACGCCATTGGACAGGGTGTGGATCGTGGCGGTCAGGAGGGCGTCTTTCTGGTTCGACGGACGAGCACGGCCACATAGAAACCGATCAGGGCCAGCGCCAGTCCGAACCAGGTCAGGGCATAGCCGAGGTGGTTGTTCGAGAACGCCGCCGGAGGCGCGGTGGCGATCAGGGCGGGGATTTCCGGATTGGGCGAGCTGACGGCGTACAGGGTGAACTCGGACGGGCCGGCGGCCCCGAGAGCGGCCGCCATGGCCGCATTGTCCCGACCGAAGAAGCGGCCCTGGGACGGCGCGGGCACCATCGGACCCGGGGGCGGCGTGCGACGCAGCTCCACCACCATGGCCAGCGGCAGGGTCGAGGCCATCACGCGCGGCCGATCGCTCACGGCCTCGGGCAGGAAGCCGCGGTCAACGAGGAAGGTCTGCGTCATGCCCTCGGGCACGCAGGCCGAGACCAGGCGCCGGCCCGGCTCGCCGTCGTGGATGGACTGCAACTCGACGAAGGCGGCGGTCGGCAGGCCGCGACAGACGACCAGAGCCTTGCGGAACTCGGGATCGGGGGCGGTCAGAACGTCCGTCAGGGGCGCAGGAGCCAGGGCCGCGGCCGCGTCCGCCTGATCCATCAGGCCTTCCTTCCACTGCAGCCGCTGCACCTGCCAGGTGCCGAGCGCGCAGAGGATGACCACGCAGACGGCGATGAAGGCCGTGAGCAGGATCGGAAACCGTGTCGTCGTCGGCCCGTCAGTCATCGCGGCTCGCCTGTCCCGCCTTGTTGCGCATCTGCAGGGCGATCATCGCCCCCTTGCCCGGCCGCATCAGCCCCAGCGACAGGATCAGCACCAGCGGCAGGAAGATCACCAGGTGCACCCACATGGGCGGCGAATAGGCGATCTCGACGAACAGGGCGGTGAAGACCACGATTCCGCCCGCGATCTGCATGACGAAGATGGCGGCCCCGTCGCCGGTGTTCAGCCGGGTGAAATCGAAGCCGCAGACGGCGCAGGTGTCGACCACCTTCAGGAAGCCGGAAAACAGCCTGCCCTTGCCGCAGTTCGGGCACCGGCAAAGCAGACCGGCGCGGATCGCATGGATCCGCGCCGGCTGGGTCGCATCAGGTTTGATAGGGCCTTCGGTCAATCCCGGCCTTAGCCGAAGATCACGTAGACGAAGGCGAACAGGAACAGCCAGACCACGTCCACGAAGTGCCAGTACCAGGCCGCCGCCTCGAAGCCGAAATGCTTCTGCGGCGTGAACTGGCCGGCCAGCAGGCGTCCCAGGCAGACCGCCAGGAAGATGGTCCCCATCAGGACGTGGAACCCGTGGAACCCCGTCGCCATGAAGAAGATATTGCCATACAGCTTGGAGTTGCCGGCGTCGGCGTTGAAGAACTCCTGCGCGTGCAGGATGTGGTAGTATTCGTAGACCTGGACCACGGTGAAGAAGAGGCCCAGGGCCACGGTGATGATCAGTCCCAGACGGGCACCCTTGCGGTCACCGATCTGCAGCGCGTGGTGCGCCCAGGTGACCGTTGTGCCGCTGAGCAGCAGGATCACGGTGTTCAGAAGCGGCAGCTGCCACGGGTCCAGGGTGTTGATGCCCTTGGGCGGCCAGGTCGACCAGGCGGCGGCGGTGTCGGCCCAATTGCCGATCTCGGGGATATGGGCGCGCGCCTCGTTGAACACGGCCATCTCGAAGAACATCCAGAAGAAGGCCGCGAAGAACATGACCTCGGACGCGATGAACAGCGTCATGCCGTAGCGCAGGCCGATCGACACGACCGGCGTGTGGTCGCCGCGGCGGCTTTCCTTGATGACGTCCGCCCACCAGCCGAAGCTGGCATAGAGCACGCCCGCCAGACCGGCGAAGAACAGCCAGCTCGTGCCCTCGGGCATGCCGAACACGCCCTTCATCCAGGCCACGGCACCGACCATCATGATGGTCGTGGCGATCGAGGAGATCAGCGGCCAGGGGCTGGGATCGACAAGGTGGTAATCGTGATGCGGAGCGTGGGCCATGCGTCTTGCGGTCTCTGAATCGTCAGATCGGGAGGATGGTGTGGGCTATAGCGTCGGGGATCAGCCCGCGCCAGTGGTGGCGGGCTTTTCGTCTTCGGAGACGGGATAGAAGGTGTAGCTGAGCGTGATTTCCTGCACCCCGCGGGTTTCCGCATCGGTGGCCATTTCGGGGGCGACGAAATACTGGACGGGAAACTTGCGGGTTTCCCCCGCCGCGATCGTCTGGTCGTCGAAGCAGAAGCACTGAAGCTTCTGGAAATAGGCTCCGGTGCTTTCCGGCACCACGTTGTAGGCGGCGCGCGCCTGGATCGGCTGGTCCGACGTGTTGGTGACGTCGAAATAGGCCAGGCCCGTCTCGCCGACGCGGACCTGCTGGGTCACCTGTTCGGCATGGAAGGTCATCGGCAGCTTGCGGACGTTGGTATCGAAGCGGACGGTGACCATCCGGTCCAGGATCTGATCGGGGGCGGCGTCCGCGCGGCGCACGGTCCCGTCGAAGCCCGTGACCTGACAGAACATCTTGTAAAGCGGCACCGCCGCGAACGCGGCGCCTGTCATGGTCAGCACCAGGCCGGCGCAGACCAGGGCGATGGCGTTGGCGGACTTCAGCTTGAGGCCCATCAGCGCGCCCGCTCCGCCACGACCTGCTGCTGGGCCGTGCGTTCCGCCAGGTTCCGCTGCATGCGCAGGAAGGTGGTCGAGAAGATCAGCACCACGAAGGCCGCGAGACCCAGCGCGATCCAGAGGCTGCGCTTGTTGCGGGCGGCGAGTTGGTCGGGCGTCAGGAACACAGGGTGCATCCTCCGGTAATGCCAAGGCTCTCGACCAGAAGGGCCGCGAACAGGGCCATCAGATAAAGGATCGAGAAGGCGAAAAGATTGCGGGCCGGTTTGGCCTCCGCGCGCACATCATACAATGCGGCCTCTCGCCCCACAGCCTCGGCCTTGTCGGGCGCGTCACCCGCGCGCGAGCGCCAGATCCGCACCGCCAGGGCCAGGAACAGCGCGCCGCCGCCGATCGACACGGCCAGATAGACCGGCCCGCCCATGCCCGTGAATCCGGGCGCGATCGCGATCGGCACGAGGACGAGGCTGTAGAGCAGGATCTGCAGCCGCGTGGACTTCGCGCCGCGCGCCACCGGCATCATCGGAATGCCCGCCTTGGCGTAGTCGCCGGTGGAATAGAGGGCCAGGGCCCAGCTGTGCGGCGGGGTCCACAGGAAGATGATCAGGAACAGCAGCCACGCCTGCCACGGGGCCGAGCCCGTCGCCGCCGCCCAGCCGATGACCGGGGGGAACGCCCCCGCCGCGCCGCCGATGACGATGTTCTGCGGCGTCCGGCGCTTCAGCATCAGGGTGTAGAAGACCGCGTAGTAGAGAATGGTCATGAGCAGCAGCCCGGCCGCGAACCAGTTGGTGTTCATCCCCAGCAGCATGACCGAGAACACCGACAGGACGACGCCGAACGCCATGGCGTCGTTCTTCTTCAGCCGGCCGGCGGCCACGGGCCGACCGCGCGTGCGTCGCATCAGGGCGTCGGTGTCGCCCTCCAGCGCCATGTTGAACGCCCCCGCCGCCCCGGCGCCGATGGCGATGCACAGGACCGCGATGGCCCCGACGAACGGATTGACCGAGCCCGGTGCCACGACCAGCCCGGTCAGCGCCGTGAACACCACCAGCGACATGACGCGCGGCTTCAGCAGCTGAAAGAAATCCTCCGGCTGGGTGGTCGAGACGGTGGGGGTGGCGGTCACGGGGGTCTGTGTCATTTCAAAATGTGAGAGGGCCGCCCCCCGGTCGGGAGACGGCCCTCGTCCTATCACGAACGGGACGGGTTTAGTGGCTGTCGGCCTTCACCACCGGCAGTTCGTTGAACTGGTGGTGGGGCGGAGGCGAGGACAGGGTCCACTCCAGGGTCGTGGCGCCTTCGCCCCAGGGGTTGGCGACGCCCTTGCGACGACGGATCGCTGCTTCGGCGAGCATGACCAGGAACACCACCACGCCGACGGCCGTGATCGCATAGCCCCACGAGGACACCAGGTTCCAGAAGGCGAACGCGTCGGGATAGTCGACGTAGCGGCGCGGCATGCCCTGCAGACCCAGGAAGTGCTGCGGGAAGAAGACGATGTTCACGCCGACGAACATGATCCAGAAGTGCAGGCACCCCAGGAACTCGTTGTACTTCACGCCGAACATCTTCTCGAACCAGTAGTAGAAGCCGGCGAAGATCGCGAACACGGCACCCAGCGACAGCACGTAGTGGAAGTGGGCGACCACGTAGTAGGTGTCGTGCAGGCTGTAATCGATACCGGCGTTGGACAGGACCACGCCGGTCACGCCACCGACCGTGAACAGGAAGATGAAGCCGATGGCCCACAGCATGGGGGTCTTGAAGCTGACCGAACCGCCCCACATCGTGGCGATCCAGCTGAAGATCTTCACGCCCGTCGGCACCGCGATGATCATGGTCGCGGCGATGAAGTAGGCGCGCAGGTTCACGCTCATGCCGACCGTGTACATGTGGTGCGCCCACACGATGAAGCCGACGAAGCCGATCGCGACCATGGCGTAGGCCATCGCGAGGTAGCCGAAGACGGGCTTCTTGGAGAAGGTCGAGACGATGTGGCTGATGATGCCGAAGCCCGGCAGGATCAGGATGTACACTTCCGGGTGACCGAAGAACCAGAACAGGTGCTGGAACATCACCGGATCGCCGCCGCCGGCCGGGTCGAAGAAGGCGGTGCCGAAGTTGCGGTCGGCCAGCAGCATGGTGATGGCGCCGGCCAGGACGGGCAGGCTGAGCAGCAGCAGGAAGGCGGTGACCAGCACCGACCAGGCGAACAGCGGCATCCGGTGCAGGGTCATGCCCGGCGCGCGCATGTTGAAGATGGTGGTGATGAAGTTGACCGCACCCAGGATCGAGGAGGCACCCGCGACGTGCAGCGAGAAGATCGCCAGGTCCATCGCCGGGCCGGTGTGGCCGATGGTGGAGAGCGGCGGATAGATGGTCCAGCCGCCGCCGAAGCCCTTGCCCGGCCCGCCGTCGACGAACAGCGACAGGCACAGCAGGATCCAGGCGGCCACCAGCAGCCAGAACGAGATGTTGTTCATCCGCGGGAAGGCCATGTCCGGCGCGCCGATCATGATCGGCACGAACCAGTTGCCGAACCCGCCGATCATGGCGGGCATGACCATGAAGAAGATCATGATCAGGGCGTGGGCGGTGACCACGACGTTGTAGCCGTGCTTCGTCTGCTCCACGAGGCCCATCAGGGCGACGCCCGAACCCTCGGTGAAGATCTGGATGCCCGGCTCGGCCAGTTCCCAGCGGATCAGCCCGGAGAGCAGGCCACCCACGATGCCCGCCATGATGGCGAACAGCAGGTACAGGGTGCCGATGTCCTTGTGGTTGGTCGACAGGAACCAGCGGGTGAAGAAGCCCGGCTTGTGGTCATGCTCGGCGTGGGCGTCATGCCCCGGAGCGTGCGCGATGTCGTCTGCGGTGATGTCGGTGGCCATGTCTGTCTCGGGCTCGCGTTACTGGGCGGCCGGTGCGGCGGCGGCGGGAGCCGGCGTCGTGGAAGCGGTCGGGGCGGAAGCGGTCGAAGGCGCGGCCGGGTTCGGGGCCTCGGCAACGGCCGGGGTCGCGGCGTCGGCGGCGGCCGGGGCCACCGGAGCGGCGGCAGCGGCGGGGGCAGCCGCGGCCGTGGCGGCCGCATCGGCGGCGGCGGTCATCGATCCGCCCTTGGAGGCGACCCAGGCCGCGAACTCGGCCTCGGTCACGACGTTGATCTGGATCGGCATGAAGGCGTGGTCGACGCCGCACAGCTCGGAGCACTGGCCGTAGAAGACGCCGGTGCGCTCGGCCTTGAACCAGGTCTCGTTGACCCGGCCGGGCACGGCGTCGGTCTTGAGGCCGAAGGCCGGCATGGCGAAGGCGTGGATCACGTCGGCGGCCGTCACCAGCACCCGGACGGTCTTGCCGACCGGAACGACCAGGGGCTCGTCGGCGGCCAGGCGATAGGGAACGCCGCGCGCGATGGCCTCGTCTTCGGGCAGCATGTTGGAGATGTATTCCGACACGCCCTGGTCCGGGTACTCATAGGCCCAGTTCCACTGGTTGCCCGTGGCCTTGATGGTCAGGTCGACGGGCGGCGTGTCGTGATAGGCGAACAGCAGGCGGAACGAGAACAGGGAGATGCCGACCAGGATCATCACCGGCAGCACCGTCCAGATGATCTCGACGACGGTGTTGTGGCTCCACTTGGCGGGAACCGGATTGGACTTCTCGTTGTAGCGGATCACGATCCAGGCCAGCAGGCCCAGCACCAGAACGCAGATGCCGACGATGATCGGCATCAGGATCACGTTGTGGAAGAAGATCGCCTCGTGCTTCAGCGGCGAGGCGGCCGGCTGCAGGTCGATGCCGCCCGGTGTCGGCTGGCCCATCAGGTCCTGCGCCCACGTCGGGGTGGCGAAGAAGACGGCGAGCGAAGCGGCACCCAGGAGGTGTCCGGTCTTGCTCAGGGCTCGCGTGCCCAGTCCCATGCGAGAGTTCCTCTTATACATCTGCCAATGGGCCACGCAGGACGCCGCCCCGCCAAGCCTCTGGGGAGGGACCCGGCGATTTCAAGCGCGGTCCATATCGGGTCACTTCCCCCTTGCCAAGCGATACGGGCGCGTTGCGTCGCCGCATGTGGCGAATGAGGTGTTCAAACCTCTAGGTTAAATCGCTGTCATGTTTGGACAGCTACCTTGCAGCGCATGATACCTTGCGATAGCCTCCAGTCATCAAAGGAGGTGTTCGGACATGCCGGAAACCATAGAGATACAGTTGAAGAAAGGGGTGCTGGGCCTGTGCGTCCTGGCGCTTCTGGCCCGTGCCGACAGCTATGCCTACGAGATCGCCAGCCGCCTGTCGGACGCGATCGACATGGGCGAGGGCACGATCTACCCCCTGATGCGCCGCATGCAGACCGACGGCCTGGTCGAGACCTATCTGGTCGAATCCTCGTCGGGTCCGTCGCGCAAATACTATCGGCTCAGCCCGGCCGGCCGCGACGCGCTCGCCGCCCAGTCCGCCGAATGGACCCATTTCACCCGCGCCGTGGATGCGATCGTCGCCGACGATTCGCCCGTGACGCCTGCTCCGGGAGAAGCAGCATGACCCGCGCCGAATTTCTCAGTCGTCTGAAGAAGGGTCTGGTCGGCCTGCCGATCTCGACGGCTTCGGACATCGTGAACGACTACGAGACCCACTTTACAGACGGTGCCGCCGCCGGGCGTACGGACGCGGAAGTCGCCGCCGCCCTGGGGGATCCCGACCGTCTGGCGCGCGAGCTGCGGGCCGAGGCCGGTGCCCAGCGCTGGCATCAGGAGAAGAACCCCTCGGCCGCCGCCGGGGCCGTGTTCGCGGTCCTGGGTCTGGGGGCCATCGACATCCTGATCCTGCTGCCCATCCTGATGGGCGTGATCGGCACCCTGTTCGGGGTCGGGATCGCCGTCATCGCCCTGTTCGTCTCGGGCGGGGCCATCATGGTGGCCGGGCCGTTCGCCGACATGCCGGGCGGAGCCTTCGCCTCCATCCTGGCGGGTCTGGGCCTGATGGCCGCCGCCGCCTCCGCCGGTGCCCTCCTGGCCATCGTCACGATCTGGCTGGTCAACGGCATCGTCTGGTTCGCCCGCCTGCACTACCGCCTGCTCAAGCCCGCGCTCGAGCCCCAATCCAGCAACACCGCCGTGGGAGACCCCGCATGATCCGGACCCTGTTCATCATCGCCGCCGCCGGCCTCGTGCTGGCCACGGCCTCCCTCGGCGGCGCCTTCGCGCTGGGCGGCCGCGACATGGCCCGCCACGGCTGGTCCTGGACCTTCCGCGACCCGGACGGCGACACTGTGCGCTTCCAGCGGGCCGACGACACCCGCACCCCGGAAATCACCCGCCAGATCGCCTGGACCGGCGGCGACACCCTGACCATCGATCTGGCGGCCGACGTCGACTACGTCCAGGGCGACACCGCGGGCGTCACCGTCACCGGTCCGGCCGACCTGGTCGAGAAGGTCCGGCTGGTCGACGGTCGCCTGACCTGGACCGCGGACGACGCCGACGGCCCGAACCACGAGACGGTCGTCTTCGGCCGCAACCGCGACGGCCACGGCATGTGGGCCCACTCCGAGGCTGTCCACATCGTCGTCACCGCCCCGAACGTCTCGACCTTCAACCTGGAAGGCTCCGCCGACCTGACGCTGAAGGACTACGACCAGGACACGCTCGCGGTCGACATCTCCGGCTCCGGCGAGGTCTGGGCCAGTGGCAGGGTCCGGGCTCTGGAACTCGACATCTCCGGCTCGGGCGACGCCGACCTGGCGGGCCTGTCCGCCACCGACGCCAATGTCGCCATCGCCGGTTCGGGGGATGCGACCGTCGCCCCGACCGGTCGGGCGGACATCTCGATCTCGGGCTCGGGCGACGTGGACGTCACGACGCGGCCCGCGACGGTCAACCAGAACGTCTCCGGCTCGGGCGACGTGAGCGTGGGGTAAGGCCGCAAGTCTCCTCCCCGTCGCCGAAGGGCGATGGGGAGGTGGCAGCGAGCCCTTGCGAGCTGACGGAGGGGTTCTTGGCGTCGCAAGACCCCCTCCGTCTCCTCCGCTGCGCTACGGATCCACCTCCCCATCGCTGCGCGACGGGGAGGAGACAATCAGCCTCCTCCTCCCTATCTTCCGTCCATGACCGTCCACATCCCCCCGCCGCCCCTGCTCGAATCCTCGGGCGTCGATCCGTCCGAGGCCCTGTCCATCCTCAAGGGTGCGCTCCACGGGGCCGACGACGGGGAGCTGTTCCTGGAACGCTCGGAATCCGAATCGCTGGTCTTCGACGACGGTCGCCTGAAGGCCGCCGCCTATGACGCCACCGAGGGGTTCGGGCTCCGCGTCGTCGCCGGGGAAACCGCCGGCTACGCCCACGCCAACGAAATCAGCGCGGCCGCCCTGCGCCGCGCCGCTGACAGCGCGTCCCTGGCCAAGTCGGGCCACGCCGGCACCACCGCCGAAGGGCCCCGCGCCACCAACCAGAAGCTCTACGACGCGGTCGACCCCCTCGCCTCGCCGGCCTTCTCCGACAAGATCGCCCTGCTGCAGGAAATCGACGCCTGGGCCCGCGCTCGCGATCCGCGGGTGGTCCAGGTCTCGGCCTCCATCGTTGGCGAGCGCCGTGCGATCGAGATCCTGCGCGCCGACGGCCTGACGGTGAACGATGTACGCCCCCTCGTCCGGCTGAACGTCTCGGTCACGGTCGAGAAGGACGGCCGCCGCGAGACGATGTCGTCGGGGGCCGGCGGTCGCGCCGGGTTCGAGACCTGGATCCAGACCGAGCGCTGGCAGGCCCAGGTGGACGAGGCCCTGCGCGGCGCCCTGGTCAACCTCGAGGCCGTCGACTGCCCCGCCGGTGAGATGGACGTCGTCCTGGCCGCCGGCTGGCCCGGCGTGCTGCTGCACGAGGCCATCGGCCACGGTTTCGAGGGCGACTTCCACCGCAAGGGCTCGTCCGTGTTCAGCGGCATGATGGGCAAGCGCGTGGCCGCCCCCGGCGTCACCATCGTCGACGACGGCTCCATCGCCGGACGTCGCGGTTCGCTGTCGGTGGACGACGAGGGTACGCCCACCTCGCGGACCGTCCTGATCGAGGACGGCATCATGGTCGGGCTGATGAACGACCGTCTGTCGGCGCGTCAGCTGGGCCAGCGCGCGACCGGCAACGGCCGGCGCCAGTCCTTCGCCCACATGCCCATGCCGCGCATGACCAACACCTTCATGGAGGGCGGGTCAGCCAAACAGGCGGACATGATCGCGAGCACCAGGCGCGGCCTCTATGCGGCCAACTTCGGTGGCGGTCAGGTCGACATCACCAACGGCAAGTTCGTCTTCCAGTGCACCGAGGCCTATCTGATCGAGGACGGCAAGATCACCGCGCCTGTCCGGGGCGCCACCCTGATCGGCGACGGCGCGACGGCCCTGACCAACGTCTCGATGATCGGCGACGACTTCGCCTTCGACCCCGGCGTCGGCGTCTGCGGCAAGTCGGGCCAGGGCGTCCCCGTCGGCATCGGCCAGCCCAGCCTCAAGATCGGCGGCCTGACGGTGGGCGGGACCGCCGTTTAGGGTGCGACCGGATTTGACGTGGCGATGCTCTAGCCTCGGTCTTTTCGGTCTTTGACATCGTCATTCAGCACGATCACCCCGAACGGGTCGGACGGGTCGGACGGTGTTTTTCAGTCCGCCTGACTGGCCTTCCAGTCCGGACCGCGGACCTCGAAGCCCTGCGCCTCCAGCCCGTCCAGCACGCCGCCCGGTTCGGCCAGCAGCCGCAACGGGGCGACCGCCAGCGTGGTCCCCGGCTGATCCAGCGCCCCGGCGATCGCCGTCAGCCACTGGCTGCGCAGCTGCGGCCCGATCTCGGGATCGCCCCACGGCCAGCACTGGCCCAGGGCGATATCCAGGGGGTTCTCGATCACGTCCGGCACCCGCAGGGCCCGCCAGTCCTCTGCGCGCGCCACGAACCCGTCCGGACCGCCCTCCGCCGCCACGATCCCGGCCGCGATACAGGGCACATAGTCCTGCGGCGCCTGGGTGATCAGGTTGTCGACGATCTCGTCGCCGCGAACCTCGCCCACCGTCTCGCCCTCGATCCGGGCCCGCCGGGCCGAGCGGCGCACCACGTCATCGGCGTCGTCCCCGCCGCTGCGATAGCCCGCCTTGTCCTGCATCAAGTCGAAGCCCAGAAAGACGAAGCTCTTGCGCCGCCAGTCGTCGCCTTCGTCGGCCATCACAGTCTCCAGTCGCGCCTGGGTCGCCGCGTCGAGATAGTCCGCGCTGGTCGTTTCGCCCGGCAACCGGCCGATCGTCCGCGCTCGCCAGATCACGCGAAGCAGGTCCGAGGCCGAAACCCGACCGACGGGCGGATATAGGATGCGGTCCGCGCGCGCAGTGGCGGCTTCCAGCCCTGACGGGTTCCATTCGAAGCCGCGCGGCAGGCCCCGGATACTGCCGACCAGGATCAGCGAGTCGTCCCCGCGACTGACCTCCCAGATCGGGGTCTGGGACCGGCGGGCGACGACGATGATGTCGTCGACCCTGTCCTCTGCGGACTCCTGCGCCATCCCCGGCGTGGCGCCGAGGAGCGCGAGGGCGCTCAGCCCGATCAGCATTTGTGAACGCAAAGCCGTGCCCCTCCACCCCGCCATGAGTAAAGGAAACTTGTCTTCGATTGTGGCGCGAGCGTGGCCGCAGGCCGCAGGGGGAACTGCCGTGGCGCCGCCGTGTTTGCACCCACGTCACCCTCGGGAGCGCGTCGTGGTTCAAGGCTCATCATCCAGGTCCCGCGATTCCCGTCGCATGGTCGCCGTCGGCGGCATCGTGGCGGCCGCTGTCCTCGTCGGAATCGGGGCCTGGTCCCTGGCTCCCCGTGCGGTCTCGGTGCCGACCAACGCCGGACCCCGCCTGGCGATCGCCGTCGTGGCGCCGGTCGAGCCGGTCCCCGTGGCCGGCGACATCCTTGAGGTCGGCACCCTGAACGACGGCTTCGACCGGGCCGCGCTGGACCGACCGGCCGGGATGACCGGCGCGGACGACATGCCCCCCGACGCCTATGCCGGCGAGGACTGGGGCCCGCCGGAACCGGTCATCGCGCCCCGACCCGCCTACCAGGGGCCGGTGCCCGCGAGCGTCGCGACCGTGACCACCACGGATCCTCTGCAGGATGGGTCGCGCCTGTTCGGCTTCGATCGACGCCCGGCCCGGACGCCCGCAGCACCGCCCCCCGCAGCGGACACCGCTATACAGTCGGAGCCGGCAAGGAACGTCGACACCTTCTTTGAATAACCGCAATTGTGAAACTTTAGACAGCATTACGCGGCCGTAATGCTGTATTCGATTTAATGCACCTGTCCGGCTTGTAACTGGAGATCGGCTCGGCCCACCGCCAAACCTGCCCTCACAAACGAGGGGAACCCCAGGCGATGACGAAGACGATCCTGCTGGCCACGACGGCCATCCTGTTGGGCGCAGGCGCGGCCCAGGCCCAGACCGCACCCGCTACGCCCTCGGCCCAGACCGCGGCGCCGGTGGCCGAGGCCAGCCAGCAGGGCGTCCTCGTCTTCACCCCGGACTTCTTCACCGACTACCGGCCCAATACCGCGCTGGACATGGTCAGCCGGGTGCCCGGCTTCTCCACCCAGGACGGCGACGGATCGCGCGGCTTCGAGGGGGCCGTCGGCAACATCCTGATCAACGGGGCCCGCCCGGCGTCCAAGAACGACAGCGGATCCTCGGTCCTCGGCCGCACCCTGGCCGCGCAGGTCGAGCGCATCGAGCTGGTCCGCGGCGGTGCCCCCGGCATCGACATGCAGGGCTATTCCGTCGTCGTGAACGTGATCACCAGGAGCCAGTCCAGCCGCCAGTCGGTCGTGACGTGGAACGCCTTCCTCTTCGACGGCGGGCAGGACGTCTACAACGGCTCGTACCAGTTCACGGCCCGGGACGGGGAACGGTCCTGGGGCATCACCCTGTCCGACGGGGTCAGCACCAGCGATTCCAACGGATCCGGTCAGGTCATCCGACGCGATGCCAACGGGCTGATCCTCCGCGACGAGTTCTACATCAACGACCAGAAGGGCGGCGGCCAGGCCATCCGGGGCAACTATGCCGACGCCTTCCTGGGCGGGAAGATCGATCTGACGGCGCGGATCGGCCAGAACGACTATCGCAATTTCAGCCTGCAGACCGCGCCCGGGATCCGCCGCGACAACGGCTACAGCGAAGACGGCACCAGCGGGGAGATCGGAGCCGTCTATACCCGCCCGGTGCGTGCCGGCCTGACCAGCGAGACGCGTTTCATCCGGGAATGGAGCGACTTCGACGGGGCCTCGACCTCCGCCAGCCAGATCGGCGGCACGACGAGCCCCGAGCAGCGCTTCACCTCCGTCGGCAACGCGTCGGAGACCATCCTGCGCTCGCTGCTGCGCTGGGAGCGGTCGCCGTCGATGACGATCGAGGGCGGGGCCGAGGTGGCCTACAACATGCTGGAGACCGATCAGGCCTTCACCGTCGGCGGCACGCCCGTGCCTCTCCCGTCCGCCTCGGTCACGGTCGAGGAGACGCGCGGCGAGGCGTTCTCGAAGGCGACCTGGCGCATCCGCCCGGACCTGACGCTGGAGGGCGGGCTCCGACTGGAGGCGTCCACCATCACCCAGTCCGGAGATGCGGATCAGGAGAAGTCGTTCTATTTCGCCAAGCCCCGCTTCCAGGCCACCTGGACACCCATGGCCAACAACCAGGTCCGCTTCCGCTTCGAGCGCGAGGTCGGGCAGCTCGACTTCGGCGACTTCGCCGCCTCGGCCGAGCTGGAAGAGGACAATGTGTTCGGCGGCAACGTCGACCTCGAGCCCGAGCAGCGCTGGGTCACCGAACTGGTCTACGAGCGCCGCTTCCTGGGGGACGGCATCGTGTCGGTGGGCTATCGCCACGATGAGATCACCGGCGTCATCGACCAGTTGCCTCTGCCCGGCGACCTGTCGGCGGTCGGCAACATCGGCGACGGCACGCTGGACCAGCTGGCGGTCAACATCTCGGTTCCACTGGACTGGACCGGCTTTTCCGGCGGCCAGTTCACCTTCGAGAACGAGTGGAACAAGACCCGGGTCACCGACCCGACGACGGGCCAGAGCCGGCCCATCTCGGGCGTGCGGGCCTCGCAGCCGGCCTTCACGATCAGCCAGGACATCACCAGCTGGAAGATCAACTGGGCGGCCACCTTCCTGGCGTCGCTGCGTCAGTATTCCTACGATCCGGACCAGACCTCGGGCTTCTACGGCGACGACTATTTCCAGGGCTTTGTGGAGTACAAGCCGACCACGTCGATCTCGATCCGGGCCCAGGTCACGGTGTGGAACGACTTCAACGTCGAACGCACCGTCTATGCCAGTCGCACCGGCGGGCGGCCCGTCGCCTTCGTCGAGACCCGCGACATCGACCCCAACACCTTCTACCAGATCACCCTCAAGAAGACCTTCTGACGGGGTCCGCAGCACCCGATGCGCCGAATGCCGCGGAACCTGACACAGATTTAATCCTCCGGTCGTGCGTGTCGTTGTAGGCGGACCCGGCCATCCGATCCGGTGGCCGGGGGGCGCATTTCATGATCACCAGAGCGCTGCTGCTCGCCACGTCCGCCATGCTGGTCATGCCCCACGGGGCAGCGGCGCAAACCGTGGACGCCGCCGGGGCGAGCCAGCAGGGTGTGCTGGTCTTCACCCCGGACTTCTTCGCCAGTTCCAGCCCGAACACGGCGCTGGACATGATCGGTCGCCTGCCCGGGTTTGGGCTCGACAGCGGCGACAACGACACGCGCGGGTTCGCCGGAGCGGCGGGCAATGTGCTGATCGACGGCGACCGTCCCGCGACCAAGAGCGAAGAACTCGACTCAGTCCTGCGCCGCATCTCGGCCGACAGCGTCGAACGGATCGAGCTGATCCGGGGCGGCGCGCCGGGCATCGACATGCAGGGCCGGGCCGTCATCGCCAACGTCGTGCTGAAACGCACGGTCCAGATCGAGCGGGTGGTCGAGCTCAACAGCTATCTGTATCCCGACGGCTACCTGGGGCCGTTGCTGAAGGGCTCATGGTCGCGGCGCGAGGGCGACGACCAGCTGGAGGCCTCGTTCAGCGCGAGCTCGGACCGTACCGGACAGACGGCGACCGGCTATCGTCGCCGGTTCGACGCGGCCGGCAATGTCACCCAGGACGCGGACCTGGACCTTTGGGACCGATACCGGAATGTCGAGGCCACGGTCGGCTGGCAGGGCCGGGTCGGAGGCGGCAAGCTACGGATCACGGGCGTGGGCGGCTGGTTCGAGACGGCGAACACGATCGACACCCGCATCGTCTCGGGTGCCGGTTCGGACGAGCTGAGCACCGGCGACTTCAGCAGCGTCGAGGGCGAGGTCGGGGCGAACTGGTCGCGGCCGCTCGGCCAGCGCGCCGAGATCGAACTGATCGGCCTGCAGACCTATGAGACCGAAGACAGCCTGTCGGGGTCTCGCAACGCCGGCGGCCGGTCCGACTTCGGGTCCGACGCCACCGCGGGCGAGAGCATTGCCCGGGCCGTCCTGCGGTTTCGCCCCAACGACCGGTGGGCGTGGGAAGGCGGCGGCGAGGCGGCCTACAACTTCCTGGACAGCACCACGACCTATGCCGAGGACGGCGTGCCGGTCCCCCTGCCCTCCGCTTCGGTCAAGGTCGAGGAGCTGCGGGGCGAGGCCTTCGGTCAGGCGACCTGGCGCCCCGACCCAAGGCTGACGGTCGAGGCCGCGCTGCGGGTCGAGGTGTCCGACATCCGCCAGTCCGGCGACAGCGACCTGTCGCGGACCTTCGTCTATCCCAAGCCGCGCCTGCAGCTGACCTGGACGCCCATCGCCAACCAACAGGTCCGGCTGCGGCTGGAGCGCGAGGTGGGCCAGCTGGATTTCGAGGACTTCGTGGCCTCGGCCGACGTCGATCTGAACCAGGTCGAGGGCGGCAATCCCGAGCTGGAGCCCGAAAAGAGCTGGATCGTCGAGGCCGTCTACGAGCGGCGGTTCTGGGGCGAGGGCGTGCTGACGCTGACGGCGTCGCACCGCGAATGGGAGGACATCGTCGACGTCATTCCCCTGGTCGGCGGGTTCGAGGCGGTGGGCAACATCGGGTCGGGAACGTCGGACTTCCAGCAGATCCAGCTGGCCCTGCCGCTGGACCGGTTCGGCCTTCCCAACGCCCGGTTCAACGGTCGCTACAGCTGGGATCAGTCGAGCGTGATCGATCCCCTGACGGGAGAGACGCGACGCTTCAGCGGGCAGCTGGCGAATGGATGCGGCGTCAGTTTCGACCAGGATCTGCGCGGCGGACGCTGGTCGTACGGCGGGCATCACGGCTGCAACGTCGACGACTCGCTGCAGTACCGGATACGCGAGGTCCGGCGCACTGAGACCGACCCCGATCTGACCTTCTTCGTCCAGTGGAAGCCCCGGCCGGAGCTGACGCTCCGCTTCGACGCGGGCAACGCCAGCGATCTGGAGCGGCGGCGTACCCGCTTCGTCTATGCCGGGCCGCGGGACAGTTCACCGCTGGCCTTCCGCGAGGATCGCGGGACGCGCCAAGGTCCGTTCGTCTTCCTGCAGGCCCGTCGGACGTTCTGACGGCAAACAGGGGCGGCGCCTGAAACGCCGCCCCTTTCTTTATCAGCCCGGAGTCGAGGTCTGCGGCGCGGCGATGTTGCCGTCTTCCTTGCCGCCGTCCGTCAGGGTCGGCCCGGGGTGGTTGGACGCGTCGTTCGCCCCGTTCGACCAGCCCTTGATGACGAAGCTGAGCAGGATGAAGACGACGCCGGCCGCGATGCCGGCCCAGCCCAGTTTCTCGAACACGCCCAGCGACGTGCGCAGCGCCAGACCGGGGTCCAGAACCTCGCCGCCGACCGTCTCGGTGCCCGCGAAGCCGGCGATGATTCCGCCGACGAACTGGGCGATCGAGGAGGCCAGGAACCAGACCGCCATCATGAAGCTGACCACGGCGGGCAGGCTGAGCTTGGTGATCTCCGACAGCCCCACCGGCGAGACGAACAGCTCGCCCGTGGTGTGTAGCATGTAGAGCAAGCCCAGCAGGATGATCGGCATCTGGAAGGCCGAGTTCGCCATCCCGGCACCCCACACCACCACCATGAAGCCGAGACCGACCTGAAGCAGGCCGAGGCCGAACTTCATGGTCGGATCCGGATCCATCTTGCGACGGCCCAGGCCGGCCCAGAGGGCGGCGAAGATCGGCGCGAAGATCAGGATGAAGCCCGAGTTGAACGACTGGGTCTGGGACGACGTCATGGTCGTGTCGATCCAGCCGGCTCCCGGTTGCAGACCGGCCGCAGCCAGTTGCTCCGGTGTGCCGAAGGTCAGGCCGAAAGCCTGCACGGCCTGCGGGAACAGGGTCAGGTCGACGTTGCGATCGGCGAACAGGTTCAGCGAGCTGCCGGCCTGTTCGAACAGGGTCCAGAAGATCACCGCGCCGACGATCAGCACGACCGCGAGCATCATGCGCTGGCGCTCCGCCCAGGTCTTGCAGGCGACGGCCACGATCCAGGCGATGAAGGCCAGCGACGCCACGGTCGACAGGCTGAGGGCGGTCCCGACGATGGCATTGTTCTGGATCAGGAAATAGACCGGAATGACGCCCAGGATGCCGCCGATGTAGATCAGCCATTCGCGGTTCAGCGGGCCGATGAAGGGCTTCTTCAACAGTTCGGGGTTGTGGGGTTCGGCCTTGCCCAGCAGGTGCTTCTTGCCGAGGACGAAGACCACGAACCCGGCCGCCATGCCGAGCCCGGCGAGACCGAAGCCGTACTGCCAGCCGAAGTTCTGTCCCAGATATCCACACAGGATCGCGGCCCAGAACGAGCCCAGGTTGATGCCGTAGTAGTAGAGGGTGAAGCCGGAATCGCGCCTGGGATCCCCCTGCGGATACAGCTGTCCCACGATGGTCGAGATGTTCGGCTTCAGGAAACCGACGCCCATGATGATGAGCGACAGCGCCAGATAGAAGACGTTCAGGCCCAGCTGATCGGTGTCGGTCGTCAGCTGGTACGAGCCGGGTGCCAGGGTCTGGGGCAAGGGTGCCGAGGCCGGCAGGTCGGTGATGGCCAGGCCGCCGCCCTCTCCGCCGCCAAAGGCGTATTTCTGGCCGTCGACGACAATGCCGACGTCGCGGGCCGCGCCCCGGCCTTCGGCCTGGATTTCGTAGGATTGGCCCGCATAGGTCAGGGTCTGGGTCGATTCCCGGCCTTCGTAGGCCATCATGCCATGACCGGCGACCAGGAGCAGGGCCCCGAAGGCCACGGCCTTGCGCGTGCCGATGAACCGGTCGGCCAGGATGCCGCCCAGCAGGGGCAGCAGATAGACCAGCGAGGTATAGGATCCGTAAGTCGAGCCCGCCCGGGCATCGTCGAACAGGAAGTGCTGGGTCAGGAAGAAGACCAGCAGGCCGCGCATGCCGTAGTAGGAGAACCGCTCCCACGCCTCGGCGAAGAACAGGATGATCAGGCCGCGCGGGTGGTTCTTCAGGATCTGCAGCAGCACCGGCAGGCCGGTGGCGAAGGTGATGAGCAGACCGGCCAGGATGACGATGTTCACGACGCCGTCCCTCCGACCGTCGTGTCCCCGGTTCTGCGCGGCCGATCCGCCGCGCGCGCCCTGTCCGTCCTGATCAACGCCATACTCCCATCCACGCGCCTGTATGGGCGCTTCGTTGCGGCATAAGCAGCACGGCGGGCAAGGCCGGACAAGCCTTATGGATAACGAAAGCGTCACGAAGGCCGGGAAAGGACACGACCCCGGGTCCCGGCCGGCTCATCCCCCGGTTCTGTCCTGGCGCGCTTCGTGTGGCCCGATGTCTGCAGCGGCTTGCCATCAGGAAGGGCGACTGTGTCGCCAAGGGACTACCCGGATGAGCTTTTCCGTTCGCACGATCGAAGACGACGACCATGAGGCACTGAACCTGCTGCACCGATCGGTCGGCTGGCCGCAGCGCTCGGCGGCCGGCTGGCGCTGGCTGGCCGGGAACCCCGCACGGCTGGAGTCGGGTGCTCCGGCGGGCTGGCTGCTCGAGGCGGACGCCGACGGCGAGGCGTGCGGCATGACCGGCAATTTCGTCCAGCGGTTCCATCGGGGCGAAGAGACCCTGTATGGCGCGACCGGCTTCTCGATCATCGTCACGCCCCGCGCGCGGGGCCGCAGCCGCAAGCTGCTGCGGACCTTTGCCGAACAGCCGGGCGTGTTCGCCCGCTACACCTTCAACGCCAATCCGACGTCGAGCCCCCTGTACAAGCGCTTCGACATGGTCGCCTGGCCGCCGACAACCCACGATCTCAAGCTGTCATGGCGGATCGACACCCTGGCCTGCGCCGGGGGCCGGTTGTGGCGTGAAGTGGACAGGCGCGCGCCTCACCTGATCGATCCGGCCCAAGAGCGGCTGCTTAACGGGCGGCTGGGGGATGCCGTGTCGCTGTCGCTGCCCGCCGGCGTCTCGGTGCTGGCCGATCTGGCCGACCGGTCGCCCTATGCCGATTTCTGGAGCGCGCTGAAGGCCGAGGGTCGGCTGATCGCAGACCGCAGCCCGACGACCATCCGCTGGCGATTGAGCGATCCGGACCTGACGCTCCGGCCGTTGCTTCTGGCGTTCGGCGCGGGCGAGTCGATCACCGGTTTCGCCATGGCGACGATGTCCAAGGGCAATCCGATTGAGCCACCCATGCTGGAGATCCTGGACCTCGTGGCCCTGAAGAACGAGCCGCGCGCCATCCCCGCCCTGATGGAGGCGCTGCTGAAGAACGCGCGGGCTCTGGGGGCCGCCAAGGTCCGCATCCAGACCGTCAACGCGCATCTGCTGAAGCGCCTCGGGCCCCTCGCGCAGACGGCGAAACGCGAAGGCGGCTGGGGCCACTGCCACGTCCGGTTCGAGCCGGATACCGCAGGGGTCGACACCTGGGCCCCGACACCGTTCGATGGAGACTACGGGATCTGCCTACGGCCGGTGCCCGTGCCCGCACAGACGAGGGACGCAGCCTGAAGCAACGCCCTGTTGACGGGTCGCCAATCGGCGATACGTTTGTGGGGGAGGGTCTGCGATTGAAATTGTCCGCACCGCTTTCGGTCGTGCTCGCCCTTGCCTGTCTGGGAAGCACCAACCCTGCGTTCGCCCAGACCGACGATGACTGGGACCTGTCCACCGCGCCAGATCAGCAAACCACCGTCGCGACCGTGGATTACTCGAGCGGCGTCTCCATCGTCGTTCTGTGCCGCGCGGGCACTCTGCGGACCGCGATCCTGCGCCTGCCGCCCGCATCTCCGGGGTCTGCCTGGTACGATCTGCGGCTGGGGACCGGGCAGACAATGCGAAAGCTCTGGGAGCGGCGATCTGACGGCACGACCGTCGTGGCGGACAGCGATGACCGTCTGGTTCGTTTCCTGAAAGCGGGTGGCCCGCTCTCGATACGTTCGGACACCGAGGCGGACGCACCCTTCCGTATGGAGGTCGATTTGCCGACCAGCTCGACCGGCCTCGACGCCGTGCTCGGGGCGTGCGGCTATCCCACGACGAACGACCGGGATCGTGCTCCGCGCCTCGACGACCTCCTGATCGAAACGCCCGTGGTCATCATGCCCGATCGCGTGCTCGAACGCAGGGTCTCGCGGACATCGACGTTCCAGGTGTCGATCAGTTGCCTTGTCTCGAACGGGCGATACACCGCCTGCCGCTCGGAACATGAAGTTCCGGCCTATCCTGCTGACGGGCAGCTGGTGGCCGCAGAGCTCGAAGGCGTTCCCGTGCGCGCGTCCGACATGGCCGCCGCAGAGGGCCGTCTGCTGGACATGGTCGTCACGGGCAGCCGCAGGCGTCGCTGACGGGCCCTCGCTTCAACGGCGGGCCTTCAGCTCGTCGCGGATCTCGGCCAGCAGGACCTCCGACGCCGTGGGGACGTGCGGGGCCTCGGGGGCGGCGGCCTCGGCGCGTTTCAGCCGGTTGATCGCCTTGACCATCAGGAAGATGACAAAGGCCACGATCAGGAACTGGATCACCGTATTCAGGAAGGCCCCGTACTGGATGGCCACCTGTTCGACCTCTTCGGTGGCCAGGTTCTCGGGCCGAAGCTCCCACTGGAGGTGAGAGAAGTCGACGCCGCCCAGCAGAAGTCCGATCGGCGGCATGACCACCTGCTCGACCAGGCTGGTGACGATCTTGCCGAACGAGGCCCCGATGATGACGCCGACCGCGAGGTCGACGACATTGCCGCGCGCGATGAATTCCTTGAACTCGGAAACCAGACCCATCGATCGTGTCCTCGGACTCAGGCGTCGCCGCTGGCGTTCAGCCGCTCGCGCAGCTCCTTGCCGCTCTTGAAGAAGGGTACGGCCTTGGCAGGCACGTCCACAGTTTCACCGGTACGCGGATTGCGGCCCGCGCGCGCCGGCCGTGAGCGCACGGAAAAGGCCCCGAAGCCGCGCAGTTCGACCCGGCCGCCACTGGCCATGGCGTCGGTCATGCGACCGAGCACCACGTTCACGACGCGCTCGACCTCGGCGTGGGTGAGATGCGTGTTCTCAGCCGCCAGCTTCTCGATCAGCTCAGACTTGATCATGTCCAGGCCCCCGCCCTTTCCTGCCCTGAAGAGCAAATACGGGTGCAACTTCAATCCCGTTGCGAGGCCACCCTAGCCTTCGCTCGGCGCGCGAAAAAGAGGGTTTGAACAGTTTCCGCCGGGGAATGATCGTTAATTTTCCGCAACCGTACACGGACTCAGAGACCGCGCACGAAAACGGGCGGCCGGATCGCTCCGGCCGCCCGCCATTCCGTAGACGGATCGAAGGATCAGTCCTGCTTGGCTTTCTCGCGCAGGGCCGCACCCAGGATGTCGCCCAGCGAGGCGCCCGAATCCGAGGATCCGAACTGTTCGATGGCTTCCTTCTCGTCGGCCATTTCGAGGGCCTTGATCGAGACGGAGATGCGACGGGTCGCCTTGTCGATGCTCGTGATCTGGGCATCGACGCGGTCGCCGACGGCATAACGCTCGGGGCGCTGCTCGTTCTTGTCGCGGCTGATGTCCGACTTGCGCACGAAGCTGGTGATCGGCGCGTCGTCCTCGCCGAACTTGACCTCGATGCCGCCCGACTCGATGGAGGTGACGGTCACGGTGACGGTCTGACCCTTCTTGTAGGTGTCGCCGTCGCCGACGGGATCGCCGCCCAGCTGCTTGATGCCGAGCGAGACGCGTTCCTTCTCGACGTCGACGTCCAGGACCTTGGCCTTGACCATCTCGCCCTTGCGGTAGCGCTGGATGGCTTCCTCACCCGAGACCGACCAGTCGAGGTCGGACAGGTGCACCATGCCGTCGATGTCGTTGTCCAGGCCGATGAACAGGCCGAATTCGGTGGCGTTCTTGACCTCGCCCTCGACGGTCGAGCCGATCGGGTTGGCAGCGACGAAGGCATCCCACGGATTGTCCTGGGCCTGCTTCAGGCCCAGCGAGATGCGGCGCTTGGAGGCGTCGACATCCAGGACCACGACGTCGACTTCCTGCGAGGTCGAGACGATCTTGCCGGGGTGGACGTTCTTCTTGGTCCAGGACATTTCCGAGACGTGGACCAGGCCCTCGACGCCGGCTTCCAGCTCAACGAATGCGCCGTAGTCGGTGATGTTGGTGATGCGGCCCGTGTACTTGGCGCCCGGCGGGTATTTGGCTTCGACGCCATCCCACGGGTCGGACTGCAGCTGCTTCATGCCCAGCGAGATGCGCTGGGTGTCCGGGTTGATCTTGACGATCTGCACCTGGACGGTGTCGCCGACGGCGAGCACCTGCGACGGGTGGGAGACGCGCTTCCACGACATGTCGGTGACGTGCAGCAGGCCGTCGATGCCGCCCAGGTCCACGAACGCGCCGTAGTCGGTGATGTTCTTGACGACGCCGTCGCGGACTTCACCCTCTTGCAGCTGGCCGACCAGCTCCGTGCGCTGTTCGGCGCGGGCTTCTTCGAGGATCGCACGACGCGAGACGACGATGTTGCCGCGCGGGCGGTCCATCTTGAGGATCTGGAACGGCTGTTCCTTGCCCATCAGCGGACCGACGTCGCGCACCGGGCGGATGTCGACCTGCGAGCCGGGCAGGAAGGCGGACGCGCCGCCCAGGTCGACGGTGAAGCCGCCCTTGACGCGACCGACGATGGCGCCGTTGACCGGCACGCCTTCGGCGAAGACGACTTCCAGACGGGTCCAGGCTTCTTCGCGACGGGCCTTGTCGCGGCTGATGACGGCCTCACCCAGGGCGTTCTCGACGCGCTCCAGATAGACTTCGACGTTGTCGCCGACCTTGGGGACCACGGAGCCTTCGCCGACGGCGAATTCACGGATCGAGATGCGGCCTTCGGTCTTCAGACCGACGTCGATGATCAGGATATCCTTTTCGATGCCGACGACGCGGCCATGAACGACCTGGCCTTCGCCGAGATCGCGGCCTTGCAGTTGTTCGTCGAGCAGCGCCGAAAAGTCGTCGCGCGTGGGGTTCAGGGTATCAGACATATAGCTCTGGTGTTTCCGATAGGGCTGGGGCGCAAGACCGGACGGCCCTGCGCGAGGTGAAGTTCGAAGATGTCAGTCAGGTCGTCGAAAGCGAGGCGATCGGTGCCAGAACGCCCGCGGAAGCCGAGGATGGGAGCGTTGGATTTGTCCGGTCAGGCCAGAAAGCCGTGTCGGACGCGCGCCGCCTCGACGATACGGCGGGCCGCATCGAAGGCACTCTCTATATCCATATCGGTCGTGTCCAGCAAGACGGCGTCGTCGGCCTGGACCATGGGGGCCGAGCCGCGTCCGGCGTCGCGTTCGTCCCGGCGCTGGATGTCGGCCAGCATGGCCTCGTAGGTGATGGTGTCGCCGCGTCCGCTCAACTGCAGCCAGCGGCGGCGCGCCCGGGTCTCGGGCGTGGCCGTCACGAACAGCTTGGCGGGAGCGCCCGGGGCGATGACCGTGCCGATGTCGCGCCCGTCCAGCACCGCGCCGGCGGGCTGGCGGGCGAAGGCCTGCTGCAGGTCCAGCAGGGCGGCGCGGACGCCGGGGTGGCCGGCGACGCGACTGGCCGCCTCCCCGGCCTCGCCGGTCGTCAGGGCGGCGTCTTCGGCCACGCGGGCGGCATCGAGGGCGCGCGCCGCTGCTTCGGCCGCGACCGGATCGCCGAGATCACCGCCGCCGGTCAAGACGTCGAGGCCCACCGCCCGGTACAGGAGGCCGGTGTCCAGGAAGGGCAGGCCGTAGTGCGAGGCCAGCCGGGAGGCGATCGTGCCCTTGCCAGAGGCGGCGGGGCCGTCGACGGCGATGACGAAGGGGCGGGTCATGATCTGGGCAGGAAGCACAGTCGCGGGGACCGCACCAGTGAACCTGTGTTCACAATAGATCTCCGCCCAGGGCGCGCATCATCTCTACGAAACCGGGGAAGCTCGTGGCGATCATGTCGGGTTCGTCGACCGTGATGGGCGCGGCAGCCGCCAGGCCCAGCACGAGATGGCTCATGGCGATGCGGTGGTCGTGGGCCGTATGGACGGTCGCGCCGCCGGGGACCGCGCCGCCGGTGACGATGAAGCCTTCCGGCTCCTCGTCCACCCCCACGCCACAGGCACGCAGGCCGTCGACCATCAGGCGGATGCGGTCGCTTTCCTTGACCCGCATCTCGCCGACGCCGCGCATCACCGTCGCGCCCACCGCGAAGGCGGCGGTGGCGGCCAGGATGGGGTATTCGTCGATCATGGAGGCGGCCCGGCTCTCGGGCACGACGACGCCCTGCAGCGGTGAATGGCGGGCCGTGATGTCGCCGACGTCCTCGCCGCCCGAGACACGGCGGTTGGCGATGGTCAGGTCTGCGCCCATCTCAAGCCAGGTGTCGAACAGGCCGGTGCGCAGCGGGTTCAGCATGACGCCCTCGACCGTCACCTCCGAGCCCGGCACGATCAGGCCGGCGGCGAGGGGGAAGGCGGCGGAGGAGGGATCACCGGGGACGGAGACGGTCGTGCCGGTCAGGGGCTGCCCCCCGCGCAGGCGGATGACCCAGCCCTCGCCCTGGTCCTCGACGTCCACGACGGCACCGAAGGCGCGCAGCATCCGCTCGGTGTGGTCGCGGCTCTTTTCCGGCTCGGAGACAGACGTCGTGCCGCTGGCATTCAGACCGGCCAGCAGGATGGCTGACTTGACCTGGGCCGAGGCGACCGTCTGGACATGATCGATGGCGTGAAGCGCGCCCCCTGTCAGGGTGGCCGGCAGCAGGCCGGGCTTTCCGCTCCAGGCGAAGGTCGCGCCCATTCGGGTCAGATGGTCGGTGACGCGCCCCATCGGGCGGCCGCGCAGCGAGGCGTCGCCGTCGAAGGTGGCGGCGATCGGATAGCCGGCGGCGGCCCCCATCAGCAGGCGCACGCCCGTGCCGGCATTGCCGCAGTCGATGACGCCCGTCGGGGTCTGGAAGCCGCCGCGCCCGGTCACCCGCCAGCGTCCGCCGCCGAGCCGTTCGACCTTGGCACCGAAGGCCTCGGCCGCGCGGGCGGTGGCGAGGACGTCGTCGCCTTCCAGCAGGCCGTCGATCTCGGTCACGCCGGAGGCCATGGCCCCCAGGATCATGGAGCGGTGGGAGATCGACTTGTCGCCGGGGGCCCGCACGGTCCCTCGCAGGGGATGGCCGGGACGTGCGGTCAGATGGGGGGCGTTGGAGGCCACGCGGGCTCCGTAGACTGCAGTGTGGGAGGGAGCGGACCGCGGCCACGCTGAACACGGCTTTTGACAGCGCCCCCCCATAGTGGCAAGGGACGCGGCCGAAATCCCCTCCTCCATCCAAAGGTCTCCATCACCCGTGGCCGATCCCAAACTTGGCGCCAAGCAGGTCTGTCCGAACTGCCAGGCCAAATTCTACGACCTTCAGCGCCGCCCGGCGCACTGCCCCAAATGCGACACCGAATTCGATCCCGAAGAGGCGATCAAGCTGCGCAGCCGTCGCGGACGCCCGGGTGGCTATGCCGCTGACGACGCAGAAGATCAGGTCGTCGAGAAGAAGGCGACCGACGACGACGATGAAGAAGAAGAGGTCGTCACGCCGGAGATCGATCAGGAGGGTCACGAGCCGATCCTGACGCCGGACGACGAGGACGACGCCGTGGCCGACCCCTCCGAGGAAGCCGGCATGGGCTCGACCGAGGGCGACGACGACGTCCTGGCGGACGACGACGACGACGATTCCGTGCCCTTCATCGAGGACGAGGACGACGACGCCTTCGGCGACGACGTCGTCAAGGGCGGCAAGGATGACGATCTGTAGGACAGTTCCGGGGGGCGGATTCCGGTCCGCTCCCCGCATCTTTCGAAGGTCGAAAATAAACTGCGGAACCGGGTTGATCCTGCAAAGGGCCTGACATAGGTTCCGCCGCCTCGCCGGGGGCCACACCAGACCCGGCGGACCAGACCCGAAGGCCGAAAGGCCTCAAGGTTCGGGGCTTTAGCTCAGCTGGTAGAGCGCTTGCATGGCATGCAAGAGGTCAGCGGTTCGACTCCGCTAAGCTCCACCACCGAAGGCCGTCCGGACATCCGGGCGGCCTTCGCCAATTCAGGCCCGGCTTGATGCCGGGCGACCGCATCCCATATGGGTTTCGACGCAGGGCCTTGCCGGTTTCGGGAGGCTTCCGCGCAGTCGCTTGATCGAGGACTGAAGACCATGACCACCCGCCCCGTGCTGTTCGACAGCCCGTTCCTTCTCGGCTTCGACCAGACGCGCGCCCTGATCGACCGGGCCGCCAAGGCGGCGGCCGAGAGCTATCCCCCCTACAATGTCGAGCAATTGGGCGAGAGCGCGGTCCGGATCTCTCTGGCCGTCGCCGGGTTCGCACCGGACGACCTGGCCATCACGCTGGAAGGTCGCCAGCTGACGATCGCCGGCAAGCGCGAGCCCGCTCCCGACCAGGCCTTCCTGCACCGTGGCATCGCCGCGCGCGGGTTCGTCCGCAGCTTCGTCCTGGCCGATGGTTTGGAGGTCGAGGGTGCCCAGCTGGAACACGGCCTGCTGCACGTCGATCTGAAGCGCCCCGAACAGGCCCAGACCGTGCGTCGGATCCCGATCAGCATCGGCTGATCCCGAACCCTATTCGCACGTCCCATCGTGACGCTTCGACGCGGCGGCGAACCCGCCGCGCGATCGGGCGTTCACATTAGTTGAACAAGGAGGCGGTCTTGATGACGCCGATGATGACCAAGGAAGATTTCGCCGGCCTGGGGGCACCCGACCTCGTCTATGTGCGCGAGATCAGCGCCGCCGACGTGCTGGCCGATACCCCGACCGGTGAAGCCAAGGGACTGATGATCGACCCGGACCAGACCCTGTACGCCGTACACAGCGCGGACGGAGAGCGGCTGGCCGTGATGCTGGACCGCGAGACGGCCTTTGCCGCCGCTGTGGCGCACGAACTGGCTCCCGTGTCGGTGCACTAGCACCGGGAACCTGAGGCGCTCAGGCGGCCGTGGCGGCCGTGTCGCGAACGAACAGGGCATGGACGGCATCAACAGTGCGCGCCTGACGAAGCTGTTCACGAAGTTCGGGTGAGCGCATCGCCCGCGAGACCGCAGCCAGGGCGCGCAGATGGTCGGCCCCGCTGCTGGGGGGCGCGAACAGGGCGAACATCAGGTCCACCGGACGATCGTCGAGGGCATCGTAGGCGACAGGTGTATCCAGACGCACGAAAACCGCCCGCACGCCGCCGAGACCCGGCAGGCGCGCATGGGGCACGGCGACACCGGAGCCCAGACCGGTCGATCCGAGGACCTCGCGTTCCATCAGGGCGTCGAAGATCACGGATTCCTCGATGCCCAAGCACTGGGCAGCCGTGGCGGCCACGCTGTGCAGGGCTTGGCGCTTTGAGGACGCGCCGCTTTTCAGAACGATACCGTCCCGGACCAGCAGTTCACCGATATCCATGATCGTGGCGACTCATACTCGAGTGTTGCAGGGCCCGCCGGATCGTCGGGACCGGGGCGCGCACCGTCTAGACGGTTCGCGCCCCCGTTGGAAAGGCTTATGCGCCCGAACCGTTTACAGAACCATGTCCGTTCAAAGACACTGTGCGCTCGGGGTCGATCCAGCCCACATTTCCGTCTGGACGACGATAGACGACCGACAGGCCACCGTGGGCCGCATTGCGGAACAACACGACCGGATAGCCCGTCATGTCGAGTTCGAGGACGGCGCGACCCACCGTGATGGTGCGGATCTCGGACACGCTCTCGGCGATGACCATGCCCACCGGCGGCGGGCCGTCCTGTTCGGTGTCGCCAAAGGTCTCGTCCTCGACACTGTCGGGGTCGCGCAACACGATGCTGCGGGCGACCTCGCGGGCGGCATCCTCGGTCTTTTCCGGGGACAGGCCCTTGGGACCGATGTGATGATCCTTGAGCCGGCGCTTGTAGCGGCGGACCCGCTTCTCGAGCTTCTCGAGACTGTCGGTGAAGGCGGCATGGGCATCGCCACCGAGACCGGTGGTCACAAGGGCCTGGCCGGAGGCGAGGCGGACCCAGCAGTCCACCTTGAAGCCATAGCCATCCTTGGACACCACGACCTCGGCGTTTTCACCGCCGCGTTCGAAGTATTTTCCGACGCCTTCCTGGAGTTCCTGGGAGATGCGCGAGCCTAACGCTTCGCCGACATCCACGTGCTTGCCGCTCACTTGCACTTGCATGGAGATAGAACGCGACCGGGCGGCAAAGGTGTCAACGGCGAACACCGATTTCACGGTAACGCTTCCGCGATTTACCCCGTCTTCAGCAGTCGCCGGCGCTCGACCGAAGACGGAATTCTGAGAGCTTCCCGATACTTGGCAACCGTGCGTCGGGCGATGTCGATCCCCGCCTCTTTCAGGATCTCGACGATGCGGTCGTCCGACAGGACGTCGCCGTCGCGACCCTCGTGGTCGATCATCGACTTGATCCGGTGACGGACGGCTTCGGCCGAATGGGTCGCGCCGCCGTCCGTGGCCTGGATCGCGGCCGTGAAGAAGAACTTCAGCTCGAACACGCCGCGCGGGGTCGAAACGTATTTGTTCGAGGTGACGCGACTGACGGTCGATTCGTGCATGCCGATGGCGTCGGCCACCGTCTTCAGGTTCAGGGGCCGCAGGAACTCGACGCCGAAAGCCAGGAAGGCATCCTGCTGCCGGACGATCTCGGACCCGACCTTGAGGATGGTCTTGGCCCGTTGATCCAGCGACTTGACCAGCCAGTTGGCCTGGGCGGCGCAGTCGGCGACGAAGGCCTTCTCCGTCTCGCTGCGGGCCGCCGCCGAGACAGTGGCGTGATAGCGTTTGTCGACCAGGAGGCGCGGCAGGGTGTCGGTGTTCAGCTCGACGCGCCAGCCGCCGGCGGGGTCGGGACGGACATGGACGTCGGGGATCACCGTCTGGGCCACCTCGCCCGCGAACCCGGCCCCGGGACGCGGGGTGAGCGCCTTGAGCTCCGAGATCATGTCGGCCAGGTCCTCGGCATCGACGCCGCAGGCGGCCCGCAGGGCGACCAGGTTGCGGCGGGCCAGAAGCTCGAGGTTGTCGAGCATGATCGCCATGGCCGGATCGAAGCGGTTTCGTTCGATCAGCTGCAGCTTCAGGCATTCGGGCACGGAGCGGGCCATCACCCCGGTGGGCTCGAACCCCTGGCAGATGGCCAGCACCGCCTCGACGCGGGCCAGGTCGCAACCCAGCCGGTCAGCGATCTCGGCCAGTTCGCCGCGCATGTAGCCGCCGTCGTCGACCCCGTCGATCAGGCTCAGCGCGATGGCATGGTCGGTCGTCGAGAAACCGGCCGTCGAGGCCTGGGCCTGCAGATGTTCCCACAGTGTCGGGTCGTGACGGTCGGGGCGTTCGCCGCCGTCACCGTCGTTGAAGGATCCGCCCTTGCCCGCCGCCGACCAGTCGGACAGGCCGGGCTGTTCGGCCGCTTCGTCCGACAGCCGGTCGGACGTCCGCTCTCCGGGCGTGGCGTCGCCATAGACGTCGTCCTCGCGGGCATCGACGGTCGAGGACCGGTCCGGGGCTTCGGCATCGGAGAAGCTGAGTTCGGTGGCGTCGGCAGGGGCCTCCCGGCCCTCGTCCGGCGTGCCTTCGGCTTCCTCACGCTGGAGCAGCGGGTTCTTTTCGAGTTCGGCGTCGACGTATTCGTCCAGCTCCTGGTTCGAGAGCTGCAGCAGCTTGATGGCCTGCTGCAGCTGGGGCGTGATGACCAGCCCCTGCCCCTGCCGAACCTCAAGCCTCTGACCGATCACCCGAGCCACCCCTGACCGCCCGGACCACCGTGGCCCGGAACTTGCTGTCAGGATGAAGGCGAGCGGTTAACGGCGGCTTTCGACGGTCGTCGCTTAACCAACTCCGTTCGCCGGGTTTTCATGCCGGGCGTGCCACGGTGCCGGATCGACGACCGCGACGAGCGCGCCATGATCCTGTTTCGCCCGCTGATCCGCTATGCCGACTTCAAGGGCCGCGCGAGCCGGGCCGAGTACTGGCTGTTCGCGATCTTCCAGGCTGTCTGGTACGGATTTTTGGTCGCGCTGGCGGCCGTGGCGGCCGGCCAGGCCGATACGGCCGGGGTCGCGCCTGGCGTGCTGGTCGCGCTGGCGCTGATCGGCGTCAGCGTCGTCGGGCTGATCGTCCCCAACTATTCCGTGCTGGTGCGGCGGCTGCACGACACGGGCCGGGGCGCGGTATGGCTGGTTCTGCTGGCACCCGGCCTCGCCAGCGCCTTCCTGACATGTGTCACCCTGGGCACGGCGGCGGGATCGGTGGGCTTGGGGGCCGGCCGCGAGGTGTTCGTGGGCACGATCCTCGCGGGCCTCGGGACCGCCGGACTTCTGGGCCTGGTCGGCATGCTGGGCCAGATGGTGATGGGCGTTCTGATGCTGTTGCCCGGGACGCGCGGCGAGAACCGGTTCGGTCCCGATCCGCGCGATCCGGCAGCCCGCTACTCCAGCGGTGGTGGTGGCGGGACCGTGTACGATGACGCCCGGCTGGAGGCCCTGTTCGCCGAGGCGAAACGGGCGAACGCAGCCGGCGAAGATCCCGGCCGGCCGGTGTTCGATTTCGGGCCCGGACCCACCCCGATCGCTCCGTCCGGGTGGCACGCACCGGCTCCGGGAACAGCCCCTGCCCCCACCTTCGGGCGTCGCGGCACCTAGGGCGAAAGGCGGGCGTCCGGACACGATTTCGCGGCCGTCCGGACAGGTCTCCGATTGCCCGCAGCGGCCACGCGGCCTGTCTGGGCATCATGACCCTGACCCCGAACCCCCTCCCGCCCCGCCATCCCGACTGGCGCGCCGAAGTCGTCGACCTCGGCCGAACGGTCGCCCTCGGCCTCGCCGGTGCCCTCGTCCTGCACGCCGCCCTGTTCCAGCCGTTCACCATCCCCTCGTCGTCGATGGAGCCGGGGCTGGTCACAGGCGACTACATCGTCGTGTCCAAATTCGCCTATGGCTGGAGCCTGGCGTCGCCCTCGATCCGCCTGCCGCTGGCGTCCGGTCGCCTGTTCGGTCGCGATCCCGCGCGCGGCGACGTGGTCGTGTTCCGGTTGCCGCGCGATCCGGCGCAAATCTGGATCAAGCGCGTCATCGGCCTGCCCGGCGATCGCGTCCAGGTCTCGGGCGGGCACATCCGGGTGAACGGACAGTGGCTCTCCCAGACGCCTCTGGCCCCGGTGCGCGACCACGACCGGCCCGAGCGGATCGTCGTGCCGACCCTGGAGCGCCAGTCGGCCGGGCGGACCTATCTGACCTATGACGGCGGCCCCGGATTTCCCGGCGACGACACGGGGGTGATCATCGTGCCGGCGGGGACCTATCTCGTGATGGGCGACAACCGGGACAATTCGCTGGACGGCCGGTTCCCGCGCGAGACCGGCGTCGGGCTCCTGCCCGCCGGGAATCTGCTGGGCCGGGCCGAGGTGATCGTCGCGTCCTGGAAGCCCGGAGCCTCCCTGTTCAAGCCGTGGACCTGGCCGAACCTGCAGCCGGACCGGTTCTGGCGACGCATCGTCTAGCGGGCCGCGAACTCCGCCGCGGTCAGCAGGCCGTCATGGTCGCGATCCAGCCGGGCGAAGCTGGACGCGCCCATCGCCGTCTGGGCGACGGACGGTGCGGCGGCCGCGCCCACGACCAGCCCCGCGATCCCCGCCGCCACCGCCGAGACGAGGCCGAGGCTCGCGCGGCGCGCGCGACGGCTGCGGCCCTGCCCCTCGATGAAGGTTCTAACCGCGTCGCTGGCCGTCACGCCCTCACGTCGGCATCGGGCCATGAAGGCGCTCTTGGCGGCGTGACCCAGTCGGATTTCGAGGGTCTCGGTCTTCTTCTCGGCTCTGGCGGCGGGCATGCGGCGCTCCCTGGGATCGACCCGGCCAGAAGGCCGCCATCCGCACCGTCCCGCCAGTGAAATTTTCGTCAGGTGTTCACCCCGGCATCGGTGCCCTGCCCGATACCATCACGGGATCAGGCGCTCGGCGCGCAGCTGGGCGAACAGGTCGAAGAAGGCGTCGTTGGTCGGTTCATAGGCCGTGAAGCCGAGGCGGCGGCTCTTGCCCATGTCGGTCATGACCTCGATCGGCCGGCCCAGGTCGGCATCGGTGTGCCAGGGCGAGGCCAGCCGCGCCAGGTCCGGCTCGACGAGCCCCTGACGCGCGGCGAGGGCGCGCCAGACCGGGCCGTCGTCCTTCATCTGGACCTCCAGCGGCAGGACCGAGCCGTCGAAGGGCGCGGCGTCGATGCCGAACCATCCGGCGATCCGCCCCCACATCCAGCTCCAGCGGAAGACGTCGCCGTTGACGACGTTGAAGGCCTCGTTCGCGGCCGCCGGCGTCGTCGTCGCCCACAGCAGATGGCGGGCCAGCTGACGGGCGCTGGTCATGTCGGTCAGGCCGTCCCACTGGGCCTGCGAACCCGGAAACCGGAACGGGCGACCGGTATCGCGGCACAGGGTGGCATAGGCGGCAAGGGTGGTGCCCATGTTCATGGCGTTGCCCACCGCCTTGCCGATGATTGTGTGTGGCCGGTGCACGCTCCAGGCAAAGCCGTCGCGGGCGGCCGCGGCGAACACCTCGTCCTCCTGGGCGTAGTAGAAGTTGTCGATGTCCAGGCGGGCCTGGTCCTCGCGGAACGGGGTCTGGGGCAGGGTTCCGCGTCCGTAGGATTCGAACGGGCCGAGGTAGTGCTTCAAGCCGGTGACCAGAGCGACATGGGCGACCGATTCCGCCGGCCGGACCGCGTCCAGCACGGTACGGACCATGGCGGCATTGACCCGGATGTTCTCCGCCTCGGTGGCCTGGCGCGACCAGGTGGTGAAGAAGACGGCATCGGGGCGGGCCCCGGCGAGAGCCGATTGGGTCGCCGCCGGATCGTGCAGGTCGGCAGCGACCGGCGTGACGCCCGCCTGATCCGCCGGCCGACGGGCCAGGCCCAGCACGCTCCAGCCCTGCTCCGTCAGCAGGGACGCCGTCGCGCTGCCCGCGATTCCGCTCGCTCCGACCACCAGCGCCGTTTTCGTCATCGTCGTCTCCTGCACACTCAAGCGGTCTTAGATGGGGTCGACGGGGCGTCCTGCCGGGTACGGGACGACATTTATTGTCCGGGGGGCCGTATTTCCCGCTTTCGGAGCCAGACAAAACCGCCGTCCCGCTGCGGCACCGGTTCAGTCTGGCCTAACAACCGGTGCGGTCGCTAAGGCGTGCCGCATGACCCCCGGAACCATCGCAATCCTGTCCCTGAGCATGTCCACCGACGCCTTCGCGGCCGCAGTCGGGCGCGGCGCGTCCCACCGTCCATCGTGGAAGGGCGCCGTCAGGGCCGGGATGGTGTTCGGCGTCATCGAGGCCATCACGCCGCTGATCGGCTGGACCCTCGGGCTGGTCGCGGCCGGGTTCGTGCAGGAGGTGGACCACTGGATCGCCTTCGGACTGCTGGGCGTCGTCGGCGGCAAGATGATCTGGGAGGCGTGCAAACCGGTCTCCGCTGACGCCGCCGACCGTCTGCCGTCACGGTCGGGAGCCTGGGCGCTGGTGGCGACCGCCGTCGGCACCAGCATCGACGCGGCGGCGGTCGGCGTCGGCCTGGCCTTCCTGGGAGCCAACATCTGGCTCATCGCGGCCTGCATCGGCCTGACGACCTTCGCCCTGACCACGATCGGCATGCTGATCGGCCGCGCGGTCGGGGTTCGCTTCGGCAAGATAGCGGAACTGATCGGCGGTCTGGCCCTGATCGGGGTGGGGACGACGATCCTGGTGGAGCACCTGGGCCTGCTCGCCGGCTAGCCCGTCGTATCAGCCGTAAAGGTCGCCCAGATAGACCCGCCGCACTTCGGGGTCGTGGATGACCTCGTCGGCGGTGCCCTCGAACAGGACGGCCCCGTTCGAGATGATCGAGGCGCGGTCGATGATGTCGAGGGTCTCGCGAACGTTGTGGTCGGTGATCAGGACGCCGATCCCCTCGCCCGCCAGATAGCGGATGACCTGACGGATATCGGCGATGGCCAGGGGGTCGATGCCGGCGAAGGGTTCGTCCAGCAGCATGAAACTGGGCTTGCCGGCCAGGGATCGCGCGATCTCGACCCGGCGACGCTCGCCGCCGGACAGGCCGGTAGCAGGCGCATGGCGCAGGTGCTGGATGTTTAGCTCTTCGAGCAGGCGGGTGGTCTCGACCTCGATGGCCTTGCCGCTCTCGCGCAATTCGACCACGGACTTGATGTTGTCCTCGACGGTCATGCCGCGAAAGATCGAGGCTTCCTGCGCCAGATAGCCGAGGCCCATGCGCGAGCGCTGGTACATGGGCTGGGCCGTGATGTCCTCGCCGTCCAGCCAGATGCTGCCGCTGTCGGGCGGGATCAGGCCGGTGATCATGTAGAAACAGGTCGTCTTGCCGGCGCCGTTGGGGCCCAGCAGACCCGCCACCTCACCCCGCTGCACCGTCAGGGACACGTCCGCCACGACCTGGCGCGCGCCGAAGGCCCGGGCGATGTTCTGGACCCGCAGGCCCCGCGCGGGAACGGCGGCCGGCGCGATCGGCGCGGCCTGACGGTCGTCCAGGTTGAGGGCGGAGAGTTCCTTGCGGGCCATGCGGGTTCGCGAGCCTTCAGGCTCAGTTCGATCCTTCGGGATAGAAGACGCCGCGCACGCGACCGTCGTTGGCCCCAGCGCCACCGCCCTGGATGCGGGCCTCGCCGGTGTCGACGTTGTAGGTCAGGCTGCCACCGGTCAGGACGTTCTGGCCCTGGGTCAGGATCACGTCGCCGGTCACAACGACCGTCGCATTGGTCACCGTATAGACCGCGCGGTCGCCGCGGATCGTCTCGTTCGGGGTCACGTAATAGACGTCGCCCGACGCCTCGATCCGGGTCAGGCCGCCGGACGCGTCGCGGGCCCCCTCGATGGCGTTGGCGCGCAGCCGGGTCTGGCCCTGCTGGATCTCGGCGCGGCCGCGCAGGGACACGGCGGTATTGGTCAGCTCTCCGGAATCCGCGCCGTAGCCGATCGGCTGGTTCGAGGTGTTGGGACGGGACTGGGCCACGGCCATACCGCCGAGCCCGAGGGCGGCGACGGTCGCGCCGATCGCGAGAATGCTGGTCGTCTTCATGTCATCCACCGGAAGAAGGGCTGATCGTGCCCTGCACCTTGTTGTCGCCCGAACCCCTGAACACGACCCGTCCGCCCTGTTCATAGATGGCATAGGACGTTGCCGAGATGGTTCCAAGGGGGCCGCGCCCCTGGACGCCCTTGTCGCCGGTCACGATACCGGTCGCGGTGTCGACCACGGCCTCCGGCGTCGTCAGGGTGAAGCCGGATCCGCCGTCGGAAATCTTCACGTTCGGGCCGATCGTCACGCTGCGCGCGGTCTCGTTGTAGATCCCGGCATCGGCGGTCAATTCGGTGATCTTGGTGCCACCGAGGTTCAGCCGGAGCACCGGCCCGTTCAGGCGGAAACGGCCAGTCGCCGGATCGCGCACCGCTCCCTCGGCCCCGATGACGAAGCTGCGCCCCTGGGCGTCCTGGCCATGGAACATGGGGTTGTCGAGACTGATTTCCCGGGACTCGCTGGCGCTGCGCTCGACGCCGGACATGACGGTGCGGAACACGGTCCAGGTCAGGGCCCCGCCCGCCAGCACCACGATCAGGATCGGCAGCAGGCGGCGATAAAGCTGGACCCGCCGCGAACGCGCGCGCCAGCGACCGGCCTCGGCGGCCAGCCGGGCTTCGTCGGCGGTGTTGCGATCGTTCGCGGGGGCCGGGTCGGTCATGTGTGGGCGAAGATGTCCATCTCGTCCCAGCCACGCAGGTCGAGGCGCGCGCGGACGGGCAGGAAGTCGAAACAGGCCTGGGCCAGCTCCATCCGGCCTTCGCGCACCAGCATCTCGTTCAGGCGGCGCATGATGACGTGCAGGTGCAGGACGTCGGAGGCGGCATAGTCCAGCTGGGCCTGGGACAGTTCGGCCGCGCCCCAGTCGGACGACTGCTGGGCTTTCGACAGGTCGATCCCCGCCATCTCGCGCGCGACGTCCTTCAGACCGTGCCGGTCCGTGTAGGTGCGGGCCAGTTTGGAAGCGATCTTGGTGCAGTAGACGGGGCCGGTCTCCACCCCCAGGTGCAGCTCGACCATGGCGATGTCGAACCGGCCGAAGTGGAAGATCTTGAGCACATCCCGGTCGGCCATCAGGCGCTTCAGGTTGGGGCAGTCGTAGTCCGGACGGCTGAGCCGGACGACGTGTGCGTCGCCGTCGCCGGACGACAGCTGGACCACGCACAGCGGGTCGCGGCGAAAGCGCAGGCCCATGGTCTCGGAATCGACGGCGACCTCCGGCCCCAGGTCCAGATCGTCGGGCAGGTCGCCTTCGTGGAGGTAAACGGTCATGGGCTTTTCCTAGACCAGTGAGGTCCAAAACGAAAACGGCGCCGCACCTTGCGATGCGACGCCGTTCGAAACTGGTGCCCAGGAGAGGACTCGAACCTCCACGACATTTCTATCACTGGCACCTGAAGCCAGCGCGTCTACCAATTCCGCCACCTGGGCCCCGTTCGAATGCGACAAAGCTGTCGTGTTCGACCGGAAGGCGCGGACCCTTAAGGCAGTGATCCGGTGCGGTCAACACGGTTTTGGCGGGTTTGGCAGCGACTGCGCCCAAGGCTCGCGTTGCGACCCGGCCGCCCATCGTCTATCCCCGCCCCACAAGGCCCCCGCGGGCTTTTCAAAGACGCTTCAGGATCGCTCCCCATGTCCGAATTCTCTCCCGGTCTGGTCACCGTGTTCGGCGGTTCCGGCTTCGTCGGGACCCAGGCCGTCCGCGCCCTGGCCAAGCGTGGCTGGCGCGTTCGGGTGGCTGTCAGGAAACCCCATCTGGCGCAGGACCTGCGCATCCTCGGCGACGTGGGCCAGATCCAGCCGGTCCGCTGCGACATCACCCGGCCCGCCGACGTGGCCGCCGCCCTGAAGGGGGCCGACGCCGCCGTCAACCTGGTCGGCCTGCTGTTCGAGGCCCCGGGGCGCGGCTTCGACGCCGCCCACGTCGAGGGCACCCGCAACATCGCCGGGGCCTGCGAGGCGGCCGGCGTCGCGCGCTTCGTGCATGTGTCCGCCATCGGAGCCGATGTGAACTCCGAAGCCGACTATGGCCGCTCAAAGGGCGAGGCCGAGGCCGCCGCGCGAACGGTCAAGCCGGACACCGTGATCCTGCGGCCGTCGATCGTCTTCGGGACCGGCGACGGCTTCCTCAACCGGTTCGCCGCGATGGCCGGCACCGCGCCCGCCCTGCCCCTGATCGGCGGCGGAAAAACGAAATTCCAGCCCGTCTGGGTCGGCGACGTGGCCGAAGCCATCGCGCGGTCGGTGACGCGGATCGATGCAGCCGCTCGGACCTTCGAGCTCGGCGGGCCCGAGGTCTGGTCGTTCAAGGACATCCTGAAGTATATCCTGCGCGAGACCGGCAAGTCGCGCCTGCTGGCACCCCTGCCCGTCTTCGTGGCCGCGACCATGGGCCGGGTCATGCAGCTGTCCAGCCTGGTCGGCATCGCGCCGGTCCTGACCCGCGACCAGGTGCTGATGCTGAAGGTCGATAACGTGGTCGCCCCGGGTGCCGAGGGTCTGGCGGCCCTGGGCATCGAGCCGACGGGACTGGAGGCGATCGCCCCCTCCTATCTGTGGCGCTATCGCCGGGGCGGGCAGTTCGCCGCCAATCCCCCGGCGATGCGCGAAGAGGCCGCCTAGGACTACCTCTCCCGGCGAGAGGGGGCGGACGCTCCTACAGCAGCCGGATTTCCTTGAGCCGCTGGGTCAGGAAGTCCTCGGCCATGATCGACTGGCCCGCATAGCGGTCCGGGTTCGCGTCCGTGATCGTTGACGGCAGGGTCTCGATCACGAAGTCCGGGTTGAAGTGCAGGAAGAAGGGCGTCGAATAGCGGGCGAAGCCGCGCCGTTCGGGGGCGGGATTGACCACCCGGTGCGTCGTCGACGGCAGGACGTGGTTGGTCAGCCGCTGCAGCATGTCACCGATGTTGACCACCAGGGCTCCGGGTGGCGGCGCGATGTCGAGCCATTCGCCGTCTGCATCCTTCAGCTGCAGACCGGCCTCTTCGGCCCCCAGCAGCAGCGTGATGACGTTGATGTCCTCGTGTGCCCCGGCCCGCACGCCCGGCGCATCGGCCGGCACCGGCGGATAGTGCAGCATCCGCAGCACCGAGTTGCCGAGCTCCACCTTGTCCTCGAAATAGTCGTCGCCGAGGTCCATGTAGCGGGCGATCGCCCTCAGAATCCGACGGCCGAGGGCGTCCAGCGCCTCGAACATACCGTACAGGTGATCCCGGAACCCTGGCACCTCGGTCGGCCACAGGTTGGCGCGCATATATTGTCCGTAGGCATGACCCGCGGGCAGTTCGCGGCCCGTGTGCCAGAACTCCTTCAGATCGACCGCCTTGGCGTCCTTGGCCGCCTCGGTGCCGAACGGCGTCAGGCCGCGTGCGCCGCCGGTCCCCGGCTGGTGATAGGCGCGCTTGACGGCCTCCGGCAGGGCGAAGAAGGCCTTGGCATCGGCGATGGCGGCCTCGATGACCTGTTCGTCCAGCCCGTGGTCCGACACGACGGCAAAGCCGTAGCGCTTGAACGACGCCCCCAGGTCGTCGCTGAACCCCTGGAAGTCGGTGTCGTAGCGCGACATCGACACGGGGGTGATGCCCCGGTCGGTCAGGGTCGAGGTCGGGTGGTCGAGGGTTGCCGTCACGGAAATTCGCCTTTCGGAAGCATCGGGCCGCGCACCGTTTTCCGGAACGCGGGTCGCTGTCATACGCCTTGCCGCTGGAAATTGGCAGTTTCGCGTCGCCGTCCCGGATTTGAATGCCACGTTCATGCCGTGGTCAGGTCGGAACCTTCACCGTAAGGCGACGTTCCCCCGCCACTGAATTTTCAAGAAGGCCAAAACCATGCGCACCAATCTGATCGTCACGAGCCTGGGCGTCGTCGCCATGCTGGGGGCCTCGGCCTGCACCACCATGGACCCCTACAGCTCGACCCCCCAGCGGAACAACACCGCCAGCGGGGCCCTCTACGGCGCTCTGGGCGGGGCCGTGCTGGGCTACCTGACCAACACCTCGGACGGTGAACAGGGTCGGCGCAACGCCCTGATCGGGGCCGGCGTCGGGGCCCTGGGTGGCGCGGCCGTCGGCAACTACATGGATCGCCAGCAGCGCGCCCTCGAGGCCGAACTGTCGGGCACCGGTGTCGGCGTGGCGCGTCAGGGCGACAACCTGGTCCTGCGCATGCCGTCTGATGTCACCTTCGCGGTGAACCAGTCCAACATCGAGCCCCGCTTCGACGCCGTGCTGTCGGACGTGGCGGGCGTGCTTCAGGAGTATGACCGGTCGGTCGTGGACATCGTGGGTCACACCGACTCCTCGGGCGGCGACGCGATCAACCAGCCCCTGTCGGAGCGCCGCGCCCTGTCGGTCGCCGACGCCCTGATCGCGCGCGGCGTCATCCGCGAGCGCCTGTTCGTCGCCGGTCAGTCGTCGCGCGTGCCCGTCGCCTCGAACGCCACGCCGGAAGGCCGCGCCCAGAACCGCCGCGTCGAGATCCTGATCCGTCCCTTCACGGGCTGATCCGACACACGACGTTGAAAACACACGGGTCCGTGACTTGCGTCGCGGGCCCGGGTGTGGTCCCTGAGTCCGGACGACTCGGGGGAGTGATATGGATCAGGACGGCGATTTCGGCATCGGGGCGCGGTTGGTCCTGACCGCGTTCGTCTCGGCCGTGTTCAGTGCGACCCTAGTCATCGCCATCGGCCAGTCGATCCTCGAGCGCACTCCCGACGCCCCGGCGCAGGACCAGCCCGCCCTGATCCGCACAACCGGCTGACGCCTTGCGGGAATCGGGCCATCGGCGTCTGCTGGTGGCATGAGGCGTATTCCCCTTTCCGCTCCTGATCTGGGTCCAGACGATCGGGCACGATTGATCCAGACGTTCGACGACGGCTGGGTCTCGTCCGCCGGCCCGGTGGTCGAGGCGTTCGAGCAGGCCTTCGCGGATCATGTGGGCCTGGCCCACGCCACTGCGACATCCTCGGGCACCGCCGCCCTGCACCTGGCGCTGCACATGCTGGATCTCAAGCCCGGCGACGCGGTGATCGCGCCCACCCTGACCTTCATCGGTGGTGTGGCTCCGATCGTCCATGCCGGGGCCCGGCCGCTCTTCGTCGATTCCTCCCCCGACGACTGGAACCTCGATCCGGCCCTGCTGGACGCAGCGTTCGCAAAGGCAAGGACCGAGGGTCTGACGGTGCGCGCCATCGTGCCGGCCGACCTTTATGGCCAGGGCTGCGACATCGGCGCGATCGGTGCCGTCGCCGCGTCGCACGGCGTGCCGGTGATCCTGGACTCGGCCGAGGCCGTGGGGGCCATGGTCGGGGGGCGCCACGCCGGCCACGGTGCCTCGGCGGCCGGCTTCTCGTTCAACGGCAACAAGATCATCACGACGGGTGGCGGCGGCATGCTGGCGTCGGATGACGGGGCCCTGATCGCGCGGGCGAGATCGCTGGCCGCGGCGGCCCGGATCCCGGCCGTCCACTACGAACACGCCGAGGTCGGCTTCAACTACCGGATGCTCAGCCTGTCGGCCGCGCTGGGACTGTCACAGCTGCCGACCCTCGAAGCCAAGGTGAACCGCCGACGCGCGATCTTCGATCATTATCGGGGTCGCCTCGGTGGCCGCTATGGCGTGGATTTCGCCCCGGAGGCCCCCGGACGCCGTCACACGCGCTGGCTCAGCGTCATGGTGATGGACCGCGAGATCACGGGCGTGAGCCCCGAACGCCTGCGTCTGGCCCTCGCGGCTGCCGATATCGAGGCCCGCCCGGTCTGGAAACCCATGCACCTGCAGCCGGCCTTCCGCGATGCCCCCGTCCTTCAGAACGGGGTGGCCGAGACCCTGTTCGCCGGCGGCCTGTGCCTGCCGTCCGGCAGCAGCCTCACCGGGGCCGATATCGACCGGGTCTGCGACGTCATCGAGGCCACCCTCGACGCCTGACGCTGCCCTACCCTGTGGTTTCGAAGCGTGTTGCGACGGCTTTTGCGGTGGGTTTGAGGGCCTTGGGTTCGTGGTAGTTTCCGTTGACCTGTGTCTGGTCGATGACGTGGGCGCGGAAGCGGACGAACAGGTCGGGGTCTGGGGTCCGGGGGCGGGTCCAGAAGGCGTCGATGGTCTGCTGGTCGGTGAGGCCGTCGAAGTCGAAGAAGGCCTCGCCGAGGACCTTGACGGGGGTCTTGAAGCCCAGGGCCGACAGGGCGGCCGAGGAGTTGTTGACCACCATGCCGGCGGAGGCGCGGCACAGCTGGGCCAGGTTGCCGCCGTCGATGAAGTCGACCCGGTCGGCGATGCCGCGTTCGATGGCCAGGACCCGGGTCATGCGGCGCAGGTCGACCAGGCCGGGATCCAGCGGATGGTTCTTGACCACCAGCCGGGTGCCGTCGGGGGCGTGTTTCGCGAACGAGGTCAGGACCTCGGCCAGGAAGGCGGTGTTGTCGGCATAGTGGGAGTAGCGCAGCAGCTGGGCGTCGCCCTCGCGCTGCAGGCAGGCGATGAAGAAGGGCCCGCGCGCGCGGATGACCCCGGCGTCGGCCTCCTGGGAGGACCGCAGCATCAGGCCGAAGTAGCGCCGGATATGGCTGGCGCACTGCAGCCAGGCCGGGGTCGTATAGGGCTGGGCATAGCGGCGGAAGGCGAACGGCCGGACCAGGAACTGCAGGAAGTGATACAGGCTGATGTTGGCCACATGGTGCGGCAGGGCGCGTCCGACGGGCCGGGCCGGCACGATCTCGGGGATGGGCGGGTCATAGGCCGCCCGCGCGCGCGCCAGACCGGAGCGGGCGTTGACCCCGTCCTGCTCGACCGTGATCCAGTCCGGCCGGAAGTAACCGTTCTCGAGGACCCAGATTCTAAGGGCGCTACCGCTCGCGCCGCGGGCGCTCGCTGCTTGAGCGCGTTCCTGGGTCGCCGCACCGCCAACGCCCGGCTCGCGGAGCCTCGCTGCCTGGGCGGGGGAAGAATCAGAGGAAGCGTCGACCGCCAAAGCCTTGAGGGCGTCGGCCTGGGTCAGGACGGCCTGGTTGTAGGGGCCGCCCTCGCCGAACACGACCAGGTCGGTCAGGCCGTGGGCGGTCACCAGTCCGGCCAGCCGGGCGGGCCAGTCGCGCACGTCGCCGTCGAAGGTCAGGCCGCCGGGGCGACGCCAGTAGACCAGGTCGCCGATGTTGAAGATCATGCGCCGGACCCGGGCGCCCCTGGCCTCCAGCTCGGCCGCCAGCACCCGGCCGAACGGGCCGAACGGCGCGGTCACGATCAGGAAGTGGCGGCCTTCCAGCGGCAGGGCGCTATCGCTCGCAGGATGCAGGGCGCTACCGCTCGCGACGCGGTCGCTCGCTGCCTGAGCGCGGGAGTGTTGCAGAGGGGCGTGGGCCGGGTCCAGCGCGGTCGGGGCCGGAACCGGCGTCAGGACGGGGGTGGTGTCGTTGGCCACGCGACGGTCCGCCACGACGCGGCGGTCGACGGGCGGACGCGGCCGGCGCGCGGGAATGCGGACATCGGCCATGCTCAGGCGTGGCTCGCACGGACGGCGAAGGCGGCTTCGGTCGGAGAGACGATCGTCGAGGCGCAGCGCTTTGACATGGGTCTCCTTGTCGCGCCGTGATCCGCCGGGATCAACCGGCTTGTCCGGAAAAGCGATCGGAAACGACCCGTTTCACAGAACCGCCGGATAATCGTGGGTTGTTCGACACATATCGTCAGCCCCCGGACGGTGTCGCCGGAGAGGCGACGGAGAGGCGCCGGCGCTCACGACGCGGCCGCTCGCTGCCCCGCCTTGATCCCGGGATCCTGAGCGCAAACAAAACCGCCGGGCCCCTCGCGAGGCCCGGCGGTCAAGTGTTTCGTCCCATCGGCGACCGTTCACCGGGCACCGGACCCGGATCGTGAGATCCGGGCCGGGCCGTGGAAGCGGTTCTTAGAAGTTGATGCCGATGGTGGCGCGACGGTTCAGAGGCTCGCGAACGCCGTCGGCGGTCGGACGGGCCAGGTTGGTTTCACCCTTGCCGTCGAGAGCGATCACGCCGCCGTTGACGCCGTTGGACACCAGGGCGTCAGCCACGGTGCGGGCACGACGGTTCGACAGGCCCACGTTGTAGGCGGCCGAGCCGGACGTATCGGCATAACCGACGACCAGAACGCGCGTCGGACGACCCGACTTGGCGTAGGTGGCGGCTTGCGTCACGACCGAGCGGGCTTCCGCCGTCAGGTCCGAGCGATCCCAGTCGAAGTACACCACGAACTCACGCGCCGTCGGGGCCGGAGCCGGCGGAGGCGGGGGAGGCGGCGGCGGGGGCGGAGGAGGCGGCGGGGGCGGGGGCGGCGGGGGCGGAGGTGCCATCGGCGCTTCGTCGGCACCGAACGCATAGCGCAGGCCCAGCGTCACGGTGTGCGACTGGTCGTAGTCGCCTTCGAACGTGCCCTGGTTGCGCGTGACCGGAGCCGACACGGTGTCGAACTCGGCATCGCCCGTCAGGTAACGGTAGGTCAGGTCGATGTTGGCGCGGTCGCCGACAGCGTAGCTCAGGCCGGCGATGGCCTGGGCGGCGAACTTGGTCGACGAGTCGTCGGCCACGATCGAGCCGGCACCCTGGCGGTAACGGCCGGCGAAGTCAGCGGCGACGCGGTTCACACCGACGCCCAGACCCACGAACGGACGAACGCCCCAGTACTCGCCACCGATGTCATAGATGACATTGGCCATCAGCGTGGTGGATTCGATGTCGCCTTCCGGGGAGAAGCAGGGACCCGTGGCCGGCGTGAAGTTGCAGATGCCGTTCGTGCCCGACACGGCGCGAACCGTGCCGATGTCGCCCGAGCGATAGCCGCCCTCCAGCTCGACGCGCCAGTTGGCGTCGAAACGGTAGCCCAGGCGCGCAAACGCAGCCCAGCCGTCGTTCACTTCAAAATTGAAGTTCTGACCCGTCACCGAAGACTCGGCGTTGATGTCGTCGATGATCTGGTAACCGGCGTCTACCGCACCGTACCAGCCGTCCGGCTCAGCCGATGCAGCACCAGCGGCCATAAGCCCCATAGCTGCGACGCCGGCGAGAAGTTTCAGCTTCATGTCGTCCTCATTATTGATTGATGCCCTAGGGCCACGCATACACGTGACACTCGGGAAGCCGAACGGCAGACTGCAGTCCCGGTTCCACATTACGGTTCGCAATGTGGCGACTGTGGCGCCGTTTCAACACATCTCACCCCCTTGGCGAAACGCGGCGGCCTGATATCAGGCTGACGGAACAAGGGAGTCCAGTTCGATGGCAATTCGGTTCGACGGCAAGGTGGCGATCGTCACGGGTGCGGGCGGCGGTCTGGGGCGGGAACACGCCCTGGCCCTGGCAGCGCGCGGTGCCAAGGTCGTCGTGAACGATCTGGGCGTCGCCCGCGACGGATCGGGATCGTCGCACAGCCCGGCCGAGGCCGTCGTGGCCGAGATCCAGGCCCTGGGTGGCGAGGCCATCGCCAGCGGCGCGTCCGTGACGGACTTCGAGGCCGTGAAGGCCATGGTCGCCGACGCCACCGCGAAATGGGGCTCGGTCGACATCCTCGTGAACAACGCCGGCGTCCTGCGAGACAAGTCGTTCGCCAAGATGGACGTGGAGGATTTCCGCTTCGTCGTCGACGTGCACCTGATGGGCGCGGTGAACTGCACCAAGGCGGTGTGGGACGGCATGCGCGAGCGCAACTATGGCCGGATCGTGATGACGACCTCGTCGTCGGGCCTGTACGGCAACTTCGGACAGGCGAATTACGGCGCGGCCAAGATGGCGCTCGTCGGCTTCATGCAGACCCTCGCGATCGAGGGGGCCAAGAACGACATCCGGGTCAACTGCCTCGCCCCCACCGCCCATACCCGCATGACCGAGGACCTGGGGGCCGCCCTGCCGCTCGAGGCGCTGGGACCGGAGCTGGTGTCGCCGGGCCTGGTCTATCTGGTCAGCCAGGACGCGCCGACACGCTGCATCCTGGGCGCCGGCGCCGGCGGGTTCGAGCGCGCCTATGTGACCCTGACCCAGGGCGTTCGGATCGTCGGCGACGACGCCGCCGATCAGGTCGCCGCCCGCTTCGACGCGATTTCGGACCGCACGGGAGAGATCGTGCCGGACATGGGCGCGGCACAGGGCATGATCGAACTGACCAAGGCGCACAAGGCCCATTCCTGATCGTCGACGTCGCGTCATGGCTTGCCTTGACGCGACGTCAGGCGCCTAGGTTCGATGCCAGCCAATCGACAATGACGCGCAGTCGTCAGCCAGGGAGAGAACTATGCGTGAAGCGGTGATCGTCTCGACAGCCCGGACCCCGATCGGGCGCGCCTATCGCGGGGCGTTCAACGACACCGCGCCCCAGCAGCTGGGGGCGCACGCGGTCAAGCACGCCGTCGCCCGCGCCGGCGTCGATCCGGCCGAGATCGAGGACGTGATCATGGGTGCGGCCCTGCAGCAGGGCGGAACCGGCACCAATGTCGCGCGCCAGATCGCCCTGGCGGCAGGCCTGCCGTCGTCGGTGCCCGGCATGACCCTGGATCGGCAATGCGCGTCCGGCCTGATGGGCATCGCCACGGCCGCCAAGCAGGTGGTGTTCGACCAGCAGAAGATGGCGGTCGGCGGCGGGCTGGAGTCCATCTCGCTGGTCCAGAACCAGCACATGAACCTGTTCCGGATGAAGGACGAGGCGCTGCTCAAGCTGTCGCCCCACATCTATATGTCGATGCTGGAGACGGCCGAGGTCGTGTCGCGCCGCTATGGCATCTCGCGCGACCGCCAGGACGAGTACGCCCTGCAGTCGCAGCAGCGGACGGCGGCGGCCCAGGCGGCCGGACATCTGGACGCCGAGATCGTGCCGATGACCACGACCATGCAGGTGATGGACAAGGCCACCGGTCAGGCGTCGGCGAAGGAAATCACGCTGTCGAAGGACGAGGGCAACCGCGCCGACACCACGCTGGAAGGGCTGAAGGCGCTCAAGCCGGTGTTCGGGGGCGGCGAGGAGATCCAGCAGGGCGAGTTCATCACCGCCGGAAACGCCTCGCAGCTTTCGGACGGCGCGTCCGCCTCGGTCATCATGGAGGCGGGCGAGGCGGTCCGGCACAATCTCGTGCCGCTGGGTGCCTATCGGGGCATGGCCGTGGCGGGCTGCGAGCCCGACGAGATGGGCATCGGCCCCGTCTATGCCGTGCCGAAACTGCTGAAGCGCCACGGGCTGACGATGGACGACATCGGCATCTGGGAGCTGAACGAGGCCTTCGCCTCGCAGGTGCTCTACTGCGCCGATACCCTGGGCATCCCGATGGACCGGCTGAACCTGTCGGGCGGGGCCATCTCGATCGGCCATCCCTACGGCATGTCGGGCGCGCGGATGACCGGACACGTCCTGATCGAGGGCAAGCGGCGCGGGGCCAGATATGGCGTCGTCACCATGTGCATCGGCGGCGGCATGGGCGCGGCAGGCCTGTTCGAAATCTACTGAGAACGGCCGTAAGCCGCGCCCAAAGCAAGAGCGATCCGAAACGCCAAGCGTTTCGGGGCGGCGCGGCAGGCCTGTTCGAAATCTATTGAGAACGGCCGCAAGCCGCGACCAAAGCAAGAGCGATCCGAAACGCAAAGCGTTTCGGGGCGGCGTGGCGGGTCTGTTCGAGATCTAATGATCCGGCACGCCGTACTGCTCCCGGAGGTAGGCTCGCCAGCGCGCGCGCAACGCGGCGGGCCGGGCGGGATAGCGGTCTTCCAGCACCTCGGCCGTCAGAACGCGGTCGGCCCTGAACATGCGGAAATCGTCGCGGGTTTCGCACCAGGCGACGACGATCCGGGTGGTCTCGCGATAGGCGACCTGGAACGGCCAGACCGTGCGGCGGGTCTCGACCTCGCGTTCGTCCCGGTAGTGCAGGGCTACCTTCCGCGCGCTGTGAATGGCCCCCCGGATGTCGGCCATATCGATGGCCTCCGGAAGCACGTTCCAGCCGCCTACGCTGGCGACCGCCGGTTCCAGCACCACCGGCCTCAGACGCTCGGGCACGGTGGCCGCGATCTTGGCGATCAGGTCGCGGGCGGCGCGGGCCAGGGCCGGGTCTCCCCTGCCCGCCACCCACTGCGCCCCCAGCACGGCCGCCTCGATCTCGTCCGAGGTCAACATCAGCGGCGGCATGTCGAACCCTGAGTCGAGGACGTAGCCGATGCCCGCCTCGCCCCGGATCGGGACGCGCTGGGCCATGAGGGCGGCGATGTCGCGATAGACGCTGCGTTTGGACGTCTCCAGTTCGGTCGCGATTCGATTGGCCGTGAGCGGTTTGCCACTGCGCCGGAGCAGCTGGACGATCTGAAAGAGCCTGTCTGCGCGCCTCATGGGATCACCGTCCTGCATCGATGCTGACATCATGCTGTCAGCAGGGTGGCAGTAGTCAATCCTCCGTGGCCAGGGCGACGTCGCCGCGGCCCCATGGGAGAGGTTCAATGCTGACGCTGTTTCACGCCCCGCAGTCGCGGTCGTCGCGGATCATCTGGCTGATCGAGGAACTCGGGGCCGATGTCCGGATCGAATACTGCGCGATCGCCCATCGTCACGGGCAAAAGGTCGGGGAAGCCGACCCGAGAAACCCGCACCCCGACGGCAAGGTTCCTGCGCTGAGCCACGATGGCATCGTCATCACGGAGTCGGCCGCTGTGGCCCTGTATCTGACGGATCTCTTCCCGGAGGCCAGGCTCGGCGCGCCGGTGGGGTCCAGCGAGCGGGGGGCCTATCTGACCTGGCTGACCTGGGCGGCGGGCGAGCTGGAGCCGGCGATGTGGGGCCAGATCATGGGTCAGACCGAGACCGATGCGTTCGCGCGCGCCCGCTATGATGCGGCGATGGAAAGGCTCACGGAGGCGCTCTGGGCCGGCCCGTGGTTGATGGGCGAACGCTTCACGGCCGTCGATGTGATGATCGGCGCGGCGCTGGGATGGGGTCGCCAGCATCTGCCGGACAACCGCGTATTCGACGCCTATCAGGCCCGGCTGGCCGAACGCCCCGCGAAAGTGCGTGCCGACGCCCGCGACGGTGACGTGAGCACCCTGCGGGCGGCCTGAGTCCGGTCAGGCGGCGTCGGCGTGGCCGTGGAAGGGTGCGTCGCCGTCGCCGATGATCTCCACCCCTTTCAGGGCGTCGACATAGGTGTCGCGCCAGATCGAAACATCGGTGTCGCGCACCACCTGCATCAGGGCCTGCCACTTCCGGACCCTTTCGGCCAACGGCATCGTCAGGGCCTTCTTGATGGCGTCCGACAGCTCCTCGCGGCTGAACGGATTGACCAGCAGGGCCTCGCACATCTGCTCGGCGGCCCCGGCGAAGCGCGACAGGATCAGGACGCCGGGGTCTTCCGGATTCTGGGCGGCCACGAATTCCTTGGCGACCAGGTTCATCCCGTCACGCAGCGGCGTCACCAGACACACCCGCGCGGCGCGATAGATCCCCGCCAGCTGATCGCGGCGATAGCTGCGGTTCAGATAGCGGATCGGCTGCCAGTCCATGTCGGCATATTCGCCGTTGATCCGGCCGGCCAGGGCATCCAGCCGGGCGCGGATGTCCTGATAGGTATCCACGTCATCGCGCGAGATCGGCGTGACCTGGACCAGGAAGACGTCGCCACGCATCTCGGCATTGTCATGCAGAAACTGCTCGTAGCCGAGCATCCGCTCCTCCAGACCCTTGGAGTAGTCGAGCCGGTCGACGCCGACCATCATGGAGCGGAAGGCGGAAGATGCCGCCATACGGTCGTAGGTCCGGGCCCCCTGGGGCGAGTTGCGGGCGTCGATGAACCCCTGGACATCGATGCCGATGGGGAAGACGCCGACGCGAACACGGCGATCGAACGCCTCGAGACCGCCATAGCCCGCCAGCTCGCCCCGCGCCTCGGAGATCACATAGTCGCGGAACAGGTCCAGCCATTCCTGGGTCTGGAAGCCGATCAGGTCGTAGGCGAACAGGCTCTCCACCAACCGGCGGTGATGCGGAAGGGTCACGAGAAGCTGACGCACCGGCCAGGGCGTATGCAGGAAGAAACCGATCCGGTTCTTGACGCCCAAACGGCGCAGGTCCCGCGCCATCGGGATGAGGTGGTAGTCGTGGATCCAGATGATGTCGTCGGGCTGGATCAGGGGTGCCAGAACCTCGGCGAACCGGCGGTTCACCCGCTCGTAGCCCTCGCCATAGGACCGCTCGTAGGCCGTCAGGTCGACCCGGTGATGGAACAGCGGCCACAGCGTCTTGTTGGCATAGCCGTTGTAGTATTCCTCCACGTCCTGCGCTTCCAGATCGACCAGGGCGACGGTAACCCCCGCCCGATCCTCGTACTTCAGCTCCCCGGTGAACTGCTCCGTCGTTTCACCCGACCAGCCGAACCACAGGCCGTCGTATTTCCGCAGCGCCGCGGACAGCGCCATAGCCAAGCCACCGGCAGAGCCGGCCGCTGGATCGACGGGAGCCGAGACCCGATTGGAAACGACGATCAGGCGGCTCATCGCACGTCCGTCCAGGACCGGCTGAGCAGGACGGCGCAGTTGATGATGCCGACCAGCGAATAGGTCTGCGGATAGTTTCCCCAGAGCTCGTCGTCGCCCAGCGAGATATCCTCGCTCAACAGGCCCGCATTGGTGCGACGGCTCAGCATCTGGTCGAAAATCTCGCGTGCTTCCTGATCCCGGCCGTTCTGGTGCAGGGCCTCGATGAACCAGAACGTACAGAAGTTGAATGCGGTTTCCGGCTCTCCGAAATCGTCAGGCTCGACGTAACGGAACAGATAGGGCCCCTTCTTCAGATCCCGCTCGATCGCATCGAAGGTCGCCACCTGGCGCGGGTCCGCGGGGTCGAGGAAGCCCAGATCGACCATCTGGAGCAGCGACGCATCCAGTTCCTGTCCGCCGAAGCTGGCCGCGAAACGTCCTTCTTCGGGCACGAAGGCCTCCTCCTCGATCCGGGTCCGGATGATGGCGGCGCGCTCCCTCCATACCGAGGCGCGATCCTGCAGCCCCAGACGGTCGGCGGCCTTGGCCAGCCGGTCACAGGCGGCCCAGCACATGACGGAGGAATAGGTGTGAACCCGCGCGATAGTGCGGAACTCCCACAGGCCGGCGTCGACCTGGTCGTGCATGGCGAAGGCCCGGTCGCCGACCTTTTCGAGGGCATAGAAGTCATCGATCGTGCCGGCACGCAGCAGGCGACTGTCGTAAAAGCTCTGAACCAGTGGCAGGACGATCTGTCCGTACACGTCGTGCTGCAGGTGCTCCCGGGCCTGATTGCCGACGCGGACGGGCTTCATCCCGCGATAGCCGGCGACGGACGTCACGATCCGCTCGTCGATATCCTCCTCCAGACCCACGCCATAGACCGGCTGCACATGCCCCCCGGCGGACGAGTCGACGAGGTTGCGGAGATAGACGAGATAGTTCTCGAGGATGTCGACCGCCCCGAGGCGGTTCAGCGCCCGCACGGTGTAATAGGCGTCGCGGACCCAGCAGTAGCGATAGTCCCAGTTGCGGCCGCTTTCCGGGAACTCCGGCACCGAGGTGGTCATGGCCGCCACGATCGCTCCGGTCTCCTCGAAGACGCAGAGCTTCAGCGTGATGGCCGCACGGATGACGGCCTCCTGGTAGTCGAGCGGGATGTAGAGGCTGCGCACCCAGTCGCGCCAGTAGGCGACGGTCCGCTCCAGCGTGGCCCCGATGCCGGGTCCGACCTCCTGATCGTAGCCTTCGTCCGGCCCCAGGAAGAAGTGCAGGGGCGACTCCAGCCGGAACGCGCGCTCGTCCAGCACGTGCGAGACGGGGCAGTCGGTCGTCAGACGCAGGGTGATATCCGTGCACAGATAACGGATGTGGTTCGATCCGGACGTCACGGCCGCCCGACGCGCCCCCCAGTCGGCGGCGGGGCGCAGTCGGATGCGGATCCGCGGCGTTCCCGACAGCGGCCGGACGATCCGGGCGAAGGCCAGCGGGCGATAGGTGCGGGCGTGCTTGGCGTGTCGCGGCGCGAAGTCGATGATCTCCAGCGCCGATCCGTCGTCGGCCGTCAGGACGGTGCGCAATACGGGCGTGTTGCGCACATACGCCTGACTGACCGAGGCGAGGTTCTCGAGCTCCACGGACCAGAAGCCGTGCTCGGGGGCATCCCCGTCCATCAGGGCGGAAAACACCGGGTCGCCATCGACACGGGGTGCGCAGGCCCAGACGAAGCGCCCCGCCCGGTCGATCAGGGCCGAGATGGCGCAGTTGCCGATGGGGGCGAGATCCAGCGACGGGCGGTTGGGGGAGAGATCGGTCATGCGGGCTGAGCCTCCATCGCGACGGCTTCAAGCCAGGTCAGAACGGCCTCCACATCGGCCAGTCCATAGCGTGCCGCCGTTTCTCGCGGCGCTCCTACCAGGATGCCGAAGCCGCCCAAGGCCTCGGCGGCCACAAAGCCGGCTTCGTCCGTCAGGTCGTCGCCGAGCATGACGGGCATGGTATCGGCGAACGCAGGCTCGCCCATGAAGGCCGTCAGGGCGGTGCCCTTGTCGGCCCCGGGTGTCTTCAGCTCGACCACCAGCTTGCCGGGCTGGGCGACCAGTCCGGCTCGCTCGGCCCAGACGTCCGCCAGGGCCAGCGCCTCGGCCTCGACATGCGGTACGGCGCGGTAGTGCAGACCCGCAGAGACGCCCTTGTCCTCGACGATCATGCCCGGGTGGGTCTCAGCAAATGCGCGGAAAGCCTCGACGGCCGCCGCGACACCGGCGGAGGGCTCGATTGTCGCCGTCGACCCGTCACGGCGTCTGCGCTGGAGGCCGTGCACGCCCGCGGCCGAGCGCGCAGCCCCTCCGGTGATCCGGTCGATTTCAGACAGGGTCCGGCCGCTGATCACGGCGAGACGGCCGTCCAGCGCGCGATCGAGCGTCTGCAGGATCCGCGTCCGGCGCGGATCGGCGACAACTGCGTCCGGCGTGCTGGCCATGGGTGCCAGAACCCCGTCCAGGTCGAGAAACAGGGCAAGCCCCGCCGACGCATGGACCGAGGCCTGCGGCAGGCATGGGATGAGGGTTCCGGCGTTCGACGGCATTCTGTCCAGACTGTGTTTTTAGGTGCCCGTCGTACCAACGCGTCACTGCGGCAAAGGTTGACCTCACCGCGGTGAACTTGCGTTACAACCACCCGGCTCGCTAAACCGTCGCCATGTCGCTGGATGCCAAAAACATGTCGTCTCCCGAAGCCATCGGCGAGATGACCGAGCACGCCCGATCCGTCATTCGCCTGAATATTGAGGCGCTTCAGGCCCTGGAACGGACGGTCGATGCCAGCGTGGCGCGAGCCTGCGACATCATCCTGTCGCGGCCTGGCTATGTTGTGGTCACGGGTATCGGCAAATCGGGCCACATCGGCGGCAAGATCGCCGCGACCCTGGCGTCCACCGGGACCAACGCCTTTTTCGTGCATCCCGCCGAGATGAGCCACGGCGACCTCGGAATGCTTCGGCACGACACGACGCTGCTGGCCATCTCCAACTCGGGCGAGAGCCGCGAGCTCCGCGATCCCCTGCTCTTCTGCCAGCGCAACGGCATCCCCGTGATCGGCATGACCCAGCGCGGCTCGTCCTTCCTCGCCCGCATGTCGGCGGTGGCCATGGTCATGCCCAGCGTGGCCGAGGCCTGTCCGAACGGCCTTGCGCCCACGACATCGACCTTGATGACGCTCGCGCTCGGCGATGCCCTGGCCATGGTGCTGATGAACCGGCGCGGATTCTCGGCGGAAGCCTTCGGCATGCATCACCCCGGCGGGGCCCTGGGCATGAGTCTGCAGAGTGTGCGCGAATGGATGGGCGACAATCACGCCCCACCGCCCACCGTGCCGCTCACGGCCAGTTTTGCGGATGTCGTCGCCTCCATCACCGCCGGCCGCAAGGGCGCGGTCGCCGTGCTGGACGACGACGGGAAGCTTGCGGGGATGATCACCGACGGTGACGTGCGCCGGGCTTTCGCAGCCGACGTGACGGGCGTTCGGGCGGACGATGTCATGAACCGGCAGCCGATCACGGTCAGCCCCGATCAGCGCATGAGCGACGTCGTCGATCTGCTGACCGCAAACCGCATCTCCAACCTTTTCGTGGTGGAGGATGACCGGCCCCGGGCGATCGTCCATGTCGCCGAACTGATGCAGGCAGGCTACCTGTCCTGACGCCGGGCGGCCGATTGACCGGTGCAGGCCGAAGGTCTACGCCGATGAGCGCCAACTACGCCGAAGGGCCGGATTTGACTGGATTTCCAGAGGTTTCTTGGCCAGAGCGGACGCCCCTCCGCCGCGCCGCAGGCGTGGTGCCGAACGATGGGGATGCATGACCATTTCCGTCCTGTTTGACGCCAGTCGTCTGGTCAGCCGGGCCGAGCGCACGGCGCCGACGGGCGTGGATCGCGTTTGCCTGGCCTATGCGGAATGGCTGCTGTCGCGCCCGGATCTGTCGGTGACCCCGGTCAGGACGCGCAAGGACCGTCTGGTCGCTCTGGACCCGGACTGGTTCCGGGCCTGCGTCGCGACCCTGCGCGCCCGCTGGACCGGCGGCACCACCGAGCGGGCCCTCACGGGCGATGAACAGCGACTGGTCGCCGCCCTGAAGACGCCCGGCCGGGCCACGGAGTCGGTCATCGGCACGCCGCCCGCGCCCCAGACCGCCAGGCCGGCCCCCCTTTCGAAGCTGTGGCGATTCCTGCGCGAGCCGCGCGGGGCGGGTGCCCTGCCGGACAGCGCCTTCTACTTCAACGTCGGCCACACGGGTCTGGTCGACGACGTGATCCTGTCTGCGCTGGCGACGCGGGGGGTCCAGCGCATCGTCATGCTGCACGACCTGATTCCCATCACCCATCCGGAATTCTGCAGGCCGGGGGACGGAGACAAGCATCGCGATCGCGTGCTGAGCACCCTGCGCCACGCGTCCCGCATTGTGGTGAACTCCCGCTACACGGCCCATGAACTCTGCGCGTTCGCGGCGCGGGAGGGGCTGACCCCGCCGCCGATCGACGCGATTCACCTTGGCCTCGAACCGTCCTTCGAACGGATTCGTCCCACCGATCGCAAGGGTCGCTATTTCGTCCACGTCGGTACGATCGAGGCGCGCAAGAACCTGGCCTTCCTGCTGACCCTGTGGCGACGGCTGGCTGAACAGATGGGCGCGGAGGCTCCCCAGCTGGTGCTGGTGGGGCGCTATGGGTGGGAAAACGAGGCGGTGCTGGATCACCTCCAGCGCTCGCCGCCCCTGCGCGGCCTCGTCCACCAGGCGTCCGACCTGCCCGACAGCGCCCTGGCTGATCTGATGACGGGGGCCTGCGCCGTGCTTGCGCCCTCGTCCGTCGAGGGGTTCGACCTGCCCGCTGTCGAAGCGTGCGCCCTTGGGGTCCCGCTGATCGCGTCTGACATCCCGGCGCACCGTGAGCTGGTGCCCCATGCCCGCCTGGTCGATCCGCTCGATGGACAGGGCTGGCTTCAGGCGATCGAGGAGACGATGCGGCAGCCGCCGACGGTCTCCGACTTCACACCGCCGTCCTGGCCGGATCATTTCGTCGCGCTGTCGACGCGACTGGGACTGGACGGGACGGCGGCTCGCGCCTGATCAGCCTGCGAGGGCCATGGGCTGCATGACGTCGGCCAGAAGGTCGTAGGAGCGCACACGTGCGGCGGGGTCCCAGATCTGGCTCGTGACCATCAGTTCGTCGGCTCCGGTCCGGTCGACGAAGGCCTGGACCGCCGCACGCACCGTGGCGGGCGATCCGACGGCCGAACAGGCCAACGCCTGTCCGATCATGGCGCGTTCCCCCTCGCCCAAGGTGTCCGCATATCCCGGCAAGGGCGGCGGCAGCTTGCCGGGCCGTCCGGACCTGAGATTCACGAAGGCCTGCTGGACCGACGAGAACAGGGCCTGGCCCTCGGCGTCCGTATCGGCGGCGAAGACGTTGAACCCCAGCATGACATAGGGTTTGGCCAGGCGTGCGGACGGGCGGAACGTCTCGCGGTAGATCCGGATCGCGGACATCATCTCGGTCGGCGCGAAATGGCTGGCGAAGGCGTAGGGCAGGCCCAGGTGGGCCGCCAGCTGGGCCCCATAGGTCGATGAGCCCAGAATCCAGACCGGCACCGACTGGCCTTCGCCCGGGTTGGCACGGATGCGCTGATCGTCGGCGGCCGGCTCAAACCAGTGCAGCAGTTCCATCACGTCCTGAGGGAAGCTGTCGCCGTCGCCGGCCAGGGTGCGACGGAGCGCCCTCGCGGTCGCCATGTCCGAGCCCGGCGCGCGGCCGAGCCCCAGATCGATCCGGCCCGGATAGAGGGCATTCAGCGTGCCGAACTGTTCGGCGATCACCAGAGGCGCGTGATTGGGCAGCATGACCCCGCCGGCGCCGACCCGGATGGACTTCGTCGCCGCGGCCACGGCCCCGATCACGACCGAGGTCGCAGCCGAGGCGATGCCGGCCATGTTGTGATGCTCCGCCAGCCAGTAGCGGTTGTAACCAGCCGTTCGGCGTGGCGGGCCAGGTCGATGGTGTTGGCCAAAGCCTGCGAGACGTCGGAGCCTTGGGGCACCGGCGCGAGATCGAGAACGGAGAGCGTCGTCATACCCGCCATATGGGGATGACGGGCCCGGCGGCAATCAGGCGGCGTTCGCAGCCTTGCCCTTGGCCTTGGCGGCCTTCTCGGCCTGGGCGTCCTCATGGGCGCGCATGCCGATGGCGATCAGTTCGGCGGCCTCGCCGGCATCGCCCCAGCCCTTGACCGTGACCGACTTGCCCTTTTCCAGATCCTTGTAGCGGCTGAAGAAGTGCTCGATCTGCTCGACCAGGATGGTGGGCAGCTGCCGATAGCTGGCGATGTCGGTGTAGTAGGGGTTCAGCTTGTCGACCGGCACGGCCAGGATCTTCTCGTCGCCGCCCGCTTCGTCGACCATCTTCAGCACGCCGATCGGGCGCGAGCGGATGATGCAGCCCGGCACGACCGGCGTCGGGTTCAGCACGATGACATCGCAGGGGTCGCCGTCATCCGACAGGGTGTGCGGAATGAAGCCGTAGTTCCCCGGATAGTACATCGAGGTGTGCAGGAAGCGGTCGACGAACAGGGCGCCGGACGCCTTGTCCATCTCGTACTTGACCGGCAGGCCGCCCTGCGGGATTTCGATGACGACGTTGATGTCCCAAGGCGGGTTGGGACCGACGGGAATGGCGTCGAGGTTCATGCCGGGCTCGATTGTGCATCTGCGAAAGAGTGGCAGGCGTGATAAGGCCTGCGAGGCCGCACGGCAAGCCGGGATGGCGCGCAGTGCCAAAGGAGACAGCTGAGCAATGACGGCGATGGACGGGCTGGGACTGGCGCTCTTCTTCCTGTGCTGGCTGGGATACGACCCGCTGCTGCGCGTGCTCGCCCACCGCAGCGGCTCGCTGAACACCGACATGCTGACGATTCGTCATGCCTGGATGACGGCGATGACGCACCGGGAAATCCGCCTGCTGGACAGCCAGCTGCTGGGCCATTCGATCAATTCGGGGTCCTTCTTCGCCTCGTCCAACCTTCTGCTGATCGCGGGCGTCGGCGGCATCCTGTTCGGTGGCGACCAGGCGTTGCAGGGCTTCACCGCCGTTGGGGCCGAGGACGTGCCGGTCCAGCTGCTGGAGGCCAAGCTGGGCCTGGTGCTGCTGTGCCTGGCGCGGGGTCTGCTGGATTTCATCTGGTCCATCCGCCAGATGAACTATGCCCTCGCCCTGATCGGGGCCGCGCCCGAGGTGCATTCCGAGGGCGACAAGATCGCGTTCGGCGAGGCCACGGCCCAGGTTCTGAACCCGGCGCTCGCCGCCTTCAGCCAGGGTGTCAGGGGCTATTACTTCGCGCTCGCCGCGGCCGCCTGGCTGTTCGGGCCCCTGTGGCTGGCGGCCGGCGTGCTGTCGGCGTTTTCCCTGCTGGTATGGCGTCAGTCGGCCTCACCGGCGGCGCGGGCGATCCGGACCGCCAGACGGCTTATCGAGGTCAATCGGGAGCGCGAAGCCTGACCATTTCGCGCTGCAATATGATCAACGATCAGGAACGCGCACGTTTTTTGCCATGAAATCGCTTACATCAAGGCAGGCGCGCATTTCGGTTGGTAACAAGGCGTGATCGCAGCGCGTTAAACCTTGCTTGACGCATTGTGCATCGCAACCTAACTTGATCTTCGACGCCTCCGGGCGTCTTGCCCTTCCTGGGCGTTTCCTCCCTATAGACTTTATGCCGCGCCTTCGGGCGCGGCTTTTTTTCGTCTGGTGACTGGGGTTCAGCGACCCAGATCGCCCGCCAGGCCAGCGATCACGGCCGCCAGCGCGGCCTTGAATCCCTCATAGTCCGCGGATGGCTCCAGCGTGCGTTCATCCAGATAGAGGGCCCGGTTGATCTCGACCTGGAGCGCCTCGAATCCTGCGCCCGGCCGGCCCCAGTGCTGGGTGGCGTAGCCCCCGGCATAGGGCGCGTTCAGCCCGACCCGCCAGCCCTGGGCCTCGAACAGGGCCCGCGCCCTTCGCGACGTCGCCGACCGGCAGGCCGCGCCGTGCCGATCCCCGAGAATGATGTCCACGGACCGCTGCCCACGCGTCGGCACGCCTGCGGCGCGCGATGGCATCGAATGCCAGTCGACCAGCAGGGCTGTGCCGTGGCGATCCCGCGCCTCCGTCAGCAGCCCGGCCAGGGCGGCGTGGTACGGCACGTGCACCCGCGCGATCCGGCGCCCGGCCTCGTCCAGAGACAGGCGACGGTCGTAGAGCGACGTGCCGTCGCCGGCGCGACGCGGCACCACCCCGAAACCGGCTGCGACCTTCCCGGTCGGCTCGGCCGCGGGCACGTCCTCGATCAGGACCGGGTCGAGCTCGGACGGAGACCGGTTGAGGTCCAGATAGGCGCGCGAGATCCGGGCGGTCAGAACCGGGACGCCGTGATCGGCCCCCACGGCGATCAGGCGATCCACGGCCACGTCTTCGGCGCTGCGCAACGTCAGCGGTGAAAGGCCCGCTGCCGGCCGCATGTCGTCGGGGCTGTGTCCGCCGGAATGGGGCGAGGCAAAGATCAGACGGCCGGCCGCTTCCTTCGGCCATGCGATATCGAAGACGTCGCCGGACGGTCTCGAGACATCGGGTTCGGGGGTCGGTTCAGCGGTCACCCGATCCGCATAGACTGTTTTCGCACGTCATCCACAGCCCGCAGGATCGCCGGATCGATGAATTTCATGGCCGGTTTACGGTTCCGGGCCTAGCGTCACCGTCTTAACCGGGGGACGACCGAAGCATGGCGCGCATTCTGCTGGCCGAAGACGACGCATCGCTGCGCGGGTTCCTCACCCGCGCTCTGGAGCGGGCGGGGCATCAGGTGATCGATTGCGAAAATGGCGACGATGCGATCGACGCGCTGGAACACGGTCCTTACGACCTGCTGCTAACCGACATCGTGATGCCGGGCGCCGACGGTATCGAGGTCGCCCGCGTGGCGGCCGCCCGTCAGCCGGGCCTGCGCATCATGTTCATCACGGGCTTCGCCGCCGTGGCCTTGAGCGCGGCCCAGGCCAGCCCCCAGGCCAAGGTCCTGTCCAAGCCCGTGCACCTTCGCGATCTGGTGGCCGAAGTCGACAAGATGTGCACGGCGGCATAGCGCCGTTTCCGCAATGCCTACAAAACGCCCCGGATTGGCCCTTGCAGGGGTCGCAGGGGCTGGGGTATAGACCCCTCCTTCCCGTTCCGGACCCGTCTGGAACCGTCTTGGCGGATGCGTAGCTCAGCGGGAGAGCACCTCGTTGACATCGAGGGGGTCACAGGTTCAATCCCTGTCGCGTCCACCATTCCTTCCCTACCAGACAGCAGGCCTGACCACCCGCCCGGTCAGAGTTTGGTCCGCAGCGACCAGAGCTCGGGGAAACAACGCCGCTCCAGCGTCGAGGACAGGTAGCCGACACCATCGGTACCGCCTGTGCCGCGCCGGCGGCCGATGATCCGCTCGACCGTCACGACGTGCTTGTGCCGCCAGGTGACCAGGGCGTCGTCCAGATCGACCAGCTTTTCGGCCAGTTGGTACAGCTCCCACCAGCGGCCGGTGTCGCGATAGACCTCCAGCCAGGCGGCCTCGACCGCCTCTTCCGGCACATAGGGCTGGCTGACGTCCCGGGTCACCACGGCCGCCGGCACCGGCAGGCCCGCGGCCGCCAGTTGCGACAGGGCATCGTCATAGAGGCTGGGTGCTGACAGGGCCGCCGATAGGGCGGCGTGGGCCTCCGGCCGGTCCTCCTGGAACACCAGGAATTTGGGATCCTTGAGGCCCAGCATGGTCTCGAGCCGCCGGAACTGGTCACTCTGGAAGCCGGAGCTGGACCCCAGCACGCCCCGGAACATCAGGTAATCGGCGGGGGTCATCGTGGCCAGGATGTCCCAGCTCTGGGTCATCACGGCCTGGATGCGGCTGACGCGGGCCAGGCTCTTGTAGGCGGGGACCAGATCGCCGGCCCGCACCAGGCTCTTGGCCAGGCCGACCTCATGCAGGATCTGCTTGAGCCACAGCTCCTTGGCCTGATGGATGACGACGAACAGCATTTCGTCGTGCTGGTCGCTGATCGGGTTCTGGGCCGACAGCAGCTGGTCGAGGTCCAGGTACCGGGCATAGGTCATGTCGGCGGGCAGCGCGGACGCGGGGGGCGTATCGGTCATGCGCGCTGTATCGACCCCCGGGGCCCGGACCTCAACCCATCAGAACGGCGTGGGCGTCGGACGAGGCGATGCCGTCCGCCGGCGCGCGCCGCGGCCTAAAGGATGTGGTCGGAGCGCAGGCCGGCATTCGGGTGTCGCCCTCGCGGCAGGGCCGTCCAGGCCGCGGCCCCGCCGACCGTGACGATGAAGAAGGCGAAGAAGGTGATGATAGCGCCGACGAAGGGAATGGCTGAAGCGGGCATGGGGCGATCTCCTTGATCACCCCACACTGGCCGATCTTGCCCCCGCCGCCTTTGACCGAAATCAAATCTCGAAAGACGCCGCAGCGTCCGGTGGATCCCGGCGCAGCAGAAGCATCCGCCACGCCGGGACCCCGGCGTTCTAGAACGTCGCCCGGAGGCCGAGGTTGTAGCTCGGGCCGTATTCCTGGACCTGGAACGGACGGTCCTCATTGCCCTGATAGACGGCCTGGCGTTCGTCAGCGATGTTGGTGCCCTCCGCGAAGATCTGGAAGGTGTCGTTGACCTGCCACGAGGCACCGAAGTCCAGCGTGCCGAAGCCGTCGGCGACGATGGCCGCGTTCTTGTCGATGACGGCGTTGGAACCCGGCGTGATGTTGCCGTTGGCGGTGAAGTCCGAACGGTAGGTGTAGCTGAAGTGGATCTCGAACGGCCCCCGCTCGAAGAAGGGGCTGATCGAATAGCTGGTGTCCGAGACGCCCTGGAGACCGGCGGTGGTCAGGGTGCCCGGCGTGGCTTCGATCTCGGCCTCGGAGTCCGTGAAGGTGGCGCTGGCGGCGAGGCCGAAGCCCCAGTCCATCCTGTACGAACCGCCGAACTCGATGCCCTCGACCGTGGCGTCACCGATGTTCTGGGGACGGGTGATCAGAAGGTCAGCAGTCAGGGTCTGGCCGGCCTGGGTGGCGAACAGGATCTGTTCTGTCCGGGCGATGCCGCCGATGAAGTCCGAGATGTCCTTCTTGAAGACGGCGCCGTACAGGGCGCCGAAATCGTTGAAGTACCACTCGAGCGAGGCATCGTAGTTCACCGAGGTGTAGGGGCTCAGTTCCGGATTGCCGCCCACGCCGACCTTGGCACTGGCGGTGGCCGCATCGAGCGCGGTCTGGCCGTTCAGGAAGACCTGGGTGATCAGCGAGGAGTTCGGCACCACGGCGGTGCGCAGGTCGGCCAGTGACGGACGCGTCAGGGTGCGCGAGGCCCCAACGCGGAGCATCAGGTTGTCGCGCAGGTTCAGGTTGATGTTCAGACTGGGCAGGAACTCTTCGTACGAGCCCTCGAAGGTCTGCGGATTGACGACCGTGGTGACGGCCCCGGCCGAGTTGCGGCCGGCGGTCAGGAGCGTGCCCTTGACCAAGGTCTCGGTAGAGACCCAGCGCAGACCCAGGTTGGCCTCCAGCGGCATGGAGCCGAGGTCGGCCGAGAAGTCGGCGCGCCCGTAGAAGGCGGTGATCTCCTCGTCCACGCCGTAGGACTGCTGCAGGTCGGCTCCGGTGGCGACCAGATCTTCCGACTGGGCGTTGGTGTCGTTCGCCTCGTTCGGGATGACGTAGGAGATGCCGAACAGGGCGCGGTTGTAGGTCAGCCCCATGTTGTAGAGGTTGCGGATCGCCTGGTCGAAGGCGTTCGTGGGCAGCTGCTGGTTCAGGTACTCCGGCGTGTTGACGTTGGCGCCCGGACGGGCCGTCAGCACGCGGTCGCGACGCTGGTAGTCACGCGAACGGTCGGTGTACTGACCGCCGAAGGCGATCGACGACAGGGTGATCGCGCCGAGGTCGGCGTCGAAGTCGCGGCCGACGTTCAGCAGGGCGGTGGTGTCGTTATCCTCCGAGTTGATCGGACGCGTGCGATAGGCGCTGACGGTCGTCGAGGTCGGGCTGCCCAGGTCCAGATTGGTCAGGAGCGAGGCGTACTCGCGGTTGCCGACGGGATCGTCGCCGAAATCATAGCTGTAGGTGAGGCCGGCCGGGTTCTCGGCCGTCGCACCGCTGATGCGCTGGAGCGGCACCGGCAGGAACGACTTCGCCTCCGAGTAGCTGATCGACGGCGTGAGGGTCCAGCCTGCGACGTCCCAGTCGACCTGCCCGCGGATCGAGATGTTCTCGTGCTGCTGTTCCGAGTATTCGGCGTTCCGGTCGATGCGGCCGCCGTTGATCTGGCCTGCGTACAGGATGCCGTTCACGACCCGGGCGCTCGACGCCACCAGGCGGGTGGAGAAGTCCGCACGACCGCCGAGGCCGAAGCTGATCCGGTCCTCGTCGATGGTGTTGTTGAACCGCGAGTACAGCACGTCCATGCGGGCGGCGAGGGCGTCGGTCGGCCGCCACGACAGGCCGGCCATGGCGCTGACGCGCGCACGCTCCTCGCGCTCCAGGGTCAGCTGGATCTCGTTCGGCACCGCCACGGTCACGCCGTTGACGAGGCGGTTGGTGTAGCCGGTGGTCTGGACGCGATCGAACTGCACGTCGCGTGTGGCCAGGGACACGCCGGCGATGATGCCGAAGGTGCGGTCGGCGTTGCGCCAGCCGGCCGACAGCGAGCCGTTCGGCGTGTTCTTCTCGGTGCGGGTCTCATAGTGGGTGTAGAGGCGCGCCGTCGCGAACGGCTCGGTGTCCAGGGCATCGGCGGTGCGGATGTCGATGTTGGCACCGATGCCGCCGTCCAGCAGATCGGCGGTCGGAGCCTTGGTCACCACGATGGCCGAGATCAGGTCGGCCGGAATGACGCGGAACTGGAACTGGCGGCCGCTCTGGTCGGAGTTGCGGATGTTCTCGTTGTAGGCGATCGGCGAGCCGTTCAACGTCACCGACTGGAAGTTGGGGCCGAGGCCCCGGACGCTGACAAACTGCCCTTCGCCGGCCTCGCGCGAGATCGAGACGCCCGGAACGCGCTGCAGGGCCTCGGCGACGTTGACCGCCGGGAAGTTGCCGATATCGGAAGCCGAGACGACGTCGGAGATGGAGTCGGCGCGACGCTTGATGACGAGGGCGTCGGCCAGGCTGGTGGCGAAGGAGCCCGTGACGACGATCTCGTCCAGGGCCGTTTCCTCCTGGCGCTCGGTCTGCTGGGCGGCCGCGGGCGCGGCGACCGTGGCCAGGGCCACGGCGGCGACACCCGCCATCAAGGCGACGCGTGTATCGATCTGGGTAAGGCGGATCATGAAATTGCTCCCGGTGTCAGGAGAACGCCAGCCCCATGCCCGACGCGCCCTCCCCACACGCGGCGCCGTGTAGCCACCACGAACGACACACCTCAATCTAATCAGATGAGGATCGCAAATAATTCACACGATACACAAAAGGTTCGCGGAAACGACCATTTCTTTTGTAACGATTGAATCCTGCACGTCACATACTTCTGTATTCAGGGTACGGAAGAATGGAGCGCAGCCAATGACATCGTCGATCGCCTGGGGACTGGCGCTGGCCCTGACGTCCAGCCTCGCGTTTGCCCAGACCGATAGTGGCGCGAACGACGGCCGTCGCTGGCTGGCGGGGGATCACCACGTGCACAGCCGGTTCAGCGCCCGCTACACACCCGACCCGACCGCGCCTGGGGCACCGCCCGTGCCGCAGCTGGGCGGCGACGGAAACCACACGATCATCCAGAATGCCGAGGCGGCGCAGCGCTACGGCCTGTCGTGGATGGTCTCCACCGACCACGGGGGGCCGCTTCACGCCCGGCTGAACGCCGAACAGGCCTGGCCTGAACTTTTGCGCGCGCGGGAAAGCGTCCCCGGACTGATCCTGTTCTACGGCATGGAGTTCGACACGCCCGGGGCCGAGCACTCCAGCCTGATCATCCCCCGGTCGACGCATGAGCGGGAGGACCTGCTGCGGATCGAGAGCCGCTACGGGCGTCGCCAGCCCTGGCCCGAGGATCCAGGCCGTGACACCGAGGCCTTCATGCTGGAGGCCCTTCGCGACATCGCGACGATGGATCCCCGCCCTGTCATGGTGACCAACCACCCGTCGCGCTCGGCCACGAGTCTGGGCGAATACGGCGAGGTCCGCCCGCACCAGCTGCGGGACTGGAGCGAGATCACGCCACGGGTCGTCATCGGCATGGAGGGCGCACCGGGTCATCAGGCCGACGGGCTGTTTGCCGACGGACGGCCTGATCCGGCCGGTTCGCGCGGGATCTATCGGCGCTTCCCCACCATGGGCGGGTTCGACCAGATGACGGCCCGGCTGGGCGGCGTCTGGGACAGCCTGCTGGGTGAAGGCCGGCGCTGGTGGATCACGGCGACCTCGGATTCCCACACCCATATCAGCGAGGGCGGCGACGACTTCTGGCCCGGCGAATACGCCAAGACCTATGTCATGGCCCGCGCAGACGGCGCCGACATCCTGGACGGGCTGCGCGAGGGCCGCGTGTTCGTCACGACGGGGGATCTCATTTCCGGGCTGGATATGACGGTGACGGCCGGCGACCGGACGGCGACGATCGGCGGCGCCCTGGCCGGCGGCGGGGAGGATATCGTCGTCACCCTGCGCGTGCGCGATCCCAGGGCCGCCAACGCGGGAGGACGGACACCGTCGGTCAACCACATCGACCTGATCGTCGGCGACGTGACCCCGCCGGGGGGCGACCGCGATGCGGACACGAACCCGACGACGCGGGTCGAGCGGCGCTTCACCGCCGCAGACTGGACGGTCGAGGGCGAGGTCCTGACCATGACGCATCGGCTTCCGGCGTCGGGCGGGCCCCGCTACCTGCGGGTCCGGGGCACCAGCGGCACAGAGCCTGAACCGCTTGTCGACACGCCCGGCGAGGATCCCTGGTCCGACCTGTGGTTCTACGGGAATCCGGTGTTCCTGACCGAATGACAGGCCTGTCTAGTTCCCGATCCCCGTCGTCGACGGCTCGGTCCGCAAGGCCGCTCTCAGCCGGCTCAATCGATCCCGGTATCCCTCGGCGTCCCCGTATTCGACAAAGTCCTGGTAGCGTCGGTGGGGGCTGGTGACCTTGAGCGCATGCTTGATGGGGCACCAGTACTGCTCGGTGCGGCTGGCGATCTCGCGGACGTAGGCAGCGACGCCGTTGGCGTATTCGCAGAACCAGCAGTTCAGCCGCTCTATCCAGTTCAGATAGGCGAGGGCCTCGCGGTCGAAAACGAGATAGTCGCGCCGGCGAACCCGGGGCAGCCGGTAGGCCCGGAAACAGACCGCCTGATAGGCCGAGGCCCACAGGTCGATCAGCGCCAGCGGCAGGATCAGGGAATAGATGACCGGCGAGGTCAGCACCGTCGCGGGCGGCGCGCTGGCGACGAAGGCCGCGGCGCTTCTCCTGAGGCGTCGATGCTCCATGACGACGCCATGCTCGAACTCGACGAACCCTTCATGAAGTCGCCAGCCGAGAGCGTCCCGGCGCTTGAAGATCTCGCGGTCCAGCTCCCCCTGAAGCCGGACGATCTCGGACGCGATCTCCTCGATCCGCGCATGGATCGGCACAGGCGGGGTCATCCTGCGCCCCCCGGACCGAACGCCATGGACCCGGTCCGCACGAACCGGGAATGCCAGGACAGGGCCTCGTCCAGCAGCGTGGGCGTCTGCAGACCCCACGAGCCGGCGAGGGCGCGCGCGTAATAGTCCGCCAGCATGGGCCGATAGGTGGGATGGGCGCAGGTCTCGATCACGGCCCTGGCCCTCTGTTTCGGCGACAGTCCCCGAAGGTCCGCGAGCCCCTGTTCGGTGACGAGGACCTGGACGTCCTGATTGATGTGATCGACGTGCGAGGCATGCGGCACGATGGTCGAGATCGCCCCGCCCTTGGCCGTAGAAGCGCTCATGAAGATCGAAATATAAGCGTTCCGCGCGAAGTCGCCGGAGCCCCCGATACCGTTCTGGATGCGCGAGCCCATGACGTGGGTCGAGTTGACGTTCCCGTAGATGTCGGCCTCGATCATGCCGTTCATGGCGATGACGCCCAGACGGCGGATCAACTCGGAATGATTGCTGATTTCCTGCGACCGCAGGATGATGCGGTCGCGATAGTCGCCCATGCTTCGGTTGACGCGCTCGCTGAGCTCCGGGCTGAGACTGAGCGCGGTCGAGGATGCCATCCGCAGCTTGCCGCTATCCAGCAGGGCCATCATCCCGTCCTGGATCACCTCGGTCCAGGCGGTCAGGTCGTCGAACGGGGCGTCGATCAGTCCGGTCAGAACCGCGTTGGCGGTATTGCCGACGCCGGACTGGAGCGGAAGGAGCGACGGCGGCAGACGGCCCTTTTTCACCTCGTGCTCGAGGAACTCCAGCAGGTGGCCCGCGATCGCCAGATCGTCAGCGCCCGGCGTGGTGAACCCGGCATTCCTGTCGGGCCTGTCGGTCTCGACGATGGCGACGATCTTGTCGGGATCGCATCGGAAGCAGGGCTCGCCGATCCGGTCGCTGGAACGGATCAGGGGGATGGGCACCCGGTTCGGCGGCAGGGCGGCACCATAGTAGATGTCGTGCATCCCCAGCAGGTCGGGGTTCTGCCAGCGATTGACCTCAAGGATCACCTGGCTTGCACGGTCCAGCCAGGTCTTGTTGTTTCCCACCGACGAGGCGGGGATCAGCGCCCCGTCCTCGCGGACACCGGTGACCTGGATGATGGCGGTGTCAAGCGGCCCCAGGATGCCCTGCCAGGCGGCGGGCGCGACCTGGCTCAGGTGCATGTCAAAATACTCCATCTGGCCGCGATTGATCTTGTCGCGGCAGGTGGGATCGGAGTTGTAGGGCAGCCGGAATTCGATGCCGTCGGCCTTGGCGAGGGCCCCGTCCAGCTCCGGCCCCGTCGAGGCTCCGGTCCAGATGCGCAGCCTGAACGGTCGCCCCGCCGCGTGCTCGGCCTCGATCCGGGCGGCGAGGGCGAGGGGCACGGCCGTCGGATAGCCGGAGGCGGTGAAGCCGCTCAATCCCACGGTCGTGTCGGGCGCGATCAGGAGAGCGGCGTCCTCTGCCGACATGACCTTGGCCCGGTGGCCAGGGCTGGCGATGCGGGACCTATCCACGGCGGAACCGCGCGACGCCGAAGGGATGGGTCAATGGCTCAGCAACAGGCAGACCGGCGAGCGATCCAGCAGTCCGTGGGTCACTCCGCCCATCACCCATTCGCGCAGCCGTGCGTGGCCGTAGCCCCCCGCCACGATCAGTCCCGCGCCGTGGTCCTGTGCGAACTCGATGATCTGGTCTGCCCTCGGCCGGCCGTCGCCTTTCACGGTCTGCGCGCTGGCCACGATGCCGTGCCGGCGCAGGAAGACCGCCACGTCGTCGACGCGGTGCCGGGCTTCGTCGGCCTGTTCGGCCGCGCAGACCTCGATCAGGTGCACCGTCGACGATGCGGCCAGGATCGGCAGGGCCGCGGCGACGGCTCGCTGGGCTTCGCGACAGTCCTTCCAGGCGACCACGGCCGGGGTGCCGATCGGTCCTTTCGCAAGCTGAGGCGGCACCACGAGGAGCGCGCGGCCGGCGGCCATCAGGACATCCGCAGGGTCCGGCGAGCGCGCCGGCGAGCGCACCGGATCGCGGCGACCGAGGACAGCGATGTCTGCGGCCCGCAACGCCTGCACGACCAGATCGGAGGGATAGCCGACCTGGCCCCGCCACTCGGCCTGCTCCGCGTATCCGCCAACCGCCTCCTCGAACAGTGTCTGGGCCCGACTGACGTCCGCCTCCGCGATATCGCGGAACAGGCCCAGCATTTCGCCCAGCATGGCACCGCCCGCATACGGGTCGATCTGCGGAGCCTCCGGCATGCTGGCGGCGAGGCCGATGACGTGAGCCTTCGAAAGCGCCGCGATCGAACAGGCCAGTGCGACGCGCGCCGTCGCCTCCGGACCTTCGTCGACATAGACCAGGAGACTGGCAAGGCGCATGGCATCGGATCCGGTTCGCCCCGATGAGAGCCTCAATGCCGTGCCCGCCGCCTTGATCAGGATCAAAGATCGGGACGGATCGACATGAGAGGCTGGCCACCGATCAGGAGCCCCTCCATGAGACACCCGGCCGCCATCGTCCTGCTGCTCGTGTTGACGGGATGCGCGGTCAGACCCGTCGATCCCTTGACCGGAGCCATGTCGGGCGAAAGCGGCGGGTCGACCCTGGCCGCAGAGGACCGGGGAGCGGCCTACGCCCAGGCGAACTGTGCCGGCTGCCATGCCGTCGGCCTGTCGGGCGAGAGCCCCCTGCCCGCTGCCCCGCACTTCAGGGACCTCGGCCAGCGCTATCGTGTCGACGACCTGGCCGAGGCCTTCGCCGAAGGGATCAATACCGGCCACGCCGCCATGCCCGAATTCGTCATGTCGACGGAGGAAAACTCAGATCTGATCGCCTATCTGAAAAGCATTCAGACCCCATCCGGAAACTGATCCGCAGGGCCAATGGCCACTGAACCTGATCTCTTTCGGAATTCATTTGCTGCCGACCAATAAACTGGCTGGGTAATATTCAGCTTCGGGCGCACACTGCGGCATGGTCGTTGCCCTGAAGCCTTCGCTTGCGCCGCGCCCACTCCTTTCGCCGGACCGTGCCGATCGCTCGATCCGCAGCGACTGTGAGCGTTGCAGCGCGCGAACGATCAGCGTCTGTGGTGCCGTCGATGACCCGGACCTGCAGCGCCTGGGGGCACTGGCCGAGGTCATCAAACTCGAGCCCGGAGCCGTGCTGATCCGCGAAGGCGAGCCGGCACCGCACGTCTTCAACATCACCGGTGGCTCCCTGCGCGTCTACAAGCTGCTGCCGGACGGCCGACGGCAGATCACAGGCTTCCTGTTCGCGGGCGACTTCCTCGGCCTCGCCATTGGCGAAACCTATGTCTTCTCGGCCGAGGCCATGGAGGTCTCGACCGTCTGCCGCTTCCGGAAGGGTCCGTTCCGCGCCCTGGTCGCAGGCTCGCCGCCGCTGGAGCACATGCTGCTTCACCGCACCTCTCACGAACTGGCCGCGGCGCAGAACCAGATGCTGCTGCTGGGGCGCAAGACCGCGATCGAGCGGATGGCGTCCTTCCTTCTCGACCTGCCCGGACACGATCCCTCGCGCCCCACCGCGCCCGGCCACGTCCGGCTGCCCATGAAGCGTGGCGAGATCGCCGACTATCTGGGCCTGACGATCGAGACGGTCAGCCGCGTGCTGACACGGATGAAGGTCAAGGGCCTGATCTCCATCCCGTCGCAGAACGAACTGATCGTCGAGCGACCCGAACGTCTTCGACAGCACGCATCGGGCGAGGTCTAGGCAAGCGCCTCAAGGCCGGGGTGCCGCGTCCTATGGACGTCGCGGGCCCCGGCGCGGTCAGCGTCGAGGCCCACCCGTCCGGGTCAGGCCTGCGAGAGACGGACCAGGACGAAGGTCGCCAGCAGGGCGACAACCGCGCCGGCGACGACGCTGGTGCTGACCGGATAGGCGCGGACAGTCTCGGACATCTGGGCACGCGTGGTCGCTGCCGAGTTCTCTGCTTCGTCACGAAGGCGATCGGCGGCGCGGCTGATCGCCTTGCTCGATCGGGCGAGCGCCTCGCTGGCGTCCGTCCCCGTCTTCCTCGCCGCGTCCTTCAGATGGTCGCTCGCTTCGTCAGCGAAATCATGGAGGTCGCGGCTCAGGGTCTTCAAGGTGGCGTGGGTCATGGGGAGGCTCCTTTTGATGGTGTCCCATCCAACCCCATCGGCCGGGCGACGTCGGTGATCTGGATCAAGGCCGACGCGATACATCCTCCCTAGGGTCCGACGATGCGGTCCCGCGGGGGTGGACCATCCATGCCAGCATCGCTCACGCCGCCCTCCGACATCGCCCTCAACCTGGCGCTCTCGCTGATCTCCGCCTCTGTCGCGCCCGTCCTCCTGCTGGACGGCGATCTGTCGATCGTGGCTGCGAGCCAGAGCTTTCTCGACGCTTTCAATGTCTCTCCCGGCGACATCCCCGGAGCGCGCCTCGCCGACCTTGGTGATGGGGAATGGCACGTGCCGCAGCTCTGGTCGTCGCTGGTCGCGGCGACCTCTGGCGGGGCTTCCAATCGCAGCTACGAGATGGACCTGAACGCCCGCCATGGCGTGCGACGCCTCATCCTGGACGTCCAACGCCTCGACCATGGCAACGCCGACGGAATCCGGTTGCTTCTGTCCATCCAGGACGTCACCGATGTCCGCGCGAAGGAACGGCAGAACGGTGAACTGATCCGGGAAAAGGCCATGCTCGTCCAGGAAGTCCAGCACCGGACCGCCAACAGCCTGCAGATCATCGCCAGCGTCCTGATGCAGGGCATGCGAACGGTGGGGTCTGACGACAGCTGTGCCCATCTCCGCAGCTGCGCCCATCTGCGCGACGCCCACCAGCGGGTCCTGTCCGTCGCCGCCGTGCAGCATCAACTCGCGCGATCCGAACTCGGCGACGTCGAACTGCGCGGCTACATCACCGACCTGTGCCGCAGCATCGGCGACTCGATGATCCGCGACCACAATCAGATCACCCTGGGCGTGACTGTGGACGACAGCGTGGCCTCCTCGGGCCAGTCTGTCAGCATCGGCCTGATCGTCACGGAGCTGGTGATAAACGCCCTCAAGCACGCCTTCCCCGGCGATCGCGAAGGGCGGATCGACGTGGAGTACGGTGCCAGGGGCCAAGGCTGGGTCCTGAAGGTCCGCGATGACGGCGTCGGCATGCCGACCGACCCGACGACGGCCAGACCGGGACTGGGGACCGGCATCGTCCAGGCCCTTGCACGTCAGCTCGGCGCGGTGCTCACCTGCACGGATGCCGCGCCCGGTGCGTGCATCTCGATCGTCTGCGCCGCACCCTCCAGCCACGGAGCACAATGACCATGCATCGGGAACGTCATATCGGCGATCGGGTCGGCTGGCTCCGCGCGGCGGTGCTGGGAGCCAACGACGGGATCGTCTCCACGGCCAGTCTGATCGTCGGGGTCGCGGCGGCAGAGGCCGGCCGCAGCGGCATCCTTGTCGCGGGCGTGGCCGGTCTGGTCGCCGGAGCCATGTCGATGGCAGCGGGGGAATACGTCTCCGTCAGCTCGCAAGCCGACGCGGAGAAGGCCGACATCGAGCGGGAGCGTGCGGAACTGGCGGCGTCTCCCGACTCCGAGCTGCGCGAGTTGTCCGGCTTCTACACCGCGCGGGGGTTGACGCCGGACCTGGCGGACGAGGTCGCCCGGCAACTGACGGCGACCGACGCGCTGGCGGCGCACGTCCAGGACGAGCTGGGCATTTCCGGGACCTCGATCGCCCGCCCGATCCAGGCCGCCTTCGCCTCCGCGGTATCGTTCTCCATCGGCGCGGCCGTGCCGCTGATCGTCGCCATCGCCGCGCCACTGTCACTTACACTGTCGACGGTGACGGCGGCGGCTGTCCTCAGCCTTGCCTTCCTCGGTGCCGTCGGCGCGAAGGTCGGGGGCGCACCGATCCTCAAGGCGGTGCTCCGGGTCACGATCTGGGGCGTCGTCGCCATGGCGATAACCGCCGGAATCGGCAAGATGTTCGGCGCAGTCGTGTGACCGGTCGTGACCCTGCAACGGCGCTGCCCGCGCCCTCCGGCCCGGGCGTCGCGCACCCTAGCGCTGAGGCTTGAGATCGGGGCCCAGCAAGAGGGTCACCACAGTCAGCACCGCCATGACAACCACCGCTCCGACGAGGGCGTTCACACCGAAGGCACCATAGGCCAGAGCGCCCGCGACGGCGCCCGCCAGCAGCCCCGACCAGAGCATCAGAAACGGCACCCATCCGAACCGGTCGCCACCGAGCAGGGCGGCGGTCAGGCGCTTGCCCAGCTTGACCAGGGTTCCGCTCATATAGGTCAGCCCGATCCGGACCTCGCCGTCCTCCGCGAAGACCGTGTTCTCGGCCCCCATGGCGAGCACCATCGGGATCGCCACGAACACGCCGGCTCCCAGCGCATGCAGGGCCACGGCCGACGCCAGCAGACCGGTGACCAACGCCAGAACCGCCGGTCGCCGGTGGGTCCTGGCGATCCGACCGACGACCGTACCCAACATCACCCCAACCACGAAGGTCACCAGCAGGGCGGCGGCAAAGACCGTGCTTGGCGACCCCTCCGCCAAGCCGATCCCAAGGCGGGTCGAGTTCCCGCTCATGAAGGACACGAAGAAGCCGCCCGTCATCAGGAATCCGATCGCGTCGACATAGCCCGCGACGCCCGAGAAACAGGCCGCCAGCACGCGGATACGGCGATCATAGCGAAGCATGGTCGGGCCTTCCCGAAGCCTCAGGGCGGATGAACAACAGGATAACCACCGGCCGGCCGCCGACGTCGAGATGTCCGCCCGCGACGCTGCCTCTATCGGTCATGGTGCGCCCTTGTGGTTCTCAATCCTTGAGATGGATCAAGGCAGGCCCGCGCGGGGTGGGCCGGGAAAGCGCCCGGCCCCGCAGGTGCGCGTCTCGCCGACCGGCCTCGGAGCCGAGGCTTGCCCCGGTCGCATGGCCGGAGGCGGACGGTCAGCCGATGCGTGCAAAAGTGGCAGCACCTCGATTTCGGTCACCTGGACGGTTGGATTGGGTACCGGCAAGTGCCGCTGACAGGGCGTCGGCAGCATTGGAATTGCCGCCGAACATGGCCTCGATCCCCCTGACGCACGTCACCACGTTTTCATCGGCCAGGCGGTAGTAGACCTGTTTGGCTTCGCGGCGCGTCTTGACCACATCTGCCCGCCGCAGCTCGGCCAGTTGCTGGCTCAGCGCGGGTTGGCCGATGCCGGTGGCCTCGTCGATTTCGCTGACAGTGCGCTCGCCCTCGATCAGGCGCGACAGGATCATCAGCCGCTGGGGCTGGGCGTAGGTCTTGAGCCTTTCGGCCGCGGCGTCTGCGGCGGAACGCGAGGCATAGAGGGTCATCCGGCGTCCGCCTGTGTGCGGTGGAACCACGCCATGTCGTGGCCCGCGAGAACCGCCTGCTGATCCTGCGGTGCCGTTGCAAGAAGATCGCCGCCCGGACGCCATCCCTCAGGGGCCAGAACGTCATCACCGGCTGTCCGCTGGAGCGCCGCGACCATGCGCAGCATTTCCTCGACCGAACGGCCGACGTTCAGCGGATACCAGGTCATGGCGCGAATGACGCCGTCGGGATCGATGAAATAGGTCGCGCGCACGGCGGATGAATCGGCGGAGTCCGCGTCGATCATCCCGTAGGCACGGCCGATGGCCATGGATGGGTCCTCGACGATGGGGAACGGGATGGTGACGTCGAAGCCGTCGCGGATCGCCCGGACCCAGGCCAGATGAGAATAGAGACTGTCCACCGACAGACCCAGCAGCCCGCAATCCAGCGCGGCGAAGGCCTCGGCGGCCCTGGCGATCGCCACGAACTCACTGGTGCAGACGGGGGTGAAGTCGGCCGGGTGGGAGAAGAACACCAGCCATCTGCCGCGATAGTCCGACAGCTTCACGGGCCCGAGCGTTGAGCGGGCCTGAAAGTCGGGCGCGATGTCGCCCATCCGTAGCGGGCGCTGGTCTGTGGTGGCGGCGGGAACGGGGGAATCCATCATCACCTCTCGTTGGCATCCTGGCCCGGTTGACGCAACTCATATACATTCTTACATATATCATGTAATCATGAGATTGAGGCCAAACCGCCGTGACCGTTTCCGCTGACCAACTGTGGATCCCCACCTCCTGGCAGGAGCGCCGGTCAGCAGTTGATCTGCGTCAACGATCGAGGGCGGGAACCCCTGTCTGCTTCCCGGTCACCCTGGGCGAGGGCCGCCGATGAACATCACCGCCTTTCCCAGTCAGTTGGAGTCCACCATGACCGATGCACACCTCGACGCGGCGACGACGATCATCGAGCAGGCCCGGAGGGGATCGCGTCAGGTTCCGGTCGTCCAGAGTTTCTTCGACGAGCCGACCAATACGGTCAGCTACGTCGTCCACGATCCGGCGACGCGCGAGGCCGCCGTGATCGACAGCGTGCTGGACTATGACGCCGCGGCGGGCCGGACCTCGTGCGCCTCGGCGGACGCCATCATCGCCCATGTGAAGGCCGAGGGCCTGACGGTCACATGGCTGCTGGAAACCCATGCCCACGCCGATCACCTTTCGGCCGCGCCCTATCTGAAGGACCATCTGGGCGGTCAGCTCGCGATCGGTCGCGAGATCATCCACGTCCAGAACGTCTTTGGTAAGATCTTCAACGAGGGCACCGAGTTCGCCCGCGACGGGTCGGAGTTCGACCGGCTGTTCGAGGACGGCGACCGGTTCCGCATCGGCGGGCTGGAAGCCATCGCCCTTCACGTGCCTGGTCATACGCCGGCGGACCTGGCCTATGTGATCGGCGACGCTGTGTTCACTGGCGACACCCTGTTCATGCCGGACTACGGCACGGCGCGCGCCGACTTCCCCGGCGGCGATTCCCGCCAGCTGTATCGCTCGATCCGTCGCCTGATGGCGCTGCCCGAGCAAACGCGACTGTTTCACTGCCACGACTACAAGGCCGCCGGGCGCGATACCTACGCATGGGAGACCACGGTCGGAGCCCAGCGCGCGGGCAACGTCCATGTCCATGAAGGCGTCGGCGAGGATGAGTTCGTGGCCATGCGCGATGCACGCGACGCCACCCTGTCCATGCCCAGGCTGATCCTGCCCTCGATCCAGGTGAACATGCGCGGCGGTCATCTGCCCGAGCCGGAATCGAACGGCACCCGCTACCTCAAGATTCCTCTGGACGTACTGTGATGGGCGACCTCTTCGCCAATGCCATGCCGCTCCGGGGCCTGATCGGCGGTCTGATGATCGGCACGGCCTCGGCCATCATGCTGCTGGGTCTGGGTCGGATCGCCGGCGTCAGCGGTCTGGCGGCGCGAGCCACCGGCATCACTGTGGACGGAGCACCCCGGCCGCTTGCGATCGCCTTCGTGGTCGGACTGCCCTTGGGCGCCCTGCTGGTCACCCTGATCCTCGGCCCCGTCGAGGCGCGGTTCGAGCAGGGTTTCGCCGCCCTCGTCATCGGCGGTCTGGTGGTCGGGTTCGGCACCCGACTGGGCAGCGGCTGCACGAGCGGACACGGCGTCTGCGGCATGTCCCGACTGTCGGCGCGGTCGCTGGTGGCGACTGCCACCTTCATGCTCACCGGCTTCGCGACGGTCGCGGCCATGAATGCGATGGGGCTGGGACAATGAAGCACCCGATCGTCTTCGCCCTGATCGCGGGTGCCCTGTTCGGGGCCGGCCTGGCCGTGTCGGGGATGGCCGACCCGCAACGCGTGCGGGGCTTCCTCGATCTGTTCGGTGCCTGGGACCCGACGCTCGCCTTCGTCATGGGCGGAGCCCTGATCCCCATGGCCATCGCCTGGCGGATCCAGCAGCGCATGCCTTCGCCGATGGCGGCCGAGCGGTTCGCCCTGCCCACCGCACGCGATCTCGACCCTCGCCTGATCGGCGGGGCCGCCCTGTTCGGCATCGGCTGGGGGATCGCCGGCCTGTGCCCCGGCCCCGCCATCGCCGACCTCGCCGTCGCCCCTGTCCCCGCCGCCCTCTTCGTCGTGGCCATGCTGGGCGGGATGATCCTGCACCGCCTGCTGCCCGCCGCTCCGGCGAAGCAGCCGTCCCTGGAGACATCCAATGTCTGAAATCCAGCACCCAACCCGCGCCGGTTGGCAGCCGGGTGATGCCGCCATCGTGTCTCCGCCGAAAAGGGTCGGGGGCGCCGATGCCCGCGAGGACGAAGGCTTCAAATACACTGACTGGTCTTTCTCGACCCGGCCGACCGCCGCCTGAGGTCGCAATACGGCGCGGTCGCATCGGCCGCATCGCCCCCTCTAACCGTAGGAGTCTCGCCGTGAAGAACATGGGAACGATCGACCGGGTTATCCGGCTTGTCGCCGTCGCCGCCGTCATCGGGGCCTATGGCCTGGGATGGATCAGCGGAACGCTCGCCCTCGTCCTCGGGGCCGTCGCCGTTGTCCTCCTGCTGACCAGCCTGACCGCGACCTGCCCGGCCTACATGCCGTTCGGCCTGTCCACGCGGCCCCGGCGGCGCTGAGCCTGTACCCGAACATCCCCGTTCAAGGACGATCGTCATGCCGTTCAAGGCCCTCACGCCCTCCCTCTCGGTCTCGCCCCAACTCAGCGAGGCGGACGTCGCCCAGGCGGCCCGCGACGGGTTTCGCGCGATCATCGACAACCGGCCCGACGGCGAGGAGCCGGGACAGCCGAGCGCGGCCGAGATGCAGGCCCTGGCCGCGTCCCATGGCATGGGCTTTGCCCACGTCCCGACAGTCGGCGGCAAGATCAGCGACGGCGACGTCGCCGGCATGGCCGACGCCCTGATGCGGCTCGACGGACCCATCCTCGCCTATTGCCGCACCGGGACGCGCTCGACGACGCTGTGGGCTCTGACCCAGGCCGGGGCACAGCCGGCGGACGCCCTGATCGCGACCGCCGCCGGGGCGGGCTATGATCTCTCGGCGCTGCGGACCCGCCTGGAACCGCGGATCACCGACCCGACGGGCGCGCAGCCCGAGCGCGCCGACGTCGTCATCGTTGGCGGTGGATCGGCGGGCCTGGCCACCGCGGCCTCTCTTATGGAGCGCGATCGCAACCTCGACATCGTGGTGATCGAGCCGCGCGAAACCCACGACTATCAGCCCGGATGGACCATGGTCGGCGGCGGCGTGTTCGACGTAAAAGACACTCGAAGGGCCGAGGCCTCAGTGATCCCGGCGGGCGTGCGCTGGATCAAGGGTGCGGTTTCCAGCTTCGAACCGGAGCGGGATCAGGTCACGCTGGAGGATGGCAGCACGGTCGGCTACCGCGCCCTCGTCGTGGCTCCCGGCAACACCCTGGACTGGGCCGCGATCGATGGCCTGCCCGAAACGCTCGGCCAGAACGGCGTCACCTCGAACTACAGCTACGAGACCGCGCCCTACACCTGGGAGCTGGTGCAGACCCTGAAGGGCGGGACCGCCCTGTTCACCCAGCCGCCCATGCCCATCAAATGCGCCGGCGCGCCGCAGAAGGCGATGTATCTGTCCTGCGACCACTGGCTGCGGAGCGGTGCCCTCAAGGACATCGATGTCCAATTCCACAACGCGGGCGCGGTCCTGTTCGGGGTGAAGGAGTTCGTGCCGCCGCTGATGGAGTACGTCAGCCGCTACGGCATCGATCTGCAGTTCGAGTCGACCCTGATTGCTGTCAACGGCCCCGACCGCACCGCCACCTTCAAAGAGAAGTCCGGCGAGGTCACGAAGGCCTTCGACATGATCCACGTCACGCCGCCTCAGAAGGCACCGACCTTCATCGCCCACAGCCCGCTGGCCAATGAGGCGGGCTATGTCGACGTCGACCAAGCGAGCCTTCAGCACGTCCGTCATGCCAACGTCTTCGGCCTCGGCGACGGCGGTTCGACGCCCAACGCCAAGACGATGGCGGCAGCGCGCAAGCAGGCGCCCGTCGTGGCCGAGAACCTGATCGCGGTCCTGGCCGGAAAGGCCCCGACCGCTGTCTACGATGGTTACGGCTCCTGCCCCCTGACGGTCGAGCGCGGCAAGATCCTGCTCGCCGAGTTCGGCTATGGCGGCAAGCTTCTGCCCAGCTTCCCAAGCTGGATCATCGAAGGCACCAGGCCCCAGCGCCTGTCCTGGCTGCTGAAATCCGAAGCCCTGCCGTGGATCTACTGGAACGGCATGCTGAAGGGCCATGAGTGGATGGCGCAACCCCAGCACAGTGACGCAGCGTGACCCTCGAACCCATCCAGTATCTGCTGGGGGCTTTGTCCGGCAGCCTGGTCGGCTTCACCCTGGGACTGGTCGGCGGCGGCGGATCGATCCTGGCCGTGCCGCTGATGGTCTATCTGGTCGGCGTGCCCAGCGCCCACGTCGCGATCGGCACCAGCGCCCTGGCCGTCGCCGCCAATGCGGCGGCGGGGCTGATGAACCACGCCAGGAATGGCACCGTGAAATGGCGCTGCGCGGGCATGTATGCCGGTGCGGGCGTCGCCGGGGCCTTTGCCGGTTCGACCGTCGGCAAGGCGTTCGACGGCGGGAAGCTGCTGTTCCTGTTCGCCATCGTCATGGTCGTCGTCGGCGTCCTGATGCTGCGCGGGCGCGGCGATGTCGGCAATCCGGGCGCGGAGTGCAATCGCGAGAACGCGCCGAAAGTCCTCGGTTTCGGGCTGGGCACCGGGGTGTTCTCCGGCTTCTTCGGAATCGGCGGCGGCTTCCTGATTGTGCCAGGTCTGGTCGCCTCGACGGGCATGCCGATCCTCAATGCGATCGGATCATCGCTGGTCGCGGTCACGGCCTTCGGCCTGACGACAGCGCTCAACTATGCGTTCTCCGGCCTGATCGACTGGCCCCTCGCCGGGGTCTTCATCCTCGGGGGTCTGGCCGGCAGCTTCGGCGGGGCGCTGGTGGCCAAAAAGCTGTCCGGCACGACCGGCCTGCTGACGACCGTCTTCTCGATCCTCATCTTCGTGGTCGCGGCCTATATGCTCTGGAAGAGCGCGGGCGCAGTCTTCGGGACGGCCGCCGGTGTTTGATCATCTCGCCCCCTGAACGACCCCGAGGAAGAACAAGATGACCGCCTCCCGGACTGACACTCCCGAGGCCCCGCAACCCGAGGACTGGGCCGGCGAGATGGGGGCCCGCTGGCTGGCGGGCATTGACCAGTTCGTCAGGGGCGCGGCGTCGTGATGCCGGGCAAGGTCTGGCTGGTCAGCGCAATCGCCTAGCGTCGCGCCAGATGGCTCAAGCGCAACCGGATCGGGTCATGTCCCACTCCGGATGCCACCCGACGGGGCTCCGTCGTCATCCGTGAAATCGGGGGGCGTCAGGAGTTCCTCGGCCGCATCGTTGGTCGTCTCCTGCGGCGCGTGACGGTCTTCGGTACGATCGGGCCCCACCATCCGCTTGCCGTCCTGACCGAGCCCCAGGGCCTGGATGGCGTCCTCGCCCTCCCGTCCGAACAGGCTTCGGAGCCGCACGTCCGTCTGGGGGAAAGGCACTTCGATCCCGGCGGCGTCCAGGGCGTCCGCGATCAGCCAGGTGTAGGCAGCATGCATGCCCGCTGGCCGCTTCACCGAAGCCTGGGTAGGCCAGACCAGCAGTTCGAAGTCGAGGCCGCGCTCGCCGAAGGCCACCAGCCAGACCTGGCTCTTGCGTGCCTCCGTTTCCGGCAGGGTGAACGGGCTGGCGCGAGCCGCCTCAAGCACCGCGTCACGGACCCGGGCGCGGTCTGCGCCATAGGCGACGCTGAACGGGACATGGATGCGGCGGGTATCGCCCTTGAGCGTCCAGTTGGTGACCCGGTCCTCGATGAAGGCCGAGTTGGGGACGATGATGTTGACGTTGTCGTTGGTGCGGATGCGCGTGGCCCGTGGACCGATTTCCATGATGGCGCCCCGCACCCCGGCCTCAAGCTCCACATAGTCGCCGACCGAGATCATGCGATCGAAGATCAGGAACAGGCCCGAGACGAACTCCTTCACCACGCCCTGCAGGCCCAGCCCGATGCCGATACCGACGGCACCGGCGAACACCGCCAACGAGGACAGGTTGAGGCCGGCGGCCGAAAGCCCTGAAGCGACACCCAGGATGATCAGCCCGTAGCCGACGAGCTTCTCCAGCAGATAGAGCGCCGCCGTCGACTTCTGGGGCGACCGTTCGCGCATCCGGCAGAGCGCGCGGCTGACAAGCTTCGACAACAGCAGGGCGACGACGATGATCACCCCGCCGGTGACCAGCCCCCCGACCGTGACGGCCGAGCCTCCGAGCGCGAACAGTCGGGTGTCTTCGAAGTGGGCAAGATCGGGGAGCGCCATGGCCTGAGGAGCGTGCGGCGGCCGGATACGGTTCCGCTTGCATCCGATTGGCACGCGCTGGCGTTGAACTGCCTCTACTGAGGGGGCTCCGGGCGTGACACTGCAGCAGGGACTGGCGTTCGGACTGATTGCGCTGACGATCGCCGCCTTCATCTGGGGCCGGTTTCGTTATGACCTCGTGGCGCTCGTCGCCCTGGTCGCGGGCCTGGCCCTGGGGATTATTCCGGCCGAAGCAGCCTTCGACGGTTTCAAGAACGACGTCACGGTCATCATCGCCTGCGCCCTGATCGTCTCGGCGGCCTTCGCGCGGTCCGGCATTGTCGAACTGGCCATGCGTCGGGTCCTCCCGCTGCTGAAGACCGAGCAAAGCCAGGTGCCCGTCCTGACCGGCGCGGTCACGCTGCTCTCGATGGTGACCAAGAACGTCGGCGCCCTGGCGATCATGATGCCCGTGGCCCTTCAGGTGGCGCGCCGGACCGGCTCTGCACCGTCCCGACTGCTGATGCCGATGGCCTTTGGCGCCATGGCGGGCGGTATGGTCACCCTCGTCGGGACGGCACCCAACATCATCGTCGCGGAGGTCCGGCAAGAGGTCATGGGCCAACCGTTCGGCATGTATGATTTCGCGCCCGTGGGCCTGGCTCTGACGGCCCTGGCGCTGGTCTTTCTGGCGTTCGGCTATCGTATTCTGCCGAAGAACAGGCAGGGGGCGACAAGCCTCAACGCCGCCCTGGCGGCAAATGCCTATTCCACGGAAGTCAGCGCGCCTGATGACTGGCCACCCGGCTCGATGACCGTCTCTGCGCTCGTCGACTGTGGGGACAGGGAGGTCCGGATCACGGCGCTCATCCGGGATGGTCAGCGCCGGACGGGTCCTCGCGGCAATGTGGTGGTCAAGCCCGGCGATGTCCTCCTCGTCGAAGGAGAACAGCAGGCACTCGAAGCGTTCATCGCTCGGTCCCGGCTGAAGCTGATCCGCGAGAACCGGCCGATCGCCATCGATAATGGCGCAGAGGACATCGCGATCGTCGAAGCGGTCGTCGGCCGCAACTCTCCGCTTCGAGGCCAGTCGATCAAACAGGCCGATCTCTACGGCCAGCACGGAATCAACCTGCTTGGCGTCTCGCGCAGCGGCTACGAGCTGACCCAGCAACTGCGGACGGCGAAACTGTCGCCGGGTGACATCGTTCTTCTACAGGGTGCCGAGCAGGGGCTGCCGACCGCGCTGAAGGCACTCGACCTGCTGCCGCTCGCGGAGCGCGAAGTCCGCCTGGGAAGCGGCCGCAAGCAGTTCCTGCCTGTCGTGGTCCTGACGATCGCGATGACGCTGGTCGGGTTCGGCGCGGTCCCGGTAGCCGTAGCCTTCTTCGGTGCGGCCGTTGTCATCGTCGCCCTCGGCGGTCTGAAGATCCGCGAGGCCTACTCGGCCCTCGACGGACCGCTGCTCGTACTCATCGCCGCCCTGATCCCCGTCTCCGATGCCATCCAGCAGACTGGCGGGTCTGATCTGATTGCCGGACTTCTCCGCAATCTCTTCGTCGGGCTGCCGGGCATCCTGGCCATCGGCGGGGTCATGCTGGCGTCGATGGCGGTCACACCGTTCCTGAACAACGCCGCGACCGTCCTCATCGTGGCCCCCATCGGAGCGACCCTGGCCCGGCAACTGGGCTTCAACCCCGACCCCTTCCTGATGGCCGTGGCCGTCGGCGCGGCGTGCGATTTCCTGACCCCCATCGGACACCAGTGCAACACGCTCGTCATGGGACCGGGCGGTTACAGGTTCTCGGACTACCCCCGGCTGGGCGCTCCGCTGAGCCTTCTGGTCTTGCTGGCGGGGCCGCCACTCATCGTTCAGATTTGGCCACTCTAGGGCCGTCCCCTCCTCATGAGCGTGAAGGCGCCTTCAGGCCCGGAGGTCCGGGAAGAGCTGCAGCGACAGACTTCCACGCTTCCCGTACTCTGTAACTTCCTGACCTCTCACCGATGCGGATAACCCATGCGGACGGCCGTATTCTCGACGAAGGCATACGATCGTTGCTTCCTGCAGAACGCCAATGCGGACCACCGACACGAGCTGGCGTTCTTCGACGCGCGGCTTGATCGGACGACGGTCGCGCTGGTGGAGGGCTTTGAGGCAGTCTGCGTTTTCGTGAACGACACCCTGGACGCCGACGTGATCCACGCACTGGCGGCAAAAGGCGTCACGGCCATCGCCCTGCGTTGCGCCGGCTACAACAATGTCGATCTCGTCGCGGCCGAGGCCACCGGCATCGCCGTTCTGCGCGTACCAGCCTATTCACCCCATGCCGTGGCGGAGTTCACTGTCGGCCTGCTGCTGGCGCTGGACCGTAACATTCCCCGCGCCTGCGCCCGCGTCAGGGAGAACAACTTCTCGCTCGACGGCCTGATCGGGCGCGACCTTTCAAGCCGCATCGTCGGCGTGGTCGGCACAGGACGGATCGGGGCGCTCGTGGCCCGGATCCTGAAGGCCGGGTTCGGCTGCGACGTCATCGCCCACGACCTCGTCCCGGATGCGGCGCTGGTCGCGCTGGGCGTCCGGTATGTCGACCGCGAGGCTCTTTTCGCCCAGGCCGAGGTGATCAGTCTGCACTGCCCGCTCACACCGGAATCCCGCCATCTCATCAATGCCGATACGCTGGCCCTGGCGCGTCCGGGGGTGGTGATCGTGAATACCAGTCGAGGCGCGTTGATCGACACGGCCGCCCTCATCGCCGCCCTCAAGACCCGTCACGTCGGCGGCGTCGCCCTGGACGTCTACGAACAGGAGGGCGATCTGTTCTTCGAGGACCTGTCCAGCGAGATCGTCGATGACGACGTGTTCCAGCGCCTCCTCACCTTCCCGAACGTCCTGGTGACGGGCCATCAGGCCTTCCTGACGGAGGAGGCTCTCACGGCGATCGCGGAAACGACGCTGAGCGGCCTGTCGGCGCTGGAGACGGGACAATCCCCGCCCAACCTCGTGACCACCGACAGGCTGGTGCCCCGCTGACACGGGGTGCGATCGCAGGGGTCAGGCCCTCGATCACGCGGCCGGCGGGCGGTCGTGAAGGGCGTTACGCGGGGTCTGAAAGACTGAACTCGATATGCGTGCGGCGACGGAGCGGTCGCTCGATCGAGCCGGTCATCGCGTCCTCCTGCCCGAGGGCTTCCGTGGTGATCAACCCGGCCGGCACCCCCAGCTCTGTTATCCTGGCCGCCACCCGGTCAGCGCGGCGCTGTGACAGGGCTTGATTGCTTTCGGCAGTCCCCGTGAGCGCGTCGGCCAGTCCCACGACGCGCACCGACACGATACGGCAGGTCAGCGCCGACGCCACATCGAAGCGAAGCGCGGTGTCAGCCGCCGGGGAGAGCGCATCCTGCTGGTCGGCGAAATAGATCTCGACGGCCCGGCTCTGACAGGGCGAGGCCAGATTTGACGCGACACCGGCGTCCTGTGCCGGTTGCGAGGCGCACGCCGCCAGCACGCTCAGGGCCGCGCCGATGATGGCCGGTTTCAACATGGTTCAAAGCTCGCGGTACTAGGAAAAATCGGTTCGGAACCCGCCTGGCTCGCACAGGCGGAGGATCGAGGGGCATTGCCAGTCTGCACCATGGTAGACGTCAGCGCCCGCGCGGGGCGATCAGCGGGCGGGCTCCAGCCACAGCACTTCCCCCGATCCGCTGACGCGGCAGGTGTAGCGCGTCCAGCCCGCGGCCATGGTCAGCTCATATTCGTTGCGACCGAGTTCGCGCATGCCGACCGCCACGCTCGACCCCGACGGCCGGTCTGTCTGTCGGTCGGCGCGCTCGCCGCAAGCCCGCTGGGCGGCATCAGGGACGCCGCGCATCCAGCCGCTGCTGGCGTGACGACGATTGGAGCTCTCGCGTTCCCCCGCGAGAAAGCCTTCGTGATAGCCCTCGCTCTCGTGGCGATCATCCTAGTTCGAGCCGTAGAGCGCCGCCTGGTAGCCGCGCTCGTATTCGCGGTCGTGGTCGGCGTCGGCGTCGTTGTGGCGATCCCTGTGCGAGGCGAGGGCCGCGGCGAGGCCGACCAGCGCGACGCCGGCGACGATCGCGCCCGTGTTGGACGACGAGCCCCCGCCGCACTCGGCGCGACCGGCCTGATTGATCGAGTCATAGCGTCCATCGCGGGTCAGGATGGACACGCAGTCATTGCCGCGCCGCCAGTAGGTCATACGGCCATTGCCCATGGTCTCGCTGCGATCGGTGGCCTGATAGCCCCGTCTGACCGGAAGTTCACCAGCACCAGCGCCTACCCGCGCCCGACCCCCATATCCCTTATCTGCCCGTCTAGCTGCGCATCCGTCTGATGCAGCGCACCAGCGGGCAGTCGCGGTCGGGCAGGCCACCATGCTCGCGCTAGCGCGGGCCATAGCGCTGGGGCGGCGCTAGGAGTGGCTACAGCGCGAACCCTGCTGGTTCGGGTACACGAGCCCGCGCAGGACCGCGAGAACCCCCTGCTCGCGCTGCTCGGGGGACAGCAGGGGTGGGAAGAGTTTCAGGCCGAAGTTGAGGAAGGCATTGCCGCTGGCCGCTATGACAGCCGAGACATGCCTGCGGTCGTTGAAGCGCTTAGGGGGTGGTTATCCAAGCCGCTAGACGGCAAATCCGTCACTGGCAGTACGTAGTCGATCCTACCACCGAGCACGTGCGTGTAGTCCCGTTCGGTCCGCGAATGTAGGTCGTGTTGCCAATGGTGCTCGCCGTAGTACCATTCGAACCGTAAGTGGTGTTGCCGATCGTCGAAGATGACGTGCCGTTCGAGTAGTAAGTTGTGTTCCCAATCGTCGAGGAACTGACGCCATTGTTTCTGTATGTCGTGTTTCCGATCGTGGAGGCCGTGCTACCGTTAGACCCATAGGTCGTGTTCCCGATGGTGGAATAGCTGACCGGAGGTGCCGGACGGGCTGGTTGGCCGTAGGAGCTTCCGTAGCTGCTTCCTTGTCCGTAACCGTATGTCTGAGCCGATGCGCCGGTGGCTAGCGCAGCCAAGGCGACGGCACCGATGATTGTGCGGATGGACATTGAAGAGCTCCCTGTTGCAATCACGCTCGCAGAACGTTGCTAGTCAGTCAACATTGGGTTGAAAGCGAGCCTCGCGATGCACCGACGCCTGCGGTTGTCGCGTCGCTCAGAGCGCGGCTTGAAGCGTACCATTGACGTCGTCGGGTCTCTCAACAGATGCTTCCGAATGGCAATCACCAAACTTCCGCCTGCACAGCTTCTGGCGCTGCTTCAGTCTGCAATCGAGGAAGCACCACCCTTCGAATATCAAACGGCGCTCACCAATGAAGAGATTCGATGGCTCGGTAGGGCGGACGCCCTGCTAGACGCCGCGAATGCCACACCAGCGATTGTGGCGTTCCGAATGGCTCGCACGGCTCTGGGCAGCTACTCCCACAGCCGAGCTAACCTGCTAATCCCACTTCACGATGCATACAGTCGAATGGAGTTGCTGGCACCAACTTCAATGCGAGGCTCATTTATCGCGGGCGGTGACACTTGGAACGGTTACGCCGCGCTCGTTCGGCTGATGCAGACCGATTGCGACAACATGCTAGTGGTCGATCCATATCTAAACTCATCAATCTTCACCGATCTCGCACCTCATGCAGCGGCTCGTGTTGGCCTTAGGTGTTTGGCTGTAAAGCGCGCGGAGTATGACCCCGGCCTCAGGGCGTCGGCCACTAAGTGGGAGAGTGACCCCATCTCTGCGAGAGTGAGGGTTGAGGTTCGGTATTCCCCACCAGGTGCGTTACACGACCGGCTTGTGATTGTTGACGGCCGAGAGGTTTGGCTCATTTCGCAATCGTTTAAAGACATTGCGAAGCGGTCACCGGCGTCAGTCTCCAAGTTTGAGGGAGAGCTCGCGAGCGACAAAATCGAGCATTACGAAACCCTCTGGCAGCAAGGCGAGGCAATGACTGCCTAACCGTGGAGCTTACGAAGCCCTTATCAGCACCACAGCCTCCCCAAAACAGGCCCTCGGGCGAGGGATATAAAGTACTGTTATTGTTGGGAGAAAAATGGCGCGCCCGGAACGATTCGAACGTCCGACCCTCAGATTCGTAGTCTGATGCTCTATCCAGCTGAGCTACGGGCGCGCACAGGCCTTTCGGCGAGGGCGGGTATCTAGCGGGTCGATCCGGGGGACGCAACCCGGATTTCCAGCAAAGTGCGCGATGCGCGCGCGGCCGGGGGGTTGGCGGGCGGAACCGCCGGGCCTAGGTCGGTGGGGTGCGCCGCCCGGCACACGCGTACCAGAGGGTTTTCATGCCGACATCGCCGATCCGCGCCTTGCTGACCTTCCTCGTCGTGGCGAGCCTCGTCGGATGTCAGACGCTGCCGGCCGCTCCCACACAGAGGGTGGACGGCGGACCCTCCGCCCCGGCCACCCCGGTGCCGTCAGCGCCGGCGCGCGGTCCGTTCGTGACGGCGGCCAATCCGCTGGCGGTGGAGGCGGGTCTGGCGATCCTGAGGCGCGGCGGGTCGGCGGTCGATGCGGCCGTGGCGATCCAGGCGGTGCTGGGGCTGGTCGAACCCCAGTCCTCGGGGCTGGGCGGCGGGTCGTTCATGATGGTGTACGACGCCACCACGAACGCGGTCACCGCCTATGACGGGCGCGAGACGGCTCCGGCGGCGGCCACGCCGGAGCTGTTCTACGAGAACGGACGGCCCCTGCCCTTCCTCGACGCGGTCCTGAGCGGACGCTCGACCGGGGTTCCGGGCGCGGTCGCCATGCTGGGACTGGCGCAGAAGGATCACGGTACCCTGCCCTGGTCGGCGCTGTTCGACGAGGCCGAGCGGCTGGCGCGCGACGGTTTCGTGGTCAGCCCGCGACTGGCCGGCATGATCGCCCTGACCGGCGGCCAGGCCCGGACGGCCTGGGCCGATGCCTATTTCACCAAGGCCGACGGGACGCGCTACGTCGCCGGCGACACCCTGCGGAACCCGGCCTATGCCGCCACGGTCGCGACCCTGGCGCGGGAGGGCGCCGGGGCCCTGTATGCCGGGCCGCTGGCGCAGGCCATCGTGGACACGGTGCATGAGGGCACGCGGCCCGGGACTCTGTCGACGGCCGATCTGGCCGGCTATCGCCCGATCGCGCGCGAGGCCCTGTGCCGGCCGTTCCGGATCTATGTCGTCTGCATCCCGCCGCCGCCCTCCAGCGGGGTCAGCCTGCTGCAGCTTCTGGCCATGGCCGAGACGCCGGAGGCGGCGCGGGCCCTGGCCGGGGGCGAGACGAGCGCCGGGGCCTGGACCACATTCGCCCAGTTGCAGCGGCTGATGTACGCCGACCGGGACCGCTACGTCGGCGATCCGGCCTTCGTCGGCGTGCCGGTGGCGGGGCTGCTGGACCCGGACTACGTGGCCAGCCGGGCCGCGCTGGCCCCCGGCCTGACCGGGGCGGCCGTCGCCGGCACCCCGCCGGGGGGCATCTTCCGCGCGCCCGATGCGACGCGGGAGCCGGCCGGCACCTCGCACTTCGTCGTGGTGGACGCCCGGGGCAATGCCGTGTCGATGACGACGACGGTGGAGAGCGTCTTCGGATCGGGACGCATGGCCAACGGCTATTTCCTGAACAACCAGCTGACCGACTTCTCGTTCACGCCCACGACGGCCGAGGGACAGCCGGTCGCCAATGCGGTGGCGGCGGGCAAGCGGCCGCGTTCGTCCATGTCACCGGTCATCATCCTCGACCGCCAGGGCCGGCTGGTCGGGGCCATGGGATCGCCCGGCGGCTCTTCGATCCTGGCCTATGTGGCCAAGGGGCTGATCGCCACCCTGGTCTGGGACCTCCCGGTCCAGGCAGCCTTCGACCTGCCCAATCTGGTGGCCAAGGGGCCCGGCTTCGGGGCCGACACGGCGCGGTTCGGGCCGACGCTGGAGGCCGGGCTGGAGGCCAATGGCATCGTCCTGGCCCCCAACACGTCCGAGAACTCGGGCCTGCATGGCGGCATCTGGCGCGGGGATCACTGGGACGGGGGCGCCGACGACCGCCGCGAGGGCGTGGCGCGCACGGACTAGGCCTGGCCCGGAAGCCTCAGCTCGAACGTCGTGCCCGTCGGGCCGGTCTCGACGAGGCGCAGCTCCCCGCCGTGAGCCGCCGCGAGCTCGCGCGAGATGGTCAGGCCCAGACCCGTGCCGTCGGCCCCCGCCCCGCTGACGAAGGGTTCGAACAGCCGCTCGGACAGGCGTAGCGGAATGCCCGGACCATCGTCGATCACCCGGATGACGGACCAGTCGGCCTGGATTTCCGCCTCGATCAGGACCGAGCCGAGGGCCGCCCCCTTGCGACGGCCGGCGCGGCTGGCGTCGCCCTCGATGGCCTGACGGGCATTGCGCATCAGATTGACCAGGATGCGGTGCAGCTGGTCGCCGTCGGCGTGGACGACGAACCGGGCCGGGATGGCCTTGACCAGTTTGACGCCGGTCGCTTCCAGGCCCGCATCCTCGGCCGCTGCGGCGACGGCGGGGGCGAGGGCCAGACGGTCGAGCACCGGCGCGGGCTCCTCGGACTTGCCGTAGTCGAGCACATTGCGGGTCAGGGCGGCGGCGCGGCCCAGCGCCCGCTCCAGCCGCGGCAGGGCCTTGGCGACCTGGGGGTCGGCGGAATCCGCCAGACGGTCCGAGGCGATCTGGGCGGAGGTCAGCATGTTGCGCAGGTCGTGGTTGATCTTGGCCACCGCCTCGCCCAGCGCGACGAGGCGGGACCGCGAGCGCAGAGACAGGCGGACCTCCTCCTGCATCCGGGCCAGTTCGCGTTCGACGCGGCCGATCTCGTCGTGGCGGTCGGACGGCGGATCGGCCGCAGCGTTGGGGTCGGCGGCGAAGCCTTCGATGGAACGGGTCACGCGGCGCAGGGGCCGCAGGACGAGGAAGGCCAGACCGGCATAAAGCAGGCCCCCCGCCACCGCCGAGATCAGCAGCGACACCAGCAGGCTGTTCAGCAGGAAGGCCTGCAGTTCCTGCTTCAGGGGCTCGGCAGGGGCCACCACGTCGATGAAGTCGCCGGACCGATAGCGCGGGGCCGCACGGACGCGGATGGACCGGTCGGCGGGGGCGAACAGGGTGCGGACGGGGTCGACCAGGCGCGCGCCGCTGTTCTTGCGCCTCAGGTCGATGAAGTCGGGGGTCCGGGGCAGGTTGGGCGCGCGCAGCAACTGGCGCATGACGCCCTGATCGCTGATGGCCACGGCCGACACCCCGCCGATGCGCAGCAGCTGATCCGCCGTCTTCTCGTCCACGGCATTGTAGGGCAGGGCCTCGACGCCCACGGAGGCCAGTTCCGCCGCCTGCAGCCGGTCCAGCAGCCAGCGCTCGTGGAAGGAGGCGGCATTGGGTCCCAGGATCAGCGCCTCCACCACCAGGGTGAACAGGACGGTCAGAAGGAACAGGCGCGACGAAAGGCCGTCCGGGGCCTGGGGCCGGAATCGCGTTCTCCAGTCGGCCGGAAGCCGAAGTCGGTCGCGCAGGCGATCCAGCGGGCCGGGTGTACGGACGTCCGGCACGCTCATGGCGTCGCGACACCCGGCAGGCGGCGCTGGACGGCCTTCAGCCCCAGGGGCAGGACGACGGCGAGAACGAAGACGCCCGCCATCGGCATCCAGAACTGGCCGAACAGGGCCTGGAAGTCAGGATCGGGGTTTTCCGCCAGCAGCTGGTTCAGCCGCGCCCCGATCCAGCAGTAGATGATGTGGGCGGGCAGCAGGCCGATCACCGTGGCGATCGTATAGGGGATCAGCCGGACCGACATGATCCCGGCGGCGACGTTGATCATGTGGAAGGGCACGACCACAGCCAGGCGCGAGGCCAGGACGTACCAGAAGGTGTCGCGGTCGATGGCGGCGCAGACCTTCTTCAGCATCCCCTGATCGCGCTCGGCCTTGTTGCGCAGATCGGTGCCCAGCGCCGAGCGGGCAACGGCATAGACGATCAGGGCGCCGACGGTGGCGGCGATGGCGGTGGAGACGCCCCCGACCCAGGGACCGAACAGATAGCCGGCCGTGATGGTGACGAAAAAGACGCCCGGCACCACGCTTGCCGTCAGGATCGCGAACACCGCCATCAGGGCCAGCAGGGCCAGGACATAGTTCTGTGCCGCATAGGCGCGCAGATCCGCGCCGTGGTCTCGCAGGGTGTCCAGCGACAGATAGCGGTTCCAGCCCATGGCGAAAATCAGGGCGATGACGCAGGCCAGGACCACCAGGGGCAGATATTTCTTGATGCGATCCATCGTGCCTCAACGCTCCAGCGACGTCCGGGAGCCCTTCCCGGCGTTGACAGCCGAAGCCTGCCCCCTTATACGCCCGCCCTTCCTGCGAAGGACGCTTTTGTCCTTGCGCATCACTCATAACCCCTGGAGCCGACCGTGAAGCGGACCTATCAGCCGTCGCGACTCGTGCGCAAGCGCCGTCACGGCTTCCGTTCGCGGATGGCCACCAAGAACGGACAGAAGATTGTTGCGCGCCGCCGCGCCAAGGGCCGCAAGAAACTGACGGCCTAAGCAGCTATTCTCCACCGCGTAGCGGGGGAGGGGGACCACGGCGCGCTTGCGTCGTGGTGGAGGGGGCGACCCCAGACCCGGTGCTCAGTTCCGCCCCCTCCACCCCGTCGGCCAGGCGGCCTCCGCGGTCCCCCTCCCCCGTTTCGCTTCGCTGCACGGGTGAGGATGATGACAGACACCCCCAAGATCCAGCGCCTGACCAAACGGCCCCAGTTCCTGGCGGCCGCGAAGGGCGTTTCGCTGGCGCGGGGCGCGGTGGTGGTTCAGCGGCTGGAGCGGAACGACGGGGATCCGGCCATCGGGGTCGGGTTCACGGCGACGCGAAAGGTCGGCGGGGCGGTCGATCGAAACCGCTGCAAGCGTCGGCTGAGAGAAGCCGCGCGGGCCATGGTACCCCTGCACGGACTGCCCGGCAGCGACTATGTGCTGATCGCACGGCAGGGCACGGCCGACCGGTCCTGGGACCGTTTGCTTGACGATGTGAAATCGGCGCTTACAAGGCTGGCGACCACCCCCGGCCCCGGCCGGTCCGGCAAGGCCGACGACGGCCCGACGACCCCCGATACGCCCCCTCAGGACCCCTGACCCGCATGAAGAACGAGAACACGCGCAACATGGTGATCTTCGCCGTGATGACGGCGATCATCCTGATTGTGTACCAGATCTTCGTGATGGGCCCGCAGGCCGAGCAGCGGAGGGCCGCGCAGGAGGCTGCCGCCGCCCAGGCCCAGGAACAGCAAGCCGCCGCGGCGGGCACGCCCACGGCGGGCATCCCGGCGTCCACCGGCGCGACCGGCCCGGTCACCTTCGTCACCGACCGCACCAAGGCCCTCGGCAACGTCGCGCGCATCCCGGTCTCGACGCCCACGCTGCAGGGTTCGATGTCGCTTCAGGGCGGGCGGATCGACGACCTGTTCCTGAAGAACTATCGCCAGACCATCGACCCGACCTCGCCCTATGAGGAGCTGTTCCGGCCGCAGGGCATGGAGCACGCCTATTTCGCCCAGTTCGGCTGGACCGGGCCGAACGTCCCCGGTGGCGTTCCGGGCGCCAACACCGTCTGGCGGCTGACGGCCGGATCGACCCTGACGCCGGCGACGCCGGTCACCCTGACCTGGGACAACGGTCAGGGCCTGCGCTTCACCCGCGTGCTGTCGGTCGATGACCGCTACATGTTCACCGTGACCGACACGGTCGCCAACCTGGGCACCGCCCCCATCACCATCGCCCCCTATGGCCGCGTCGAGCGCCAGGGCGTGCCGCCGGCGCTGGGCAAGACCCAGATCCTGCACGAGGGCGGCATCGGCACCTTCTCCAAGGGGGACGGATACGTCACCAGCCAGCTGAAGTACGGCGACTGGGCCAAGAAGCCGCGCCAGGAGCACGAGTCGACCGGCGGCTGGCTGGGCATCACCGACAAATACTGGATGGCGGCGCTGATCCCGCCGCAGGACGAGGCCATCCAGGCCGAGTTCCGCGTGACCGACGCCGCCACCTACGACATCCACGAGGCCCGGATGCTGGGTGCCGCCCGCACCATCCAGCCGGGCCGTCAGGTGACCGAGGTCCAGCACCTGTTCGCCGGGGCCAAGCGCAACGAAATCCTGGCCGACTACGAGAAGCAGTTCGACCTGCCGCGCTTCATCTATGCGATCGACTGGGGCTTCCTGTTCTTCCTGACGCGGCCGATCTTCCTGCTGGTCGAGTTCTTCTACGGCCTGGTCGGCAACTTCGGCGTGGCCATCCTGCTGCTGACGCTGACGATCAAGCTGATCATGTTCCCGCTGGCCAACAAGAGCTACGAGAGCCTGTCCAAGATGCGGAAACTCCAGCCGCTGATGGAGAAGATCAAGGAGCAGAACAAGGACGATCCGCAGGCCCAGCAGAAGGCCACGATGGAGCTGTACCAGAAGGAGAAGATCAATCCGCTGGCGGGCTGCCTGCCCATCCTGGTCCAGATCCCGGTCTTCTACGCCCTGTACAAGGTGCTCTACGTCACCATCGAGATGCGGCATGCGCCCTTCTTCGGCTGGATCCGCGACCTGTCGGCCCCCGATCCCACCAACATCTGGACCCTGTTCGGTCTGATCCCTTGGGATCCGTCCAGCGCGCCCCTGATCGGCGGGCTGATCGGGGTTCACACCGGTGGCGGCTTCACCCTGGCGCTGAGCGTCCTGGCCATCCTGTACGGCTTCACCATGTGGCTGCAGCAGGCCATGAACCCGCCCGCGCCCGATCCGGTCCAGCGTCAGATCTTCGCCTTCATGCCGATCATCTTCACCTTCATCATGGCCAGTTTCCCGGCCGGTCTGCTGGTCTACTGGGCGTGGAACAACATCCTGTCGATCGCCCAGCAGTATTTCATCATGCACCGCTTCGGGGCCGAGAACCCGATCGACGACTTCATCGGCAAGCTGAAGAAGGCTCCGGCTTGACCGAGTATACCGACGAGGAGATCGAGGCCGCGCGCGTGCTGTTCGCGCGGCCCGCGACCTTCGTCATGGGGGCCGCCAAGATCGAGCAGCTGCCAGAACCGGATCTGCCCGAAATCGCCTTCGCGGGTCGTTCCAACGTCGGCAAGTCCAGCCTGATCAACGGGCTGGTAGGCATGCACAAGCTGGCGCGGGCGTCGAACGAGCCCGGCCGCACGCGCGAGGTCAACTTCTTCGACCTGGACGCCAAGCTGCGGCTGGTCGATCTCCCGGGCTACGGCTGGGCCAAGGCGTCGAAGTCGACCGTGCGCCAGTTCCAGAATCTGGGCCGCGACTACCTGCGTGGCCGCGTCACGCTGAAGCGGGTCTATCTGCTGATCGACGCCCGCCACGGGCTGAAATCGGTCGACACCGAGGCGCTGGACGCGCTCGATCTGGCCGCCGTCAGCTATCAGATCGTTCTGACCAAAGCCGACAAGATCAAGGCCCACGAGCGCGATACGGTCCAGGCCGCCACGCTGAAGGCCATCTCCAAACGCCCGGCCGCCTTCCCCGCGGTCGCCGTGACCTCGGCCGAAAAGGGCCTGGGCCTGCCCGAGTTGCGCGCCGAGATCATGCGCACGACGGGAGCAGAGCTCTAGCCTCTGGCGGCCTGACGGCCTAACTGCACACCATGCCCCCCGCCGACACCCCTGCCGAGGTCTTCAAGCGCGCGCTGGCCCATGCGGCGCGCGCGCTGGCGGAGCAGTCGGAGCTGGAGGTCGTGTTCGGATCGGAAGGCCCGCGCCTGAACGGGGGCGTCCTGACCCTGCCCCATCCGCCCCGCAATCCGTCGGATGGCGACACCGCCAATGTCCGGGGCCAGGCCGACCGGCTGGCCCTGCGGCTGGCCAATCACGACCCCGCGGTGCACGCCACCCTGCGCCCGCTGGACAGCCGGGCCGCCGAGGTGTTCGAGGCCGTCGAACAGGCCCGGATCGAGGCCCACGGCTCGGCGGCGCTGGCGGGCGTGCGCGCCAACATGAACGCGGCCCTGCTGACCCGGCTGGAGAAGATGGGCGCGCTGCGGGTCGCCCAGGCCGATCGCGTGCCGGTGGCCGAGGCCGTCGCCCTCCTGCTGCGCGAGCGGGTCACGGGCCAGCGCAGCCCGGACGGGGCCGGGGCCATGCTGGACCTGGTGCGCGAGGGTCTGGAGGCGAAGGCAGGCGGGGCCCTGGACCGGCTGGCCCTGACGGCCGGCGATCAGGCGGCCTTCGGGGCGGCGCTGAAGGACGTGCTGCGCGACCTCGATCTGGACCCCGGCGACGGGCGCGGCGACGAGGCCAACGACGATCCGGGCGAGGACGAGCCTCCGCCCCAGCAACCCGACGAGTCCGAGGACCAGGACGACGAGGAAGACGAAAGCGGCGGCGAGGGTGGCCAGTCGATGGACGGCGCGTCCGAAGACCCGACCTCCGAGCAGGACCGCGACGCCCGCCCTGACGGCTCCCCGGCCCAGCACGAGGGCGACGCCGCCGACGACGGCCCCGACGTGTCCGAAGGGGCTCTGCCGAACCGTCAGGACAACGCCGACGACGGCCGCGTGATCGACGCCTACCGGGTCTTCACCACCGCCTATGACGAGGTCATCGACGCCGCCGACCTGTGCGACCCGATGGAGCTGGAGCGACTGCGCTCGCTGCTGGACCAGCAGCTGACCATCCTGTCCTCCGTCGTCGCCCGCCTGGCCAACAAGCTACAGCGCCGGCTGATGGCGCAGCAGAACCGCAGCTGGGCTTTCGACCTCGAGGAGGGCGTGCTGGACACCGCGCGCCTGACCCGGATCATCACCGACCCGACCAGCCCCCTGACCTTCAAGGCCGAGTCAGAGAGCCCGTTCCGCGACACGGTCGTGACCCTGCTGCTGGACAACTCCGGCTCGATGCGCGGGCGGCCGATCATGGTCGCCGCCGTCTGTGCCGACATCCTGGCCCGGACTCTGGAGCGCTGCGGGGTCAAGGTCGAGATCCTGGGCTTCACCACCCGCGCCTGGAAGGGTGGACAGGCGCGCGAGGCCTGGATCACCGCAGGCAAGCCGCCCATGCCCGGCCGGCTGAACGACCTGCGCCACATCATCTACAAGGCGGCGGACGCCCCGTGGCGCCGGGCCAAGAAGAACCTCGGCCTGATGATGCGCGAGGGCCTGCTGAAGGAGAACATCGACGGCGAGGCCCTGACCTGGGCGCACGACCGGCTGAAGGCCCGGCCCGAGGCGCGGCAGATCCTGATGGTCATCTCCGACGGGTCGCCGGTCGACGATTCCACCCAGTCGGCCAATGCCGCGCTCTATCTGGACAAACATCTGCGGGCCGTCATCGAGCGGATCGAGACCCAGAGCCCCGTCGAGCTGATCGCCATCGGCATCGGCCATGACGTGACCCGCTGGTACCGCCGCGCCGTCACCATCGTCGACGTCGAACAGCTGGGCGGGGTGATGATCGAGAAGCTGGCCGAGCTGTTCGAGGCCGCGCCCAAGGATACCGGCAAGCGCGGACGACGGCTCAAACGGGCCGCATGATGCGAACGGCGATCCGGCTGGTCTGCGCCGCGGCGCTGATCGGAGCTGCGGCGTGTGCGGCCGTGGCGACCAGCCTGACCGGGCCCGTCGCGGGGCAGGACACCCCCATCCGCCTCGAGGCGCGACGCGTGCCGCTGGGCATCGGGGGCGCGACCCTGGCGCCCGGCGTCACCTGGGCGGGCGGGCTGGTCCTGCGCGGCCCGGGCCTGCACGGTCTCTCCGATCTCAAGATGGAGGGCGACCGGGCCTGGGTCGTCAGCGACTTCGGCCAGCTGATCCGGTTCACCCTCCGCCTCGATGACCGGGGACGACTGACCTCGGCCGACGGCGCGCTGGCGAGGCCTCTGACGGGGCCGGACGGATCGGTCCTGGCTCCCAAGGCCAATGCGGACTCGGAGGGGCTGGCGATCCTTGCGGATGGGCGGGTGCTGGTCGCTTTCGAGCGGGATCATCGCATCTGGTCCTACGGCCGGAACGCGGTCGATCGTCCCGTGGCGCTGGCGAGCCCCGAGACGGCGTTTCCCGACAACGCGGGGATGGAAGGTCTGGCGGCGGCCCCCGACGGTGGCTGGCTGGTTCTGGGAGAAGGTGGCGGGGCCTGGGTCTGCCATGCGAGGTGCGTGGCGCCGGGGACTGCCCCTGTGATGCCGGCCGACGGCTTCCGCTTCACCGGGGCGGACGTGGATCCGGCGGGCGGCTGGTTCGTGGTCGAACGCTACTGGAGCCCGCCGCTGACCATGGCGGTCCGCGTCCGGAGGCTGTCGGCAGACGGCGTCCTGTCGCCTCCGCTGATCCAGCTGCGTCCGCCTGCCTCGACCGACAACTTCGAGGGCATCGCGGCGGTGGCGACGCCGACAGGGACGCGCCTGTATCTGCTCAGCGACGACAACGACAACCCGCTGCAGAAGACCCTTCTGCTGGCGTTCGATGTGAGCCGGTAGTCAGACCGGTTCGACGACCTGTTCGATGGCCCCGAAGATCGAGTGGTGGCGGCCGTCCAGCATCTCGATCCGCACGGTGTCGCCGTGTTTCAGGAAGGGCGTGACCGGGGCACCGGTGGCGATGGTCTCGACGGTACGGACCTCGGCGATGCAGGAATAGCCGAGACCGCCCTGGGCGACCGGCTGGCCGGGACCGCCGTCTGCACCCTTGTTGGACACGGTGCCCGAGCCGATGATCGAGCCGGCGACCAGCGAGCGGGTCCTGGCCAGGTGGGCGATCAGCACGCCGAAGTCAAAGGTCATGTCCACCCCGGCGTCGGCGCGGCCGAACTCGGCCCCGTTCAGCTGGACCGACAGCGCCCCGTGCAGCTTGCCGTCCATCCACGCGTCGCCGAGCGCATCAGGCGTGACGAAGACGGGGGACAGGGCGCTGGCGGGCTTGGACTGGACGAAGCCGAAGCCCTTGGCGAGCTCGCCGGGGATCAGGTTGCGCAGCGACACGTCGTTGACGAGGCCGACCAACCGGATGTGAGCGCGGGCATGTTCGGGCGTGACGCCCTGGGGCACGTCGCCGGTCACGACGACGATCTCGGCCTCCAGGTCGCAGCCCCAGCTCTCGTCAGCCAGGGGGATGGCATCGCGGGCCCCGAGGAACCGGTCGGAGCCGCCCTGGTACATCAGGGGATCGGTCCAGAAGGTGTCAGGCATCTCGGCCCCGCGCGCCTTCCGCACCAGTTCGACGTGATTCACATAGGCCGAGCCGTCCGCCCACTGATAGGCGCGCGGCAGGGGAGCGGCGGCGTCGCGTTCGTGGAACCGGCCGCGCGGCACGGCCTCGTGCTCGAGGCTCTCGGCCAGGGCCCGCAGCAGAGGCTCGCAACGATCCCAGTCGTCGAGCGCCGCCTGCAGGGTCGGGGCGATCAGGAAGGCGTCGGTGAACCAGGCGAGATCGTTGGAGACGATGACCAGACGACCGTCGCGGCCGTGCTTCAGTGAGGCGAGTTTCATGGACACAGGTCTAGGGGGTTTTCACTTGCTGCGAAACCGCCGACGTCACCGGCGGGGCGCGGAGAGCTCGCGGTGGGCAGCCTCGATCTCGGCGATCCGGACCTCCTTGAGCCGCCAGTGGTCGTTCAGGTCGGACACGGCGTGGCGGATGGCCTGCCGGCGTTCGGCCTCGGTGGGAGCGGGTCTGGGCCGCGGCCTGTCGTGCCCCGGCGCGGGGGTCGGGGCCGGCGCATGAATGACGACATGCCGGGCGCGTTCGATCACCACGGTCGAGCCGGAGGCGTCGATTGCGGCGTCTTCGGGCTCGTCGTGATCCCCGGCCGGGTGGACGGGCGCGTGGGGATCGTCATGCCCCCCGCCGTGCCCGCCATGCCCGCCATGCCCGCCATGCCCGCCATCATGCGGAGCCTCGTCCAGGGCCGCGTCCAGCGCCTCGAGGGCGGTCAGCCCGCCGGTCAGGGTCAGCGTCTTGCCCAGCCGGGTCTCGATTGTGCGGGTCAGGGCGCGGGCCTTGTCGCGCAGGGAATCGGAATGGGCGGTCATGGCCGCGCGGATGGCCTCGTCGATGTCCTTCCAGATGGCGGCGGCGGCGCTGGCCGAGGTCGGCTGACGGTGCCGGGCCAGCCTCCAGCCCGCATAGCCCGCCAGCAGCAACAGCAGCAGGCCGATCCCCAGCATCAGCGGGGGCACGTCCAGGATCAGACCGTCGGCGGCGGGGGTGAAGACGGCCTCGGCGGGCTGGAAGTCCTGCGCATAGCTCATCCTGCCCTCCGGTCGCTGACTTGACCGATCATGGATCAGCGACCCGCGTCACGCCAGTGAAAGGTTAATGGCAGGCCCTGTTTGTGGGCTGACGGTCGCGGCGAGGGCCCGACAGGCTCTGCCTAGCCCGGCGCATGCAGGATGGCGCGCGCTTCGACGCCGGTTCGGGCCGAGGCGTCGCGCACCTCCACCTCGACCACGATGGCCCCTTCGGGATCGACCGCCCACAGATAGCGGCGCTCGACCTCGACCGTACGGCCGGACGGCGCGAAGCCCTCGAAGCTGTCGCCCCAGGGCGTGATCCGCTTCAGCTCGGGCCAGGTCAGCGAGCAGGCGGCGTTCAGCTCCTCGGTCGCCATGGCGGTCAGTTCGTCGCCCGGAGTTCCCGTCGCCCCGGTCATCGTTCGTCCGCATAGATGGCGACGGTCGCGGGGCTGTCGGGACCGATCCGGCCCCGATACATGCCCGAGGTCGTCATGGCGAAGGCGGGGACGCCTTGCGCATCCATGACGATGACGCCGCCGGAACCGCCCAGCGACAGGGCGTCGTCGACCTCGGCCTGGGCCGCCGTCTGGCCGGAGGCACCGCCAGCGATGCGGGCGCAGATGTCCCGGGCGACCGAGGCGCGGATATAGTATTCGCCGTCGCCCGTCGCGGAGACCGCGCAGCCGTCGCGGTTGGAGGCATAGGTGCCCGCGCCCAGCACCGGCACGTCCCCGACCCGGCCCCAGCGCTTGGCGGTCATGCCGCCGGTCGAGGTGCCGGCGGCCAGATGGCCGGCGCTGTCCAGGGCCACGGCCCCGACGGTACCGAACTTGCGCTCGTTCAGCGGCGGCATGCCCGGATCGTTCGCCGCCAGTCCGCCGACCGGGGCAGCCGGCGCGCCTTCGGGCCTGTCGGGGATCGGCAGATTGTTCTGGCGCAGAGCGCTCTCCAGCCCCTGCCAGCGGCGCTCGGTGAAGAAGAAGGACGGATCGACCTGTTCCAGCCCGACCGAGGCGGCGAAGGTGTCGGCCCCCTCGCCGATCAGCATGACGTGGGGCGAGCGCTCCATCACCGCCCGGGCCGCGGCGATCGGGTGGCGGGTGGTCGTCAGGCCCGCGACCGCCCCGGCCGTCAGGTCCGCGCCGTTCATGACGGCGGCATCCAGTTCGTTGCGACCGGCGGCCGTGAACACCGCACCGCGCCCGGCGTTGAACAGGGGGTCGTCCTCCATCAGCTGGATCGCCGCCTGAACCGCATCCAGGGCCGCGCCGCCGTTCCGCAGCACCTCGGCCCCGGCCTCAAGCGCGCGCGCCAGCGACGCGCGATAGGCGGCGTCCTGCTCGGGCGACAGGTTGGCCCGCTCGATCACGCCGGCCCCGCCATGGATGGCGAAGGACCAGACCGGCCGGTCCTGGGCGGCCACGGGCGTGCCGAGGGCGAGCGCGGCAAGGAGGGCAGCAAGGGCGCGGGTGATCATCGGGGCGTTCCTGACTTCAGAGGCAGCCGTCATCCTGCGGTACGGTCGTCGACCGGTCCAGCCGAGGCCCGATCGAAAAACACCGTCCGACCCGTCCGACCCGGTCGGATGGATCGGTCGAGGAAAGGCTTGTCTAGCACCTGCCTACGTCAATAACGGTCGCAGGCTCAGGGCTCTCGCTTGTGATGCGACCACTTCCACACGCGATACGCCACGATCGGCGCGAAGCCGCCGACCAGGGCACAGCCCAGTACGATCCAGAACCCGCCGCCCAGGCCGAACTCGCCCACCAGCCCGCCCACGATCGCCGCCGCCAGGGGACCGAGGAAGGGCAGCCAGTGGGGGGGCGCGACCCTAATGGGCGTCGACCTTGATGACGCCGCGACGGATCTGGTCCAGCTCGATGGAATCGAACAGGGCCTGGAAATTGCCGTTGCCGAAGCCCTCGTTGCCCTTGCGCTGGATGATCTCGAAGAAGATCGGGCCGAAGGTGTCCTGGGTGAAGATCTGCAGCAGCAGGCCGTCCTCGTCCGAACCGTCGATCAGGATGCGGTTCTTGCGCATCCGCTCCACGTCGTGCCCGTGGTTGGGCAAGCGCTTGTCGATCAGTTCGAAATAGGTCTCGATCGTATCCTGGAACTGGACGCCACGGTCGCGCATCGCCTCGACGGTGGCGAAGATGTCGTCGGTGGCCAGGGCGATGTGCTGAATGCCCTCGCCGTTGTAGCGCTTCAGAAACTCCTCGATCTGGGAGTTGTCGTCCTGGCTCTCGTTCAGGGGGATGCGGATGGCGCGGTCGGGCGCGATCATGGCCTGCGAGAACAGCCCCGTCGCCTTGCCCTTGATGTCGAAATACTTCTGCTCCTCGAAGGCGAAGACGTCGCCGTAGAAGCCGGACCAGGTCCGCATCTGCCCGCGCTTCACATTGTGGGTCAGGTGGTCCAGCAGGTGCAGGCCGACGTTGTTCTTGCGCTCGGCCTCCTCCCAGCCCTCGATCTCGTCCCAGCTGTCGTAGAGCGAGCCGGTCTCGCCATAGGCGTCGATGATGTAGAGCAGGCTGCCGCCGATGCCGCGCAGCACATAGGCCCCCTCGCCCAAGGCCCCGCCGTCGTGGGCGTCGGCCGGATGGGCCCCGCGCGCCACGGCGCTGTCGAAGGCGGCCTTCGCGTCGTTGACGCGGAAGGCCATGCCGTTGGCCGACGGGCCGTGGTCGCGGGCGAACTCGCCGGCGTGACCCTCGGGCTTCGTGTGGACGAGGAAGGTGATGTCGCCCTGCTTCATGCGGACGACGCCGTTCTTCGGGTTCACATGGGTCTGGACGAAGCCCATGACCTCGATCTGGCGGATCATCGCCTGGGGGTCGGGGCCGGTGAACTCCACGAACTCGAAACCGTCGACGCCCAGCGGATTCTCGTAGGCGGGGATGGTCGCGTCGGGCGTGGAAGCGTGCGCGGTCAGGTCGTCCATGGTGCGTCTCCTGAAGGTCGGGGTGACCGGTCTCGCCGGTCGATTGGCGCGGAACCTAGTGTCGCGGACGCCACAAGCCAAGCGGCGGTCGCGCAGGCGTGAAGCGGCGCTCGCATCGCGGCCGGGATTTGGCTAGGGGCTGACGGCATGAGCGATACGATCAACCGGCACACGGACGACCACCGCCAGGGCTTCATCGGCCTGGTGGCCGGTCTGGCCGAGGTCTCGGGCCCGGACGGCCTGACGCTGCGTGAAATCCGCGACCGGCTGGACGAACGGGCGTTCGGCCTGATGATCCTGATCCTGGCCATCCCCTGCCTGGTCCCGGCCCTGTACGGCGTGCCCCAGATCGTCGGCATTCCGATCCTGCTGCTCGCCGGCCAGATGCTGGTGGGGCGCGAAGAGCCGTGGCTGCCCGAGGCGCTGCTGAAGCGGACCGTGTCCAAGGCCATGCTGGACCGGATGGCCGATTTCGCCGTGAAGCGGATGGGCTGGTTCGAGCGGCTGTCGCGGCCCCGGCTGACGATCTTCACGCGGGGCATCGCCGAACAGGCGGCGGCCGCCTTCATGATCCTGGCCACCGTCACCATCGTCCTGCCCATGACCAACACCGTCCCCTCGGTGGCGCTGAGCCTGCTGTCGGTCGGATTGATCCAGCGGGACGGCCTGTTCGTCGCCGCCGGGGCCGCTGTGGCGACCGGCTGGGCGACGGCCCTGACCATCGTGGCCGTGGGCTTCTTCGTCGGGGCGGGATGGGCCGTCGGGCTGATGGCGCACTTCACCGGTTGAGCGGGATGGCGCGGCGCCACGGCCCCGGTTAAGAACGACGTCATGAGCGCCTATCGTGTCCTGACCCGCTGGTGGACCGCCTTCGCCCTGGCCATTTCCCTGGCCATGCTGGCGGCCGCGCATGCGTTCGAGCGGTTCGCGGGCCTCAGCCCCTGCAACCTGTGTCTCAAGCAGCGCGAAGTCTACTGGGGCGCGGTCGCCGTGGCCCTGATCGCCACGGCCTGGGCCATCATCAGCCAGGCCCGGCGCGGGACGCCGCGGATCGCCGCCTTCCTGCTGTTCGCCATCTTCGCGACCGGCGCGATCACCGCGGGCTTCCATGCCGGAGGCGAGCTGAAATGGTGGAGCCTGCCGGCGACCTGCGCGGGCGGCGGCGTGGCCGATCTGGAAAGCCTGACGTCGCTGGCGCTCGGCGTCGGGGACGCGCCGCGCATCGCCATGTGCGACGCGGTGACGTGGAGCTTCCTGGGCGTGTCCATGGCAGGGTGGAACGCGCTGATCTCCGCCGCATTGGCGGTGTTCAGCCTGCTCGCCGCCAAGAGACCCAAGGATGCCAGAGCCCCGAAACACTAGTCCGCGTCCCGTGCCCCTGCCCCGTCCGGGCCGTGGACAGACCCGTGCGCGGCTGGCCGAGATCCTGCGCGTCGATCACGCGGGCGAATACGGCGCGGTCAAGATCTACCAGGCCCAGGCGGCCGTGTTCCGGAATGCGCCCGGCAAGGCAGCGGTGACGGCCGACATGGAGGCGATGCAGGCCGGCGAGGCGGTGCACAAGGCGCGCTTCGACGCCCTGCTGACCGAACACCGCGTCGCCCCCACGGCCCTGCTGCCCCTGTGGTCGCTGGCCGCCTCGGGTCTCGGCACCGTCACGGCCCTGATGGGCGAGAAGGCGGCCCATGCCTGTACCGAGGCGGTCGAGAGCGTGATCGAGCAGCACTATGCCGACCAGATCGCCGAACTGGCCGAGCGGGAGCCCGAACTCGCCGCCGAGCTGACGCAGTTTCGCGAAGAGGAACTGGATCACCACGACCACGCCATCGAACACGGCAGCCGCGAGGCCCCCGCCTATCGCCTGTTGAGCGCCGTCATCAAGGCGGGCTGCAAGGTGGCGATCAAGGTCAGCGAGCGGGTGTAACCCAGGCGGTCGGAACGCGCTTGCCGCACGCAGAGGTCGTGATAGCGTGCCCCTGAAACCGGGGGACGGGCCATGACACCACAACAGTACGGTCCTCTGATCGGGATCGGCATCGCCCTGGTCATCATCCTCCTGCGCAACCAGAAGCCCCGCCCCCTGCGGATCCAGTACATGTGGGTGGCCCCCGTGCTCGTCGCGCTCGGCATCGGGTTCGGGCTGTGGGGCATGTCGCAGGCTCCCGGCGCGGGCCACGCCGCCTTCGGTCCGGGGGCCTGGGCGATCCTGGCGGGCGGCGTGATCCTGGGCGCGGCCGCCGGCTACCAGCGCGGCCGGATGACCACGATCGAGCGCACGCCCGAGGGAGGCCTGCAGGCCCAGGCCTCGCCCCTCGGCATCATCCTGATCGTGGCGCTGATCGCCAGCCGGTCGTTGCTCCGGCCGTGGCTGGAGACCCACGCGGGGGCGTGGCACCTGAACGCCCTGGCCGTCCAGGACGCCTTCCTGCTGTTCGCCGCCGCCATGGTGATCGTCCAGCGCGTCGAGATGGTCATCCGCGCCCGCCGCATCCTGGCCGGCAAGCCCGACGATCACGTCGAGGCCGCGCCGGCGGTCTGATCCCGCCCCCGTTTTCCACCGTCCGTGAGTTCAGATGATGCGTCACCGCACCCTCGCCGCCCTGCTGATCCTGGGCACCGCCGCGCCGGCCCTGGCCCAGGACGCCCAGGAGGACTGGGATCTCATCCGCCAGCCGGAGCAGAAGACGACCCTGGCCTATATCCCCACGACCACGGGCCTGGGCATCGGCTTCCGCTGCGTGGACGGGGTCTTCGGCGCCGTCATCGCGGGTCTGCCCGCGGCGGGGGGCAACGACCGGACCCGCATCCTGCGGATGAAGGTCGGCGACGATGAGCTGGCGGACTCGGTCTGGAACGTCACCACCGACCGGACGGTGGCCCTGGCGGACTATCCGGCCTCACTGGCCCGCGACATGCGCGACGGCGGACCGGTGACGATCGTCATTCCGCGCGGGTCGGAGGACGGGCGCAACATTCGTCACGAACTGCAGTTGCCGGGATCCAGTGCCGCGATCGACGAGACGCTGACGGCCTGCGGGCGGCCGCTGGTCGATCCACGCGACGCCCTCCTGCCCGAAATCGGCGAGGGCGGGCTGCCCGAGGGCGTCACCTGGGCGCGGCCCCCGCGCCCCCGCTATCCCCTCACCCAGTATCTCGAGGGCGTCGCGGTGGTGACCTGCGTGCTGCAACCCGACGGATCGCTGGATCAGTGCGCGGTGGAATCGGAGTTTCCGGTCGATGGCCGGTTTGGCCGGGCCGCCCTGCGAGGTGTCGATCGCGCCCGACTGACCAGTCCCGCCGAGGTGGAAGGCGCCTATCGGCCCCGCATCATCGGCTTCCGGACGATTTTCACGATGCAATAGGCGGCGGACGCGAAAGCGGTTGCGCGCGAACATTTTTCTATAGCAGATTGCATCCAGGGCATCGGGGGAGAGCCATCCATGAGTTCAACATCGCGACCGGTTCTTGGTCTTGCGGCGCTTGCCCTGGCGAGTGCTTTGGGGGGGCTCGCGCAGGCCCAGACGCCCGATACGGTGCCGCCGGCGGACGACTGGACGTTGGCCGATCGCGCAGGGATAACCGCCGCCTATGTGCGGTTCGACAGCGGCATCGATATCGTCGTGCGGTGCAAGGGCGAGAGCGACAGTATCGAGACCCTCATCATGGGGCTGCCCGCCGGCGAGGGGCGATCGCGACCGCTGCGCGTGTCGCTCGGTGACCAGCCGCTCCAGGAACGAACCTGGTATGTCGGAGACGAAGCCACGACGGCCATCAGCGGCTCGCCGGCCCGTTTCGCGCGCACACTGCGCAATGGCGGTGTGGTCAACATGGTCGTGCCGGGCGGCGCGCAGAACGGACGCAACCTTCGCTACATCCTGAATCTCCCGGCGTCCTCGTCGGCGGTCGATCAGGTTCTGACGGCCTGCGGCAAGCCGCTCGTCGATCCAAGAGACCTGCAGATCGAGGAGGTTCCCGAGGGCGGCCTGCCGACCGGCATCGCCTGGGCCCGCCCTCCTCTGGCGATCTATCCGGAAGGCTTCCGGACCTACGCCTGGGGGTTCGCAACCATCACCTGCCTGTCCCAGCGCGACGGAAGCCTCGATAGCTGCGAGACCGAGGCCCAGTATCCGCTCGACGGCGGATTCGGCGCGGCCGCGCTTCGCGCGATGCGCCTCGCCAAGGTGCAGGTGCCCGATCAGCCTGACCAGCCCGTGCCGCGGCGTCTGGTGTCCTTCACCCTGCGATTCGTCGTGCCGGACGTCGGTTCCACCCTGCGGCCCGAGACGGGATCCCGGATCAGGCCGGCCGGCTGATCACCTGGGCCGAGAACCGCTCCATCTCTTCCTCCTGGGGCGACATCTGCAGCAGGACCAGGTCCAGACCGGCGGCTTCGAACTCCTCGATCCGTTCACGGACGGTTTCGGGCGTGCCGACGAAGCCGGGACGCAGGCCGCGGTTGGAGACGCTGTATTCGCGGATCTTCAGCTCGCGCTCCAGCTCGGTCCCCGACAGCCATTGGTCGAAATTGGCGAAGCCGGCGGGGGGTGAGCCCTCGGCCAGTCCGGGGATGGTCGTGATCCGCTCCAGCTCCCGGTCGGCCTCTGCTTGCGTGTCGCGCACGATCGCATAGCCGGCCATGCCGTATTGCATCGGCGGCAGGCCGAAGGCCTCGCGCCGGGCCTTCATGTCGGCGACCTTGGCGGCGATATGCTCCGGCTCGTCGCCATGCATGACATAGGCGTCGCAGTGTCTCGCGATCAGGGTCTTGGCGGCCTCGGACTCGCCGCCGGCGTAGATGACCGGGCGCGGGCGCTCGGGCGTGGAGGTCGGCTTGGGCTCCACGATGGCGTCCTTCAGGGTGTAGTAGCGGCCCTCGAAATCGACGCGTTTCTCGGTCCACAGCCGGTCCAGCACCTGCAGCCATTCGGTCGTCCGCGCATAGCGGTCGTCGTGCTGGTCGAACTGCAGGCCGTAGCTTTCGGCCTCCTTGGCCCACCAGGACGAGACGACGTTCAGCGCCAGCCGTCCGTTCGAGATCCGGTCGATGTTGGCCGCCTTCTTGGCGAACAGGGCGGGCTGGTGAAAGTTCGGGCGGACCGCCACCATCAGCTCGATCGTCTCGGTCACCGCCGCCAGGGCCGCCGCCGTCGACCAGGCGTCGAGGGCCGGGGCCTCGATCCCCTTGATGTCGTTCAGGTTCAGCTCGGCGATTAGGGTCAGGTCATAGCCCAGGGCCTCCGACCGCTTCACCAGCCGGGAGGCGTTGTCCCACGAGGCCTCGCGCTCGTCGGCGACGTTGCGCAGCCAGCCGCCGAAGACGGGGGCCCAGTATCCGTACCTCATGCGCGCTTCGCCTTTTCTTCCGCCACGATGCCCTTGAGCCAGTCGACCAGATCGTCGTGCGGGTCGAAGCCCAGCACCTCGACCGGCCTGGCCACGAAGTTCGACAGCCCGTTGATGTCATAGAACAGCGCGCTGCCGTCCCGGTCGTCGATCAGATATTCGACCCCGCCCACCTCGAGCCCGCCCGCCACGGCCAGTTTCTCGACCGCTTCGATCAGCTCGGGCGGCGGGGTGGTCCTGGTCATGGTCAGGGTCGGCGCGCCCGGCCGCACCAGACAGGCGTCGGCGGGGCACAGGTCGAAGGCGTCGCCCGGGCTCTCGATGTCGATGGCGTAGAGGTATTTGCCGTTCAGCGTCTCGACCCGGGTGATCTTGCCGTCCCGGCGCGGGGCATATTCCTGGACCAGGGAGATGCCGTTGACGCCGACCGGGCACCACGTCTCGCCGGCGGCCTCGGCGAGGGCCTCGGGCGTCTCGTAGCGGGTGATGCCGGCCCCGGCCCCGCCGATGTCGGCCTTGACCAGCACCGGATAGCGCAGGCCCTCGGCTGCTGCGGGAATGTCCGCCTGGCGGTGGGCGACCCGGGTCGCCGGCCCCTTCAGACCCAGCCGCGCGATCAGCGACATCTGCCGCGCCTTGGAGGTGTCGATGTTCAGGGCCGAGGCGTTGACCACCCGGGTCCCCTGCCCCTGCCAGTGCTCGAACAGGCTCTGGGCGTAGAAGATCGGGTGTTCGGGGTCGCGCAGGAAGGACGACATGGCCACCCGGCTGAACACCACGGTCGCGGGCGCGGGGGTGGCGGCCGGATCGAAGGTGCTGCCCGCCAGCGGCACCTTCACATAGCTGACGCCGTGCCGGTCCAGGGCCGCGAACAGCGGCTCGAACCAGTCGGGATGCTCATAGACGATCGCCAGGTCGGGCAGGGGTTCGGTCATGCAGGCGCACATGCGTTACACCACGCTGGAACGCAAGCCCTCGGGCCGGAATCGTGGCGCGCCGGGGACAACGGGACGCGGGGGAGCCGGGCGCACGCGGGCCGGACGATCCGCGACGAGGCCGTCATCGCAAGCTTGAGCTTTCCAGGCCTGGCCGTTATCGCCAGATCGGCAGCGGGGGGCCGACGCCGTCCTCTCTTGCTGCGCCCAAACACCTGGACGGCAAGTCATGCCAAAGCGCACCGATGCGGCCCGTGCGGCCTGGCTCAACGAGCGGCTGGCGCTGAGCTTCATCCGAACCTCGCGCACCTGGATCGACGATGATCTCCTTTCGGCTCTCCTCGTGGCGGGGGTGCTGAGCTCGAACGTCGAACCGGCCGGCGCGACCACATCCGACGTCACGGAATCCGGCGCGCTTTCCGACGATCTGCGACGTCCGGTGAACGCCATGAGCGTGGCCCAGTCCCTCGGAATGGCGGACGAGACGGCGCGGAGCAAACTCGCCGCTCTGGTCCGGAAGGGCACGCTGCAGAAGCAGGGCGACGGTCTGATCCTGAGCGCGGCGACCGTATCGTCGCCCCCGCTGGGACAGGCGATGGGAGCCTTCGGCGCGGCGGTCGCCCAGTTCGTCGCCGGCCTTTCGAATGCGCGCGTCTATGAAATGGAGACCCGGGAGCTCGCGCCGCTCAATCCCGTTCTGGGCGGTCTCGCCGTCAGACTCTGCACGGCCCACATCCTGCGCTGGATCGAGCACGCCCGAAGCCTGAACCCGTCCATCGGACTTCCCGGTCTCTATGTCCTGCTGTCGCTCGGCCATGCCGTCGGCGGCAGCCTTCGGCTCCCGGCGACCCATTCACGCGTCGCCGATGGATTGTCGCCCACGCCCGGGATGGAAGCCGTGACGATCGCCAGCGTGGCCCGCGTCACGGGGCTGCCGCATGAGACCCTGCGACGCCACGCGCTGAAACTTCAGGCTCTGGGCCTCGTCACGCGCGAGGGACATCGCTGCGACCTCGCCCTGGAGAACCCCGCGGTGACGAAGGACTGGGCGGCGTTGAGGGACCAGACCGGTGCCCGCTGCGAACACCTGGTGACCAAACTCGGCCTGGCCGGCATCGTCGTCGAACGCGACAGGGCTACCTGAAGGCTGGTCAGATCCGTCGATCGTCCGGGGTCAGCCGAAGATCAGGACAGACAGCATGGCCGTGGCCGACGCCGCGATCAGGGTTGCGGTCCAGATCGTCATCGCCCGGCGATGGCGGTGCAGAAAGAAGGCCAGCCCGCCGCGAGCCGACACCTCGTGGTGGGGGCGGCCGCTCACAGGCGCAGATCCTGGGTGGCGAACCATCGCATGAACGCCCGGAAGATCGGCCCCCCGGGGGGCGCTTTTCGGGAGTCGGGGTCCATCTCCATCACGATGCCCTCCCTGACCCTGCCGACGGTCCTGGGGCTTTGCCCGCCCGAACGATTCCCGGGGCCCACGCTCAGCGCCCCACGCCGGCGATGGGGGCACGATCGGCAAGCCGGACCTTGCAGGCCTCGGTCAGGGCCCAGCGGTAGGTGCCGGGGCCGAAGGGCGTGTGAAGGAGTGGCGCGGGACGCCGTCGCGTCGCGGCCGACATGTAGGTCTGGAAGGCATTGAAGACCGCGTCGCGCTCGGCCGCTGTCGCCCGCACGTCGCGCCCGGCGCGCCGACGGGCGATCCAGTGGGCGACATCCTCCCGGTGGGCTGCGCCCCCCAGACTCCGCAGGGCATCGACGATGTCGGCCACGGCCGGATCGATACGCCGCGTCTCGGCCTTGAAGGCCGCATAGCTGATCACGTTGTTCACGTTCGATGCCCCCACCGCTCACGGGGAGAATGATACCGGTGGCAGGTCGGCCCAAAAAGATCGTGAGGCCCCGAAATGGGGATTTGGGTGAGGCCGGGCGGCGGCCGGGAAGCCCCCCCCCTGACCGTCAGATCCGGGTCCCGCGCGCAGCGCGGCCCCGGCCGGAACGAAGCCACGGTTGAAACCGGGACCGGGCGCTTGTAGACCACGCGCTCTCTGCGCCTGCGCAGGCCCCTGTGGTGGAATTGGTAGACGCGCCGGACTCAAAATCCGGTTCCGAGAGGAGTGTCGGTTCGAGTCCGACCGGGGGCACCACCGATTTGCGGGCGGCGACGCGGGTCGTGGAACGCAGTCCTTTCCGAAACATTGATGAGCCAGTGAAAAGGTTCGTCCCATGATCGCTCTCGTCATCGCCCTCGCCCTGTCCGCCAACCCCGGTGTCACCAGGACCGCCGACAGCCTCGCCGCGCCCCGCGTCCAGCCCGTCGTCATGATGGCCGATCCCGCGCCGGTCCTGGCGGGTGTGGCCGTGACGCTGGAGTGCACCGCCCATACCGACGGCAAGGTCGACGGTTGCTCGGTGCTGGGCGAGACGCATCCGGGCATGGGGTTCGGGGCCGCCGCCATCGCCCTGATGAACGGCAGCGAGGTCGAACCCGGCCCGCGCGACGTTCAGTTCGCCCGGACCATCCAGTTCACGCCCTGATCCACCACCGCTTCATCTCGCAGTTGCGAAAAGTGAGCGGCCAGAGGGTTGCGACACCGCCCCGGTGACCGCATCTGGTTCCGATGACCCAGCCTGACGCCGCACAGCCCGCCAAGGGGCCGGGTTTCCCCGAATTCGTCTGCATGATCGCCCTGATGATGGCGCTGAACGCGCTCGCGATCGATGCCATGCTGCCCGCCCTGCCGCAGATCGGCGATGCCCTCGGCGTCGCAAACGCCAACAGCCGGCAATGGGTGATCACCGCCTATCTTCTGGGCTTCGGCGCGCTGCAGATCGTCTACGGACCGCTCGCGGATCGATACGGCCGCAAGCCGGTCATCATGATCGGGGTCGGCGTCTATGTGGTGTTCAGCCTCGTCGCCATGCTGGCCCCCACCTTCGAGACCCTGATTCTGGCCCGCATCGGTCAGGGCATGGGGTCGGCCGCGACGCGGGTTCTGGCCGTGTCGATCGTGCGCGACCGCTATTCCGGCCGGACCATGGCGCGCGTCATGAGCCTCAGCTTCCTGGTGTTCCTCGGCGTGCCGATCATCGCCCCGTCCGTGGGTCAGGCGATCCTGCTGGTCGCGCCGTGGGAAGCGATCTTCGGCGTCCTGGCCTTCGCCGGGGTCGCGCTGATGATCTGGACGGGCCTGCGACTGCCCGAAACCCTGGCTCCCGCCGATCGTCAGCCGATCGAGGCGCGTCGCATCGCCGGGGCGTTCCGGGAGGCGCTGACCAACCGCATCTCCATCGGCTACACCCTGGCCATGACGGCGATCACCGGGGCCCTGTTCGGCTTCATCAACTCGTCCCAGCAGATCTTCTTCGACGTCTTCCACGCGCCCGGCCTGTTCACGACCGTCTTCGCCTGCATCGCCGGCGGCATCGCCGTGGCGTCGGTCGTCAACGCGAAGCTGGTCGAACGGCTGGGGTCGCGCCTGATCGGCCACACGGCGCTGCTGGGCTTCATCGGCTTCGGGGCCCTGCACATGGCCGTGACGCTGAGCGGGCACGAGACCATCTGGACCTTCGGCATCCTGCAGGCCTGCACCATGTTCTGCTTCGGCCTGCTGGCGGGGAATTTCGGGTCGATGGCGATGGAGCCTATGGGTCACATCGCGGGCACGGCCTCCTCGGCCCAGGGGTTCATCTCGACCATCATCGGCTCCCTGACCGGCTTCCTGATCGGACAGCAGTTCGACGGCAGCGTCGTGCCCATGACAGTGGGTATCACCGCGTGCGGCGTCGCCGCCCTGCTGTGCGTGCTCTATGCCGAGCGGGGCCGGCTGTTCGTCGGGCGCAATCCTCTGCCGGTGCCGGCGGCCTCTTGATCTTTGCGGGCTTTGGGGGCTCCTTCGCCACCCCACGTCCCGGAGTTCGCCTGATGTCCCGCGCCCGCCTGATCGGCATGGTTTCCATGATCGCCGTCGCCACCGCCCTGTCCGCCTGCGCCGGAAACGATCCGAAGTCCGACATGCCGCCCCTGCCCGCCACCGCGACCGCCCCCGTGACCTACGAGCGGGACATCCATTCCTATGCCCAGCCCCAGATCGCGCGGGTCCGGCACGTGGCCCTGGACCTGACCACCGACTTCGAGACGAAGACCCTCGCCGGGACCGCGACCCTGGACGTCACCGGCCAGGCCGGGGCGACCCAGGTCATCCTGGACACCCGCAACCTGGAAATTCGCTCGGTCGCCGACGACCGGGGCAATCCGCTGCAATTCACGATCGGGGCCGAGGACCCCATTCTGGGCCAGGCCCTGACCGTCACCCTGCCCGCCCTCGAGGAGGGCAAGGTCCAGAAGATCGTCATCGGCTATGCCACCCGGCCCGACGCCGCGGCCCTGCAGTGGCTGACCCCCGCCCAGACGGCGGGCGGCCAGCAGCCGTTCCTGTTCAGCCAGGGCCAGGCCATCCTGACCCGCACCTGGGTCCCGACCCAGGACAGCCCCGGCATCCGCCAGACCTACTCCGCCCGCATCACCGTGCCCGAGGCCCTGAAGGCCGTCATGTCGGCCGAGATGCTGACCCCCGAAGGCGAGAAGGCCGGCGACGGCGCGCCGGAGGGCTCGCACACCTATCGCTTCCGCATGACCAATCCGGTCCCGCCCTATCTGATCGCGCTGGCGGTCGGCGATCTGGCCTTCGCCAGCGAGGGCGACCGCGTCGGCGTGTGGACCGAGCCCGGCCGACTGGACGCCGCCAAGGCCGAGTTCGCCGAGATGGGCCAGTTCGTCGATGCAGCCGAGGCCCTGTACGGCCCCTATCGCTGGGGTCGCTACGACCTGCTGATCCTGCCGCCGTCCTTCCCGTTCGGCGGGATGGAGAACCCGCGCCTGACCTTCGCCACGCCCACGGTGGTCGCGGGTGACAAGTCGCTGGTCAGCCTCGTGGCGCACGAGCTGGCGCACTCCTGGTCCGGCAATCTGGTGACCAACGCGACCTGGGCCGACATCTGGCTGAACGAGGGCACCACCACCTATTTCGAGAACCGCATCATGGAGGCGGTTTATGGCCGCGACCGCGCCCTGATGCTTCAGGTCCTGGGCTGGGCCGACCTGCAGTCCGCCCTGGCCGAGATGCCCGCCGCCGACACGCGCCTGCACACCGACCTGACCGGACGCGATCCGGACGCGGGCCTGAACGACATTCCCTACGAGAAGGGAGCCGCCTTCCTGCGCACCATCGAGCGGATCGTCGGGCGCGAGACCTTCGACGCCTGGCTGAAGGGCTATTTCGAACGCCACGCCTTCCAGCCGATGACGGCGGTCGGCTTCCTGGCCGACATCCGCGCCAATCTGGTCAAGGGCGATGCGGCGCTGGAACAGCAGCTGCAGCTGGACGCCTGGGTCTATCAGCCCGGCCTGCCGTCGAATGCGGTCGCGCCGGTGTCGGCCGCGCTCACGGCCGTCGACGGGGCGGCCCAGGCCTTCTTCGCCGACAAGGGTCCCGCCTCGGCCATCCCCTGGGCGCGCTGGTCGACGCAGGAGCGGCAGCATTTCCTGAACTGGCGCCCCGAGGGTCCGGCGGCCGGCCGCGACTGGCTGACGCCGGCCCAGCTGGCCGATCTGGAGACGACCCTGAACCTGCGCGCCGAGGGCAATGCCGAGGTCCTGTTCAGCTGGCTGCAGATCGCGGTCGCGCATCGCTACCAGCCCGCCGTGCCGACGCTGGAGCGGTTCCTGACCTCGCAGGGACGCCGCAAATTCGTCCTGCCGCTGTTCACCGCCCTGTGGGCCGAAGGCGACTGGGGCCGCCCCATCGCCACCCGCATCTATGCCGAGGCCCGGCCGGGCTATCACCCCGTCACCACCGGATCGGTGGACGACGTAGTGGGCGTTCCCGCGGCGTAGTTCGTCTCCTCCCTGTCGCGCAGCGATGGGGAGGTGGCAGCGAGCCCTTCGCGAGCTGACGGAGGGGGCGACACTGTCTTGCCCGTCGCCCCTCATCTGACACGTCCCCTCGCCCCCTCCGTCACGGCCCTGAAGAAGGGCCGCGCCACCTCCCCATTCGCCAAGCGGCGAACAGGGAGGAGACGGCTACAGGTTCACCACCTCGAACCCGTCCTCGGCCGCCAGCTGCTCGGCCAGGACGGCGCGGTGGCAGCCGGCGTGGTCGGCCTCGAAGCACAGCAGGGCCACGCGCCTGTCGGCGGCCAGCGCCCTCAGCTCGGCCAGCTGGAGCTGCGACGCGGGCTCGGCCAGATGATCGGCGAAGATCGCCCGCATCTCGCGGATGTATCCCTTCTTCGCAGCTTCCCGTCCGGCCTTGGGCGTGCCGAGCGCCCGCAGGTGCCGGTATTCGATCCCCTCGGCGTTCAGGCTCTGGCCCAGCAGGGTCTTGGAGAAGCCCGCCCGGCGTGACGCCGCCACGGCGCGCACGTCGACCAGGGTCTCGACACCCGCCGCCTTCAGCCGCCCGATGACATCGCCTTGCGTCGCCGCTTCATATCCGATCGTGAACAGTTTCATCGCCGCCATATGGGGAGCGATTGGCCCGCGACCAGCGGAGCCTTGACGCGCCGGGCCGGGCGCGGTCGAACACGGGGTCCGATCTCCGCCAGCCCCGGTGTTCCCATGCTTCGCGTCTTCCTGACCACGGCCGCCTTCGCCGCCCTCGCCCTGCCGGCCAACGCCCAGGATCTGGTCATCCGGGGCGGCACGATCCACACCGGGGTCGAGGCCGCGCCCACGGCCGAGGTCGTCATCGCGCGGGGCGGCCGCATCGCCTATGCCGGATCGGCGGCCGACGCGCCCCCGGCCGAGGGCCTGCCGGTCATCGACCTGAAGGGCGCGACCCTGTTCCCCGGCTTCACCGACGGTCATGCCCATCTGGACGGCATCGGCTGGCGCGAGCTGACCCTGAACCTCGAGGGCTCCACCTCGGTCGTGGACGCCATGGCCCGGCTGACGGCCTGGGCGGAGACCCACCCCGAGGGCGTCATCGTCGGGCGCGGCTGGATCGAGACCCGCTGGCCCGAGAGCGCCAACGGCGCGCGCTTCCTGACCGCCGCCGATCTCGACGCCGCCGCCCCGGGCCGGATCGTCCTGCTGCAGCGCGCGGACGGTCACGCCTCGGTGGCCTCCACCCCCTCGCTGGAGCGGCTGGGCATCACGGCCCAAACCGAGGCACCGTTCGGGGGCGAGATCCTGAAAGGTCCGGACGGCCGGCCGACCGGCCTGTTCGTCGACGCCGCCGAGCAGCTGCTGGCCCCGCTGATGCCCCAGGCCGATCCGGAGCAGACGCGGGAGGCCTACCGCGCCGGGTTCCGCGTCGAGGCCGCCTACGGCTGGACCGGGGTGCATTTCATGAGCGCGCCCTGGCGGGACATTCCCCTGCTGGAAGCCATGGCCGAGGCGGGCGAGGCCCCCTTGCGGATCTACAACAGCGTCACGCCCGACGGGGCGCAGGCCCTGTTCGCCTCGGGCCCGCGCCAGACGGCGGACGGCCGGATCATCACCCGCGCGGTCAAATACTATGCCGACGGGGCGCTGGGATCGCGCGGGGCCGCGCTGTTCGCCCCCTATTCCGACGCGCCGGAGACCACCGGCCTCATGCAGATCACGTCCGACCAGATCGTGCCCCTGTACGAACAGGCCCTGCGCTCCGGCATCCAGATCGCCACCCACGCCATCGGCGACCGCGGCAACGCCTCGGTGGCCGAGTGGTACGCGGCGGCGCTGAACGCGGTGCCTGCGGCAGAGCGACCGGACGGGGCCGACGTGCGGCTGCGGATCGAGCACGCCCAGATCCTGCGGCCCAGCGACTATCACTGGTTCAAGGACCTGCCGATCATCGCCTCGATGCAGCCCAGCCATGCCATCGGCGACTTCCATTTCGCCCCGGCGAGGCTGGGCGACGCCCGGCTGGACGGGGCCTATGCCTGGCACAGCCTGGTGGACCTCGGCGTCATCGTGGTCGGCGGGTCGGACGCCCCGGTCGAGCGCGGCGATCCCCTGATCGAATTCTATGCCGCCGTCGCGCGGCGCGATCTGGAGGGGGTCCAGCGTCCGGACTGGCGGCCGGACGAGGCGGTGGACCGCGCCACGGCGCTGAAGATGTTCACCCTGTGGCCCGCCTATGCCTCGTTCCGCGAGAACGAACTCGGGACGATCGAGGTCGGCAAGCGCGCGGACTTCACCGCCTTCGACATCGACCTGATGACCGTGCCGGAAGCCGACATTCCGAAGGGGCATGCCGTCCTGACCGTGGTCGACGGCCGGGTCGTCTATCAGGCCGACTGAAACGAGAAAGGGCCACCCCTCGGCTGAGGGGCGGCCCGATCCGTAGACGGATGACAGCCTAGAAGCGGGCCGTCAGGCTGACCGAGGCGCTGGAGCCCAGGTCATAGGTGTTGATGCGGATCTTGTTGCCGTCGAGCTCCTGATACTCGTCGAACTCGGTCCCCAGTAGGTTGCGCAGCTCCAGGGCGAAGCCCAGATCGCGGTCCGCCACCGTGAAGTCCTTGCGGTAGACGAAGTCGAGGAACACGCCGGGATCCTGGAGATAGTCAGGCTCGCGATTGCCGGCGGCGCCGGCACCACGGGCCGTGATCCGCTCGGACACATAGTTGACGATGATCGTGGCCTGCGACCGGGCCGTGTCGTCTTCCCAACCCAGCTGGAGGTTGGCGACGTGCTTGGACTGACCCTGGAGGCGGCTGCCGTCGGCGATGAAGAAATTGGCCGGCTGCGCCGTCGTATTGCCCGGGCTGACGACCGTATCACCGGCGTCCACACGCACTTCCGAGTCGGAGTAGGTGTAGTTGGACTGCACCAGCCAGCGCTTGTTGGCGATGAACGATGAGCCGCTGTCAGGCCATTCGAAGTATTTCTTGGCCTCGATCTCGGCCCCGTAGATCACGGCCTGGGGCGCGTTGATGAAGGACTGCTGGCGGGTCGTGTCGTTGGTGTTGACGATGGTCGACTCCACCGGCTTGTCGAGGTCCTTGTAGAACACGCCGAAGGTCACGAACTGCTGGCGGGCGAAATACCACTCGTAGCGCGCATCCAGGTTCAGGATCTCCGTATCCACCAGGAACGGGTTGCCGTTGAAGGTCCGGTCGCTCTCGGGATCCGTATAGGGCTGGGCGGCGAGCTCGCGGAACTGCGGGCGACCGATGGTCTGGGACGCGCCGACCCGCAGCTGCATGTCCTCGGCGAAGTTCCAGGTCGCCGTGAAGGCGGGCAGGAAATACTCTTCCTCGAGACGGGTGGCGAGGACGGGCGTCAGGTCGCCCGACAGGTTCCGCGTCGAGACCGATTGCTCGGCCTGCTCGTAACGGACGCCGACCGTGGTGGTGATGAGCGGAAGGATCTCGGCCTCGACCGAGACGTAGGCGGCGTTGACCTGCAACTCGCCGTCATAGGCGGCCGCGCCGTTCTGGCCGGTGATCTCCGTCAGGATCAGCCCGTTCGGGCC